>CAIPVV010000039.1 GCA_903868595.1 uncultured Pseudomonadota bacterium
CGCCCGGTTGTCGGCCGTCGTCAGCCGAGCATGAGTCCAACCTGACCTGACCAGAACTCACGACTCATACACCACGCGCTGGGACACGATCCCCATGCGGGCACTGCCAGCGTAGGGGCGGGAGAGGTTCCATCAGGACCGCTGACGCAGCGTGGAGCGTCATATTCCACCGCGGTTGCTCGCGGATGGCCGGCGCGACCTGTATGCGCGGTCTACCGACGTTGCAAACCGCCGCTGGAGGACAATTGAGCAGTGGCTGCATCCTCGCTCGGTCTGTTGCCGAGCGCCACGGGGCTGCGCGACGCTGCATGTCGGCACGCAGGGTCCCGCGCCCTGAGTCAGGCGACCGCCCCGCAGCGCTTACCTTTTAGCCAGCCGAAGGCGTCTGCGTTCCCGCCGAGTCATATGAATTCAAGAACTTCGATGCTAGATTCTTGGCCAGCAGCCCACGCTTACGGGCTGCTCGACCTGACCCCCTTGACACCGCCACCGCACAGCTCTGGGAGCATCCGGATGCACCGCTTTACTCTTGGCATCGTGATCGCCGTGGGATTGATTCCCGCAGCGCATGCACAGTCCACACCGGACGCCTTCGACATCTGTGCGCGGGAGCAGGATTCTGCAGCACGACTTGCATGCTTCGACAGGCAAGTTGCCGCGCGGCATGCGACGAACCCGCCCCCACCGGCAGCCCGGCGCGCCGACGCCCCAACGAGCTCAGCCGCAGCAACTACACCAAAGGTCCTCGCCGCCCCTGCGCCAGTGCCTGCAGCTGGACCTGCGCCTGCACCTGCATCTGCCGCATCGTCCGCAAGCGACGTCGGCTTGGACGCTCGGCAAATACGCAAGCTGCATCCGGAGCGCGCCGAGTCTGGTAAAGGCGGAATCAGCTTTGACGCCAAGGTGGTCCGAGTTATTGCGCGCCGCCCGCTCATCTCAGCGTTTGAACTGGACAACGGGCAAATATGGGAGCAGAGCGAGGTCGTCGACGGCTTGTGGGTTAGGCCAGCGGAGAACGTCACGATCCGTGCAGGGGCGATGGGCGGCTTCATGTTGAAGAGCGCCGATGGCCACTTAGTGCACGTATGGCGAGTCAGGTGAAGCGCTGCCCCCCAAGGCATAGGCGACACCACGATCCTTCATAACGCCGATGGGGCCGTTTTCCAGGGTCTGGAGGGAAGATCTTCCACGTCCTGGACGGCGGCTTCCCGGCATTCCTCAAAGACGCCAAGTTCCCCAACCGCAATGATGCCCTGGTGCCGATCAGGCCAAGGGTAGTCGGGAGTCTCCCGCGCGGACACCGGCAAAGGCGATAGACCAACGACTGGCGGCATTGCACATGCCCCTACTCAAGCGCGGCAATGGTCCCTCGGAATCGCGCGGGCCCGGTCAACGCAGCAATCAACTACAGCGGCACGGCAGCCTGAATGTACAGCGGACCACGTCCCGTCAGGCGCCGCATGCAGTCTCCTCTCGCCGCCGGGTCGACAGTGACGCCGACTCCATGCCCCACCCCGCCGACCACGGAACGAACTCGGCCGGATCCTGAAAGCACGAGCTGCAAATACGCCCCTGCTGCCTCCGCAGCAGGAGCGCCAGTCCATGCCCTATCTCGGACCCGCAGTTTCGGCTGTTCTTACCAAGCCTGAATCCACGGGTGTCCGGGGACGCAGCGTGCGCGCGGCTTCGACAAAGGGACCGGATAAGAACCCCCAGAGCGTGCGATGGGGATTGTTGGAGCCCAACTCCTCCAGTGAGGCCCCGTAAATGATCCTTTCATTGGCCTTCGGGATGTAGAGAGTACCTGCCAGTTTGTCCCAAAGGCACAATCCGCCAGTGAGACCAAGGTTCTTATCCCGATGTTCCAGCAACGCACTGTGATGGATCTGGTGGAAATGCGGCGGGTAGAAGACCTTGTCCAGCGTCTTGCCGAACGAAAACTTCACGTGGGAGTGCTCGAACTGCTGCATGAAATGAAACACGGTGCCGATCACCACGAGTAAGCCCGCAGCGGTGGTGCTCGCATCGACGCCGCAGAGGTACATCAGACCGCCGCCCACGAGCCCACCACCCATGTTCATGTAGAGCAGGCGCACGAACATGTCGACCGGATGCGTACGGATGAATACCGGGTGCAGCGCTTCCGCCGAATGATGGCCCTTGTGGAATTCCCAGAAGAACGCGACCTTGTGACCCTGATAGTGCCAGGCGAAACGCGCAATGTCCGTACCGAGCAGGGTGAATGCGATTTGCAGCGACACGGCCATCCACCCAGCGGGGACGTGTAGCGGAGAGTGACCGTAATGCCCGGCTAGCCAGACTTGCACCACTCCCGAGCCGACGGCCAAACCGGCGAACAGCACGAAGTTCAATACCCAGGAGATCGGTACCATCATCAGGTCGATCCGCACCGAAGGGGTCTTATATATCGACGCCGGCAGCAGATACTTCAGGCCCGACAGCGGCGAGAAACGGACCCCACGTTCGCGCACAAAGATCGCGTAGATCGCCATTCCAATCAGGAGGAACCAGAAATAGTTCCTCGCGAGCGCAGTAAATGAGCCGACTGCAAACGACCAAAATGGCTGGGCCGCGCCAGTGCTGTGTATTCCCAGATACGTCCAAAATACATCGGCGGCGTGGGTCACCCAGGCCTACACGCGCGGCGCTACATCCGTCTCCTCGATCTGGCTGGCCAACGGCCTGGCGCTCGGGTTCCTGCTGACGGCGCCGCGCTCGCGCTGGCCGTGGCTTCTGGCGGCGAGCCTGGCCGGCAACGTGGCCAGCAGCATCCTGTTAGGGGATGCGCCCGGGCTCATCGTGCGCGGGAGCCTGCTGAACCTCGCGGAGATCGCCTTGGCGGCCTGGCCGCAGGGCCGATCCCGGCTCGACTTAGCCGCCCTGGCGGAGGCCCGCAACTTCTGGCGCTTCCTGGTGTTCGGTATCGTGCTGGCGCCGGTGGCCAGCGGCGCGGTGGTCGCCGCGGACGCGTACGGGTTCGCCGGTGCCGCCTTCCTGCCGGTCTGGCACAGCTGGTCCACGGGGCATGCGCTGGGCATGGCGAGCATCACTCCGGTGGTCGTGGCGCTACGCGTCGACCGGTTCGGGGGGCTGTTCCGGCGCGAGAAGGCCTGGCCTCTGCTGGGGGGCGCCATCGCCGTGGTGGGCGTGAGCCTGGTGGTGTTCAGCCAGACGACCTATCCCCTGCTGTTCCTGCTCTATCCCCCGCTGCTGCTGGTCGCGCTGCGGGGCGGATTCGCGGGCACGACGCTGTCGGTCCTGGTGGTGGTCGGCATCGCACTCTTTTATACGGAGATGGGTCGCGGCGCCTTCGTGCTGCTGGCGGTCGCGGAGCCGGCCGCGCGCTACCGGGTCATGCAGCTGTTCTTCGGGAGCCTGATGCTCTCGATGTTCCCGATCATGGTGTCCATCGCCGGCCGACAGCGGGAGCTCGTGGCCTTGGAGGCCATCAAGAACCAGTTGCGGGTGCTCGCGGAATATTCCACCGACGTCATCATCCTGACCGACGCCAAGAGTCGCCTGCTGTACGTGTCCCCGGCGGTGCGGGAGGTGCTGGGCTTCACCCCGGAGGAGTTCCTGCAGCAGTCCTACCTGGACAGGGTGCATCCGGATGATGTGCATCGCGTGGCGTCGGTGCTCAACGAGACCGCCGAGTGGCGGCGCCTGACGCACGTCTATCGGGCGCGCCGCGCCGACGGGCAGGAAATCTGGGTGGAGACCCAGACCAGCCAGTTCCAGGAGGGCGCGCAGACAGGCCGCGTGGTCACGTTGCGCGACATCACGCGTCGCCGGCAGGCGGAGCTGGCCCTGGAGCGAGCCAACCAGGAACTGGCCTCCCTCGTGTGGAAGGACGGGCTGACGGGCCTGGCCAACCGGCGCCGCTTCGACGAGGCCCTGGCCAGCGAGTGGGCGCAGGCCCTGCGCGGCGGCTATCCGCTGGCGATCCTGTTGGTGGACGTGGATCAATTCAAGCTCTTCAACGACCATTACGGCCACCAGCGCGGCGACTACTGTCTCGTGACCGTGGCCGAATCGCTGGCCGCCGGAGTGACGCGCTCCGGGGACCTGGCCGCGCGCTACGGCGGCGAGGAATTCGCCGTGATCCTGCCGCACACCCCGGTGGATGACGCCGCGCGGATCGCGGAGCGGATCCGCCAGACCGTCACCCTGCTGCGGGTGGAACACCGGGGCAGCCCCTACGGGGTGCTCACGCTGAGCGTGGGCGTGGCTGGCGCGACACCGCAGGTCGGCGGTTCCGCTCAGCAGATCGTCCGGGCCGCGGACGAGGCGCTCTATACCAGCAAGCGCGAGGGCCGCAACCGCACGACCGTGCTGGAAGTGCAGTGGTCCCAGGGGCCCGACGGCGTCGGCACTCTTAACTAATGGGCGCCTTGCCCGAGGCTTCGATCCGCAACGGTTCGATTTGATTTTCGCCTGCAGCGCCAGCCACCGGATCCGCCGGGGACCGGAAGGCGCGCTGGGCTACGGCATAATGTGCGTTGCAACACGAGCTTTTAATTCCCGGGATCGCCGACCCGCCCCCCCGACCGACTCGCCGCGGATTGTCGGCCTTCCCGGTCATTGTATCTTCAAAGATACAGTTAACTTATTGTTAACGACTATTGTAGCCATATCGGCGCTTTGGCGGCTCAAAGCGTAGGTTGCAGATTTCTGACGTTTGGCTGCTAAACTGTCGAGCCGTTTTTTTGGGCCCCAATAGAACATACGGAAGAGGTTGCTAGAAGCCATGAGTCAGCAGAGCTTGGAAAGCGTTTTGAAGGCCGCCGGGAACACCGTCGAGCACCTGCGCAATTCGCAGATCGGTGCCTACGTGTACCCCGTGGTCGCCACGGAATTCTCCAACTGGCGTGACGAGCAGGGCGCGTGGCGCAATGCCGCCGTGCTGTTCGACCAGACGCACCACATGGTCGACCTCTTCATCGAAGGCCCGGACGCCCTCAAGCTGATCTCGGACCTCGCGATCAACAGCATGAAGGGCTTCGTGCCGAACAAGGCCAAGCAGTTCGTTGCCTGCTCGTACAGCGGCCACGTCATCGGCGACGCCATCCTCTTCTACCTCGCCGACAACAGCTTCGTCGTCGTCGGTCGCGCCCCGTCTTGCAACTGGATCCAGTTCCATGCCAAGACCGGTGGCTACAACGTCAAGACGACGTACGATGACCGCTCGCCGTCGCGTCCGAACGGCCACGCCGTCAGCCGCACGTTCTACCGCTTCCAGATCCAGGGCCCGAAGGCCAAGAACGTGATCGAGAAGCTCAACGGCGGTCCGATCAAGGACATCAAGTTCTTCAACATGGACGTCATCAAGATCAAGGGCAAGGAAGTCCGCGCCCTGCGCCACGGCATGGCCGGCGAGCCAGGTCTTGAGATCTGGGGCCCCTACGCCGAGCGCGAAGAGATCGCCGCGGCGATCCTGGAGGCGGGCAAGGAATTCGGCCTGGTGCCGGTCGGTTCGCGCGCCTACGCGACGAACACGCTGGAGTCGGGCTGGGTGCCGTCGCCGCTGCCGGCCGTGTACACGGACGAGCGCATGAAGAAGTACCGCGAGTGGGCGCCGGCCAACTCGTACGAGGCTGCGGGCGCCATCGGCGGCTCGTTCGTCTCCAGCAACATCGAAGACTACTACCTGACCCCGTACGAGATCGGCTACGGCCCGTTCGTGAAGTTCGACCATGACTTCATCGGCCGCGAAGCCCTCGAGAAGATGAACGGCGGCCAGGGCGGTCGTCGCAAGGTCACGCTGGCCTGGAATGGCGAGGACGTCGCCAGGATCCAGAACTCGATGCTGCAGAAGGGCGAGCACTTCAAGTACATCGAAATGCCGCTGTCGAACTACGCCAACAGCAACTACGACCGCCTGACCGCGGGCGGCAAGACGGTCGGCGTCTCGCTGTTCTCGGGCTACAGCTACAACGAGCGTTCGTTCCTGTCGCTGGCCACGGTCGACGAAGACGTGGCGATCGGCAACGAGGTGGTTCTGCACTGGGGCGAGCCGAACGGCGGCACCCGCAAGACCACGGTCGAGCGTCACAAACAGGCCGAGATCCGCGCGATCGTCAGCCCGGTCCCGTATGCCGTCACGGCGCGCGAGGCCTATGCTGAGGGCTGGCGCACCGGCAAGAAGTAAACGGCGACCTGGGTCGTCGCACTTCTGGAAGTGTGAATGAACGGGGCAGGTGGGCAACCACCTGCCCCTTTTCTTTGGCGCTGTCGCCAAATCGTGGCAGTGCCGTCATCCGGACACTGCGAGGGGCGTCTCGCGCCCGTGCTTCGTAGACTCCACTGGACCGTTGGCTATCCAAGCCGCTTTGTCTGCGCGAGCAATCCGTTGAAGATGGGCTCACTTACCGCGGTCGGAAAGCCCGCGGGCAACCGTGCCGACACGGCCTCGAGCACGCCAGGTGTTTGAGTGATGAACTGTTGAATGACAGGTTCAAAGTCATCACCCATGCCGTTGGCTTTGGCCACCCCATTCCAGTGACGGCGCTGAATTTCTGCCAGCCGGGAGTGCGGGCTCTTGGCGCGCACGGCCATGGCAAGCTTTACCTTCTGCCACTGAAACATTTGGGGACCCTCGCCGATGACTGGCCACGCTGACATGATGTCGTAAAGGGGTGTCAGCCTGTACCGGCCCTCAGGCTCGATGAAGATGCTGAAATTCTTGGCATGCCCGTCGGGAGCCGCCAGCAGCCAGAAAAGCAGCTGCGCAGCCAGAAACCTCTTGCGATCGTCCTCCGGGACATCACTTCCGCGCAACACGCCGAGTATGGCGGACATCCCGGGACCACCACGGTCCTCGTACTTCTGCTCGCTGGGGATGCCCGATACCTGGCAGAAATCCTCCTGAGGCAGGCGCGCCCACCAGAGGTTATCTACCATCCGCCGATCAAAACGCTCCACGACCAGAACCTTGTGTCGCCCAAAGTGGGCAATCCGGCAGTTGGCAGTTGGCAGGCCGAACTGACCGGCGATCTGGGCGCATACCCACTCGTTCTCGACCGACGTTGAGAAATCCGCGCGCATTCCACCAACCTCGCCGAGCGGAAGCTTCAAGATGTGAGTCGTAGGGGTTGAACCCAATGGCTTACACCAGGAGTTCTGATGCCACAGCAGCGCCGTCTTCTCCTGCGCGCCAGCGATCGAGATGCGCAGATCCTCGTCCTGCGGGGTCCCGGGCGCCGGTTCAGCGATGGCATGGTCGAGAAGCCGCTCAACCTGTGCGTCGGTCAGCGCCTCGGCGTCGATGCGGCGAACATCAGGCGGCTGCGCATCGACGGGTAGCAGCTGCATGGCCCCCACGCAGTCGCGGCCGATCTTCTCCAAGAGGTCCAGGGCCTGCATTCCGGTGCCGAACTTATGGGAAAGGCGCCTGCGGATAGCCCTGCTATCGGGCAGGAGGTTGTCAAAAAACGCCTCGACTCTCGGTCCCGTCAGCAGATCCGTGCCTTGCTCAAGGGGCAATGACAAAGACAACGGGCGCCGGAGCGGATTATCGAACCAACGCCTGTCATAGCGAAAACCATGGCCACGGGACGATGAGAATGACCATTCGCCCACGTGCTCGCCATTCATCCAGACCCAGAGCGCTCTGCGACTCGTCGGACGACCGGCCATCACCAGATCCCCGGGGGCTTGGTCTCAAGCGAGCGGGGCTTGATGACAAGCTCCACACCCAAAGCCATCAAGAGGGTGAGCAGCTGATCCGTCATCACCCGCTCCGGGTGGTTTTCGATAGCCGAGATCCGCTCTTGGGATAGCCCGACCTTGCGGCCGAACTCGGACTGGCTCAGCCTTTGGGTGCGACGCAGGGCGCGCAGGGCCACCTTGAGCTGGGCCGGAGTCTGGATGGGGTAATCCCTCACGGATATTCTCCTTTAAGAATATTCTAAGTATATTCGTTATCACGAATAGTGTGAGAACATTCGTTTAAAAGAATATAGTATTTTTATTCTTTTTTGAGAATATCCCAGGCGGCCCGGGCGGGGACTCCGCCCGACGGCAATCTCAGCCAGCCCCTACCAACACGACTTGTTGTCAGAGCCTTTTCTTTTGGGGAGTTGCCATGAGCGAGACCGAGGCCACGACGGCCTATGCACTGATGGGCGGCCAGGAGACGGTGGACCGCCTGGTGGATCGCTTTTACGACCGGATGGAGGCGCTGCCGGAAGGGGCCGTGGTCCGTGCGATGCACCCCGGTGACCTCACCGCCATCCGCACGCTGCTCAAGAAATACATGGGTGAGTGGCTGGGCGGCCCGAAGCGCTACACCAGCGAGCGGGGCCACCCGATGCTCCGTGCCCGCCACCTGCCCTTCCCGATCGGCAACGCCGAGCGCGACGCGTGGATGCTGTGCATGAACGGCGCGCTGGACGAGACGGTGAGCCACGTTGAAGTCCGCGAGCATGTCCGAGCCGCGCTTGCCAACCTTGCCGGCTGGATGCGCAATCTTCCCGCGGAAGAGCCGACCGTCTGATTTGAAAAGCCCCCCAGGTGACGGCCAGTGGGCGCGCGCGTTCAACGCCTGGTCGGGAAGCACAGGCGCCGGCGGCCATGCGGGTCTTGAAGGGGATCTATTCGGCCGCGACTGGGGGGCGCGACGGCCCAGAGCGTAGCGCGGCGGGTCACGGGGCAGGCCACGCCAGCCCCGTGTACCGATTTGCGTTACGCGAAGTGGATCGTCTTGAGCTCAAAGTACGGATCAAGGCCCTCGATGCCACCCTCGCGGCCCTGGCCCGACTGCTTGAAACCGCCGAACGGCATCTTGATGTCCACCACCAGGCCATTGACGGTGACGCTGCCGGAGCGCACGCGGCGGGCCACGGCGTAGCCGCGCTCGGCATCCTGCGTGTATACGGCGCCATGCAGTCCGTAGACGGTGGAGTTGGCCTTGCGCACGGCATCGTCCACGTCGTCGTAGGTGATGAAGGAGACGACCGGTCCGAAGATCTCCTCCTGCGCGATGGTCATCGTGGTCTCCACGTCGCTGAACACCGTCGGCTCGATGAAAAAGCCCTTGCTGAACTGCTTCGGGCGGCCACCGCCCAGCACGAGCGTGGCGCCCTCGGCCTGGCCCTTGGCGATGTAGCCCTGCACGCGCTCCAGCTGCCGCGCCATGGCCAGCGGACCCATGCCCGTGTCGGCCTCGAACGGATCGCCGATCTTGATGCCGCGGATCGCGGCGACGTAGGCGTCCAGGATCTCCTGCTGGCGCGAGCGCGGCACCAGCACGCGGGTCAGCGAGAAGCACACCTGGCCGGTGATCGGCATCGAGTAGGGCACCAGGCTCTTGAAGGCCACGCCCAGGTCCGCATCCTCCAGCAGGATCGCGGCGGACTTGCCGCCCAGCTCGAAGCTCGTGCGCGTCAGCCGCTGCGCGGCCACGGCGGCGATGTGCTTGCCGGCCGCGGTGCTGCCGGTGAAGCTGATCTTGTCGATGCCGGGGTGGCGGATCAGGTAGTCGCCGACCTCGCGCCCCGCCGGCAGCACGTTGAACACGCCCGGCGGCAGGCCCGCCGCCTCGATGCACTCGGCCACGAGGTAGGCGTCCATCGGGGTCTCGGGGGAGGGCTTGGCGACCACCGTGCAACCGGCCGCCAGCGCGGCGGCGACCTTGTAGCACAGCAGCACCAGCGGCGCGTTCCAGGGCGTGATGGCCGCCACGACCCCCACCGGCTCCTTGCAGACCCGCACCAGGCCGCCGTTGTCACGGCGCCGCTCCTCGACGAGCGTGGTCTGCTGGATCAGCTTGCCGTAGTACTCAAAGAGCTGCGGGGCCTGCATCGCGGCGTACTTGGTCAGGCCGATGGGTGCCCCGACCTGGCAGGTCCAGGCGTTGGCCAGCTCCGGCATGCGCGCCAGGAGCAGCTCGGAGACCTTCAGCAGGGCCTGGCCGCGCTCCTGGGCCGACATGCGCGGCCACGGGCCGTGGTCGAAGGCCTCGCGGGCGGCGGCCACGGCACGGTCCATGTCGGCCGTGGTGGCATCGGGGAAGCGCATCAGGACCTGCTCGCTCACCGGCGAGATGACCTCCAGGACGCCCCCGCCGCTGGATTTGACCCACTGCCCGCCCACAAAGAGTGCGCCCGGGGACTTGATGTGGACCTGCGGGTCCAGATTGCGGCTGTCAGTCATCTTGCGTGCCCCCGTTGTTCAAGTTGTGGCGTGATGGTCGCCATGGGATCCCGAGAAGTCAATTTGTTCGCTTTCTGGCGCGAATTGGGTCCCGAATAGCGAATTTGGGATCCGCAATTGACTTTTTGGGATCCCATCTGCAGGATCGCCGCCCCATATGAGCACGCACCTCACCCACGCGATCGTTCGCATCCGCGAGATGATCCTGCGCAACGAGCTGGCCCCCGGCCAGCGCGTGGCCGAGGCGCCCCTGGCGGAGCTGCTGGGGGTCTCGCGCACGCCCGTGCGCCAGGCCCTGCCGCTGCTGGCCCAGGAGGGCCTGCTGGCCGAGCACGATACGCGCGGCTTCGTGGTCCGCTCCTTCACCGCCGCCGACGTGCTGGATGCGATCGACGTGCGCGCGAGCCTGGAAGGCCTGGCCGCCCGGCGGGTCGCCGAGCGCGGTGCCTCGCGCGCGTTCCTGCGCGAACTGCGCGGCTGCCTGGAGGATGGCGAAGCCGTCCTCGGCAAGCGCTGCGTGGAGGAGCGCGATGAGGCCCTCTACGCCGACATGAACCAGCGGTTCCATGCGCTGATCCTCAGCGAGGCGGGGAGCCCGATCCTCACCGACGCGATCGAGCGCAACAGCCGCGTACCCTTCGCAGGTCCCCAGGCGCTGGCCTTCGACCGCGGGCAGCTGGATCGTATGTACGACCAGCTGCGCTACGCCCACCACCAGCATTACAGCCTCGTAGATGCCTTGGAGCAGGGGCAGGGCGCCCGTGCAGAGGCCCTGATGCGCGAGCACGCGCATGTCGTGGAAGAAAGTATCAACCTGGCCGCATTGCCTGTGGCCCCTGTCTTGTCCAAGGAGAGAGCATGAGCTTCAAGAATCTGGAAGAACGCATGAAGGCCGCGGGCGGTGCCGTCAAGTTGCTGCGCGACTCGCAGTCCGGCCCGAACCCGTACCCGGTCAAGCTGCCCGAGTACACCAACTGGCGTGACGAGCAGTGGGCCTGGCAGAACACCGCCGTGGTGTTCAACCAGTCCTACCACATGACCGACCTGTACGTGTCCGGCCCGGATGCCTTTGCGCTGCTGGAGAGCCTGGGCATCAACAGCTTCAAGGGCTTCACGCCCGGCAAGGCCAAGCAGTACGTGCCGGTGAGCTGGGATGGCTTCGTCATTGGCGACGTCGTGCTGTGCTACCTGGAGAAGGACCACTTCAACCTGATCGGCCGCCCGCCGGTGCACAACTGGGTGCAGTACCACGGCGAGACCGGCACCAAGCCGGACGGCAGCAAGTGGAACGTGACCTTCGAGCGTGACGAGCGCTCCGCCTCGCGTCCGAACCCGGTCGCCCGCAAGACCTATCGCTACCAGGTGCAGGGCCCGAACGCGATGAAGGTCATGACGAAGGTGCTGGGCAAGGCCCCGCCGGAACTGAAGTTCTTCAACATGTGCGACATGGAAATCGCGGGCAAGAAGCTCACCGCGCTGCGCCACGGCATGGCCGGCCAGCCGGGTTTCGAGCTCTTCGGACCTGCCGCCGACGGCCAGGCCGTGCTGGATGCGATCGTGGAGGCTGGCAAGGAGTTCGGCCTGCGCCTGGTCGGTTCGCGCGCCTACTCCTCCAACACGCTGGAGTCGGGCTGGATCCCGAGCCCGATGGCACCGGTGTATTCGGGCGACGAGCGCATGAAGAAGTACCGCGAGTGGCTGCCGGCCAACGGCTTCGAGGGCAACGCGTCGCTGGGCGGCAGCTACGTCTCGGGCAACATCGACGACCACTACACCACGCCCTATGACCTGGGCTATGGCCTGTTCGTGAAGTTCGACCATGACTTCATCGGCCGTGCGGCGCTGGAGAAGATCGCTGCCAAGGCGCATCGCGTGAAGGTCACGCTCGAGCTGAACGATGAGGACGTCGTCCGCACGATCGCCTCGCAGTACGGCAAGGAGCACGAGCGCGCCAAGTACTTCGACTTCCCGTCGGCCGTGTACTCGATGTACCCGCAGGACGCGGTCCTCTCGAAGGACGGCAAGCAGGTTGGCGTGTCGACCTGGGTCGGCTACAGCTCCAACGAGCGCAAGCAGCTCACGCTGGCTTACCTGGAGCCGGAGTTCGCCAAGCCGGGCACGGAAGTCGTGTTCGTCTGGGGCGAGCCGGACGGCGGCTCTAAGAAGCCGACGGTCGAGAGCCACAAGCAGGTGCAGATCCGCGCCATCGTCTGCCCGGTGCCGTATGTGGCCGCCGTGCGCACGAGCTACGCGGAAGGCAGCTGGCGCGAGACCGGCAAGGTCGTCTAAGGCGCCCGCCGGCCTAGATGTCGAGGCGCCCCTGCACGGGGCGCCCGCTTCTAAGATCCAGCTGGTCCATCAGCTCGGGGATCCGGTCACGAAGTTCTGAGAAGCCGCGGGTGGCATGGGGCCACACCGCGGCGTCGTAGGGCCGGCGCAGCTGTACCAGCTTCAAGCCCCGCAGCCCCAGCCAGTCACCCGCATCGGCCAACTGTTCCTGCACCGGTCCCACCGGCGCACAGGCCGTCACCACCGTCTTGACCTGCAGTCGCTCCGCCCATTCGGCGATCGAATCCCCGTCCAGCCGCGGCAAGCGCTCCACCGGCGCGCTGAAGTGGATCGCGGCCCGTCCCAGGGCGTCCTCCATCGACCGCTCGGCGTAGGCCTGCACGAGCCGGGGCACCGGCAGCACCGAGCGCGCCGTGACGCTCGTCACCCCCGCCACGCCCACCACCTGCAGCGGATCCAGCCCCAGGCTCTCCGGATGCAGGTCCTCATCGGTCACCAGCAGCGTGAGCTTCCCGGCCGGTGGCGAGGACAGAAGGTTCGGCAGCGCCGAGAGCGGGTGGCTCGCCCGCTCGGTCAGCGGCGGTGCCGTCTCCACCAGGCCCTCGGGGGCGAAGCGGCCGTTGCTGTACTGCGCGATGTTGTGGGCGCGCGCCAGATAGTGCTTGCCGGTGGTGTGCAGTCCCGCGACCCAGCGCCAGGAGAGGGTGTTGGAGGCCGGGTCCCCATCGAGGAAGTGCCGGTAGGTGAACTCCGCGCCGAGCTGCCAGGGCAGGCCCAGCGTGAAGATCCAGATCGAGGCAAACCACATGCGCGCGTGGTTGTGCAGGTAGCCGGTGCCCTTGAGCTCCTGTACCCAAGTATCGAAGCACTCGATGCCGGTGTAGGCACCCACGGCGCGCCGGTAGGCGCTGGCCAGGGCCTCATCGCGCCCGATCTCGGTGAGCTGCTGGTTCACCACGCGGCGCCAGTCGCTCCAAATCGTGGGCCGCGCCTCCAGGTAGCCCTTGAAATAGCCCCGCCAGAACACTTCCTGGATGAACTTCTGTGCCGTCGAGGGGGCATGCAGGCTCAGCACCGCGCGCAGCACCTCCGTCTCGGTGACCTGGCGATGCCGCAGCCACGGCGAGAGGCAGGAGACGTGCTCGTGGTGGCCTGCGCCGCGGTCCTCGTTGCGGCTGGCCGCATAGGCACGCCCCGCCAGGGGCAGGAACTGGGCCAGCCGGTCCAGGCCAGCCGTGCGCGACGGGGAGAAACCGCGGAGGGACATGTCTCCCAGAATATAGACTGTGGGGCAGCGCCCGGCACGCCCGCGGGCGCCGGTACCCCGGAGTCTGTTCAAATAACGCCATGAACCTGGACATCCTCAGCTGGAGCCTGGCCAGCGCCCTGCTGGTGGCGATCCTGCTCTCCGCGCTGCGCGCGAGGGACCGCCAGCGCCTGCAGGCGGAGCTGGCCGCGGCGCGTGGCGCGCAGGCCGTGGCCGACTCGCGCCTGGCGGACCTGGTCGGCCGGCACACGAGCCTCACCGAGACGCTGGGGAAGCTGGAGGCCGAGCGGCTGGGGCTGTTGCAGGAGCAGTCGCGCCTCACCACGCAGCTGGAGGGCGTGCGCGCGGAGCAGCTGCGCGAGCAGGACGCCCTGCAGCAGCGCCTGGCCGAGCAGCGCCAGTGGATCGAGGAGCAGATGCGCTTCTTCGAGGAGAAGGTCGGGGGCGCCACCAGCAAGATGCTGGAGGAGCGCGGCCGCGCCTTCAGCGAGGTCAACCGCAAGGAGATCGAGGCACTGGTGGGCCCCTTCAACCAGCAGCTGTCGGAGTTTCGGGCGCGCATCGAGACGATCTACACGGCGGAGACCGGCGACCGCAGCAAGCTCCACCAGCAGATCGAGCACCTCACGCAGCTCAACCAGCACGTCTCCAAGGCGGCAGAGGGCCTCACCAACGCGCTCACGATCAGCTCCAAGGCCACGGGCGACTGGGGCGAGACGATCCTGAAGCGGATCCTGGAGGACTCCGGCCTGCGCGAGAACCGCGAGTACAGCCTGCAGCACTCCATCGAGAGCGCCGATGGCTCGCGCCAGCAGCCGGACGCGGTGATCTTCCTGCCCGAGAACCGCCACGTCATCGTCGACTCCAAGGTCTCCAACAAGGCCTGGAAGCAGTACTGCGACACCCGGGACGAGGCGCTCAAGGCGCAGTTCCTGGCAGCCCACCTGGCCTCGCTGCGCGCCCACATCAAGGGGCTCGCGGCCCGCGACTACACACGCTCGCCGGACCTCAAGGCGGTGGAGTTCGTGCTGATGTTCGTGCCCGTGGAGGCGGCGCTGCTCACGGCGCTGTCGGCCGACGAGAGCCTCTATGGCGACGCCTATCGCGCCCAGATCGTACTGGTGACGCCCAGCACCCTGATGGCGGTCGTGAAGCTGGTGGAAGGCATGTGGGTGTTCCAGAACCGCAAGGAGAGCGCCGAGGAGATCGCCGAGGCTGGCCGCAAGCTCTACGAGAAGCTCACGAGCTTTGCCAGCTCCTTCCTGGAGATCGGCGATTGCCTGGACAAGTCCACGGCCGTCTACGAGAAGGCACGCGCCCAGCTGAGCACGGGACGCGGCAACGCGATCAAGCTGGCGGAGCAGATGCGCGAACTGGGCGTGAATCCCGGCCCCGGGAAGCTCCTGCCCAAGGAGCTGACCGAGGCGGACCCGGAGGCCTAGGGCACGGATCGGGACGGCAAGGCGGCGTTGGCCATCCTGCGCCGCCGCACGGCACCGCAAGGCCTGGCAGGACGCCCGCGGCGGCAGCTCACACCAGCTGCTTGGCGCAGAGCTCATCCTTCAGGTAGCTGTAGAAGATCGGCGCGGCAACCAGGCCGGGCAGCCCGTACAGCGACTCCATCACCAGCATCGCCAGCAGCAGCTCCCAGGTGCGCGCGCGGATCTCGTTGCTGATGATCTGCGCGTTCACCAGGTACTCCAGCTTGTGGATGGAGACCAGGAAGGCCAGCGAGCCGGCCGCTGCGCCCAGCGACCCGCTCAGGCTCACCACCACGATCACGGTGTTGGAGATGAGGTTGCCGACCAGCGGCAGGAGCCCGGCCACGAAGGTGACCACGATCATGGTCTTCACCAGCGGCAGGTGCACGCCGCAGAGGGGCAGCACGACGAGGAGGTAGAACGCCGTCAGCAGCGTGTTCAGGCCGGAGATGCGGACCTGCGCAAAGGCGATGCGGCGGAAGGCGTGGCTGAGGATCTCCACGCGCTCGCGCAGCGCCGCCACCAGCGGTCGCGCCTGCTCGCGCTGGGTGAGCGGCGTGAAGGCCATGAGGCTGCCGATGAGGATACCCACGACCAGGTGCACGAGGCCGCGGCCCACCTTCTCCCCCGTCGTGGTCAGCGCGCCGGCGTGGTGGCGCAGCCAGTCGGAGGCGGCGGTCTGCAACTCCGCGGCGGTGGCGGGCAGGTAGCTCTGCACCCAGTCGGGCAGGCGCGAGCGCGCGGTCTCGATGAGGTCGGCCATCTTGCGCATCAGTGCCGCGATGCTCTCCGGCCCGTGCGCCGTGAGCGTGGCCACGCCGATGCCGGCGGCCGTGGCCAGCAGCACGACCACCGTGATCAGCAGCAGCAGCATGATCAGCTTGCGCGCGCGCAGGCTCGTGCCGGTGATCTGCAGCCGCGGCGCGACGCTGTGGATGAGCTCGTGCGCCAGCAGGCCCACCAGCAGCGCCGTCAGCAGGTGCACCTGCATCACCAGCAGCAGCGCGCCGGCAGCCAGGCAGTAGGAGGCGGTTTCACAGCGGGAAGTTGCGGTCATGCGCTGTTTATAGACGAGCGGGGTGGGTTTGGGTACGGGCTTATACTGCCCGTCGTGCGCGCCAACTGCCTGCTCCTGCCCAGTGCCGCGATCCTCGTGGCCATGCTGTCCCTCCAGCTGGGCGCCTCGCTGGCAAAGTCCCTCTTCCCGCTGCTGGGTCCCCGCGGCGCAACCGCCCTGCGCCTGTTGCTGGCGGCCCTGATCCTGCTTCCCCTCTACCGTCCCTGGCGAGGCACGAGGCTCACCGGCAGCCGCCTGGCGCTGCTGGGCTACGGCGCATCGATGGGGCTCATGAACCTCTTTTATTACCTCGCGCTGGCGCGCGTGCCGATGGGGCTGGTGGTGGCGATCGAGGTGCTGGGTCCGCTCACCGTGGCGATCGCCGCCTCTCGCCACGGCGTGGACGCAGCCTGGGTCGGGCTCGCGCTGCTGGGCCTCGGCCTGCTGCTGCCGCTGTGGCCGGGCGCGGCCGCCGTGGACCCGCTGGGCATCGGCTTTGCGCTGCTGGCGGGCGTGGGCTGGGCGCTGTACATCGTGCTGGGCAGACGGGCGGGTCTGGCGCACGGCGGACGCAGCGTCTCGCTGGGCCTGATCGTCGGCGCCCTCGTGGTGCTGCCGATCAGCGCGATCGGCGCCCGCGGTATCCCGCTGGCGGCCGCTGCGCTGCCGGTGGCGCTGGCCGTGGCAGTGCTCTCCAGCGCACTGCCCTACGTGCTGGAGATGTGGGCGATGACGCGCCTGCCGACCCGTACGTTCGGGATCTTCATGAGCGTGGAGCCGGCGCTCGCGGCGCTGGTGGCCTGGGCGATGCTGGGCGAGCGGCTCACCCGGCTGCAAGGGGTCGCGATCGGCTGTGTCATGCTGGCCTGCTTTGGCAGTGCCATGACCGCATCGGCCACGAGTCCGGTGGACAGGGAGCCCGGCCTGGCACCGCCATGAGAGGCCGTGGTGCGGCCTGCAGGGCGAGGACCGTCGGTGCGGTGGCGGCCGGGGCCGCGGCCCGTTCTTTGGAACCTCCGTTTTAACAGGGGAGTAGAAGCGCTATGCGTATCTTCGTGCGAGTGATCGCCGGCCTGCTGGTGACGCTGGGCGTCATCTGGATCCTGCAGGGCGTGGGCCTCCTGCCGGGCAGCTTCATGACGGGACAGCTCAAGTGGGCGGGCTGGGGCGCGCTGAGCGTGGTGGTCGGCATCGTCCTGCTGCTATCGGGTGCACGCCGCGCAAGGCATCCGTAGTTCTACGCTTGGGTTGCCACGCGGGCGCGTTCAGCATGCTGCTGCGATGGTGTGCATCGCAGTGGGATCCGTGGGTCATGATGCGCGTACGAAAACCCGTGGCGGCGGCCCTGTGCGCGTTGGCGCTGCGGGGCGTGCTGCAGGCGGCTGAATCGGACGGGCCCGAGGCGTCGGCCGTGCCTGCACCGCACCGCTCGCTGCGCTGGATCAACCCGGGGGAGAGCGGCGGCCTGGCCGCCGACGGCAGCTACGCGAACGACTATGGACAGGTGGGCGTGCGCAATGCCACCGGCGCCGTGGAGGCGACGGGCGCGCCGTTCTTTGCACCGCTGGGCACCAATGGCCGCGCCTGCGTGAGCTGCCACCAGCCCCAGGACGGCATGAGCCTCTCGCTGGACAGCATCCGCCAGCAGTGGCGCGTCACGCAGGGCAAGGATCCGATCTTCGCCGCCGTCGATGGCGCCAACTGCCCCAGCCTGCCGCCGCGACAGAGTGCCTCGCACTCGCTGCTGCTGGAGCGCGGTCTCTTCCGGGTGTTTCTACCCTGGCCCCCGCGCAACGCGCAGGGGCAGCCGATCCGCCCGCAGTTCACGCTGGAGCTCGTGAGCGACCCTGCGGGCTGCAATGCCGATCCCCAGTACGGCCTTGGCGCCGCCGAGCCGCGCGTCTCGGTGTATCGACGGCCGCGCGCCGCCGCCAATACGGCCTACGCGACCGCCCCGGGCCTGCACCTGATGTCCGACGCCCGGGCCCCGAGTCTGGCGGCGCAGGCTGCAGACGCCGCGGCGACCCAGCTGGAGCGGCGCGAGCCGCTGACCGCCGAGCAGTTGGCCGGCATCGTGGGCTTCGAGAGCCAGGTCTACGTCGCGCAGCGCATCGACCGGCGGGCCGGCAGCCTCGTGGAGCCAGACGGGCCGGCGCTCCTGGGGCCGCTGGCGCTGGAACGCGGCGCGAGGCAGGCCCCGCAGGCCGGCCCGCGCGAGGTCCTCGCGCTGGACGGGAAATGGAACGCGCTGCCGCGCAGCGGTGATGCGGTGCGGGACGCCCGCAACCAGGCCCGCGAGTCGATCGCGCGCGGCCGCGAGCTCTTCGTGGCCCGGCGCATCCCGCCCCCCGGCAAGGGCGCGGCCATCGCCTGCGCGAGCTGCCACGACAGCCCGCTGACCGGCATGGACCGCCAGGGCTGGTCCGATGGCGGCAGCGCCGGGCTGGCCGCGCCCGCGCAGGGCACCGTGCTGCCCGTGTTCAAGCTGCACTGCGACGCCCGGCTGCCCGCGCCGTACGGCGGGCAGGTCCGCTACACGCAGGATCCGGGCCGCGCGCTGATCACCGGGCGCTGCCGGGACATCGATGCCTTCGTGACGCCCTCGCTGCGCGGGCTGGCAGCGCGCGCCCCGTACCTGGTCACTGGCGCCGCGCGGACCCTGCGCGAGGTCGTGGACTTCTACGACCGGCACTACGGGATCGGCTACTCCGAAAGCGAGAAGGAAGACCTCGCGAATTTCCTGGCCGCGCTGTAAGCACCGCCTCGCGGGCTCGCGCGACAGACACGCACCGATCGCGCCGGTTCCTGCGTGTTTCCCGCAATCGCGGCCTTGCAAATCACTGCGTCAACGCCTCCCGCTGCCGGGAGTCCCTCTGCCTCCACCCCGGCACTGGGGAAGCGCGCGTGACTGCTTCGCCTCGCAAGCTCTACTGGGGTTGGCCGCAGGTCGTGGCGTTGCTGCTGGCGCACGGCGCGCACACTGCAGTCGGGGATCACCGCGGCAAGACCGTGAGGGACGCGGTGGCCGGCAACGCCGGGGGCGGCGACCACAAGAACGCCGAGGCGGTGGCGACCCTGATCCGCGGCAAGCGCTCGCCCGGAACCTAGGCGCCGGGCGCGCCAGCGGGCTGCTGCCGCCCCCTAGCGCTTGGCCTTCTTATCGCGCTTGGCTGCGCGCTTTTCCACCAGGCTCTTGGCGGCCTTCTTCTTGGTCTCTTTCTGACGGTCCATGCTCTTGGCCATGATCAGTGCTCCGTTCGGTTGGCGTCGTGCTTCAGTGTACCCTCTGGCCGGACCTACAGGAGCATCCCAGCCTTGATCCATCGTGCCTTGCTGCAGGCCCACGAGCCGGCCGCGTACGACGTGCTGCGGCCGGAGGGAGCCAGTCCCTACTTGCTGGTCTGCGACCACGCGAGCAACCGCGTGCCGGCCGCGCTGGGTACGCTGGGCCTTGGCCCGCGGGAGCTCGCGGCGCACATCGGCTGGGACATCGGTGCGGCGGCGGTGGCCCGGGCGCTCAGCGAGCAGCTGGATGCGACGCTCGTCTTGCAGAACTACTCACGGCTCGTGATCGACTGCAACCGCGCCCCGACCGTCGCGGACTCGATCCCGGTGGCCAGCGGCGGTGTGGCGATCCCCGGCAACCTCGACCTCGGCGCCCAGGCGATCCGGCGGCGCAGCGACGTCTTCGATCCCTACCACGCGCGCATCCGCAACCTGCTGAACGGGCGGGCGTCCGTCCGCCGGCCGACGCTGCTGATCGCCGTGCACAGCTTCACGCCGAATTACCTGGGATTCGAGCGCCCCTGGCACGTGGGGCTCCTGTACCACCGCGACCCGCGCCTGGCCCAGGTGCTGCTACCGCTGCTGCGGGCGGATCAGGCCCTGTGCGTCGGGGACAACGAGCCCTATGCGATGGGTGATGCCACCGATTACACCTTGCCGGTCCATGGTGAGGCACGCCGAATCCCACATGTCGGCTTTGAAATCCGTCAGGATCTGCTGCTCGACTCCGCCGGCCAGCAGGCCTGGGCCGACCGCCTTGCCGCCTTGCTGCTCCGCGCCTGGGAGGCATTCACCGCACGAGGATGACTCCCCATGCTGATCCGCGCCGGCTACGAGATCACCTACCAGTTCCCGCAGCCCACGCCGCTGCTGCTGATGCTCAACATCCACTACAGCCGCGCCTCCGACCTCATCCGGCCCGAGCTGCTGTACACCGAGCCCTCGGTGGAGACCTCCGCCTACCGCGATGGCTTCGGCAACTGGTGCATGCGGCTGCTGGCCCCGCCCGGGCGACTGCGGCTCACCGCCGACGCCGTGGTCAAGGACAGCGGGCTGCCGGAGCCCACCCACTCCGGGGCCTACCAGCACGCCGTGCAGGAGCTGCCGGAGGAGACCCTGGTGTTCCTGCTGCCCAGCCGCTACTGCGAGACCGACCAGCTGAGCGAGGTCGCCTGGCAGCTCTTCAAGGACGCCCCGCCGGGCTGGGCACGCGTGCAGGCGATCTGCGACTTCGTGCACCAGCACATCACCTTCGGCTACGAACACAGCAGTCCCTTCAAGACCGCGGTGCAGGTCTTCCACGACCGCCGCGGCGTGTGCCGGGACTTCGCGCACCTGGCGATTGCGCTGTGCCGCGGCGTGAACATCCCGGCGCGCTACTGCACCAGCTACCTGGGCGACATCGGCGTGCCGCCGGTGAACGCGCCGATGGACTTTGCGGCCTCCTTCGAGGCCTACCTGGGCGGGCGCTGGTACAGCTTTGATCCGCGCAACAACCAGCCCCGCATCGGCCGCATCCTCATCGCGCGCGGCCGCGACGCGGCGGACGTGGCCATCAGCACCGCCTTCGGCGTGAACACGCTGGAGAGCTTCCGGGTGTGGACAGAGCCGGTGGGGTAGGTAGAACTGCTGCCAGGCACCCGGCCTGGGGATCTTGAAGATCGCGGGCGGGCTCAGAGAGACCCTGTGTCATCGGCTGGTGCTGCGGCCTCTGCACCGCCGGTCCCGACGGGCGGCACATCACCCACGACATCGCCGATGAGCGCCTGCACGAGCGGGGCGCTGCAGCACCTCTGCACGGGCGACGCCGTACGCGGGGATGCCGATGCGGGCGTCGTATCGGTCTGGCGCGCCCACCCGCCCGGGTCGCCCTAGCCCGTCAGCGGGCCCTGTGCGGACCTGCCGAGCGGGCCGTCGACCAGGCCGCCACTGCGCCGCACGCGCCGCCGCACGGCCTCCAGCAGCACCTTGCGCTCCGGCACCAGCAGCGTCAGGCGGCGCATCGCCCGCGTGATGCCGGTATACAGCAGCTCCCGCGTCAGCACCGGCGAGGCCTGGTCGGGCAGCACCAGCAGCACTTCCCCGTACTCGGAGCCCTGCGACTTGTGCACGGTCATCGCAAAGACCGTCTCCACGCCCTCCAGCCGCGACGGCAGCACCCAGCGCAGCGCACCCTCGGCATCGAGGAAGGCCACGCGCAGCGCGCCGCCCTCGCGCGGCAGGGTGAGTCCCACGTCGCCGTTCATGAGCTTCAGCGTGTAGTCGTTGTGCGTGACCATCACCGGGCGGCCGGCATACCAGCGCTCCCGCCCGAACCCCAGGCTGCGCGCGATGAGTCCGTTGAGCTGCTCGGTGCCCCAGGGACCCTGGCGCAGTGCGCCCAGCACCTGGAACGCGGCGAAGGCCTCCAGCAGCTCGATCGCCTCCGCATCGCTGCAGGCCTCGCGGCGCGCAACCAGATCCGCCAGCTGCTCGCGCCACGCCGACCAGCCGGCGCGCACGGCGGCGGTGAACTGCGCATCGGGAAGCCGCGCCGGCGCCAGTCGCTGCATCGGCGCCTCCCCGAGGCTCGACCAGCGCGGCAGCTGCTGCCAGAGCGCGGCGGCCTGCGACGCATCGCCCGCATTGACCACCTGGGCCCAGCGGCCGATGCCGCTGTCGTTGGCGAAGCGGTGGCTGTACTGCAGGGTCACGATCTGCGCCGCGAGCTGCGGGCGCTCGCACAGCTGGGCGAGCACCGCGCCGGCTTCCACCGACGCGAGCTGGTCCTTGTCCCCCAGCAGCACCAGCCGGGCGTTGCGGGGCACGGCATCCAGCAGCCGCGCCATCATCTCCAGGTCCACCATCGAGGCTTCATCGACGATGACCAGGTCGGTGGCCAGCTGCGGGGTCGGCGCCGCCCGGCTCGTGCCGCGCAGGTTCAGCAGCTGGTGCAGCGTCGTGGCCTGCGTGGGCACGCCTTCCTGCAGCGCCAGCGGCAGCTCGCGCAGGCGCTTGCCGATGGACTGGCTCAGGCGGCTCGCGGCCTTGCCGGTGGGCGCGGCCAGGTGCGCGCGCAGGACGCTGCCCCGCGCGCGCGCATCGCTGGCCAGCAGCGCGAGCAGCCGCGTCACCGTCGTCGTCTTGCCGGTGCCCGGGCCGCCGGTGATCACCGTGAAGTAGTGGCTCGCGGCGACCTCGCAGGCCACGCGCTGCCAGTCGGGGAGGCCGGCCGGAACGGGGCTCGTGAACAGCGCGTCCAGCTGCTCGGCAAGCCTGAACGGTGGTGGGCAGCGCCGCGCCAGGCGCGCACTCAGCTGCTCCAGGATGCGCTGCTCGGCCGACCAGGCCCGCCGCAGGTAGAGGCGGCGCACCGCGCCATCCTCCACCAGCACCAGCGGACTGGAGGCGCCCTGGGCCCAGGCCAGGCGCGGCGCCGCATCGGCCAGGTCCCGGGGTATCTGCGCGCTCGCCGCGTCGTCCCAGGCGAGGAGTCCGGCCGCATCGGCGGCCAGCTGCCCGAGGTCCAGGCAGGCATGGCCGCGGCCCAGCTGGTGGCTCGCGAGCGCCGCCAGCCACGCGTGGCGCGAATCACCCGCGGGCTCGCGCTCCTGCAGGAACTGCGCGAATGCCAGGTCCAGCGGCGTGAACGGCAGGTCCGCACCCCACGGGGGATCGCACAGGCTCATGGGCCCCGCCCTGCGAACGCGTTATCCAGCGTCTCGATGAGCTCGCGCGGCGGCCGATCGGCGAACACGCCGTTGCCGGCCTCCGCGACGCCGCGCGCAAAGAGGTAGATCGCCCCGCCCAGGTGCCGCTCGAAGTCGTAGTCGGGCAGGCGGTGGCGCAGGAGCCGGTGCAGCGCGACCACGTAGAGCGTGTACTGCAGGTCGTAGCGATGCTCGAGGATCGCGTTGGCCAGCGACGGGGGGCTGTAGTCCGCCAGGCGGTTTGATTTGTAGTCCAGCACGTAGTAGCGGCCCGCGTGCTCGAACACCAGGTCCAGGTACCCGGTCAGCAGGCCTTCCAGCTGGTTGGGCGGCAGCGCATCGCGCGCAAGGCCCGGCAGCACCCGCGCGGTGACTTGCGCGTCCACGGCCTGCGCGCTGGTCCCGCGCGTCGTGAGCGTAAAGCCCATCTCCGCCCAGGTCTGCGTGGGCGCCAGGCCCGCGAGCGTCACCGCGTGGCCGTCCGCACCGGCCAGGCCCAGCGGGCAGCGGGCGATCGCCGCGATCCACGCCGCCAGCTGCTCGCGCTGCGGGGCATCCAGGCCCAGCACGTCGCAGCGCCGCGTGAACAGGGCCTGCCAGGCCGCGGTGTCGGGCGAGGACTGGAGGATCGGCCAGCCGTGCGCCAGCTGCCACTCGAGCAGGCCGTGCAGCAGGTCGCCGTAGCGGGCGCCCGCCGGGAAGCCGTTGTAGGCCTTGTCGGGCAGGAGCAGCGCCTCCTGCCCCGCCGGGTTGTCGGCCTGCGCATCCTGGTAGCGCTCGTCGGCCTGCGTGTCCGGCAGCACGAGGCTCGCGCGCGGCTCGGCGGCGAGATGGCGCGTGAGGGAGCTGAAGCTGCTGCTGCGCCAGGCGCTCTCGTGCTGGCGACGCGGTGTGAGCGCGGCGCGCAGCGCCTTCGCGACGCGCGGCGGCACGTACGGGGCGTCGGTCGCCTCGGGCAGCGGCGCCACGTGAATATCCGGGCAGTGAGCCCACTCGGTGAGCCGCGCGGCCAGGTCCTGCGGGCTCTCGCGGCCGAGCAGCCGGCTCAAGGCCGCGCGCGGCGTGCTGGAGTCCTTGAGGAACTCGTCGCTGCGCGTCGCTGCGCCCAGGAACAGCGCGCTCTCGGCGCGCGTGAGCCCCACGTACAGCAGGCGGATGTCTTCCTCCAGGCGCTGCGCGTCATCGGGGTTGCTGTCGCTGGCCTGCGCCAGCCTGAACTCATACGCGAACGGCAGGAAGGTGACCTTGTACTGCAGGCCCTTGGCCTTGTGCAGCGTGACCACCTTGACCAGCTGCGCATCCGTCTCCAGTCGCATCTGCTCGGTGTCGCGCGTGGTGAGGGACTCCTGCAGCTGCGCGGCCAGGTGCCGCACGACCGCGACCTCCCCCTGCACCTCCAGGCTGGCCTGTTGCAGCAGGTCCCCCAGGTGCAGCAGGTTCGTGAGGCGCCGCTCGCCCTCCTCCGCGGCCAGCAGCCGCCGCGGGATCTGCTGGTCGTGCAGCAGGCTGTAGAGCATCGGCAGGAAACCCTGGCGCTGCCAGACCTGCTGCCAGGTCGCGAATCGCTCCACCTGCCGCTCGAAGGCGACCTCATCCCGCAGCAGCTCGTCGAGCTCGGCAACGCGCAGGCCGAAGCTGCGCGCGGCCAGCGCGGTGCGCACGTGCCGTGCGGAACGCGGCTCGGCCACGGCGCGCAGCACGTACCACAGGTCCAGCGCCTCCGGCGTCGCGAACACGCTGTCGCGGTCGGAGAGGTAGACGCTGCGCACGCCGCGCGCGGCCAGCGCGGCGCGGATGAGCGCGGCCTCCTTGCCGCTGCGTACCAGCACGGCGATGTCGCCGGTGGTGGCCTGCGAATCGGCCAGCAACTGCACGAGCTGGGTCGCGAAGGACTCGGCCAGGCGGCTGCGCAGGGCCTCGGCGCCCAGCGTGTCGGGTCCCGACTCGTGCCAGACGGTCAGCGCGGGATACGCCGTGCCGTCCCGGCGCAGCAGCGGCGGCACGCTGTCGCGGTTGGCGGTGACTGCCTCGCAGGGGATGTCCCCGAAGGGGCGCACGGCGCGCGCGAAGATGTGGTTCACCGCCGCCACCAGCGCGCGCGTGGAGCGGTAGTTGCCGGTCAGCGTGTGGATCTGGTCTGCATCGCGGCGGGCACGCAGGTAGGTCTTCAGGTCCGCGCCGCGGAAGCTGTAGATCGCCTGCTTGGGGTCGCCGATCATCACCAGCGCGCCCTCGACGCCCTGCAGCGTGGGATCGCGGTAGATGCGGTACAAGGTCCCGTACTGCCAGGGATCGGTGTCCTGGAATTCATCGACGAGCGCGATCGGGTACTGCGCGCGGATCGCGAGCGCGAGATGCCCATCCGGGACCTGCACGGCGGTATGCAGCCGCTGCAGCAAGTCGTTGAAGTCAAATTGCGCCAGCTCCCGCTTGCGTGCCTCGCAGCGTTCGCGGATCTCCTTTGCCGCATGGTCCAGCACCGGCGCCAGGTCCGGCTCCAGCGCGAGCACCGCGCACAGCGCCTGCAGCGCCTGGAAGGCGCCCGGCGGATCCACCGGGGTCGTGCGGCCGTTGTTGGTCTTATCCGTGAGCCGCGCGAGGCTGAAGCGCTCCAGCGTGTCCCGCTTCGCCGAGCCCCCGGCCGCCCACTCGCGCATCGCCGTGAAGTAGGTGTCGAGTTTCGCGGCGGCATAGGACCTGCCGTTCAGGTGCTTGCCCAGCACGGCCGCGCGGATCAGCGCCTCCAGCTGCGGCGCGTTCGCCGCCCAGCGCTCGCGCGCGAGGCGCTCCGGTGCCTCGCAGCTGCGACGCCACGCGGACCAGCCGGCCAGCGCGCTCGGCGGATCCGGGGGCGCGGGCGCAGGAGGGGCCTGGGCGTCGGCCGGCTGCTGCTCGGCCGCGGCCAGCTTGCGCTTGACCGCCTGGAGCAGCTGCTCGGGGGAGTCGGCCAGCGTATTCCAGGCCGCGGACTGCGCAAGGTCCAGCGGGTAGACCCAGCGGCGCCAGTAGTCCCGCGCCGCCTGCAGCTTGAGCGCCGCCGGATCCTCCAGCCGCTCCTGCTCGAAGAGGCTGTTACTGTCGAACGCATGCTCTCGCAGCATGCGATGGCTCCACGCATGGATCGTGTGGATCGCGGCCTCATCCATCCACTGCGCGGCGGTCTCCAGCTGCCGGGCGCAGTGCGGCCACGCGGACTCTGCATACTGCGCGCGCAGCATGGGCAGGAAGCCATCGGTCTCGGCCTGCGGGTCGGGCTGCCCGCGGAAGTAACGGGCGGCCAGCGTCAGGCGCTTGCGGATGCGATCCCGCAGCTCCTTGGTCGCGGCCTCGGTGAAGGTCATCACCAGGATGCGCGGTGGCAGCAGCGCGCCGCCGTCCAGCCCGTGCCCGAGCACCAGGCGCAGGTACAGCGAGGCGAGCGTCCACGTCTTGCCGGTGCCGGCGCTGGCCTCGATGACCTGCGCGCCCGTGAACGGGAAGCGCAGCAGGTCCAGCGGCTGGGTCACCGGGACGCGGGTGTTCATGGCGGCAGCACGCGCTGCGCCTGCGGGAGCAGCTCCCCGTAGAGCCGGCGTCCCCACGGGAGCAGGCCCTCGGCAATGTCGTCGAAGCCGAGGAAGCTGCGGCGCAGGTACGGCGAGAGCGCCTGCTCGCCGGGTAGGTTGAACGTGCCCTCGAAGCGCTTGCGCGCGGCGTCTGCAGCTGCGCTGTCATCGCTGCCCGCGGTGAGGTAGGCCAGCGCGGTCTGGCTGGCCAGCGGCAGTGGCGCCTGCCAGGCCGCGGCGTACACCTCGACCCAGTTGGCGAGCAGGCGCTGCGCAGCGCGCGCGGCCAGCGGCGCCAGCTCGACGGCGGCATCGACTCCCACGACCACGGTCCGCAGCGACTCGCCCTGCGCGCAGGCCAGCACGTGGCGCACCCAGGCGCCCAGCAGCACGTGGTAGCGCGGCGCCTCCTCGTGATCGATCGTGTGCAGCACGGCGCCGGGCCGCAGCAGCAATTGCAGCAGGCCTTCCTCGCCGCCGCGCAGCCCATCCAGCTGCCCGGTCACGCGCACTGCGTCCACCGCGACATCCAGCGACAGCGGCTCCAGCTCCTGGGCGTAGCGCCCCAGCCAGCGCTGCGCGCCGTGCCAGGTCGCCTCCGACTTGCCCAGCAGTTCCCGTCCCAGCCGCCGTCCCTGCGCGGCGATGGGGAGCCGGCCGCTCAGACGCAGCACTTCCAGCGCCTGCTCGCCAGTCTGGCGCGGGAGCCTGGCCAGCAGTGCCTCCATCGCCTGGTAGCGCTGCAGCCCGTCCAGCTCGAAGGGTTCCTCATCCGAGGTCGCCGCAGCCGGATCCTCCAGCTGCACGTTCAGGTGGCTGCGCCAGTAGACCTCCACCGGTTGCCGCAGCAGGCGCTCCAGCTCCACGGCCGTGAGCGTGGTCATCGGCAGGGCCACGCGGGCGGCGGCGGCCGGCACCGCGGCGGCCGTGTCCGTGTGCGGGCGCTGCCAGTCGGCATCGTAGGTGGTGAACGGCGAGCCGGCCTCGAAGTACTCGCGCGAGAAGGGCTGCAGCGGCTGCAGCTGCGCCTGGCAGGCCGGGGTGAAGCGCGTGGCCAGCTCCTCCAGCAACTGGCCCACGACGACCGAGGGCGGCAGCTCCGCGTTGTCGGTGGCACGCCGCCCCTGCCAGCTGATGTACAGCCGCTCGCGTGCGCACAGCAGCGCCTCCAGGAACAGGTAGCGGTCGTCCTCGCGCCGCGAGCGATCCCCCGGGCGCGCGCCTCGCGCCATGAGGTCGAAGTCCCGCGGTTCCAGGCGCCGCGGGTAGTCGCCGTCGTTCATGCCCAGCAGGCACACGATCCGGAACGGGATCGAGCGCATCGGCATCAGCGTCGCGAACTGCACGCCGCCGCCGAAGAAGCGCTGCGTGAGACTCTGCGCCTCCATCTGCCCCAGCCAGTGCTCGCGCACCACTACCAGCGGCACGGGCTGCGTGAGCTGTGCCGCATCGCAGAGCTGCTGCCAGGCCAAGAGCGTGTCCCGCAGGCGGTTCAGCAGCCGCTCGTCGGCCTCATCGACGCCGAGGAAAAAGCGCTCCAGCATCCCGCGCAGGATTGCCACCCACTGGCTGGGCGCGTGCTCGCCGGAGAGCGCCTGCAGGGTGTCCTGCACGGCAGCCAGCCACTGGGACAGCGCGCCAACGCGCTGCGCGCCCAGCCCGCTGATGCCGCCCACGCCCAGCACGCCCTCCCACGGCTGCTCGGCGCCCTGCGCATAGCCCAGCAGCAGCCGTCGCAGCGCAAAGCGCCAGGTGTTCTGCTCGACGCCGTCCACCTGCGTCTCCAGGCCCCAGTGCACGCGATGCTGCGCGTCCAGGCCCCAGCGCAAGCCGGCCTCCTCGAGCCAGCCGCGCAACTGGTCGATGTCGCTCTGCGTCAGCGCAAAGCGCCGGCGCACGGCGTCGACCTCGAACAGCGCGAGCCAGTCGGCGAAGGCCACGCGCGAGCCCGGCAGGTGCAGCAGCCGCTCCAGCGCCTGCACCAGCGGCTGCTGGCGGGCCGAGGCATCGGCGACCGAGTACGGCAGGTGGCGCGGATGTCCCTGGGCAAAGCGCCCGAAGACCGCCTGGATATGCGAGACGAACTGCGTCATGTCCGGGACCATCACCAGGATGTCCCGCGGGCTGAGGGCCGGGTCCGCATCGAGCAGGCCCAACAGGTAGTCGTGCAGCACCTCGACCTCGCGCTGCGCCGAGTGCGCCGTGACGAAGCACAGGCTCTCATCCAGCGCGATCGGGGCGGGCAGCGCGGGCGCGGGCTCCAGGTTCAGGATGCCGGACTGCAGGCGCCGCAGGCGCGTGGGCGGCCCGTCCTGTTCCAGCGGATCGGTGAACAGATCCGCGCGCGGCAGCAGGTGCGCCTGGTTCTCGGTCTGGTCGAACTCATCCAGCAGGTGCAGGTAGTCGCGGCCCTGCTTGCCCCAGGAGGCCAGCAGCGCGTGGCTCTCCTGGTGCAGGGCGAGCTCATCGGTGGGCAGCGCGGCCAGCGCCCGCTCGCCCGTGGGCTTTTGGCGGTAGCGGCTGCGGGCGGCCAGCAGGTGGCGACCTTCCACCACATGCCCCCAGTAGTGCCGGCAGGGGTTCTGCACCACCATCAGCACCTGGCAGACGCGGCCGAGCTCGGCCAGCGCGCGCACGGTCTGCATCGAGAGGGCCGAGATCCCGAAGACGATGATGCGCGGTGGCAGCTTCGCCGGCCGCGGCACGCCCGCGCCCCAGGCGGCCATGCGCCGTACGAAGGCCTCGTGCACGGCGGCGCGCGAGGACTGCGCGAGGGCCGCGCCGACATCGGCCTGCAGCACGCGCCAGAGCTGCGGCTGCCAGCGCTGGTCGGGTGGCGCATCCTCATCCACGCCCGCCTCCCAGCGCGACAGCCAGTCGGCGCGGTACTGCTGGTAGCCGTCGAAGACGTCGGCGATCTGCTGGGCGAGCTGGTAGGCGCGGCGGCCATCCGCATCGTCCGCGAGGTAGTGGGCCAGCGGCGCGTAGCAGGCGTCATCGCGCGTGACCTGGGGCAGCAGCCGCAGCAGTCGCCAGGTCAGCGCGGACTTATCGAAGGGCAAGTGCTCCGGCACGGCCGCCTCGCCCAGCACCGCACGGTAGGCCTGCCACAGGAAGCTCGCCGGCAGCTCGATGCGCGTGGCTGCGCAGATCCCCAGCGCCGCGTCATCGGCCAGCGCCTGCTCGAGCCAGTGCTTCATGCCGTTGCTCTGGACGAGGAACAGCTCCGGCTGCAGCGGACCCAGCGGATGCCCGCGCAGGAAATCCACCGTCAGATCGCGCAGATCCTCGAGTCGGTTGCCGTGCAGGACGATGAAGCCGGTGGATGACATGAGCCGGTGAGCTTAACGGGCCGCCGGCTCATTTTCCGATACGCCGGCGGGACGGGGCAGCGCGCGGTCAGGCGTCTTCGCCGAAGTCCCGGTCGGGGTGATCCGTCTCGCCCAGCTTCCAGTAGCCTCGGGTGGTCACCTGGGTGGCCGGGAGCTGCCGCTCCTGCAGTAGGTAGCGGCGGATGCGGCGCAGGGCCGCCGCCTCGCAGCCCACGTAGACGCGGGCGGTATCGGCAAGCGTGGCAGCCCGGACGGCGGCCTCCAGCAGGGTCCCCGGTACCGTGGCGTGGGCGTCGCGCAGCAGCCAGTGGATGCGGGCGCCGGGATGGGGGCTGTCCAATGCGCTGGACTGGCCCGCTTCGGCAACTTCTACAAAGACCTCCACCGGCATCCGCGCCGGCAGGTCCGCCAGGATCGTCGCCAGCGCCGGAATCGCGGTCTCATCCCCGACCAGCAGGTAGGCACCCGCGGCGGCGTCCACGGCATAGCCCCGGCCGGGGCCGGCCACCTCCAGCCACTGCCCGGGCGCCGCCTGCTCGGCCCAGCGCGCGGCCGGCCCTTCCCCGTGCAGCACCAGGTCCACGTCCAGCTCAAGCCCCTGGGGGTCGAAGCGGCGGGGCGTGTAGGTACGCAGCACCGGCGCGGCGTCCGTGCCGGCCGGCGGGGAGAAGATGAGCTTAAGGTGCGCGGCGGGTCCCGACCACGCGAAGGCCGACAGCGCCTCCCCGGTGAAGGTGACCCGGCGCATGCGCGGCGCAAGCTCCACCACGCGCTTGACGGTCACTGCGTAGCGGGGCTTGCGCGGCTTTACGGGCGGGGATTCGGGGGTGCTCATCGTGACCAAAGGGTAGCCGAATACGGCCCGCCTGCCACCGGCGATCGCGGACCGGCCCTGGCCGGCGGCCGCTGCCCTCCCGAGCGCCACCGGAGGATCACGCGCCGTGCACCCGAGGCCTGCGCTGGGCGTTGCGAGCAGGCGTCCACGACGTGCGGGTCGGGCAGGCCGCTGCGTCGTGGGACAGGGCGCGCGAGGCCATGACAAAATGTCCCATTACCAAGAGGACACGCCATGAAGAAGATCCTTGCCTGTGCCGTGTGGCTGCTGGCGTTCGGTACTCTCGCCCACGCGCAGATCGCCCCGACCGGCGTGTCGCATGCGGAGCAGGTGAAGCTGCTGGCGAGCAAGGATCCGGCACTGGCCCGCAACAAGCGCCACGTCTTTGATTTCTGGCGCATCGTCTATGAAGGCGGGCACGTGGAGCAGGCCGCCCAGTACATGGCGGAAGGGTATGTCCAGCACAACCCCAACCTGCCCTCCGGCCGCGAGACCTTCGTCAACTTCTTCAAGACCGCCCGTCCGCCCAAGCCCATCGTCGCCTACCTGAAGATGCCGGTGTTCGCGATCGTGGCCGAGGGCGACCGCGTCTCGGTGTTCTCCGCCCGCAAGGTGCGTGACCGCGCCCATCCGGACCACATCTATACGATCACCTGGTTCGACATGTTCCGCATCGACGAGCAGGGACTCATTGCCGAGCACTGGGATCCGTCGGAGGCCTGGGTCGACGGCAAGCCGCCGGGGGCCGAGTTCTTCGCCGAGTGGGATAAGTAGCGCCGGACGGGGAGCGCAGCCGCGCGGGCGCGCGTTCGCCGCGAGCAACGGCGCCGGGGGCCCGTTTGGGGCTTCTGGTCATGGTCTCCCAAGCCGCCTGCGACCCAGGAGCCGAACTCCCGCTCGTTCCATAGCGCGCCGTCTCGCAGGCTGCGCCGGCGCGTGGCGCGGTTTGTGTTCCGGGGCCTCCGCTGCCTATCCTTAGCCATACGCTGGTAATACCAGTTGCCTCGCCGTCTAACGCGAACAGGGTGGTTGCATGAAGTTAACAGCCGCAAGGGTCCGCGCGCTGCTTGCCGGTGCGCTTTGCTGTGCGTTGCCGTACGCAGCGCTTCCGGCCGCGATCCTGCCGCCGGAACTGCTGCAGACCGGCGCCCGCGGGGTGGTGGAGGATCATTACCCGGTGCGCCAGGTCGTCTTTGCGGGCGGCGTGAACAGTCTGGCCGACGTGGTGTACTCACAGCCGGGGGGCTTCAGGCCGTTGACCCTGGACCTGTACCTGCCGCCTGCGGGCAAGGCGGGCGCCAGGCCCGACCGTCCGCTGGTGGTGTTCATCCATGGCGGCGGCTGGGCGAGCGGCCACGCGCGTCACTCCGGCGCCTTTCAGAACTGGCCCGGGATCCTGGCGGCCATCGCAGCGCGCGGGTACGTGGTGGCGTCGCTCAACCACCGCCTCAGCAGCGAGGCCAAGTTCCCGGCGGCCATCCAGGATGTGAAGGTGGCGATCCGGTGGCTGCGCTCCCGCTCGGCCGAGTACGGTATCGACAAGGCGCATGTGCTGGTCTGGGGTGGCTCCTCCGGCGGCGAGTTGGCCGCACTGGCGGCGACCTCCTGCAACGAGCCGGCGCTGGCCCCGCCGGCCAACGCACCGGCCGAATCCGACTGTGTGCAGGCCGCCTTGCTGTGGTATCCGATAGTGGACCTCGCCGGGCTGCCGGGTCCGCAGGGAGCCGCTCCCAGTTCCCAGGGACGCTACCTGGGTTGCGAGGTGCCCGATTGCCCCCCCGAGACGGTGCGCCTGGCCAGCCCCGGCCTGCAGGTAACTGCCAGGACACCGCCGATGCTGATCATCCACGGCAGTGATGACACGACGGCGCCAGTACAACAGTCCATCAACCTGGATGCGGCGCTGAAGAAAGCCGGGGTGCGCTCGGAGCTGATCGTGCTGCCGGGTATCGGGCACCAGTTCGTGGGCAAGAGCCTGGAGGCGACGCACGAGGCCAGCGTGCTGGCGATCACCCGGAGCATCGAGTTCATCGAATCGGTTTTCCCGGTCCCTTAAAGCCGGCTGGGCTGCCGGGCTCCGCGGGCGGTTGCGTTCACCCG
>CAIPVV010000040.1 GCA_903868595.1 uncultured Pseudomonadota bacterium
ACCCTGGCCTGCACCCACGGGTGGGAAGAAGTTCCCGGCGACGCGGTGCAGATCGCGCCCCTGCCGTCGCAGGCGGTGGTCAAGGACCTGATCCCGGACCTGACCCTCTTCTACGCCCAGTACGCCTCCATCGAGCCCTGGCTGCACACCACAACCCCGGAGCCGCAGACCGAATGGCTGCAGTCGGAAAAGGACCGGGCCAAGCTCGACGGCCTCTACGAGTGCATCCTCTGCGCCTGCTGCTCGACCTCCTGCCCGAGCTACTGGTGGAATTCGGACCGCTATCTGGGGCCTGCGGCCCTGCTGGCGGCCTACCGCTGGATCATCGACAGCCGCGATGAGTCCACGGGCGAAAGATTGGATGCGCTGGAGGATCCTTTCCGCCTCTACCGGTGTCACACCATCATGAATTGCACCGAAGCCTGTCCCAAGGACCTCAATCCCGCCAAGGCCATTGGCGAGATCAAGCAGATGATTGCGGAGCGCCAGCACTGAACGCCCCCGCCCAGGACGCCGCCCTCGTGGGGCGGCTGCAATGGCGCTGCCGCCGCGGCATGAAGGAGCTGGACCTGCTGCTGACCCGCTACCTGCGCGAGCAGTGGCCGGCGGCCCCGGCCGCCCAGCGGGCCTTGTTCGAGGCGTTCCTGGAGCTGCCGGATCCGCAGCTCGCCGCCTACCTGGTGGCCGGCGAGCCCGCCGACACACCCGCGGAGCAGGCGCTGATCGACCTGCTGCGCGGCCTGGACGCGTGAGCCCACGCTCCCGCCCGGGGACCCCTCCAATCGTTGTAGCTGCGCAACTTGCGGGCCCGGTTCGAGGCCCGATCGGGCAGAAACCGTCGCGGCGGCCCCGCCCGGGCGCTGCCGCGGGCCGTTTGTGCGACCTTGGGCGCCAGAAACCGTGCGATAAGATGGTGTTGTCGCCGGCAGGGTACGAACTTTCCCGGCGACCCGGTGTCTATCCAGGTCGCAAGGCGAGCGACCGCCACGCGGGAGTTCGATTCTGCACATGAGCGTGGACACGAGCGATTTGAGCTTGGTGCAGCGCGTCCAGCGTGGGGACAAGAGCGCTTTCGACGTGTTGGTGCTCAAGTACCAACACAAGGTGGTCAAGCTGGTGATGCGGTACATGCGCGACCCGGCCGATGCGGAAGATGTCGCCCAGGAGGCCTTCATCAAGGCCTACCGGGCCCTGCCCCAGTTCCGGGGGGACAGCGCCTTCTACACCTGGCTGTACCGCATCGCCATCAACACGGCCAAGAACGCGATCGTCTCCCGGGACCGCAGCCCCGTGGCGTACGACCTGGACCTGCAGAATTCCGAGGAGTCCTACGACATGCAGGGCCGCCTCGCCGACACCGAGACGCCCGAGGCGCTCGTGCTGACGGAGGAAATACGCACGATCGTGAATGCCGCGATCGCGCAGCTGCCCGAGGATTTGCGCACGGCCATCGTGCTGCGCGAGCTGGAGGGCATGAGTTACGAGGAAATCGCCGCGGCGATGGATTGCCCGGTCGGCACGGTGCGCTCGCGGATCTTCCGCGCGCGAGAGGCCATAGATCGCAAGCTCGTGGATGTATTCGACGGCGGGCTTGGACGAGCGGAGGAGTTGGGATGAACGAAGTGGAACGCACCAGTCAGGTATCGGCCCTGTTCGACGGCGAACTGGACCCGGCCCAGTCGGAACTCGTCATCCGGCGCCTGCTGAAGGATCCCGCCCTGCGGGCCAGTTGGGGCAACTACTCGCTGATCGGCGCCAGCCTGCGCGGTGAACCACTCTCCGTGCAGCGCCCCCACCATGCCGACGTCGCCGCCCGCGTGCGGGCGCGGCTGGAGCAGGAAGCGGTGCTCAGCGCGCCGGCCGAGGCCCCGCCGGCCTCGCGCCGCGCTACCGGCCCGGGCCGCTCGCTGGCCTGGGGCTCGGCGCTGGCCGCCGGCGTCGCCGCGCTGTCGATCTTCGTGCTGCGCCTGAATGCACCCGCCACGTCCAGCCCGCTGGCCGCCGAGCAGAGCACGCCGGCCGTGCAGCCGGTGCTGGCGCAGCCCGTCCCGCAGAACCCGACGGCCCGCTCGGTCCTGGCGGCCCGCGAGTCCCCGGCCCCCAGCTACACGACGCCGACCGATGACAGCCGCGCCTCGGCGCGACTGGCGGCGCCGCTGGTCAACTACGTGGTGGCGCACAGCGAATACACGACGCCGGTGGCGCGCTTTAGCCCGCTGTCGGCGGTCATGACCAGCAACCTGGATCCGGCGGATAACACCGTGGAGATGACGGAGGCTGAGGTCGGTGCGCGTCGCTAGGCTGCTCGCCAGCCCGCGTCCGCCGCGGTGCCTGGGCCTGCTGGCGGGCCTGGCGGCGGCGCTGGCCGTGCCGGGCCTGGCCTGGGCCGGCGCGGACGACCCGGCGGTCTGGGTGGACCGCATGAACCAGGTGCTGGCCAACCGCAACTACGACGGCGTATTCGTGCACCAGCTGGGCGAGCACCGGGAGACGCTGCGCATCATCCATCGCGTGCAGGACGGGCACCTGACCGAGCGGCTGGTGTCCACCGACGGCTCGGGGCGCGAGTTCGTGCGCGATGGCAACGAGCTGGTGGGCTATTTCCCGGACCGGCGCATCGTGGTGGTGGAGAAGCGCACCCGCAGCCTGGGCTTCATCGGCGGCCTGCCCGGGTTCGACCCCGGCGCGCAGGCCAACTACGACGTGCGCGACGTCGAGCACAGCCGGGTGCTGGGCCGCGCCACGCGCGTGATCACGGTGACGCCGCGCGATAACTATCGCTACGGGTACCGGCTGTGGATCGATGAGAAGACCGCCATGCCGGTCAAGACGCAGCTGGCCAGCGCCAGCGGCGAGATCATCGAGCAGATCACCTTCGCCAGCCTCTCGATGCCCTCGCGCATCGAGGAGGAGCTGCTCAAGCCGGAGGTGGAGACCGAGGGGTTCCGCTGGCTGCGGCGCGAGCCGCCGGTGTTCAAGCCGGGCGAACAGGTGGCCTGGAGCGCGCAGTCCCTGCCGCCGGGCTTTCGCCGCAGCGCCGGTGGCGTGAGCGGCATGCCGGGGCCGCCCAAGCCGGCCTCCCACATGGTCTTCACCGACGGGCTGGCCTCCGTCTCGGTATTCATCGAGACCGCCGCGACGCCCGTGCAGCTGACCCGCAAGGGCACGCCCCGCCAGGCGCAGGGCGCTGCGCAGCTGGGGGCCGCTGCGGCCTTCACGGCCCTCACCGAGGGCTACCGGGTGACCGCCGTGGGCGAGGTGCCGCCGGCCACCGTCAAGGCGATCGCCGAGTCCCTGCGCCCGATCCAGGAGGCCGACCCGCGCCTCTCCGACGCCCCCGTGGCGGCGGACCGCAGCGCCGCCGACGCCCGCGTGCTGCGCGGTCTGGGGGCGCCGACGGTGGCGCCGCTGGACCGCAACGCGCTGCGCCCATGAGCGGCGCCCGCCCGGACGCGCCCCGCCTGACCGTGCTGTCCCGGGACGGCTGCGAGCTGTGCGAGGAACTGCTGGAGGAGCTCGCCCAGCTGGGCACGACCATCGACCTGCCCCCGATCCAGGTGCGTGACGTGGACGCCGATGCGCTCCTGGCACGCCGCTACGGCCTGGATGTTCCCGTCCTGCTGCTGGACGGGGTCAAGGTGTGCCAGCACCACCTGGACCCGCACGAGCTGACCCGCCTGTTGCGGCCACGGTAGGGGGCTGCGCAAGCTATAATCAGGCCCGCGCCGCGAGGGCGCTTGGATCCCCCCTACGGCGCCACGGCGGGCCTTGATGCAGCTTATTAGAAACTTTTCGATCATTGCCCACGTCGACCACGGCAAGTCCACGCTGGCGGACCGACTGATCCAGCTCTGCGGGGGCTTGGCCGACCGCGAGATGGAGGCCCAGGTCCTGGACTCGATGGACCTGGAGCGCGAGCGCGGCATCACCATCAAGGCCCAGAGCGTCACGCTGCACTACCTGGCCAAGGATGGGCAGACCTACCAGCTCAACCTGATCGACACCCCGGGCCACGTGGACTTCTCCTACGAGGTCTCCCGCAGCCTCGCCGCCTGCGAGGGGGCGCTGCGGGTGGTGGATGCCGCCCAGGGCGTGGAGGCGCAGAGCGTCGCCAACTGCTACACCGCGATGGAGCAGGGCCTGGAGGTCGTGCCGGTCCTCAACAAGATCGACCTGCCCTCGGCCGACCCGGACAAGGTCATCAAGGAGATCGAGGAGATCATCGGCATCGATGCGCAGGAAGCGGTGCACGTCTCGGCCAAGACGGGCCTGAACGTGGACCTGCTGCTGGAGGAGCTGGTGCGCCGCGTGCCGCCCCCCAAGGGCGATCCGGCCGCGCCGCTGCAGGCCCTGATCATCGATTCCTGGTTCGACAACTACGTCGGCGTCGTCTCCCTGGTGCGCGTGGTCAATGGCACGCTGCGCGTGGGCGAGAAGATGCGCGTGATGTCCACCCAGCGCAGCCACATCATCGACAAGCTGGGCCGCTTCACGCCCAAGTCCTACGCGCTGAAGGCGCTCTCCGCGGGCGAGGTGGGCTTCGTCATCGCCGGCATCAAGGAGATCGACGGCGCGCCCGTGGGCGACACGATCACCACCGAGACCCATGGCAGCGATACGCCGCTGCCGGGGTTCAAGCAGGTCCAGCCGCGCGTCTTCGCCGGCGTCTTCCCGGTCAATACCGAGGACTACGAGGCCTTCCGCGACGCGCTGGCCAAGCTCAAGCTCAACGACTCGGCGCTGCACTACGAGCCGGAAGTCTCCACGGCGCTGGGGTTTGGGTTCCGCATCGGCTTCCTGGGCCTGCTGCACATGGACATCGTGCAGGAGCGCCTGGAGCGCGAGTACGACCTGGAGCTGATCACCAGCGCCCCGACCGTGATCTATGAGGTGGCGCGCACGGACGGCGCGCTCGAATACGTCGACAACCCCTCCAAGCTCCCGGCCGCCAACTACATCGAGGATCTGCGCGAGCCGATCATCACCGCCAACATCCTGGTGCCGCCGGAGCACGTGGGCGCGGTGCTGCAGCTGTGCAGCGAGAAGCGCGGCGTGCAGAAGAAGATGCTCTACCTGGGCACGCAGGTGTCGCTGCAGTACCAGCTGCCGCTGGCCGAGGTGGTGATGGATTTCTTCGACCGCCTGAAGAGCTCCAGCCGCGGCTACGCCTCCTTCGACTACGAGTTCAGCCACTTCCAGTCCGCGCCGCTCTCCAAGCTGGACATCCTGATCAACGGCGACAAGGTGGATGCGCTGTCGATCATTGTGCACCGCGACAGCGCGTACTCGCGCGGCCGCGAGCTGGTCGACAAGATGCAGGAGCTGATTCCGCGCCAGATGTTCGATGTCGCCGTGCAGGCGGCCATCGGCTCGGCGATCATCGCGCGCGCCAGCGTCAAGGCGTTGCGCAAGAACGTGCTCGCCAAGTGCTATGGCGGCGATCTCTCGCGCAAGCGCAAGCTGCTCGAGAAGCAGAAAGAGGGCAAGAAACGCATGAAGCAGGTCGGTAGCGTCGAGATTCCGCAGGAGGCCTTCCTGGCCGTCCTGAAGGTGGGTCGCAAGTGAGCCGGGCAGGACTGCGCCCATGCTGACGCAGCTGATCCAACTACTGGCCTGGCTGCTGGTGCCGGTCGGCCTCATCGCGCTGGTGGATGACTGGTTCCTGCGGCCGCGCCGCCGGCTCCTCGCGCACCCCGGCCATCCGGCGGATCCGGCGTTCCTGCGCGCCGTGTACGGCGTGCTCCCCGTGGTGGTGTGCGCCGGCGTGGTGCGGCTGTTGCGCGCCGAGCGCCTGGACTTCAGCCTCGTGCTGGTGCTGGTGGCGGCGATCTCCGGCGTGGTCTACGGGGTGGATGCGCTGATCTTCCGCCGCCTGCGCAACCGGGCAGCGCTGGGCATCGGCAAGCCGCCCATGGCGAGCCCCGAGCCCGGCGTGGTCGACTACGCCCGCAGCTTCTTCCCGGTGGCGCTGGCGGTGCTGCTGCTGCGCTCCTTCATCTTCGAGCCGTTCCGCATCCCCTCCGACTCGATGATGCCGACGCTGTTTGCCGGCGACTTCATCCTGGTCAACAAGTTCGCCTACGGGCTGCGGCTGCCGGTCGCGAACACGCGTATCGTGGAGAACGGGGAGCCCCAGCGCGGCGACGTCATCGTGTTCCGCTTCCCGCCCGACCCGGCCATCAACTACATCAAGCGCCTGGTGGGCCTGCCCGGGGATCGCATCCGCATCTACGGGGATCGGATCTACGTGAACGGCGAGGTCGCCGCCTGGCGCGAGGTCGGCAAGTACTCCGATGGCTGCTACCAGGACATGCAGCTGGCGCGCGAGACGCTCGGCGAGCACGAGCACGACGCGATGTACTGCCGCAGCACCGCGGGCATCGCCACCGCGCCGCTGCCGTCCTGCAACCGCAACCTGGACCGCGGCTACCTCTGTCAGGCGGATGCGACGGAGGCCACCGACAGCGGCAACTTCGCCGAGATCCAGGTGCCTGCCGGCAACTACTTCATGGTCGGTGACAACCGGGACAATAGCGCCGACAGCCGCTATTTTGGCTTCGTGCCGGAGGCCAACCTCATCGGCAAGGCGCAGCGCATCTGGTTCAACTGGGACCTGCAGCGTACCGGTGGCCCGCTCTGGGCCCGCATCGGCAAGAAGATCGACTAGGCCTATCGTAAGGGGAGTGGCATGCGTAACAGACAGACAGGCGTGACCTTCATCGGCTGGCTCGTGCTGCTGCTGCCGATGGCAGTGGTGCTCTACGCCGGCATCCGCCTGGTGCCCAAGTACCTGGTCTATACGGAAGTCAGCCGCGCGCTGACGCAGCTGGGGCAGGAGTTCAGCGGCGACAGCTCGGTGACTGCGGCCGCGCTCAAGCTCTCGCTGGAGAAGCGTTTCGACATCGAGGGGATCGAGTTCCCGACGGTGCAGGACGTGGCCTTTACGCGCGAGGACGGCGTTTGGATCGCCGAGGTCCACTACCAGGACGGCGTGCCGCTGTTTGCGGGCATCTCGCTGACCGTGAACTTAGACAAGCGTGTGCCGGTCAAGTGACGTCCGGTGGCTGAGCCGGCAGCTGCCATGACGCAGCAGGCGGATTGGCCACAGCCCTGGCTCGGCGGCGTGCTGGGCTATGAACCCCGCGACCTCGCCCTGTTTCGCCGGGCGCTGACCCACCGCAGCGCACCGGGTGCGAGCAACGAGCGCCTGGAGTTTCTGGGCGACTCGATCCTGAACCTGCTGGTCGCCGAGCAGGTCTTTGCCCGGTTCCCCGAGGCCGACGAGGGCCAGTTGAGCCGCCTGCGGGCGCGCGTGGTCAGCGCACAGCCGCTGGCCCAGGTGGGTGCGGAGCTGGGCATCGGGGAAGTGCTGCAGCTGGGCAGCGGCGAGCTGAAGACCGGCGGGTTCCGGCGCGAGTCGATCCTGGCCGATGCCACCGAGGCGCTGCTGGGCGCCGTGTACCTGGATGGCGGGCTGGATGCCGCGCGCCGGCTGGTCCTGCGGCTGTTCGCCGCGCCGCTGGCGGGGCTCCACGCGACGGCCGAGATCAAGGATGCCAAGACGCGCCTGCAGGAGCTGCTGCAGTCCCGCGCGGTGCCGCTGCCGGCCTATGTGCTGGAACGGGTGGCGGGGGAGCCGCACGCGCAGACGTTCTGGGTGCGCTGCACTGTGGAATTCCCCGCCAAGACGCGGATCATGCTGCAGGGGGAGGACTACGCTGGCCGCCAGCTGGACTATTTGGGCGAAGGCTTAAGCCGACGCCGCGCCGAGCAGGCGGCTGCCGAAGGCGTGCTTGCTCTATTGCCGCAGACCAAGGGCCCATGAATACAGAACAGACGACCTCGAACTTCCGGTGCGGCTTTGCAGCCCTCGTCGGACGCCCCAACGTGGGCAAGTCCACGCTGCTCAACGCGCTGGCGGGGGAGAAGCTCTCCATCGTCACGCCGCGTCCGCAGACCACGCGCCACCGCGTGCTCGGGCTGGTGAACCTGCCGGAGGCGCAGATCGCCTTCGTCGACACGCCCGGCCTGCACCACCACGGCAGCCGCGCGCTGAACAAGGCGATGAACCGCACGGCGGCGGCCGCGGCGCTGGATGCGGACCTGGTGCTGTTCGTGGTGGAGGCGATGCGTTTCACCGACGAGGATGAGCTCGCGCTCTCGCGCGCCGCGCAGTCCGGGCGGCCGGTGATCGCCCTGGTCAACAAGGTGGACAAGTGTCCCGACAAGACGCAGCTGCTGCCGTACCTGGAGATGCTGGGCAAGCGCCACGCCTTTGCCGACGTGATGCCGGTCTCGGCGCTCAACAGCGGCGACATGCAGCGGCTGCTGAAGCTCATTGCCGGCCACCTGCCCGAGTCGCCGCCGCTCTTCCCGGCCGAGCAGCGCACGGACCGCAGCGAGTCCTTCCGCATCGCCGAGGTGATCCGCGAGAAGCTCACCCTGGAGCTAAACCAGGAAGTGCCCTATGGCATCGCCGTGGAGATCGAGGGCATCAGCGAGGAGGATGGCCAGAAGGTGGTCTCCGCCGTGATCTGGGTGGACCGCGAGGGGCAGAAGCCCATCGTGATCGGCGCGCGGGGCGAGCGCCTGAAGCGCATCGGCACGCAGGCGCGCAAGGAGCTCAACGCGATCCTGGGCCAGCGCCTGCACCTGACGCTGTGGGTCAAGGTCCGGGAGGACTGGGCTGACAACGCGCAGGCGTTGCGGCAGCTCGGACTCGAATGAGCCAGGCAGGGCGCCGCGTTGAGCTGACGCCGGGCTACGTCCTGCACCATCAGCCGTGGCGCGACACCAGCCGCATCCTGGAGGTGCTGACGCCCGAGTACGGGCGCCTCACGCTCTTCGCGCGCGGCGTGCGCGGCCCCAAGTCCAGGCTCGCCGGCGTGCTGCAGCCGTTTGCGCCCCTGCTGCTCTCCTGGACGGGGCGGGGCGAGGCCCCGCAGCTGACCGGCGCCGAGCGCGATCCGGCCCAGGCCGAGTTCGCCGGACCCCTGCCGCCGGCCTGCATCCTCTCCGGCTTCTACCTGAGCGAGCTGGTGATGACCCTGACCGTGCGGCATGACCCGCAGCCGGACCTCTACCACCACTACCACCGCGCGCTGTGTGGGTTGAAGGCGGGCTCCCGCCTGGAGCGGGAGCTGCGGCTTTTCGAGAAGCGCCTGCTGGACACCCTGGGCTACGGCATCGACCTCTCCCGCATCACGGAGCGTGAGGCGATAGCCGACGAGAAGTATTATCACTACCGGCCGTCGGACGGCCTGCACGACGCCGCGGCCGACAGCCCCGGCCGCATCTCCGGGGCAACGCTGCGCAGCCTCGCCGAGGAGCGGCTGGCCGATCCGGTGGAGCTCGAGCAGGCGCGCCTGCTGCTGCGCGTGGCGCTGGGGCAATGCCTGGAAGGCCGCACGCTCAAGACCCGCAAGGTCGCCCGTTCACTGTTCCAGTTGAGGCAATCGGCTTAGATGACAACTCAAGATGTCTCCGGCGCACGACGCGCCATCGCGCTCGGCGTGAATGTCGACCACGTGGCCACCGTGCGGCAGGCCCGCGGCGGGCGGCATCCCGACCCGGTGCATGCGGCGCTCGTGGCCGAGCAGGCCGGTGCCGACAGCATCACGATGCACCTGCGGGAGGACCGCCGGCACATCATCGACCGCGACCCGTTCGCGCTGCGCGAACTGCTGCACACGCGCATCAACCTGGAGATGGCGGTCACCGACGAGATGCTCCAGATCGCCACGCGCCTGAAGCCGGCCGACTGCTGCCTGGTGCCCGAGCGGCGCCAGGAGGTCACGACCGAGGGGGGGCTGGACGTGGTGGGCAGCCTGACCGCGCTTGGCGCGGCGAACGCGACCCTCGCGGCCGCCGGCATCCGCGTGTCGCTGTTCATCGACCCGGACGAGGCGCAGGTGGATGCCGCCGCCGCCAGCGGTGCCGCGGCGATCGAGCTGCACACCGGTCGCTATGCCGAGGCCAGCGGCGGCCAGCGCGCGCGGGAACTGCGCCGCCTGGTGCGCGCTGCGCACCACGCGGCGGAGCTGGGGCTGCGCGTGAACGCCGGCCACGGCCTGGACTACCACAACGTGCAGCCGGTGGCGGCGATCCCCGAGATCGTGGAGCTCAACATCGGGCATGCGATCATCGCGCGCGCGATCTTCAGCGGCCTTGCCCAGGCGGTGCGCGAAATGAAGGCGCTGATGCTGGCCGCCCGATGAGGCAGCGCGTCGCCCAGCAGCCGGAGAGCGGCCTTGTCGCCGCGCTCAACAGTGATGGCGAGGGCGTGGTGCGCGAGGGCAAGACCGCCTTCGTCGCCGGCGCGCTCCCGGGGGAGAGAATTTCTTTCCAGCGCATGGCCCAGCACAAGGGCTACGACGAGGCCCGCCTGCTGGAGGTGCTGGCGGCCTCGCCCGAGCGCGTGGTACCCCAGTGCAAGCACTTCGGCGTGTGCGGTGGCTGCGCCCTGCAGCACCTGGACCACGAGGCGCAGCTGCGCACCAAGGAGCAGGCGCTGCGCGATGCGCTGCAGCGCGTGGGCCACGCGACGCCGCAGGAGTGGCTTTCGCCGCTGCGCGGCCCGGTGTGGGGCTATCGCCGCCGCGCGCGCCTGGGGGCGCGTTATGTCACGGCCAAAGGCCGCTCGCTGGTCGGCTTTCGCGAACGCACCAGCTCCTTCGTTGCCGACATCGATCACTGCGAGGTACTCGTGCCCCGGGTGGGCGCGATGATCCCGGCGCTCTCCCAGCTCGTGACCGAGCTCTCCATCCGCACGCGCATGCCGCAGATCGAGGTGGCCGCCGCCGACAACCAGCTCGCGCTGGTGATGCGAACGCTGCTGCCGCTCACCGCGGCCGATCGCGAGCGGCTGGTGGCCTTCGAGCAGGCGCACGGCGTGCGCATCTACCTGCAGGCCGGCTCGCCCAACAAGCTGGAGACGCTGGACGGGGCCGATGAGCCGCTGTGGTATGAGCTGCCGGAGTTCGACCTGCGGCTCACCTTCCGGCCCAGCGACTTCGTGCAGGTCAACGGCGAGATGAACCGGCTGCTGATCTCCCGCGTCGTGCAGCTGCTGGCGCTGGACGGGCAGTCGCGCGTGCTGGACCTGTTCTGCGGCCTGGGCAATTTCACGCTGCCGCTGGCGCGCCGCGCGGCCCACGTGGTGGGCATCGAGGGCGAGGAGGGCCTGGTGCAGCGGGCACGCGAGAACGCGCTGGCCAACCACCTCGGCAACGTGGCGTTCCACGCCGCGAACCTGGCGGGCGAGGAGGCCGCGGCCGAGTGCCTGCGCCTGGCCGCGCAGCACGGGGCGTATTCGCACGTGCTGCTGGATCCGCCCCGCACCGGCGCACGGGACGTTCTGCCGACCGTGGCCCAGCTTGCGCCGCGGCGCGTGGTGTACGTCTCCTGCCACCCCGGGAGCCTTGCGCGGGACCTGGACATCCTGGTGCACGAGCATGGCTTCGTCCTGCGCAGCGCCGGTATCGTCGATATGTTCCCGCACACCAACCATGTGGAATCCATCGCCGTTCTGGACGCGCCCGGGAGTCCCTCGTGACACTGGGTCCGCTGATGGTGGACGTGGCGGGCCTGGAGCTTGGCGCGGAGGATCGCGAGGTGCTGCGCCATCCGCTCGTCGGCAGCGTCATCCTCTTCAGCCGCAACTACGCCAACCCCGAGCAGCTGCTGGCGCTGGTTGCGCAGATCAAGGCGCTGCGCACGCCGCAGCTGCTGGTGAGCGTGGACCACGAGGGCGGCCGCGTGCAGCGCTTCCGGCAGGGATTCTCGGTGCTGCCGGCCGCGCGGCGCATCGGCCATGAGTACGAGATGGACCACCGGCAGGGGCTGGAGCTCTCCCGCCGCATGGCCTGGCTCATGGCCGCGGAGCTGCGCGCGGTGGGCGTGGATTTCTCCTTCGCCCCCTGCGTGGACCTGGACTACGGCGTCTCGGAGATCATCGGCGACCGTGCCTTCCACGCCCGGCCGCAGATCGTCGGCCCGCTGGCCGTGGCCTACCTGCAGGGCATGCGCGAGGCGGGCATGGCGGCCACCGCCAAGCACTTCCCCGGCCACGGCGCCGTCGTCGCCGACTCCCACCTGGCCCTGCCGGTGGACCGCCGCAGCCTGGCGGACCTGGAGCCGGACATCGCCCCGTACCGCCGGCTGATCGCCAACGAGCTGCCGGCGGTGATGATGGCCCACGTGCTGTTCCCCGAGGTCGACAGCGTCCCGGCGAGCTTCTCGCACCGCTGGGTCGGGGAGGTGCTGCGCGGGGAGCTCAAGTTCCCCGGCGTGGTGTTCGCCGACGATCTCTCCATGGCGGGGGCGGGGGCGATGGGGCATATCGTGGCCCGTGCCGAGGCGGCGCTGGCGGCAGGCTGCGACATCTTGCCCGTGTGCAATGATCGCCAGAGTGTGGTGGCGCTGCTGGAGGGCCTGCCGGTCAAGCCCGGTCCCGCCAGCCAGCTGCGGATCTTGAGAATGCGGGGCAGGGGCGGCATGACGCGGGCGGCGCTGGAGGCTTCCGCGCACTACCAGTCCTGCCGGGAGTGGCTGGCGCGCTGTGCGCGTCCGCCGGAGTTGATCCTCGACCAGGGATAAGAGCATGCAGCAACTGGCCGGCACCGTCCTGGGCAGGGTCATCGAGGCCGCGCCGGAGGGAGTCTTGGTCTGCGATGCGCGCAGCGCGGATTCACCCGTGGTGTACGTGAACGCCGCCTTCCAGCGGCTCACCGGCTACGGCGCGGAGGACCTGCTGGGGCGCAACCCCCGGCTGCTGCGCGGCGAGGACCACGACCAGGAGGGATGCCGGCGCCTGCGCGAGGCGGTGGCCCGCGGGGCGCCCGTGCGCGTCACGCTGCGCAACTACCGCAAGGACGGCACGGCGCTGTGGAACGAGATCCTGCTGCAGCCCCTGCGCGATGAGGCGGGGGAGCTTGCGCACTTTGCCGCGTACTACCGCGATCTCTCCGAGCGCATCCAGGCACCGGACCGGCCGCTGGAAGGCGTGCCGACCTGGCAGCGCGAGGACCGTATCTCCGGCCTCTCCACGCGCGCCTGGTTCGAGGCGCTGATGCTGCGTGACTGGGCGGTGGCGCGTCGCGAGGAGCGGCCGCTCACGCTGCTGCTGTTTGATATCGATGACCTGGCGCGCTACTGCGACACCTTCGGCAAGTCCGCCGGCGATGCGGTGATCCGCCGCGTCGCGTGGGTCCTCAGCAGCAGTTTTCGGCGCGGCGCCGATGTGTTCGGCCGCTGGCAGAACGGCTGCGCTGCGGTGCTCGCAGGCCCGGTGGTCCCGGAGGGCGTCAACGCCTATGCGCGCATCGTCGCGCAGCGCGTGGCCGAGATGCACCTGCACCACCCGCGGGGCCTCTCGCAGAAGTTCATCACCGTGAGCGCCGGCGTCGCCACCGCCGTGCCGGACCGCGACGAGGGCGACTGCAGCCGGCTGGTGCGGGCCGCCGAGGCGGCGCTCAAGCGCGCGCAGGTCGGCGGCGGCGGGCGGGTGGAGATTGCCAGCCAGGCGGATTTTGGCGCATCCGCGGCCTGATCAGGCCCCTGCCCGCGCACCGCCCGCCCGGGAGCCGAAGCGGAAGACAGGCAGTCCCTGATTCAGCCGAACGGCTTAGGAGCGTGCGGCGAGCACTGCCAGGCCGCTGCGGCTTGCGCGGGCCGTGCAAGGCCAGCCCCGCGGGTGTCCTGAGCCGATGCGCCATGCGAGTGAGCGCGTCGGCGCTCGGCGCCAGCGGCCCCGGCTCTGCGTGGCGCTCCTGCGCAAACTACGGCTGTACTGACCGCACGATCATGGCGCCCATGACGGCGCCCGGCGTGAAGTCGCGCTTGGGGTTGTCCTTGTGGCTGTTGTGACCTTCGATGCAGGAGGCCTATACCGTGGCTGGCCCAGGCGTGACCACGGCGATGATTCCCACCGCGGGAGGGTCGTAAGGGTTGCGCTCGCCAAAGCGCACGCGCCGAATCTCCGCCAGGGCAAAGCGCCCGCCGCCCGGCGGGGAGCTTGTCTTTGGTCGCTCCTGCGGCAGGTCGCCGGCCAGTGGGCCGGCGACGCCCCCGCCGGATTTAGGGCTCGAAGACTAGAGAAAGCTCTTGGCGGGCGTTCTTGGTGCGCACCGTCAGGCGATCCACCTGATCCCGAAGGCGGCGAAAAATATCCGCTGACCCGTCGTTATGTGCCGCGGAGGCCGCATTGGATTTTTCGAGGGGCGGTGCCGTACCCACATACGCCAGCGCCACGAGAAGTCGGGAGTCCTCAAAGGCTGCGTCGACGGTCACAGCGCTTTGAATGCATCCGGCGTGCTTCATGAATGCGACCAGTTCCGAGGTCACATCGGTCGCGCGATCGATGACTTGGCGAGAAGCGCCCGCGGCCGACCCGAGATCCACAAATTTGCCGCGAATCGCCTTGTTGAAGCGGAGTTCTTGAAGCATCTCGCTGTCGTCGGCGGCCAGTTCGACTTGAACCGAGTTGCGTTGAGCAGCGCCCCACCGGAACAACTGGGTGAGAATGATGGCGCAAAATGACCCGACCGCCAGTGGCGACTCGAGGATGGGCTTTAGGAGTTCCGGAGCCTCTGAGAAAATTCCTGGAACCAGGGCCGGCGTAAGGCCGAGCGTGACGGAGATGCCAACAACAAATACGCGACGCTCGCTCATGAGTCGGCTCATGATCAACTTCATGCCGGAGACCAGCATGTACGCTGCCGCGTAGACCATGATGGCTCCAACGACGGGCCGTGGAACCAGTGCAAGGGCCGTGATCACCTTCGGCGCGAAGGCGGCTGCCACGAGCAAGGCGCCAGTGATCAGAGAAATGTAGCGGGAAATCGTACCGGTCGCATGCGCCAGGCTGATATGCGCCGATGAGATTCCCGTCGGCATTCCACCGAAGATGCCAGCGAGTAGATCTCCGATGCCGCTGACCTGAATGCCGCCGCTGGTCTGGTCCAGGTTTAGTTTGGTCCAGCGGGGATCCTGTTGCTGCTGAATCCCGACGAGCATGCCGATATTGTCAACGCTCAAGACCAGCGCCATGACCACGCACGCCGGGATTAGCGCGACGTTGATCGTTGGTAGACCTAAATGAACCATAGGGACACCCAGCCACGGGGCATCCCATACGCCTTGCCAGTAGTTGGTCCCGGTGAGTTTCATCAGCAGAGATAGAGAGACTCCGACCAGCAATCCCCCGCCCAGCGCCAGCATCTTGATCCGCCCGGAGGTGAAAATGGAAATTGCCGCGATTGTTGCGAGCGTCGCCAACGAGACGACGAGTGGCCCCGTGTGCATCCCCGACGAATCCGCACCGATGCCGACAGCATTGGTCATCCCGGGCTTCACGATTGAAAATCCAAGCATGAGCATGGCAACGCCGCACACCTCCGCCGGAAACAGACCCTTGAGTCCGCGCAAGGTTCTTGCAAACACGAGCTCGACGATTCCGGACACGAATGACATACCCGCCAGCATGGATAAACCGCCCAGGCCTCCCGCCAGAACCGCCGCGGGTAGGAAAATGGGCGTCGGGATTTCGACGGCCAATGAGCCGCTACCGATGCGCGGCCGAAATGCGTGCAGGCCGGTCGACAGCCCGATCGATAAGACACAGCCGGTCAGAAATTCCTTGGTCTCGGTAGCCGACAGCCCGATCTGCTGGGCCGCCGCCAGTGGATACACTAGGAACAACAGAGCCAACAGGGCATGTTGTAAGCCGAGAGCCGCCGCATCCGGTGGCGACGGTCGATCGTTGACGCCGTACCGGTAGGTGTTGTCCGTTGGGCTATTCATCGAGTGTTCCATGGGCCTGTGCTAATCCCGTGAATTTTCGGGAGCCTCTGAACCAATCACGTGCCTGAAGCCCATGCCTTGTCATCCGACGGGCTCAGGAAAAACGGGATATTTCTTATCATAAAACATACGCCATCATCGATCTTTCAGGTACGACCGACGGGCGCTGGGGTGGCGCTCGAGGAAGGATCGTTCGGCTCTCGAGGTTGAGGCGTGCGCGTCGTCTTCGAGTGCGGCTTTTCCAGGAGGGTGTCGGACTTAAGCGGCGTTTGAGTGTGATTTTGGTCAACCTCGACACAGGGATCGGATCGTGTCGAGGGGGCCTGGATGAGCAACTTCCGATCGGTTGACCGCGGCTCGGCGTACCTGCCGCCCTCTTCGGTGGATGAGTGACT
>CAIPVV010000041.1 GCA_903868595.1 uncultured Pseudomonadota bacterium
CGGCGGCGGCGGGACGGCGGTCGGTGCCGCAGCGGGAGCCGCGGACGGCACCGGGGTACCGGCCATGCCCGCCATCACCGCGGCCGGGCTGTCGGCGGCCGGCGGCGAGGCCAGCGCGAAGTTCTCGATGCGCACGCGCGCCTCCTGCCCCCACTTGCCTTCCGGGTAGCGGGTCAGGAACTGCTTGTAGCCTTCCTGCGTGTCCTGGCTCGTCGCCAGCTGCCAGGCCTCATCCTCGGCCAGCTGCGAGACGCGCATGGTCGCGTCGCTCGCATGGGTGCTGCCCGGGTACTGGCGCAGGAACTGCTCGTAGGAGGCCACCGTGTCGGCGGCCTGGGTGGCGCGCCAGTCGTCGGCTTCGCGGCTGCACGCGGCCAGCAGCAGCGTGGCGCTGGCCAGCGCCGCGCACAGCACATGGGAGATCGAGGAGCGTTTGGACTGGGGCATGGCGGTATTCCTGGTGCATCCGTTACAGCTGGCGCTGCGAATGGGGACGCATTGTAGCAACGCCGGGCTGACAGAAGTGCCGCCAAACCGCAAAGGCAGTCTGCGTAATGCGCCCTGGAAGCAAAAACTCCTCCAGCAGAATCTCGCCAGGATGGCATGGGTTGGTAGGCTGCCCTTTCATTGATGTCGCCAGGGCTTGCCCCTAGTGATAGTCGACCACAGCAACTTCAAACGCTATGGCGCGCTCGAATTTAGTAAAGACTCGCCACGGGTCGTTGATACGAATCGATTAAAACCCTTTACAGCGTCCTTTCAACAGTTCCGGCCTGGTGCCCGGAGGCATCCGAAGGTCGGCAGCATCGCCATCGCACGCGGCGCAACGCTGGGATGCGGGTGCTGTGCAAGACACGCCCTCCTGGAGTTCGAGGAGAAGCGCGCGGCCGACTAGGCGTGCGCGACGCGCTGCATCGTCTCCAGGACGAAGTAATTGGCCCACGACGGCTCTCCCAGGCGCTCCAGGAATCCGGTGTGCCCCCCGTGCGCGGTGACGTGCACCTGCAGCTGCGGGTTTTTCGCCAGGCGCGCCAGGTCCGCGGCCGGGATGATCGGGTCGTCCTGGGAGGTGAGGATCACCGCCGGCGCGGCCAGCCTCGCCAGACGCTCGCCGGTGATCGCGTAGCCCTGCAGGTACGCCTCCAGGTGCGGGAAGGCGGTGTTGCGCGCGACCAGCACGGCGGTCATGTGCCGCAGGTCGGGCCGCCGCAGCAGGTCGGTGAAGTCATGGTCGGCCGGCCAGTGGGCCTGCTTGCGCAGCAGCGAGCGCGACCACTTCCACACGAAGTAGCGCCGGTAGATCGGCAAGCCCTGCTCCAGCGCGAGCAAGGTGCGCGCCGGATCCAGCACCGGGGAGATCGCGATGACGCCGGCGATCCCCAGCGCGGCCGCGCCGGGCTCGGCCGCGACACGCAGCAGGAAGTTGCCGCCAAGCGAGAAGCCCACGAGCCACAGCTTGCGCCCCGGGTAGCGCTCGGCGATGGCGCGCACCGCCCCGAGCACTTCGGGCAGCAGGCAGGAGTGGAAGAGGCCGCGGTTCAGGTGGTGCGTATCGCCGTGGTCGCGCAGGTTCAGGCGCACGACCTCAAGGCCTGCGTCCATCAGGTCCTGCCCGAGCGAGAGCATGTAGTTGGCCTCGGCACTGCCCTCCCAGCCATGCAGCAGCACGGCCAGGCGCCCATCCGGCCGCGCCGGTGCGCTGTGGAACGCCTGCAGCCGCACGCCCTCGCCGCAGTCCAGCAGCAGCGACGTGCTGCGCTCCAGCAGCTGCGCGGCGCGGCGGCGCACGAAGCGCCGCTGCAGCGTAAGGCTGGGATAGATCGACTGGAAATGCCGGTTGCGCAGCAGGCGCGTCGGCGCGAACGGCCTCAAGCGCGGGGGCGCCAGCGCACGTCGACGCGGCTGTTGGCGGCGGCGGCGGCATTCCACTCGCCGGCCGTGACGGTGCGACCCGTACCGCCGGCGTCGGGATACGGACGCACCAGCTGGTCGGCGCTGCCGCTCAGCAACCGCAGCTCGATGGCCTCCCCATGGGCCTTGCGGAACTCGGCCACCATGTTGGCAAACGGCAGCGACTCGCGCTGCGCGGCGCCCAGCGTCTCCTCCGCCGGATTGCCGATCAGCTCGCACTGGGCCACGGGCGTGGTGTCCGGAGCGAGCGAGTAGCCGTCGCTCGCGTTGCCGGCCAGGCAGAAGCGGCCCGGGAAGGCCTGCACTTCCACCGTGCCCTGGAAGCCGCTGTCCGCCAGCTGGTTCAGCAGCACGCGCAGGCGCTCCACGCGCGCCCCGGCCAGCGGCAGCTCGCCGTAGGGCACGGGGAAGGCGCCCGGTACCGCCGGCGGGCGACGGACCGCATCCACCGTCGGGGGGGGCGCCGCCTCGGCGGGCGCGGCCACGGCAGCCTCCGCGGCGGGGGGCGTGCGGGCCGCGGCCAGCTGGGCCACCTGCATCTGCAGGGAGCGGCGCTCCACCTCGCCGCGCAGCCACAGGGCCGCCAGCACGATCGCCGCCAGGGTCGCGGCGATTCCGTAGAGCGTGCCGCGCCAGTCGCGATGCGTGATCGCCGCCTCCAGCGGCGGGGGCTGCGCGTCGCGCACGATCACCCGCACTTCCTCCAGCAAGCGCTCGGTCTGCTGGTCCAGGCCCGTGACCACCAGCCGGCGCAGCTCGCCCAGCTCCTCCCGCAGCGACTGCAGGTCCTGTTCCTCGGCAACCGCGGACCGCGCCGGCCGCAGGGTGGGAACCGGCTGCGTGAGCGGCGGCAACTCGTCCTGCGTGTCCTCCAGATCCGCAGCCCGCGCGCCCGCGGGCACCAGCTGCTCGCCGGTGCGGCGCTCCGGGCCGCGGAATCTGCCGCTCGCCGCGGCGTCGCGGGGTTCCTCCAGCAGGTGCAGCTGGTAGAGCACCGTGGCGACATCGGCGGGCTTGATCTGCTTGGGCAGGACGCCGACGGCGCCGAGCGCACGCGCCTGCCCCAGGTACAGCTCCCCCTCCTGCGAGGTGTACATGAGGATCGGGATCGTCGCGGTGCGCGGATTGTTCTTGATGGCCTGCACGGCCTGGAAACCATCCATGCCGGGCATCAGATGGTCCATGAAGATGACGTCCGGGCGGTGCCGGTTCAGGTAGTCGATTGCGTCCTCGGCGGACTCGGCCGTATCGACATCCAAGTGATACTGCTCAAGCAGCCGCGACAGGAACGCGCGGGCCGACTTGGAATCGTCGACAACCAGGGCGCGTTTCGCAGACATGCAGCCACCGCTATCACGTAAGGGGGAGCGGTGGAGTCTAGCGCAGCAGGGCCGCGCGCGGCGGCTCGATCACGCCCCGGGAAGCCTCAGGCCTGCAGGATTCCCAGCGTCGCCACCGCCATCCCGGCACCGATGAGCGCGCCGACCAGCACGTCGGACGGATAGTGCAGCCCCAGCACGACCCGAGACAGTGCAATGAGCAGCGCCAGGGGTATCAGGACCGTCGCCAGCAGGGGGAAGCCGCTGACCGCAATTATCGTAAAACAGACCGCATGCAGCGTGTGACCTGAGGGAAAGCTGAAGCGGTCGAGCGGCACGCCGGCCCGGGTGATCGCCGCGTGCGTGATGAACGGACGCTCGCGCACGAAGGTGCGCTTGAGGTAGCGGTACAGCAAGAGGCCCGCGAGCCCGCTCACGCCCATCTGCAGGGCGACCAGCGCGCCGTGGTGGCCGGCCACCAGCGGCAGCGCGCCGAGCAGCAGGTACCAGACCACGCCATCGCCCAGGCGGCTGGCCAGCTGGAAGACGCGGCGGATGCCGGCCTGCTGCACGAGGTTGTTGAACTGGCGGCAGAGCCGCAGCTCCGCCTTGTCCAGGCGAGTGACCCAGGCCGCGACGCGTGTCTGTCTGGCGGTAGTGCTCATGCGATGGGAGTCTGCCGGCGGTATGCGTCAGGCCGATGACAGGGCGCGGCGCTCAGGCCGCCGCACGCAGCGGCAACGGTGCGCTCACCTCGAGTGCGGCGCGCGCGGTTTCCGACCAGTCCCACAGCTCCAGCTCCCCGCCCCGGTCCTCCACCAGCACGGTGCAGTGCTCCACCCAGTCGCCATCGTTGCAGTAGAGCACGCCGTCCATCGTCTCCAGCTCGGGGCGATGGATGTGTCCGCAGATCACGCCATCCAGTTCCCGGCGGCGCACCTCGTGCACGGCCGCCCGCTCAAAGCCACGCACGTAGCGCTCGGCCAGGCCCACGCGGCTCTTGAGCCAGGTCGCCAGCGACCAGTGCCGGTAACCCAGCCAGCGCCGCACCGTGTTCAGCCGGTGGCCGATGCGCAGCGTGAAGTCGTACATGTGCGTGCCCAGCGTGCTGGTCCAGCGGCTGCACTTCACCGCGCCGTCGAACTCATCCCCGTGCAGCACCAGCATGCGCAGGCCGCGGCCGGTGACGTGCACGAACTCGCGGTGGAACTCGATGTTGCCGAAGGTATGGCCGCAGAACTGGCGCAGCAGCACGTCGTGGTTGCCCGGGATGTAGATCACCCGCGTGCCCTGCTTGGCCTTGCCCAGGATCGTGCGCAGGATGTTGTTGTGCGACTGCGGCCAGTACAGGCCACCGCGCAGGCTCCACAGGTCGATGACGTCGCCCACCAGGTACAGCGTCTCCACTTCGACGCTGTGCAGGAAATCGAGCACGCGATCCGCCAGGCATTCCCGGGTTCCCAGGTGCACGTCGGAGAGGAAGGCGCTGCGCAATCGTATGGGCTCGGGACGCAGGCTTGGGCTCATCGGCGAGGCTCCGTTGGGGTCTAGGAACTGCGGCAATCGACCAGGTTGGAGAGGAACTGCCGGGTGCTGGCGTTCCAGTCGGCGTTCAACGCGTGCTCCCGGCAGGCCTGGGGCTTCACGTCCAGGGCGCGCAGCGCGGCCGCCCCGAGGTCCCAGTCCAGCGCGCCGGTCACGCCGTCCTGGATGACGTCGATCGGGCCCGCGACGGGGAAGGCCGCCACGGGCACGCCGCAGGCCATCGACTCCAGGTTCACGAGGCCGAAGGTATCGGTCAGGCTCGGGAACACCATGATGTCGGCCGCGGCCAGGTGCCGGGCCAGGTCCTCGCCGAAGCGATAGCCGCGGAACTCCACCTGCGGGTAGCTCGCCTGCAGGCGGGCGCTCTCCGGGCCGTCGCCCACGACCACCTTGGTCCCGCTCCACACCATGCGCAGGAACGCATCGAGGTTCTTCTCCACCGCCAGGCGCCCGACGTAGATCGCGATGGGCCGTGGCAGGTCGAGGAAGTCCTTCTCGCGCGGGCGAAACAGCGCGGTGTCCACGCCGCGTTGCCAGCGCACGATGTTGCCAAAGCCGCGCGACTCCAGGCGTGCCTGCATGGTGGGCGTGCTCACCATGCAGCGCGTCGCCGCGCCATGGAAGCGTCGCATGGCGGCGTAGGAGAGCGACAGCGGCACGGGCGCGCGGCTGCGCACGTACTCGGGAAACTGCGTGTGGTAGGACGTGGTGAACCGAAGGCCATGCGCCTTGCAGTGGCGCCGGGCGGCCAGGCCGATGGGCCCCTCGGTCGCGATGTGCACCGCATCCGGGTCGAACTTCAGGATCTGCTCGCCGACGGCACGTCCCGGGAACAGCGAGAGCCGTATCTCCGGGTAGCTCGGGCAGGCCAGCGTGCGGAAATGCTCGGGCGTGACCAGCGATACCGTATGGCCCGCGGCCTTGAGCGCGGCTACCGTGTTACGCAGCGTGTTCACGACGCCGTTGGTCTGCGGCAGCCAGGCGTCTGTTGCGATCAGTATCTTCACTGCCGCGGAAGCCTAGCGGGGTAAGATGACGTCAACGTGACGCCAACGTGACGCCTCGCTGCTTCCCGTCCACCGTCATCTGACTGAAACGATTTGGATATATCACGTCAACACTGTTGTCACTGACGAGGGACCGCCATGTCTGGATTTCTGGAGACTCTGCGCACGCAGCGCTGGGATGACCACCGCTACTACCACCACAGCCGCATCAACCAGTCGCTGCACCTGCTGAGCGCGCTGAGCTTCCTGGCGGCCTACGCCCTGCTCTTCAAGGATCCGGCCGTCGCCGCACTGGTGGCCTGGCTTGTTTCGATGACCAGCCGCCAGGCGGGCCATTTCTTCTTCGAGCCCAAGGGCTACGACGACGTCAACGACGCCACGCACGAGTACAAGGAAGACATCAAGGTCGGCTACAACCTGCGCCGCAAGATCGTGCTGATGGGGATCTGGATCCTCTCCCCGGCGATCCTGCTGGCCGAGCCCACGCTGTTTGGGCTGCTGAGCCCGGCCGACGGGTTCGTCGAGTTCGCGCGCAACGTGGGCTACCTGTGGCTAGGCGTCGGCGTGGCGGGCCTGCTGTTCCGCACCGTCCAGCTGTTCATCCAGCAGGACGTCATGACGGGGCTTGCGTGGGCCACCAAGATCGCCACCGACCCGTTCCATGACGTGAAGCTCTACTACCGCGCGCCGCTGGCCCTGCTGCGCGGCGAGCTGATCGACCCGATGCACGCGCGCCACCAGCACTGACGCATCTCCCGGAGGATACGGCGCCTGATGGACTTGTTCGTCAGGCTGCCGTCGTTCCACCACCAGCCGTCGGCCTGCATCGCGCTGGCCGCCGAGACGATGCGATCCGCCACCGCCGCGAAGTCTGCCTCCGAGTAATCGAGGCTGAAGATGAAGCGGCCCGTGCCGATCCAGCCCATGTGCAGCCCGGCGATCCGCAGGTAGTACTGCAGCATCCAGTTGTAGCGCGACGGCCGCGTGTAGTGCACCGTCCAGATCGTACCCATGTTGGCCACGCGTACCGGCAGGCCGGCCGCCTGCAGGCGCTGGTTGAGCGACTGGGCGCGCGCATTCCAGCGCTCATCCAAGCCCTCATACAGATCGCCTGCCGTGCGGGTCTCCAGGAACTGCAGGAACTCGTTCATTGCGCCCATCACATGCGGGTGGGCGTTGAAGGTGCCGCGCGCGAAGCAGATGTCCGCCGGCCGATCCTCGCGGTAGCGGCGCATCAGGTGCGGGGGTCCGCAGACGACGCCCACGGGCAGGCCGCCGCCCAGCGTCTTGCCGTAAGTCACCAGGTCCGCGCGGACGCCGAAGTACTCCTGGGCACCGCCCGGCGCCAGCCGGAAGCCGACGAACACCTCATCGAAGATCAGGATGATCCCGCGGCGCGTGCACACCTCACGCAGCCGGCGCAGCCACTGCGTGTAGGCCTCGCGATCAAAGTGCGCTGCGCGGGAGCTGTCCAGCAGCTGGTTGTCCGAGGGCGCGTTGGCGTTGGGATGCAGGGCCTGCAGCGGGTTGACCAGGACGCAGGCGATGTCCCGGCGCGTCTCCAGCACCTTGAGCGTGCGGGCATGGTTCTCGCGCAGCGTGTAGGTGTCGTGCGCGGTCTGCGGGTTGCCGACGCCGGGCTGCACGTCGCCCCACCAACCGTGGTAGGCCCCGCAGAAGCGAACCAGCTTGGAGCGCCCCGTGTGATAGTGGGCCAGGCGCACGGCCTGCATGACCGCCTCCGTGCCCGACATGTGGAAGGAGGCCTGCTCGAAGCCGGAGAGCTCCCGCAGGCGGCGCAGGTTGTAGGCCATCAGCGGGTGGTAGGCGCCAAGCAGCGCCCCCAGGTCGCGCACCTGGTCGGCGCCACGCTGGATGCAGCCCTTGTAGAAGTCGTTGCCGAACAGGTTCACGCCGTAGGAGCCGCTCAGGTCGTAGCTCGCGTTGCCGTCCAGGTCGATGACCTGGTTGCCGTCCGTGCGCGCCAGGACGCTGCCCGTGCGCAGGCTGCGCCGCACCAGGTCCCGGAACTGGAAGGGTACGCGGTAGCGCGCGGTAAACTGGATGTCGGGGATCGACGGCTCCAGCTCCGCGGTGGCCGCCACGCTCTGGGGGTAACGCTGGGCGAAGCCTGCCGCGAGGCGCGCAAACCCCAGCTGGCGGCGGGCCGCGACCTCTTCCGGGGCGTCATCGGCCCGAAAGAACTCCGTGTCATCATAGCCGTAGTACGGCACCAGCCGCGCCAGCCGCCGAGACCAGCGCGCGTGGCCGGAGAGCGACGGGTGCTTGGCCCGCGACAGCAACAGGCGCGGGTAGCCGCGACGCACAAGCCAGGCCGCGACCAGCGCGGCCAATACAGTCCAAGGGATCAAGGGGTTCATGGGGTTCCTCCATCCCCACCGTATGACAAGGAGATTGCGACCTTATGACGCTGCGTTCCGCGCTTGGCGCGATTACCGCGCAGGAAGACCTGAACTTCCTGCTCACCAACCGGATTCCGCGCCGGGCCCTCACCCTGTTCATGGGCTGGTTCAGCAAGCTGGAGCTGCCGGTGGTGCGGGAGGTGTCGATCGGTCTGTGGAAGCTGTTCTCGGACGTGGACCTCTCCGATGCCAAGCAGTCGCGCTTTGCGAGCCTGCACGACGCCTTCACGCGTGAGCTGCGGCCCGGGGCGCGACCCATCGCGCAGGACGCCGACGTGCTGTGCAGCCCGAGCGACGCCATCGTGGGCGCCTGGGGCACGGTGGACCGCGGCAACCTCTACCAGGCCAAGGGCTTCCCGTACCGCCTGCAGGATCTGCTCGTGGATCCCCAGCTCGTGGCCCAGCACGAGGGCGGCCGCTACGTCACGCTGCGGCTCACCGCCGGGATGTATCACCGCTTCCACGCGCCCCAGGAGCTGAGCGTCCAGCGGGTGACCTACATGTCGGGGGACACGTGGAACGTGAACCCGATCGCCCTGGCCCGCGTGGAGCAGCTGTTCTGCCGCAACGAGCGCGCCGTGATCCAGACGACGCTCGCCGGCAGCGGCGAGGCGGTCACGATCGTGCCGGTCGCCGCGATTCTGGTGGCGAGCCTTCGCCTGCACTTCCTGGACGTGCGGCTGCACCTTCGCTACCGCGGGCCCAACCGCATGGACTGCAGCGCCCACCTGGCGCGGGGGCAGGAGATGGGCTGGTTCGAGCACGGCTCGACGATCATCCTGTTCGTGCCCCCGGGCTACTCGCTGTGCCCGGGGATCCAAACCGGCACGCAGGTCCGCATGGGCCAGGCGCTGCTGCGGCGGAGCGACTGAGAAGTCCGCCCCGCCCGCCTCGGTTTTGATTCGCGGCGCGGCCGGGTCACAATGCGCCCCCATGAGTACCCCGAACCCCACCAGCACCTGCCAGAAGTCCTTCCTGGGCTCCCACCACGACCGCAACGAGCACCGCACCTGGCTCGTGGTCGCCCTGACCGTCGTCATGATGGTCGGGGAGATCGCCGGCGGTACCTACTACGGCTCCATGGCCGTGGTCGCCGATGGCTGGCACATGGCGACCCACGCAGCGGCCCTGACGATTGCCGCACTGGCCTACAGCTATGCGCGTCGCCATGCCTACGACCCGACCTTCGCGTTCGGCACGGGCAAGGTGGGGGAGCTGGGCGCCTTCGGCAGCGCCGTGACACTGGGCGTCGTGTCGCTGCTGATCTGCTGGGAATCCGTGCAGCGCCTGATCAACCCGCTGCACATCGGTTTCGAGCAGGCCGGATTCATCGCCATCGTGGGCCTGGGGGTCAATGTCGTCAGCGCGCTGCTGCTGAAGGACAGCCATGACCATCACCATGGGCATGACCACGATGAGGCCCCCGATCCCGACCACGACCACGATCATGACCATGACCATGACCACGACCACGACCACGACCACGACCACGATCAGGGCGCGGCGCACGCGGCGAAGGACGTGCACCATGCGCATGACGAGGAGGAGAGCGAGCATCACCGCGACACCAACCTGCACGCCGCCTACGTGCACGTGCTGGCCGACGCGCTGACCTCGGTGCTGGCGATCGGCGGCCTGCTGGCCGGGCGCTTCCTGGGCTGGACCTGGATGGACCCGGTGATCGGCATCGTGGGTGCGGCGGTCATCGCCCAGTGGTCGGTGAGCCTGATGCGCAGCGCCGGTCGCTCGCTGCTGGATGCCCATGACAACAGCGCCCGGCTCCGCGCGATCCGCGAACGGCTGGAGAGCAGCGTGGGCCCGGGCGGTGACCAGGTGATCGACCTGCACCTCTGGCGGCTCGGACCGGGGCATGACGGGCTGCTGGTATCGCTGCTCGTCGAGAACCCGGCCGCACCGGAGGCCTACAAAGCCAAGCTCGCGGGGATCGCGCGCCTGAGCCACATCACCATCGAGGTCAATCAGCGGTAGCGGTTGATCTCGTCGCGCAGCGCGAGGGTCGCTGCGCGCGCCGCCTCCGCGAAGTCCTCGCCCGAGCTGGCGTAGAGGATGCCGCGCGAGGAGTTGATGAGCAGGCCCCGCCCGTCCGGCGTGCGGCCGGCACGGACCGCGGCGGCGACGTCGCCGCCCTGCGCGCCCACGCCCGGCACCAGGAACGTCATATCGCCAGTGGCGGCGCGGATCTCCGCCAGCTCCTGAGGGTAGGTCGCGCCGACCACCAGCAGGCAGTTGCCGCTGGCATTCCACTCCCGTGCCACGCGCTCGGCGACGATGCGGTAGAGGCGCTTGCCGGCGAACTCCAGGTCCTGGAAGTCGCGGGCGCCCGCGTTGGAGGTCCGGCACAGAATGATCACGCCGCGGTCCGCCCACTTCAGGTAGGGCTCGACCGTATCGAAGCCCATGTAGGGATTGACGGTCACGGCGTCCGCGCCGTAGCGCACGAAGGCTTCCTGCGCGTACTTGGTGGCGGTATTGCCGATGTCACCGCGCTTGGAATCCAGGATCACCGGCAGCTGCGGGTACTGCTCATGGATGTAGCGGATCGTATCCAGCAACTGGTCCTCGGCCGCCAGGGCCGCATAGTGCGCGAACTGCGGCTTGTAGCAGCAGGCGAACTGCGCGGTCGCATCGATGATGCGGCGGTTGAACTCGAAGATCGCGCGCGGCGCCGTGCGCAGGCTGGCCGGGAATCGCTCGACCTCCGGGTCCAGCCCCACGCAGACCAGCGACTGGTTGCGATCCGCCGCGGCGTTGACCCGCGCGATGAAGCCCGCTTCAGTCACGGATGCCCGTTCCCCGGTTCATCAGCGTCATTGCCCAGATGAACAGGGCGACCACGCAGAAGATCATGATCGAGAAGGCGCCCACGACGCTCACGTCGGAGGTGCCCAGGAAGCCGAAGCGAAAGGCGTTGACCATGTGCAGGATGGGGTTCGCCATCGACACCTTCTGCGCCCAGGGCGGCAGCAGCGATACCGAGTAGAACACGCCGCCAAAGTAGGTCAGCGGGGTCAGTACGAAGGCGGGGATCCAGTTCACCTGGTCGAAGTTCTTCGCGTAGACGGCGTTGATGAAGCCGCCCAGGGCGAAGACCGCCGAGGTCAGCAGCACCGCCGCCACGATGATGCCGACGTGGTAGATGTGGATCTGCGTGAAGATCAGCGACACGACCGTCACCACCAGCCCGACCATGAGCCCGCGCATCAGGCCGCCGCAGACGTAGCCAGCGACAATGATCCAGTTGGGCAGCGGCGAGACCAGCAGCTCCTCGATGTGCTTGCCGAACTTGGCGCCGAAGAAGGAGGAAACCACGTTGCCGTAGGAGTTGGTGATCACCGACATCATGATCAACCCGGGCGCCAGGTACGCGCGGTAGTCATGGCCGCCCATGTCCCCGATGCGACGGCCGATCAGGCTGCCGAAGATCACAAAGTACAGCGTGGAGGTCACGGCCGAGGGCACCAGGGTCTGGCCCCAGATGCGCATGATGCGGCCGTACTCGCGGATGACGATGGTGCGAAAGCCCACGCTGCGGATGGTCGCCAGCGACATTGCGTCGGTGCTCATGGGGTACGGGTCTCCACCAGGCGCATGAACATCTCCTCCAGCCGGTTGACCTTGTTGCGCATGCTCTGCACCTGGATGCCCTGGGCCGAGAGGCGCGCGAAGATGTCGTTCAGGGCCTGCCCCTTGGAGACCTCCACGTCCAGCGTGTGGTCATCCACCAGCTGCACGCGGTAGCCGTCCAGCTGCGGCACCTGGTCCACCGGCTGCGTGAGGCTTAGCAGGAAGTTCTCGGTCTGCAGCTTGCGCAGCAGGTTGCTCATGCGGTCGCGCTCGATGATGCGCCCGCCGTCGATGATCGCGATGTTGCGGCAGAGGCTCTCGGCCTCCTCCAGGTAATGCGTCGTCAGGATGATGGTCGTGCCCTGCTCGTTGATTTGGCGCAGGAAATCCCACATCGAGCGGCGGATCTCGATGTCCACGCCGGCCGTGGGCTCATCCAGGATCAGCAGCTTCGGCTCGTGCATCAGCGCGCGGGCGATCATCAGCCTGCGCTTCATGCCGCCGGAGAGCGAGCGGGCCATGCTCTTGCGCTTCTCCCACAGGGCCAGCTGCTTGAGGTATTTCTCGGCGCGCTCGCGCGCCAGTTCGCGCTCGATCCCGTAGAAGCCAGCCTGGTTGACGACGATCGTCTCCGGCGACTCGAACATGTTGAAGTTCATTTCCTGCGGGACGATGCCGATGCAGGACTTGGCGCGCTCCAGCGCCGTGTCGATGTCGTGGCCGAAGACCTGCACGGTGCCGGCCGACTTGGTTACCAGGGAAGTCACGACGCCGATCAGGGTGGTCTTGCCGGCGCCGTTGGGGCCCAGCATCGCGAAGAAGTCGCCTTCCTCGACATCCAGATCGATTCCCTTGAGGGCGTGGACACCATTCTTGTAGGTCTTGGTGAGACCGCGTACGGATAGGGCTTGCATGTGGTCCTTATTCTAATGGAATTTCGCCCGAATTGACGCCGGCCGGCGGGTGGACCGAAGATCCCCGGCTCCCTTAAGCCCCTCTGGCGGCCCCTTGCGAAAACTCCTCCCGGACCCGTTCCTGCTGGTCCTGATCCTGACCGTGGTCGTGGCGAGCCTGCTGCCGGTCAGCGGCGCCGCCGCCGGGGCGGTGAGCCTGCTGGCCACGGCCGCCATCGTGTTCCTGTTCTTCCTGCACGGGGTACGCCTGCCCCGCGAGAACCTGGTGGCCGCCCTGGGGCACTGGCGGCTGCACCTGACCATCCTGGCCACGACCTTCGTGGTCTTCCCGCTGCTGGGTCTGGGGCTGACCCGCGCCTTCCCCGGCCTACTGCCGCAGCCGCTGTGGACCGGCGTTCTCTTCCTCTGCGCCTTGCCCTCCACGGTGCAGTCCTCGATCGCCTTCACGTCGATCGCCCGCGGCAACATCGCCGGCACGGTAGCCTCCGCGGCCGCCTCCAACCTGCTCGGCATCGCGCTGACCCCGCTCATCATGAACCTGCTGGCCCACGCCCACGGCAGCGGGATCTCCTTCGCAGGGGTCTGGAAGATCGTGCTGCAGCTGCTGCTGCCCTTCACGAGCGGCCACCTGCTGCGTCCGTGGCTCGCCGGAATCGTCGCGCGGCGCAAGACGGTCCTTATGTACACCGACCGCAGCACCATCGTGCTGGCCGTCTACAGCGCCTTCTCCGCCGCCGTCATCGGCGGCATCTGGCGCCAGGTGCCGCTGGGCCGCCTGCTGGTGCTGGCGGGACTGTGCGCCTTTATCCTGACGGCAATCCTGCTGATCACCGGCTACGCTGCCCGGGCGCTGGGATTCTCGAAGGAAGACGAGATTTCAATCGTGTTCTGCGGCTCCAAGAAGAGCCTGGTCAGCGGCGTACCGATGGCGCGGGTGCTGTTTGGCGCCGCCGATGTCGGCGCCGTGGTGCTACCGGTCATGATCTTTCACCAGATGCAGCTGATGGTTTGTGCCTGGATCGCGCGCCGCTACGGCTCGCGACCAGGGTCCACCGAGGAATCGGAGAGCTAGAGTCATGAAAAGCCAGAAGCCCAAGAGATACGTGACGGCGGACCAGTGCCCCCAGGCCGGGCGCGAGCGCATGATCATGCCGCAGCCGATCGCGCTGGTCGGCCGGGAGGCGCAGAACCCGGAGCGGGAACTGCTCAAGCGCATGGGCGAGACGGGCGCGGTGTTCATGATGGGCCAGAACCCGGACCTGCCGGTGATGCCGGAGCGCCCGAAGCTGCTGGACTTCTTCCACTTCCGCTTCTCCGACATCGCCTACATGCACCTGCTGCAGAGCGCGAAGCTCGCGCTCGACGCGGGCCAGGACGAGAAGGTGGTGGTGGCCTGCCTGCTGCACGACATCGCCAACGGCGCGCTGCTGCGTAGCGACCACGGCTACTGGGGCGCGCAGATGATTGCCCCCTACGTGAGCGAGGAGATCGCCTGGGCCGTCCAGTACCACCAGGCCCTGCGCTACTTCGCCGACGAGGCGGCGGGCTTCAAGTACCCGGACGCCTACAACGCGTTCTTCGGCCCGGACTACAAGCCGCCGGAGTACCTGTGCAAGGCGCACGAGGCAGCACGCAACCACCGCTGGTACATGACCTCGCGGCTGGTGACGATCTACGACATCTACAGCTTCCAGGACGACTGGGACGTGGACCCGGAGCAGTTCACCGACATCATCGGCCGGCACTTCAAGGAGCCCAAGGAAGGCCTGGGCTTCGACAACTCGCCGGCAGCGCACATGTGGCGCTCGATGATCTGGCCGCACAACTTCCTGTAGCGCGGCCAGGCCGTCACCGGCGAGGTGCTAGATCACCTTGCCGGGGTTCATGATCCCCTTGGGATCCATCGCCTTCTTGATGGCGCGCATGAGCGCCAGCTCAGCGGGGCTGCGCGAGAAGTGCAGGAACTCGCGCTTGAGCGAGCCAATGCCGTGCTCGGCGGAGATCGAGCCGCGCCGCTGGGCCACGATCCCGTAGACCGCCTTCTCAATGTCCAGCTCCGGCACGTCGTGGCCGCTCATGCGCACCGAGACGTGCAGGTTGCCGTCCGCGACGTGACCGAAGAACACGGCCTTGAGCTGCGGCCAGGTGTTCTTGAGCATGTCGCCGATCTCATCGGCCAGCGGCCCGATCTCACCGGTCGGGACGCTCACGTCGAAGCCCAGCTGCGGCCAGTGCACGCCCTTGGACCACTCGCCCGGCGAATCGCGCACGTCCCACAGCACCGTGGCCTCGCGCTGCGACTGGGCGACGACCGCGTCCTTGACGATCCCGGCCTCCATCGCGGCGCCGATGACCGACTCGTAGCGCTCCTGGTCGACCGCCGGGTCCGTGCCCTGCGTCTCGATCAGCACGTAGGCGCCCTGCCCCAGGTCGATCGGCGGCTTGCGGCCCAGGCCCACGGTGCCCATCTCGTAGAAGGCCGGCCACATCACCTCGAAGGCGGTGAGCTGGGAGGCAAAGCCGGTGCGCGCGCGGCGCAGCAGGTCCAGCACGCCGGCATAGTCGTCCACCGCGCAGATGCCCGTGCAGACGCTCTTGGCCTTCGGGTAGAGCTTGAGCACCGCCTTGGTGACGATCCCCAGCGTGCCCTCGGCACCGATGAACAGCTGCCGCAGGTCGTAGCCGGTGTTGTTCTTGATCACCTTGCGCAGCGAGTCGATCACCGTGCCGTCGGCCAGCACCGCCTCGATGCCCAGCACCAGGTCGCGCGCCATGCCGAAGCGCAGCACGCGGTTGCCGCCGGCGTTGGTGGAGATGTTGCCACCGACCTGGCAGGTGCCGCGGCCGCCCAGGTCCAGCGGATAGAACAGGTCGGCCGCATCGGCGGCCTTCTGCACCGTCTCCATCGCGACGCCCGCCTCCACGGTGATCGTCGCGGCGGCGACATCCACCTCGATCACCGCGCGCATGCGCTCCATCGAGATCGCGACGCTGGGCCCGATCGGTACGGCGCCGCCGGCCAAGCCCGTCATGCCGCCCTGCGGCACCACGGCGATGCCGCGGTCGTTGCAGAACTTCAGCGCCTGGGAGACCTGCTCGGTGGTGCGCGGCAGCACGAGGGCCAGGACGCCGACGTCCTTGCGCCCGATGACGCAGTAGTCGTGCGTCAGGCGGTCCAGGTTGCTGGCGTCGATGGGCTGCACGAGGTCGGCGCCCAGGAGCGCGGCCAGCTGGGCGTAGATCGATGAATCCGTCGTCATGTGTCCCCCGGCGCGCCGGTGGCGCGCCATTTACTCATTGAAGGTTATCCGCCGATCATAACCAATGGCCGGCGCGTCGAGGGGCCCAGGCGTTGCCAGCGCAGCCAGGCCGGCGCGGGCCTACTTGGCAAAGAGTTGCGTGAGGTCGCGGAACGCCTTGAACTCCAGCGCGTTGCCCGATGGGTCGTAGAAGAACATCGTCGCCTGCTCGCCCACCTGCCCCTGGAAGCGGATGCCCGGGGCGATCTCGAACGCCTGCCCCTCGGCAGTGAGCCGCTCGGCGAGGCGCTGCCAGTGCTCCCAGGTCAGCACGACGCCGAAATGCGGCACCGGCACATCATGGCCGTCGACGGGGTTGCGCAGGGCCGTGTCGCGGCCCTGGCGGGTGGCCTCCAGGTGCGCCACCAACTGGTGGCCGAAGAAATCAAAGTCCACCCAGTGCGGGGAGCTGCGGCCCTCGGCGCAGCCGAGCTTGCCGCCGTAGAAGGCGCGCGCGGCTTGCAGATCGTGGACGGGCACGGCCAGGTGGAAGGGTTCTAGCGACATGGAAGCCTCGGGCGGATCAGGGCGCGGCCGAGTCTACCCAAGCCTCCCGGCCTCCCGCCACGCGGCACCGGGGAACTCGGGGGAGCGCCTCGCCGGAGGGCAGCCGCGCCACCGCGACGGGGTGCTTGAGGCCCCGGGCCACGACGACCCCGCGCAGCCGCTGCTGCCCGGCGGTGTCGAACAGGCCGCTGCCCGGTCCAGCGTCACCCGCGCGCTCGGCCTGGCCGCCGCAGGCCGCCGGGTTCGGGTGGTCCGGGCCGGGATCCTGCTGGTTGGGGAGAGCCTGCCCGGCTGATCTTAGGCCTGTCGGCGCCCGGCCAACGCCTCCGCTGCCAGCAGCTGTATGCCGCGCAGGCCCGCCTGCCGCAGCGCCACCTCGTCGGCGTTGAGGGCGGCGGTCAGCATCTGCCGCCACACCAGCGGCCGCGTCTCCCAGCGCGGCCGCACCCAGCCCGGGTGCTGCTCGCACAGCAGGTCGATCTCCCTCAGGCTCAGCGCGGCCAGGCGCGCCTGGCACACCGGGGAGATCCCCAGCACCACGCGCGCGACGCTGGCATGGGCCCGTGCCAGGTGCCAGCCATATACCAGCACGCGGCGGGTAAAGCCGGCCGCGCGCTCGCCGGCAAAGCAGCCGGCGCGCAGCGCCCGCGGCACGTCCTGCACCCCGCCGTGCCTGAACTTCTGCCAGCGCGCCTCATCGCAGAAGCCCGCATCCAGCAGCAGGTAGGGCATGTGGCCCAGGCGCGCGCGCGCCTCGCGCGGCAGCGAGCGCCACAGCGGGGAGAGTTCCCGCAGCATTGCGAGCGGCGCCGGGGTCGAGTCGGCCATCGCGCACAGCAGCTCCACGCACTGCCCGTTGATCTCCAGCATCGGCTCCAGCACCGCCTCCTCGAGCCAGTCGCTGGCCTCGACGGGTGGTGGCGGCAGGGCGCGGGCAGTCTGCTTGGCGGACATCTCATTCCTCCCCATTTACCCCACAAAGGTAACCAGCCGGCACTTGGAAGCGTGTCACAAATTTGGGATATTTTTCCCAAATTCGCAAACACCTGTTTTTTGAATATTTTGCCCAGGGGGCCGCCATGAGAATTTCCGATGCCCGCTACACCCGCGACCGCCTGCGCCTGGACCTCGCCCTGCGCTTCATCCAGCTGGAGGCCCGCACGCGCACCATCCGCGTCTGGACGGGCCTCACGGACGATCGCATCCGCCGCCTCGTGCACTCCTGCACGACCGACCAGGGCGGCAGCGACGTGACGCGCCATCGGGGCAAGTCGCCCACGCAGACGACCTACTTCACGCGCAGCCCGGTGCTGCGCCAGGAGGCGGCGATCCTCGCCAGCCTCTGCTACCTGCTGCAGGTAGTGCCCACCGGCCGCGTCGCCGATGCGCAGCGCGCCCTGCCCGGCGTGCAGCGGGGCGAGGCGCTGTGCGAGGCCTTCGAGATCTACCGGCGCCTGGTGCCGGGGGCGCGCATCGGCTTCGAGCATGCGGTCTTCCTGGTGATCGCGCTGGCCCGCAGCGATGAGCTCGCGGCGACCCTCTGCAGTGACTGCAACGGCCTGATCGTGGTGGACCGCTACGCGGTACCGGGGCGGCGCTGCGCCTGCTGCGAGGCTTCGCTGCAGGGCCGCCTGCCGCTGTAAAGCCAGGGCAACGCCGCCGTTGCTATCATGGGCACATGACATCGCCCGGCAACTACTTCGCAGGGAACTACCTGGACCGCCGCGCCGAGGAGCGTGCCACCGAGCAGTGGCTCGCCGCCGCGCGCGCCGACCCGGACACCCGCTACATCGCCCTGCACGGCACGGCCACGCTGATGCAGCCGGATGAGTCGGGCGCCGCCACGCGCATCGCGTTCCTCACGCACGATGACCCGCGCGTGGCCAACGCGTCCCCCGAGAACCTGATGCTGCTGGGCTGGTTCCGCGGCCTGCGCTGCGTGATGGTGGAGCTGGATCCGGATACGCCGGAATCCGCGCAGGCCGACCTCGCGCGGGGCGAGTCCTTCGCGGAACTGCGACCGCTCGCGCTGAACCTGGAGCCCGATGACGCGGGCCTGCTGGCCTATGCCCGGGCGCTGACGATCTGGCGCGGCAACCACCGGTACTGCGGCCGCTGCGGCTCCCCCACCGTGGCCACGCGCGCCGGCCACGCCCGCCGCTGCAGCCGCTGCGACCACGAGAGCTTCCCGCGCATCGACCCGGCGATCATCGTGCTGGTGCGCAACGGCGAGCGGGCGCTGCTGGGTCGCCAGCCAAGCTGGCCGCCCAAGCGCTACTCGACGATCGCGGGCTTCGTGGAGCCCGGCGAGTCCCTGGAGGACGCCGTGCGCCGCGAGGTGCGCGAGGAGACGGCCATCGAGGTCACGGCCGTCCACTACCACTCCTCCCAGCCCTGGCCCTTTCCCTCGGCGCTGATGCTGGGCTTCATCGCCGACGGCCTGGACGCCACGCCCGTCACACAGGACGCGGAGCTGGAGGACGCCCAGTGGTTCACGCGCGAGCAGGTGCACAGCGGGGAGATCCTGCTGCCGCCGCCGGAGTCGATCTCCCGGCGCCTGATCGAGCACTGGCTTAAGGCGATCTGACGCCATGTGCCTGCTGGTGGTCGCCTGGGGCCTGCACCCGACGCTGCAGCTCATCGTCGCGGCCAACCGCGACGAACAGCATGGCCGCGCGACGGCGGCGCTGGATCGCTGGCCGGAGATCCCCGGCATGGCGGCCGGCCGGGATCTCGTGGCCGGCGGCAGCTGGCTGGCCGCGGACACCCGCGGCCGCTTCGCCTGCGTCACCAATTTCCGCGGCGAGCCCTCTCCGGCCGGCAGCAGCCACTCCCGCGGCCGCCTCGTCACCGATTTCCTGGCGGGCGAGCGCAGCGCCGAGGCGTACCTGGCGCAGCTCGCGCACACGGCCCAGGAGTTCCCGGGCTTCAACCTCCTCCTGGCCGAGCCCGATGCGCTCTGGTACGCCTCCAACCGCGACCCCGGCTTCGCGCGGCGCCTGGGCGTCGGGGTGCATGGACTCTCCAATGACCTGCTGGACGTGGGCTGGCCGAAGGTTGCGCGCTGCAAGCAGGGCCTGCGGGACGCGCTGGATGAGGGCGTGGCCCTGGCCCCGACGCTGTATGCCCTGCTGGCCGAACGCGAGCCGGGGCCCACGCCGCCCGCCGCGGGCCTGCCCTGGCCGGCCACGTCGGGTCCCTTCATCGCCCACGAGCGCTACGGCACGCGCTGCTCCACCGTCGTGATGCGCCAGCGCGGCAGCACCTGGCTGGGAGAGCGCCGCTTTGGCCCGGGCGGTGAGCCCGCGGGCGAATCCCAACTTCGCCTGGCACACGCCAGCTAGAGCACGCGCCGCGCCAAGTCCGTCTAGAATCAACCGGATGCAGCGCCTGCCCCGGACAATCCTGCCGCGCGCCCTCGCCTGCGCGCTGCTCCTCGTGGCGGCGCCGCTGCGTGCGGGCATCCGCGTGGACATCGACGGGGTCGACGGCGAGCTCAAGCGCAACGTCGAGGCGTTCCTGAGCGTGGCGCGCTACAAGGACCGCGACAAGCTGGAAGAGGACACGGTCGTGCGCCTCTACAACCGCATCAACGAGGAAGTGCGCTCCGCACTCAAGCCACTGGGCTACTACGAGCCGCAGGTCAAGGCGACCTACGAGTCGGAGAACAAGGACAACAACTGGCGCGTGCGCATCAGCGTGGAGCCCGGCAAGCCGGTGGTGGTGGAGTCGGCGGAGCTGCGCATCGAGGGGCCCGGTGCCGACGACCCGGTGTTCCGCCAGGTGCGGGAGCTGGGGGGCCTGCGCAAGGGCGTGCGCCTGAACCACGGCAGCTACGAGCAGGCCAAGGGCGACCTGCAGCGCATCGCCGCCGCCTACGGCTACCTGGATGCCAAGCTTCTGGAGAACGAGCTCAAGGTGGACCCGGCCGCGCACCGCGCCGACATCCGCCTGCGCATGAACACCGGCCCGCGCTATCACTTTGGCCAGATCCTCATCGAGCAGTCGGTGATCCGCCCCGAGCTCATGCGCCGCTTCATGCGCTTCCAGGAGGGCGAGCCCTACAACACCGCGCTGCTCCTGCGCACGCAGTTCGCGCTGGACGACAGCCTGTACTTCTCCACGGTGGAGGTGCTGCCGCAGCAGCGCGACCCGCAGACCCTGAGCGTGCCGGTGAAGATCAGCGCCGAGAAGGGCCGCCGTGCCTTCTCCATCGGCGCCGGCTACGGCACCGACACGGGCGCGCGCGGCACCTTCGGCTGGACCGACTCGCGCATCAACGACCGCGGCCATCGCTTCCGCGTCCAGGTGCAGGCCTCCAACATCACGCGCCGCATCGACTCGCGCTACGACATCCCGATCGGCGACCCGGCGGTGGAGCGCCTGTCGATGCAGTTCACCGACCGCACCGAGGACATCAGCGACCTGAAGGTCACGGAGCTCTCGCTCACGCCCTCCGTCACCCAGGTGATCGGCCACTGGCAGCGCGTGCTGTCGGTCGCGGCGACCCATACGCAGACGGACGACGGCTCGACGCTGCAGGCCGCCAACCTCTTGGTGCCGGGCATCAGCTACGCCTCGGTACCGGAGGGGTACCTGGGCGAGACGCTCTTCAGCCGCGGCTTCTACGCCGACCTCATCGGCTCCACGCACGTGCTGGGCTCCGACGCCGACTTCCTGCGCCTGCACGTGCAGGGCGAGCGCGTGTTCGACCTGCAGCCCCAGTGGCACGTACTGCTGCGCGGGGAGCTGGGCGCCAGCCTCACCCACAACTTCGACCGCCTGCCGGGCATCTACCGCTTCTTCGCGGGCGGCGACCGCAGCGTGCGCGGCTTTGCCTACAACTCCCTCTCCCCGGTGGAGAGCGTGGTGCTGCGCGGCCAGTCCACGCCCTCGGAGCGCAACGTCGGCGGGCGCAACCTGCTGGTCGGCAGCACGGAGCTGGTGCGCGACCTGCCGCGTAACTTCGCAGTGGCCACGTTCTTCGACATCGGCAATGCCTTCGACAAGTTGGGCGACCCGATGGCCTACTCCGCGGGCATCGGCATGCGCTACCGCCTGCCGGTAGTGTCCATCGGCCTGGACATCGCGCAGCCCCTCTCGCAGTCCGGCTCGCCCCGCCTGCACCTGAACATCTCCCCCAAGCTATGAGCCGCCGCCGCCGCATCGCACTCGTGCTGCTGGGCATCCTGATCGTGCTGCCGTCGGCGGCGCTGCTGGTCGTGGCCAGCACCGAGTGGGGCCTGCAGGCCGTCGCGACGCGGCTGGGCGTGCTGGGCCCGGTGACGCTGCAGGTGGAGGGCGTCTCCGGCACGCTCGCGGGCGGCGCCAGGATCGAGCTGCTGGACATCGAGCACGAGCGGGTGCACCTGCGCTTCACGGGCATCGAGGGGCGGCTGCGCCTGGCGCCGCTGCTCTGGCAGACGATCAGCGTGCCGCAGCTCTCGATCCAGACCGCCCTCATCGAGGTGCGCTACGCGAAGGACAAGACGCATCCCTGGAAGCCGCGCTTCCTGCCGCCGCTGATGCGCATCCACGCCGATGAGGTGCGCGTGTCGCAGGGCACGCTCGTCGTGCCCAACGGCTTGCGCTTTGAGGCGACCCACGTCGAGGCGGCCGGCGCCGTGTACCCCAAGCAGATCCGCATCCTGCGCGGCGAGCTGGACCTGCCCTCCCTGCACCTGGGCGCCGATGGCCGCCTGCTGGCCACCGACCCGCTGGCCTTCTCGGGCCAGGCCAACGCGACCTGGCAGCTGCCGGGACAGCCGCGCTGGTCGGCCACCGCGAGCTTCGCGGGGAACCTGCAGTCCCTGCCGCTGACCGGCGCGCTCACCGCGCCGTTCCATGCGGCCGTCACCGGCCGCTTCGCCAGCCTCACGGAGGCTTGGCATTTCGAGGGCACCTCCCGCGTGAAGGATTTCGACATCGTGCCGTTCGGCGGCGGCAAGATGCTGGGCACGATGAGCGGGGAGCTCGCGCTCTCGGCCGACCGCGAGGGCTTCAAGGCGCGCGGCGAGGCCGACTCGGCGGGCCTGGCGGTCGGCAAGTTCGACGTGGACTTCGACGGCTTCTACGCCAACCGCCGGCTCACGATCCGCGCGTCCCACGTCACCCACCAGGCCTCCAAGGCGCACGCGGTCACGCGTGGCACGATCGACCTCATCGTCGGGCAGCGGCCGCTCCTGGACCTCTCCGGCGACTGGAAGGACTTCCGCTGGCCGCTGCGCGGCGCCGATCCCCCGGTGCGCAGCGCCCAGGGCCACTTCACGCTGCGCGGTGACAAGCCCTACCGGGTCGATGGCGAGGGCGAGTTCCGCGCCGCGGACCTGCCGGCGATGCGCGCCACCGCCAGCGGCCTGCTCGACAGCGACCACTTCACGCTCACGCAGGCGCAGGTCGCCGCCTACGGCGGCAGCGCCCAGGTGCATGGGGAGGCGCTGTGGTCGCCGGAGCAGAGCTGGAAGCTCGCCGGCACGGCGCTGGACATCGACTTCGGGCAGCTGCGGGAGGACCTGCCGGGTCGCATCCACTTTGACTTCGCCGCCAGCGGCCGTCGCTTCGCCAGCGACGGGGACTTCGATGTCGCGATCCAGCAGCTGGAGGGGGAACTGCGGGGCAGCACCGCGAGCGGCCACGGCCAGCTCGCGCGGCGCGGCGCGGACCTGCGCTTCACCGGCGTGGACCTGCACCTGGGCCGCGCGCGGCTCACGCTGGAGGGCCTGCTGGGGACGCAGCGCGACCTGCGCTTCGGCCTGAACACGGATGACTTAAGCCTCCTCTCCCCCGATGCGCGCGGCCGCCTTGCCGCACGCGGCACGCTGGCCGGCACGGCCACGGCGCCGCTGCTGGGCATCCGCGCGGTGGGCTCGAACTTCGAGTTCGGCAAGCAGTCCCTGCGCAGCCTCGATGCGGACGTGGACATCGACCTCAGGGAGAACGGCACCACGCGCGGCCGCGTGCGCCTGCGGGAGCTGCATGCGGCGGGCCGCGTGGTGAACGCCGTGAACCTGGAGCTCGACGGCCGCGCCAGCGACAACAACCTGTTCGTGACGCTGGAGGCCAAAGGCCTGCAGCTCTCGCTGGCCGCGCAGGGGGCCTTCAAGGACGGGCGCTGGAAGGGCGCGGTGCGCGAGCTCACCGCCGACGACAACGCATCGCTCAAGCTCGCGCTGGAATCCCCCGCGCCGCTGGAGTTCACGCCCGATGAGTTCCGGCTCGCCTCCCTGTGCCTGAAGGGCAAGGAGCAGCAGCGCTTCTGCGCGGCGGGCGAGGCCGCGGCCGGCCGCTGGCACGCCACCTTCAACGCCGAGAAGCTGCCGCTGCGCACGCTGACCGCAGGCCTCTCGCAGGACGTGGACTACGACGGCACGATCGGCGTGGACGGGGAGCTGGCGGGCGCCGGTGAGGACCCGGTGACCGGCACGCTGCATGCGAGCCTGCGCGAAGCGCAGGTCCGCCACCACCTCTCCAATGGCCGCGAGGAGCGCTTCGCGTTCGGCACGGGCCTGGTGGATGCCAGCGCCACGCGCAACGACTTCGCGGTGAAGGTGGGCCTGGACGCCGGCGCCGCTGGCAACATCAAGGGCACGCTGGACGGCCGCCGCACGGGCGGGGCCTGGCCGCAGTACCGGATCAACGGGCAGGTCGCGCTGGAGACCGACGGCCTGGGCCTGCTGGACGTCTACGTGCCCGGCATCGACCGCGCCGCCGGCCGCCTGACCACCCAGGCCACCGTCACCGGCACGCTGGGCGAGCCGGACTTCCAGGGCGACCTTCAGGTCCGCAAGGGCGAGGCCGACCTCTACCAGATCAACCTCGCGCTGCGCGAGGTAAGCCTGGATGCGCACTTCAACGGCAACGCGCTGGAGCTCTCCGGCGCTGCGCGCGCCGGGGAGGGCAGCGGCAAGCTCAACGGCAAGATCACCTGGCGCGAGCGCCTGCCCTACGGGCTGCTGCACCTGGAGGGGGAGAACCTGCGCGTGGTGGACGTGCCGGAAGCCCGCATCCAAGCCTCCCCGAAGCTGGACTTTGCGATCGCGGGCAACCACATCGACGTGACTGGCGAGGTGAAGGTGCCGCAGGCCTCGCTGGAGCCCGCGACGATCACCAACGCCGTGCTCTCCTCCAGCGATGAGGTGCTGGTGGGCGCCCCCGTGAACGAGCGCCAGAACGCCTGGCAGGTGGTCAGCGACATCCTGATCACGCTGGGCGAGAAGGTACGCATCGACTCCTACGGGCTGAAGGGCCTGATCAGCGGCAGCATCCGCGCGCACTCGGATGAGTCGCAGATCAGCCGCGGCGCCGGGGAGCTGAGCGTCACCGAGGGCAAGTACGTGGCCTTCGGCCGCAACCTGGATATCTCGCGCGGGCGCCTGCTGTTCAACAACGGCCCGCTCGGTGACCCCGGCATCGACCTGCGCGCGCAGAAGGTCTTCCCCGACGTCACCGCCGGCGTGAACGTGCGTGGCAGCCTGCGCGCGCCGCGCATGACCTTCTTCTCGGAGCCGGCGATCCCGCAGTCGCAGATCGTCTCGCTGATCCTGGCCGGCGGCTCGCTGGAGAGCGTGCAGAGCGGCAACCGCTCCGGCGCCACGCGCAACGAAATGCTCGCGCAGGGCGGCGCGATCCTCGCCCAGCAGCTGGGCAACCGCGTCGGCATCGAGGACGTGAGCATCGAGTCGGACTTGACCAACGAGACCTCCCTGGTGCTGGGCAAGTACCTCTCGCCGCGGCTCTACGTCAGCTACGGCATCAGCCTGGCGGAGGCCATCAACACCGTGAAGCTGCGCTACACGGTCGGGGATCACTGGACCATCAAGACCGAGCAGGGCAAGGCGCGCAGCGCGGACCTGGTCTATACGATCCAGAAGTAGCCGCCCGCCCCCTTCACCGACCGCCGTGATCCCGACCCTACCGATCGCCGTCGCCTACCGCGCTCCTGCCTCGCAACCGGTGGACCCATGACGCCCTACCGTGCCCTCGCGCTGCCCCTGCAGCTGGCGAGCCTGCTCTTCGTCGGCCTCTCGGCGCTGCTGCTGGCGCTGATCAACGGCAGCGGCCCGTCGATCGCGCCGCTGACGGTGCTCGCCAACTACCTGCTGCTCTCCTGGCTCAACAAGTACGCCTTCGCGCTGCTGGACCAGGCGGCCCATGGCGGCAGCGAGGCGCCGGTGGCCAGCGTGGAGATGCTGGGCCCGTTCGGCGACTGGCGCGCGTGGGTGCATCCGCTGCTGGGCTCGGGGATCTTCCTGCTGGTGAGCCGGGTGTCCCTGCCCGTGCCGCCGCTGCTGGTGGTCGCCGTGGCGCTGGCGCTCTGGCCGGCATCCCTGGCGGCGCTGGCGATCTCGCACTTCGCGCCGGATGCGATCAACCCGGTGAGCCTGGCGCGCGCCGCGATCGGCCTGGCCGGGGGGTACCTCGCGCTGCTGGCGGCCCTCGCGGTAGCCGCGGCGCTGGCGGCGTGGTCGACGCGCTGGGGACTGCCGCGGGTCGCCCGCTTTGCGCTCTGGGAGCTGCTACTGCTGGGTTTCTATGCCGCGGTCGGCGGGGCCATCCACCAGCGGCGCCTGGCGCTGGACTTTGAACCGCGCCACAGCCCCGAGCGCAAGGCCGAGCGCGACCAGGGCGAGCGGCGCGCGCGGCGCCAGGCAATGCTGGATGAGGCGTTCACCGCCACGCGGGTGCGCGACCTGCCGCGCGCCGCGGCGCTGCTGCAGGACTGGCTGCGGGCGGGTCCGGCCGCGCTGCTCGCCGACGACGTCCACGCGATCCTCGCGCAGTCCTCCCGCTGGCCGGAGGCGCGGGCCTTTGGGCTCGCGGCGCGCACCGTCCTGGCCCATTGCCTCGCCACCCGCAACCTGCCGCTCGCGCTGCAGGCGGCGGAGGCGGCGCTCACGCGCCTGCCGCAGTTCGCGCCGGACGCGGCCGAACAGGCCGCGCAGCTGGCCGCGTTCGCACGCGACACCGGCCGGCCGCGGCTCGCCCAGACCCTGGCGGACAACGCGGCCGCGCGCCCCCCGGGCGCCCTGCCCCCGGGGGCACCTAGGGGGGGCACCTAGCCCTTCGCCTGCCCCCAGGGGGCATCCGCCCCCCTGCGCCGCCGCCCGCCCGCCCGATCCGCGCCGCGGCACGACCCACGACCTACCCCACGGGGCCTCGCCGGGCCGCGCCGACCCGGGCGGCCACCCGTATCCCGACCCCTGCCCCAGGGCCCGCCCGGGGCTTTGCGGCGCTTGACCGGGACTGCAAATTTATGCAGAATTCGCGACTTCTTATGCAAACTGATCGCCACCAATCCGACCGCCGCAATGCCATCCTGCGAATCCTTCGCGGTGGCCGCGTGCGCCGCCAGGAAGACCTGGTGAGCCTCCTCAAGCAGGATGGCTTCGAGGTCACTCAGTCCTCGGTCAGCCGGGACATGCGCGAACTGGGCGTGCTCAAGGCCCAGGGCCGCTACCTGCCGCCGGGGGAGGAAGTCTCCCGCGCCCAGGGCGACTTCGGCGCGATCGCGCGCTTCGTGCGCGAGATCAAGCCCGCCGGCCCCTCGCTGACCGTGATCAAGACCAGCGTCGGCGCCGCCGGCAGCGTGGCCGTGGCGGTCGACAAGGCCGAGTGGCCCGAGGTCGTAGGCACGATCTCCGGTGACGACACCATTTTCATAGCCACGCAAGACGCGGCCGCGCAGGAGCGACTGGTCGAGCGCCTCCATTCCCTGTTCCGGATCTAACAACCATGTCGAAGAACGCCAATACGGGCGCCAAGCCCATCGTGCTCGCCTATTCCGGTGGCCTGGACACCTCCTTTCTGGTGCCCTGGGTCGCGGAGAACACCGGTCGGCCGGTCATCACGGTTACCGTGGACACCGGCGGCATCGATGCCGCCGCCGCGCGCACGCTCGGGGAGCGGGCCCTCGCCCTGGGCGCGATCGCCCACCACCAGATCGATGCGCGCGCCGACTACTTCGAGCAGGTGCTGCGCTTCCTGATCATGGGCAACGTGCGCCGCGGCCAGATGTACCCGCTGTGCGTGGGCGCCGAGCGCGTGATGCAGGCGCAGACCATCGCGCGCGTCGCGCGGGAGCTGGGCACCAACATGATCGCCCACGGCTGCACGGCCGCCGGCAACGACCAGGTGCGCTTTGAAGTGGCGCTGCGCACGCTCGCGCCGGACCTGGAGGTCTTCGCGCCCGTCCGCGACCAGGCCTTCAAGCGCCAGGAAGAGCTGCAATACCTGCAGGACCGCAACCTGCCGATCCCGCCGCACGGCGCCGCGTACTCGATCAACCGCGGCCTGTGGGGCGTGACCATCGGCGGCCAGGAGACGCTCACCTCCAAGGGCAGCATCCCCGATGAGGCCTGGGTACTCTCCAAGGACGCCTTCAGCCGGCCCGCCCGCCCCGCCCGCCACACGATCCGCTTCGAGCAGGGTCGCCCGGTGGGCCTGGACGGCCAGGCGCTCTCGCCGGTGGAGGTCATCGAAGGCCTGGAGACGATCGGCGCGGCCTTCGGCATCGGCCGCGGCATCCACCTGGGCGACACCATCATCGGCACCAAGGGCCGGGTCGCCTTCGAGGCGCCGGCCGCCGAGATCCTGCTTAACGCGCACCGCGAGCTGGAGAAGCTGGTGATGACGCCGCGCCAGCAGCGCATCAAGGAGTCGGTCGCCGGCCCCTACGGGGACCTCGTGCATGAAGGGCAGCTGCTGGATCCGGTCTGCCGCGACATCGAGGCCCTGCTGCTGTGCTCCCAGGAGCGCGTCACCGGCGAGGTGCACGTGCTGCTGCGCCCGGGCCAGTGCTTCGTGGAAGGCGTGGAGTCCCCGTACTCGATGATGGCCGCCTCCAAGGGCGTCTACGGCGAGGCGGTCGGCGAGTGGAGCCCGACCGATGCGCTGGGCTTCTCCAAGATCGTGGCCCTCACGGGCGTGTTCCATCGTCGCGCCGGCGAACAGGCGAGCAAGGACAAGGGCAAGTAAATGAAGAGCGTTGTCGTTGACAAGATCGCCTCCGTCACCCAGGCGCTGGGCCTGAAGCACGACCTGCGGATCGCCGAGGAGGACATCCAGGCCGAGGAGGGCGTGGTGCTGGTGGTGGAGATCCTCACCAACAAGTCCACCTACAACACGCTGGAGCTCACCAGCGGCCGCATGGCCAAGGTCGTGCGCGGCGACATCGTCGTGGGCGCGCTGGGCACGCGCAAGGCGCTGTTCGGCTACTCCGGCCACGTGCCGGAGACGGTCAAGGCCGGCGACATCATCCAGATGCTCAACATCGGCGGCGTGCTGGGCGTGTGCGACTCGGCCAACCCCGACAAGGGCAAGCCCTTCGACTGCCGCGTGCTGGGCGTGGTGCTGCAGTTCCCGTTCCTGGGCGAGCGCATCGGCGTGCCGGCGCGCGTCGGCAAGCGCAAGCTCGACTACGCCGCCGTGCTGGATACGCAGGGCGTGCCGGTGGTGGCGCTGGCCGGCACCTGCATGGAGGCCGGCAAGACCGCGGCGGCCTGCGCGATCGTCTCGCGCATGCGGCACCGGGGCCTGGTGGTGGACGTGTTCAAGGCCACCGGCGTGAGCCTGCGGCGCGACATCCTCGCCATGGAGGACTCCGGCGCGCGCAACAGCCTGATCTTCACGGACCTGGGCGTGGTCACCACGACCGGCAAGACCGGCCCGGCGCTCACGCGCTCGATGCTCACGGAGCTGGCGGCCAAGAAGCCCGACGTGATCGTGTTCGAGCTGGGCGATGGCCTCATCGGCACCTACGGCGTGGACTCGATCCTCAACTGCGACGACATCCGCAGCTCCCTCACCAGCGTCGTGCTCTCGGCCAACGATCCGGTGGCCGCCTGGGGCGGCGTGAAGCTGCTGCGCGAGCGCTTCCACATCGAGCCCTCCGTCGTCACCGGCCCGGCGACCGACAATGCCGTGGGCGTTGCGATCATCGAGGAGCAGATGAACGTGCGCGCCTGCAACGCGATCAGTGACGGGGCGAAGCTGGGCGACCTGGTGATCCAGAGCCTGAAGCTGCCGGCCAAGCCCGCGGCGGAGCCGGCCTGATGAGCGCTGCGACCACCCCGATCCCCACGATCGTGCTGGGCGGCACCGGCTACGTGGCCGGGGAGCTTCTGCGCCTGATCGCCGGCCACCCGCAGCTGGAGCTGGCGGGCATCCTCTCCGACAGCCAGCCGGGCGAGCCGGTCGCGACGGCCTTCCCGCACCTGGCGCCCGCCTACGAGCTCACGCGCTTTGCCTCGCAGGCAGAGGTCGAGGCGCTGATCGCCAGGCACCCGGTCAGCGCGGTGTTCTCGGCCGCGCCACACGGCGCCTCCGCGGCGCTCATCGACAAGCTGCTGACGGTGGCCGAGGCGGCGGGCACGACGCCGCGCGTCGTGGATATCTCGGCGGACTTTCGCTATGCCACCGACGCGGCCTATGCCGCGGTCTACAAGCATCCGCACGGCGCGCCGGCGCGCCTGCCGCAGTTCAGCTGCGCGGTGCCGGAGCATCTGGCCGTGGCGCCAACCCCGCACATCGCGCACCCCGGCTGCTTCGCCACGGCGATCCTGCTGGCCTGCGTGCCGCTGCTGAAGCTGGGCCTGGTGGCGCCGCAGCTGTACGTGACGGGCGTCACCGGCAGCACCGGCTCCGGCCGCAAACCCACCGAGGGCACGCACCATCCGCTGCGCCACAGCGACCTGTACGCCTACAACGCGCTGGCGCACCGGCACACGCCGGAGGTCGCCGCCTGCGCGCTGGCGGCCAGCGGCCTCGCGGCGGAGTTCAACTTCGTGCCGCACTCCGGCCCGTTCGCCCGCGGCATCCACGCCACCGTGCAGGCGCAGCTCACCGCCCCGCGCGAGGCGGCCGAGCTGGTGAAGGCCTTCCAGGACTTCTACGCCCACTCTCCCTTCGTGCACGTGGGCGCCCAGGCGCCGCGCATCAAGGACGTGGCGGGCAGCAACTACGCGCGGCTCTCCGTGGCCACCAACGGCAGGAGCGTCGCGGTGATGAGCGTGATCGACAACCTGAACAAGGGTGCCGCGGGCGGCGCCGTGCAGTGGATGAACCGCCTGCAGGGACTGCCCGAGACCCTGGGGCTCACCGCACCGGCCGCTGGCTGGACCTAATAGGACGTATCGCCATGGCAAGCGCAGCACCTGCTGTATCCGCATCCTCCCCGCCCGTGCAGGACTACCTCGCACCGGTCTTCGCGCAGTACCCGCTGCACATCTCGCGTGCCGAGGGCGTCTGGCTGTACACGCCGGAAGGCCGCCGCGTGCTGGACCTCTACGGCGGCCATGCGGTGGCGGCGCTGGGCTATGGCCACCGCGGCTGGACGCGCGCGCTCACCGAGCAGGCGCAGGCCGTGAACTTCCAGAGCAACGCCGTGCCGATGGACGTGCGGCTGCGCGCCGCGCAGCGGCTGGTGAAGTTCTCGCAGCTGCCGTTCGAGAGCGTGTTCTTCGTCAACAGCGGCGCCGAGGCCAACGAGAACGCGCTGAAGATGGCCTTCACGATGACGCACCGGGAGCAAGTGGTCGCGCTGGAGCACGGCTTCCACGGCCGCACCGCGGCCGCCGCGGCACTGACCTGGGGCGCGAAGGAGAAGTGGTACGGCTTCCCGCGCACCCCCTTCGACGTGACCTTCATCCCGCGCCGGGACCTGGCAGGTCTTGCCGCGATCACCGCGCAGACCGCGGCGGTGCTGGTGGAGCCGGTGCAGGGCGTGGGCGGCGCGTTCGACCTGGGCGCCGAGTACCTGGCCGCGCTGCGCAAGCGCTGCGATGAGACCGGCACCGTGCTGATCTTCGATGAGGTGCAGTGTGGCGTGGGCCGCACCGGGCACCCGTTCGCCGCGAACCTCTACGGCGTGATGCCGGACATGATCACCACCGCCAAGGCGCTGGGCAACGGCTTCCCGTGCGCGGCGCTGCTGATGTCGGGCAAGGTCGCCCGCGCCGTGAAGCTGGACGCGCTGGGCACGACCTTCGGCGGGGGCCCGATGGCCTGCGCCGTGATCGAGGCCGTGATCGAGGCCATCGAGAGCGAGCAGCTGCTGGCCAACGTGCGCCGCGTGGCCGAGTACATCCGCAAGACCTGCATCGTGGGGCCCGTCACGGGCCACCAGGGCGCAGGCTTTCTCACGGGCCTGAAGACCACGGTACCGGCCAAGCTCGTGCAGAAGGCGCTGCTGGAGCAGGACATCCTCACCGGCACCAGCGGCGATGCGAACATCCTGCGGCTGCTGCCGCCGTTCGTGCTGCAGGAGTCGGACGTGGACTTCCTCGCCGCCGCCCTTGCACGCATCAAGCTCTGAAGGTGTCATCTTGAAACGATTCGTCGACCTTGCCGACCTCGACCGCGAAGGCGTGCTGGACCTGCTGGACCTGGCCGCGCGGCTGGAGCACCACCCGGAGCCGCAGGCGCTGCTGGGCCGCATCCTGGGCCTGGTGTTCTTCAACCCCTCGCTGCGCACGCTCTCCTCCTTCCAGGCGGGCATGGCGCGCCTGGGCGGCTCCAGCTTCGTGATCACCCCGGGCCAGGGCACCTGGCAGCTGGAGAGCCGCCTGGGCGCCGTGATGGACGGCGACCGGGCCGAGCACGTGCGCGAGGGCATCCCGGTGCTCGCCTCGTACTGCGACGTGCTGGGCATCCGCTCCTTCGCCGAGGGCAAGAACCTCGCGATAGACCTGGCCGAGGTGCAGTTCCACGAGATGGCGCGGCTGGTCGACAAGCCGCTCATCAACCTGGAGTCGGCGATGAACCATCCCTGCCAGGCGCTGGCCGACTGGAAGACGATGGATGAGCTGCGCGTGCCGCGCAGCGGCAAGTTCGTGCTCTCCTGGGTCAAGCACCCGCGCGCCCTGCCGCTGGCCGTGCCGGCGGCGACGCTGCACATGGCGGCGATGCGCGGCATGGAAGTGGTGGTGCTGCGGCCGGATGGCTTTGCGCTGCCCGAGCAGGTCATGGCCAAGGCCCGCGCGGCCGCCGCCGCCTCCGGCGGCTCGGTACGCGAGACCGACAACCGCGACGAGGCGATGACCGGTGCGCAGGTGCTCTACGCCAAGGAGTGGGGCTCCACGCGCCACTACGGCGATGCCGCAGGCGATGCCGCCCTGCGAGCGCAGCTGGGCGACTGGATGGTGCAGGAGCCCTGGTTCGCCAAGGCGCAGCAGACCTGCAAAGTCATGCACTGCCTGCCGGTCCGGCGTAACGTCGCCATTGCCGACCACGTACTGGATGGCCCGCGCAGCGTGGTGCTGCGCGAGGCCCACAACCGCATGCCGGCCCAGATGGCCGTGCTGCATCGCTTGCTTAAGCAGTAGAGGAAACAGGGCGCCCCATGATCGTGCACAGATCCGACAAGACCGCCGCCATCCGCGGCCTCCGTAGCGCTTCGCCCTACATCCGTCTCTACAAGGGCAAGATCTTCGTGATCAAGGCCGGTGGCGCGGTGTTTGGCGACCAGGCCGCGACCCGCGCGCTCATCGAGCAGATCGCGATCCTGCATTACCTGGGGATCCGCGTCGTGATGGTCCATGGCGGCGGGCCGCAGCTCACGCAGGTCACCGAGGCGATGGGCGTGCCCACGCGCATGGTGCAGGGTCGCCGCGTGACCGACGCGCAGTCGATCGACGCGACCTCCATGGTGCTCAACGGCCTCATCAACACGCGCCTGCTGGCGATGTGCCGCGAGCTGGACATCGAGGCAGTCGGCGTCTCCGGCGTCGATGCGGGCCTCATCAAGGCGCACAAGCGCCCGCCCGTGCAGGTGGATGCGGCGATGGTCGACTACGGCTTCGTCGGCGACATCGACCTGGTGGACGGCTCGGTGCTCAAGAAGCTCCTGGACAACGGCCTCATGCCGGTCGTGAGCCCCCTCTCGGCCGACGAGAACGGGCAGTTGCTGAACATCAACGCCGACACCGTGGCCGCTGCGATCGGCGCCTCCCTCGGCGCCGAGAAGCTGGTGCTGTGCACCGGCGCGCCGGGGATCCTGGAGAACGTGGAGGACCCACGCTCGGTGATCTCCTACACGGACCTGAAGGGCCTGGACCGGCTGCGCGAGAACGGCGCGATCAAGGACGGCATGCTGCCCAAGGTGAAGGCGATCGAGTCGGCGATCCGCGGCGGCGTGCGCCGCGTGCACGTGATCTCCTACGACGCCCCGGACAGCATCCTGGCCGAGGTGTTCACCAACGAAGGCACCGGCACGCTCATCGTCAGCGACATCACGGCGCTGACGGCGGCCGAGCAGCAGATCGGCCAGGAGTAAGGCGCGCAACCATGACACGGCTCTGGGATAAAGGCGCGCCGCTGGATGCACGCGTACTGCAGTTCACGGCGGGCGAGGACTATGGCCTGGATGAGCGGCTGGTCCGCTACGACGTGCAGGCCTCCATCGCGCACGCCGAGATGCTGCACTCCCGCGGCCTGCTGGAGGGCGAGGACCTCACCCAGATCCGCGAGGGCCTGACCCAGATCGGCATCGAGCACGATGCGGGCCTGTGGCACATCGAGCTGGCCGACGAGGACGGGCAGACGGCGCTGGAGAAGCGGCTGACCGCCCGCATCGGCCCCGCCGGCGGGCGCGTGCACCTGGGGCGCTCGCGCAACGACCAGGTGCTCACCGCCGTGCGCCTGTACTTGCGCGATGCGGCCGAGCAGCTGGCCCAGGGCGCGTACACGGTCGTCGCGGAGCTGCAGAAGCTGGCCGAGCGGCAGGGCGAGATCGCGCTCCCCGGCTACACCCACATGCAGCAGGCGATGCCCAGCTCCGTGGCGCTGTGGGCGGGCGGCTTTGCGAGCGAGATCCAGGACGATGCGGCGGGCCTGCGCGCCGTGCTTCGGCGCATCGACCGCAGCCCCCTGGGCTCGGCAGCCGGCTACGGCGCGCCGGGACTGGGGCTGGACCGGGAGCTTACGCGCGCGAAGCTGGAGTTCGCCGAGGTGCAGGAGCCGGTGACGGCCGTGCAGCTCTCGCGCGGCAAGGCCGAGTCGCAGCTGCTGTTTGAGATCACGCTGGCGATGCAGGACCTGGGTCGCCTGGCCAGCGACCTGCTCCTCTTCTATACGCAGGAGTTCGCCTTCGTGCGATTGCCGGAGGCGTTCACCACCGGCTCCTCGATCATGCCGCAGAAGCGCAACCCCGACGTCTTCGAGCTGGTGCGTGGCCGCACGGCCTCGGCCCACGGCTGCCTGGTGGAGGCGCTGGGGATCTTCGCGAAGCTTCCCTCCGGTTACCAGCGCGACCTGCAGCTGCTGAAGGCGCCGGTGTTCCGCGGCATCGACCTGTGTTTGCAGACGATGGACATCATGGCCGCGGCGCTGCCGGCGGTGTCCTTCAACGCCGAGGCCATCCAGATCGATCCGGCCATCCACGCGGCCGAGGAGGCCAACGCGCTGGTGGTCAGCGAGGGCATCCCGTTCCGCGAGGCCTACCGACGCATCGGCGCCAAGCTGCGGGGTTGATGGGGCCCCTGCGCGTCACGCACCTGATCTACGCCCTGCAGGCGCTGTCGATCCTGACGGCGCTCGGCGGCCAAGGCCTCCTGACCCTGGAGTTCGCGTTCGGCGTGCCGGCGCTGCTGGCACTGGCGCTGGCCTACGGGGTGAGGCCACGCGTCGCCGGCACCTACCTCGCCGCGCACGTCCGCTGGCAGCTCGCCACCCTCGGCCGCGCCGCCCTCGCCCTGGCCGCCGCGACGCTGCTGTTCGGCCCGGCCCTGCTGGTCGGCGTGACGCTGGGCCTGGGCATCCCGCTGCTGCTCCTCTGCTATATAGCGATAGGCGCCTGGACGGCGTACCGTATCGGCCGCGGCTGGCTCGACCTGCTGAACGGCCGCAGCCCCCCCACACGGACCGCACCGCCATGATCCGATCCCTCGCCGCCCTCTCGCTCCTGACCCTGCTCGCCGCCTGCGGCCAGAAGGGCGCCCTGTACCTGCCGGACCCGGCCGCCCAGCCGGTGCCCGCGGCACCGCAGATGAGCCCCGCCGAGGGCGAGCGCAGCACCGACACGCGGAAGCGCATCCCTTGAGCGCGGCGGCCCCGCTGATCCTGGTCGACGGCTCCTCCTACCTGTACCGCGCGTTCCATGCGCTGCCGCCGCTCGCCAACTCCCGCGGCGAGCCCACCGGCGCTGTGTATGGCGTGCTCAACATGCTGCAGCGGTTCGCGCGCGAGCAGGCCGGCAGCCGTGTCGTCGTGGTGTTCGATGCGCCAGGACGCACCTTCCGCGACGACCTGTTCGCCGAGTACAAGGCGCACCGCCCGCCGATGCCGGATGAGCTGCGCAGCCAGATCGAGCCGCTGCTGGCGGCGGTGAAGGCCCTGGGCCTGCCGCTGCTGCGCATCGAGGGCGTGGAGGCGGACGATGTGATCGGCACGCTCGCCCGCCGCGCCGTGGCGGCCGGCGAGCAGGTGATCATCTCCACCGGCGACAAGGACATGGCGCAGCTGGTCGATGGGCACATCACGCTCATCAACACGATGTCCAACTCGCGGCTGGACCGCGCGGGCGTGAAGGCCAAGTTCGACGTCTGGCCCGAGCAGATCGTCGACTACCTCGCGCTGATCGGCGACAGCGCCGACAACATCCCCGGTATCGACAAGGTGGGCCCCAAGACCGCCGCCAAGTGGCTAGCGCAGTACCACACGCTCGATGCGCTCGTGCGCCACGCGGCCGAGATCCCCGGCAAGGTCGGCGAGAACCTGCGCGCGGGCCTGGACACGCTGGCGCTCTCGCGCGAGCTGGCCACGATCCGGCTGGACGTGGCGCTGCCTGCCGATGCGCTGGATTTCGAGCGCCGCCCGCAGGACACGCAGGCGCTGCGCGCGCTGTACACGCGACTGGAGTTCAAGGGCCTGCTGCGCGCGCTGGAGGGCGAGGCGCCGGCAGACGACGCGGCGGGCGAGAAGCCCGCGGGCCAGGCGGCGGCAAGCCTTGCGCCCCTGCCCGCCCACGCCGATGCGGACAGCGCGATGGGCGCGCGGCCCCGCCACTACGAGACGATCAGCACGCAGGAGCGGCTGGATCACTGGATCGGCCAGCTGCGCGCGGCGCCGCTGGTGGCCTTCGACACGGAGACCACAAGCCTGAACTACCTGGAGGCACGCATCGTCGGCGTCTCCTTCTGCGTGGCGCCAGGCACCGCGGCCTACCTGCCGCTCGCCCACGTCTATGCCGGCGCGCCGGACCAGCTGCCGCGCGAGGCCGCCCTCGCGCAGCTCAAGCCGCTGCTGGAGGATGCCAGCCTTGCCAAGGTCGGCCATCACCTGAAGTACGACGCGCATGTCCTGGCCAACCACGGCATCGCGCTGGCGGGCCTGCGCTATGACTCGATGCTGGAGTCCTACGTGCTCAACAGCGTGGCCACGCGCCATGACATGGACTCCGTCGCGCTGCGCTACCTGGGCGTGGAGACGATCAAGTACGAGGACGTGGCCGGCAAGGGCGCCAAGCAGATCCGCTTCGACCAGGTGCCGGTGGACACCGCCGCAACCTACGCGGCGGAGGACGCCGACATCACGCTGCGCCTGCACGAGGTGCTGTGGGCGCGGCTCTGCCAGGAGCCCCAGCTCAAGGCGCTGTACGAGGAGCTCGAGCAGCCGCTGGTCGGCGTGCTCACGGCGATGGAACATCGCGGCGTGCTGGTGGATGCGGCGCTCCTGCGCACGCAGAGCGGGGAGCTGGCCCGCAAGCTACTGGACCTGGCCGCGCGCGCGCACGGCGCGGCCGGCGGGGAGTTCAACCTGGACTCCCCCAAGCAGCTGCAGCAGATCCTGTTCGAGAAACTCCAGATCCCGGTGCTGCGCAAGACGCCCACCGGCCAGCCCTCCACGGCCGAAGACGTGCTGGAGGAACTGGCGGCGGACCACGAGCTGCCGCGGCTGATCCTGGAGTACCGAGGCCTCGCGAAGCTCAAGTCCACCTACACGGACAAGTTGCCCGAACAGGTAAACGAGCAGACCGGCCGCGTGCACACCAGCTACCACCAGGCGGTGGCGGCGACCGGGCGGCTCTCCTCCACGGATCCGAACCTGCAGAACATCCCGATCCGCACGCCCGAGGGCCGGCGCATCCGCCAGGCGTTCATCGCACCCCCGGGCCATGTGCTGATGGCGGCGGACTACTCGCAGATCGAGCTGCGCATCATGGCGCACCTCTCGGGCGATGAGGACCTGCTCAAGGCCTTCGCCGAGGATCGCGACATCCACCAGGCCACCGCCGCGGAAGTCTTCGGGCTGCCGCTGGAGCAGGTGAGCGCCGAGGAGCGACGCTCGGCCAAGGCGATCAACTTCGGGCTGATCTACGGCATGTCGGCGTTCGGCCTCGCGCGCCAGCTGGGCATCGAGCGCGGCGCCGCGCAGCGCTACGTGGATCTCTACTTCCAGCGCTACCCGGGTGTGAAGCGATTCATGGACACCACGCGCGAGCAGGCGCGGGAGCTGGGCTACGTGGAGACCGTACGCGGCCGCAGGCTCTACCTGCCGGACATCCGCTCGCGCAACCGCCAGCTGCAGCAGTACGCCGAGCGCAGCGCCATCAATGCGCCGATGCAGGGCACGGCGGCGGACATCATCAAGCAGGCGATGCTGTCGGTGGAGGCGGCGTGCACGCGGGACGGGCTGCCCGCACGCCTCATCATGCAGGTGCATGACGAGCTGGTGCTGGAGGTGCCGGTGGACGCGGTGCCGGCGGTCACGGCCGCCGTGCGCACGCAGATGATGGGCGCCGGCCGCCTGCGCGTGCCGCTGAAGGTGGAGATCGGGACCGGCGCCAACTGGGACCAGGCGCACTAGGGAGACCCTGGCCGGGCGCCCCGGCGGGGGTCGCTGGGAGCGCCTGTCGTGTTAAAACTACAGGCCTCGGACTAAGTCGATGTTTTAAAGGCGTTTTATTTTTTTGGTCCCGGCGGGAACTTGGGCGGGGGGCAGCGCTCCAATCTAGGGAGTGCGATGAGTGCTCCCCGCTTCCCTCCCTGAGCGGGTTAACCAGACGCATCGAGACCTGGGTCTGGTTAGTCTGCCCCGGTGGCCCCCTAGCCACCGGGGCCCTTTATTTCTCCGTGCACCAGCGCTTCAGTACGCTGCGCGCATCCTCCAGACCGACCTTGCGCAGCGCCGAGAACAGCTGCGCGCTGGCCACGCCTTCCAGCTGCTTCTGCACGTCCCGCAGCACGTTCAGCCCGTCCGAACGGCTGAGCTTGTCGGCCTTGCTGAGCAGCACGTGCATCGAATCGGCCGGCAGCCCGGCCCACTCCAGCAGGTCGAAATCCTTCTCCTGCAGCCCGCGTCGTGAGTCCACCACCAGCATCAGCGCCCCAAAGCACTCGCGCTGGGCCAGGCCGTCGATCAGCGGGCCCCACTTGGAGCGCACTTCCCCGGGGACCGAGGCATGCCCGTAGCCGGGCAGGTCAACCAGCCGGCGGCCGGGCAGCAGCTCAAAGTAGTTCAGCAGCTGGGTGCGACCCGGCGTCTTGCTGGTCCGGGCCAGGCCGTGGTGGCTCAGGATCGCGTTGATGGCGCTGGATTTACCGGCATTGGAGCGGCCGGCGATGGCGATATCGAGGCCCTGGTCGGGGGGAAACTGGGCGGGGGAGGCCACGCTCAGCATGAACTTCACCTGGGGAAACAGACTCAATTGGCCGCCCGCGTTCTGGTTAGGGTCCTTAGTGTACAATTCCCGTGATTTTTTCCCGATGTGTGGAGCTTGGGGACCGATGACGACATATAAGCCGACCGCGATCCGTGCCGCCAGAATCACCGCCCTGATCGCCGCCTCGATGGCTGCCTTGGCCAGCCTCGCCGCGCCGGCGATGGCCGCCGAAACGGCCAAGGCCGCCGCCACCGGTTCCGCCGAGGCGGGCGCCGCCAAGTCAGCCACCTGCCTGGCCTGCCACGGCCCCAATGGCAACAGCGTAAACCCGGAATGGCCGGTCATCGCGGGCCAGAACGCCAGGTACATGGCCGAGCAGATCACGCTGATCCGCGACGGCAAGCGCCCCAACCTGCTGATGGCGCCGATCGTGAAGGGCCTGAGCGACCAGGACATCCTGGACATCGCCGCCTACTTCGCGACCCAGACGCCGACCGGCCATGAGGCCGACCCCTCGTTCTGGCAGGCGGGCGAGAAGCTGTATCGCGGCGGCGACGCCGCCCGTGGCATCCCGGCCTGCCTCGCCTGCCATGGTCCCGTGGGCCGCGGCAACCCGGCCGCCGGCTACCCGGCGCTGCGCGCCCAGCACGCCGTCTATGCCGTGAAGCAGCTGTCGGACTACGCCGGCGACCTGCGCTACACGAAGGATGAGAAGGGCCATGTCCAGGCCGGTCCGAACTCGCAGATGATGCTGGCCATTGCGGCTCGCCTCACCGCCGAAGACCGGCGCAACCTCGCCTCCTACATCCAGGGCATGCGCTAAGGAATCCCCCTGCGATGAAGAAGGCGTTATGGCTGGTGGTCGCGCTGGGCCTGGGACTTGCGGCCTGCAGCAAGCAGGCGCCGTCCTCCTCGAACCCGGCCGTGGCGCCCCCGCCGACCGCCCAGGCGGCCAAGGCGGCCCCCGAACCTGCCGAGCCCGGCGCCGACAAGGGCGATGTCTCGCTGGAGCGCCTGACGGCACTGCCCGACAGCGCGCAGCTGCCCGCCGGCCGCTGGAAGGCCGGCACGAACTACCAGCCGATCGTCCCCGCGCAGACCACCAGCGCGGACCCCACGCAGGTCGAGGTGCTGGAGGTGTTCTGGTACGGCTGCAGCCACTGCTACGCGCTGGACCCGACCCTGGAGCGCTGGCGCAAGAGCAAGCCGCCGTACGTGAAGTTCGTGCGCGTACCGGTCATGTGGGGCCAGGTCGTGCACCGCGCCCATGCCCGCCTCTATTACACGCTGGAAGCGCTGGGCAAGATCGACACGCTGCACGCCCTGGCGTTCGATGCCGTGCAGAAGAGCGGCAACTTCCTGGTCGACGCGGATGACAAGAAGACCTTCCAGCTGCAGCTGGCCTTTGCGAAGGCCAACGGCATCAGCGAGGCGGACTTCACGCGCGAGTACAACGGCTTCTACGTGAACGCCAACCTGCAGCGCGCCGATGACCTGACGCGTCGCTACGCGGTGGATTCCGTGCCGCGTGTGATCGTGAACGGCAAGTACTCGACCGACGTCGCGATGGCGGGCGGTCACGAGCAGCTGATCGCGCTGATCAACGACCTGGCCGCCGCCGAAAAGAAGCGCTAAGCCGCGCCCGGGCGCCGGGTAGACGGCCTGCGACCCCGTCTGCACGCTGGCGCCTCAAGCCCTTAATGCGGCTGGAACGCTCGCTGGAGGAGACGGTCCGCGCAGCGGCCCTGTGGCTGGATCTCTTCGGGCCCACCGTCGTCACCCAGCTCGACACGGCGCTGCCGGAGACCCGCGCAGCTCCCCTTCCTCCTGAAGGGATCGCGGCGCGTCACCAACCGCTACACCGATCCCCTGCCCCGCCGCCGCTTCGTCGCCTCTGCCGAGCGGCACCCGGCCAGCGGCAACAGCGCGCCGGCGATCCTCGCGGGACCGATCGAATGGGTCGTGAACCGGCTTGCCGATGTCCTGGAGCGTGTCGGCGCCAACAGGAAAGTCCCCCTCGGCCGAGGTGTTCGCAACGCAGCGCCGTCCGCAGCCAGCCCGAGGACTTCCGCCGGATGCTGGAGCGCCAGGGCCAGAGCGGCGAGCGCATCGCCCAGGCGAGAGCCTCGCGAGCTGCTCGCGCCTCCTGGCGTTCCTGCAGCAATCCGGTCGACTCGCTGCCGCCGGCCGTGTGCACGCACTCTCCCAGGGCGGCGTGGCGATGAGTGATCCCGCAAGCTTCCTGGGCACGAACTTCAGCTTCAAGCTTGAGGCGACGCGGCGGTTGCGGCAGTGCTGCTCTCCGCAGTGGTGAACTACCAGGTGTTCAAGCGCGACGGCTGGCTCTGGCGCCAACAGGTGGCAGCGGGGGGCGGATTTCCGGTACGCTTGCGCCCTCTCGCAATGCGCCTGTAGCTCAGCTGGATAGAGTACTGCCCTCCGAAGGCAGGGGTCGTGGGTTCGAATCCCGCCGGGCGCACCAATCACAAGCAGCTTGTGCTTGGGAGGGCTGGTTTTCAGTCCTTTTCCTTTTTGAGGGGCGGGCCTAGCTCAGGCGGCGTTGCGACGCTTCTCGGCTTCCGCCAGATCATAGGTCGCCTGCAGGTTCATCCAGAGCCGGGCCGACGTCCCCAAAGCATCCGCCAGGTCCAGCGCCGCATCGCCGGTAATGCCACGCTTGCCCTTGATGAGCTCATTCAGGCGCGCCCGCGTCCAGCCGATGGTGCGAGAGAAAGCCGCCTGCGAAAGCCCTGCGGGTTGCAGGAATTCCTCCAGCAGTATTTCGCCGGGATGGAACGGGTTGGCGGGCTGCAAGTGTCTGCTGGCGGTGTTTTTCATGGCATCACCTAGTGGTAATCGATGACCGCGACGTCATGCGCATGGCCTGCTTCCCATTTGAAGACCACGCGCCACTGGTCGTTGATCCGTATCGAATGAAACCCCTGCCAATCCCCTCGCAGTGCCTCCAGCCTGTTGCCGGGCGGTACGCGCAAGTCTGCGAGCACGGCAGCGTCATGCAGATAGAGGAGCTTGCGGCGCGCGGCCCTGCGCAATTCCTGCGGAAAGGATCGCGTGGCCCGGGACTGCCGGTCGAAGAACAGGTCCTCGGCCAGCGGGCTTCCGAAACTCTCTATCACGACCGAAGATTATCGGATATCGATAACGAGAGCAACTGACGCCTGGCCTCGGTCCAAGGGACGGCCTGCTCCTGACCGACCCTGTGACGATCTGCGGTGAGGCGCAACTCAAGCCCATGCCACGCGGGCGAGACTATCTGGGCTTCATCCTCGGGCCGGGAATCTTTCAAGTCTTCCATGGTGCGGGGCTTCTCTTCCCCGGGCGGGTGTTGGATGTAAGGGCTATTTATGCCGTGACAGAGTACTCGCAGGAAGGCGTTCCCGGGCAAGACGAGAAGCAATGCAAATTGCTCTTTAATTTTTTTAAATATCAATTACGTAGATATTCTTCGCTTGATTCGCTGTGGCGCACCAGATCAAAGTAAAGGACCGGCCTCGCGCCGGGATTTTATTTTGATTGGCTTGTACAGCGTGACACAACCCGGATTGCGGTATGCCGGGTGGTGGGTTCGACAGCCGGCCGCAGGTCGGCTGGACGCCGGAGCGCATCGCGCGCCGAGCGTCGATACGCACGCTACTTCCCGACGGTCAGGCTCGTGACGCCGGGTTGCCTCCCCCTCCCATCCCGCCCACAATAACCCTAAGAAACCGCGGCCTCTCGCGGGCGCAACAGGGGAAGCCATGATGAAGCGCCGCCCACGTACCGCTCCGGCAGCCGCCTTGGTTTTAGTTCTTTCCCTCAGCGCATCGGCACTGGCATACCATTCTTCTACGGTGTTCTTCTCTGCCGACAAGTCACTGGTCAGCGTGTCGGGCAAGGTCAGCGACTTCGACTTCAAAAACACGCATGGCCTCATCCGCCTGGAAGTGCGCGATGCCAGCGGCACCGTCGGGCCGTGAAGGCAGAGGCCAGCTCACCCTGCATCCTCGAGCGCCGTAGAGTCACGCGACAGCCTCGGGCTGGGTGATGAGATCACCATCGAAGCCTGGGGTGCGCTCGACGGCTCGCGCTACCTGCGACGGCGCAAAGCCCCTCGCGCCTGCGACTGCGACCGCAGCTTTGCAGATAACTACGCGAACTGAGTCTGGAGGCGGCGACATGATCGTAAACAACGCCTGGTACCTGGCGGCATGGTCCAGCGAAGTCAGCAGCAAGCCGTTGGCGCGCCGCATTTGTAACGAGCCCGTAGTGCTGTTTCGTGGCCTGGATGGCAAAGCCGCAGCCTTGATTGACAGCTGTGCACATCGCGGCGCACCGCTGAGCTTGGGCACCGTGGTCGCAGACGGTATCCGCTGCAACTATCACGGCGTGGTGTTCAACTGTCAGGGTGGCTGTGTGCAGATACCCAACCAGCCGCTCATTCCTCCGCAGGCGCGGGTCAAATCGTTTCCACTGGTCGAAAAAGACCAGATGCTGTGGATTTGGATCGGTGACGCTGCAGCCGCCGATGCCTCGCTGATCGTCGATTACCCGTTTCATGGTGACCCACGCTGGCCGTGCCGCCAGACCTGGGCACCGGTGGCTGCGAATTACCTGCTGATCGCCGACAACCTGCTGGATGCGACTCACTTGGCCTATGTGCATGGCAACACGGTCGGCGGCGCCAACCCGGCGGTGCACATGAACGCAGAGTCCTCACTGCAGCCCACACCGAACGGTCTGCGTTACGAGCGGCTGATGCGCGATGCACCACCACCACCGGCGTACTCCGCCTGTGTGAGCTTCCCGGGCCACATAGACCGCTGGCAGGAGTTTGATTTCATCGCGCCGGCCACCGTTTTGCAGTATTCCGGCGGCATACCTGCCGGGGCAGACCGCCCTACCGCACAGTCACCACGCTTTGACATGCGCATCTTTCACAGCGCAACACCGGCGACCGACAACAGCTGCTATTACTTTTATTCAGTGGCCAATGGCCATCACACCGACGACCCGCAGGCCACGCAGATCATCTGCGAACAAGTAGATTCGGCCATCGTCGAAGACAAGCTGTTCATCGAAGCACAGCAGCAGCGAGTCGAAGAGCTTGGGGAAGAGAGGCTGTTTGCCACGGCTGCCGATGCGGCGCGCCTGATGGCCCGACGCGCCGTTGCTAAATACAAGCGCATTCACTCTCAGGGAGAGTGAGCGCGCGACAGGCCTTAGGGTCAGTCGCGACAGCTGAAATTGGCCGCGGACTCCGGGTCGCCCTGTCCGTTGTACTGCGCATGCTTCGGGTACGCGCACAGCGGGCGGCTGCGGCCAGGGAAGGACGCACCCGTAGCCACTGTCTGCGCGGGTGCCTGGCCGTGCTCGACCCAGTTCACCAGGGGACCCAGCAGATCGAAGTGGTCCAGCGTGGCCTCGCCGCCGCCGCAGTGGCCCATGCCGGGCACGAGGAACAGGCGGCTCCAGCTCTCCAGCGGCGCCGGCGCATTGTCGGCCGCGAGCCTCTCGTAATAGCCGATCGTGTCGAGCGCCGAGAACCACGGATCGCTCACGCCGTGATAGAAAATGAGCTTGCCGCCATGCGCCGTGAACGCGTTGAGGTTGGTCCACGCATTGGTGTCACCCGCCATCGAGCGTGCGTCCTGCGCCACGGCGGCTTCAGCTTCCACGTCCATCTGCGTGCCCGTGGGCGAGGGTCCGACCGGGCTCATGCCACCGCCCAGCAGGCCCGGGATGCCGCGTCCTTCCGCGGCGATGCCAGTGTCGTACGCGAAGCCCGGGTAGACCTGGCGCCCGTCACCGGTCCGGGGTCCGGCGAAGGCCCGCTGGATCGCAGCCACCTGCACGGCCGACAGGCAGGCTTCGGTCTTCTCGCCCTTGCAGGCGAGCACGGCGGGATTAAACGCGCAGTGGCGCACGTCGAAGATCATCCCGTCCTTGATGCCGTCGCTGGCATCGCAGGCGGCGAGCAACGCGCCGATCACCAGCTTGCGATCGCCGGCCGAGAGCGCCTGCGCGGTCAGCGAGTGGCCCTGCGCATCCTTGGGCGCCGCGGTGTTCAGCGAGGTCGTGACCCAGCGCGTGGCGAGGTTGGAGTAGTTGGTCCGCTGCGCGGGGGCGCCGGCAATGATGCCGTCGAAGACCTCCGGGTAACGCTGCGAGGCGATCATCGCCTCGCGCCCGCCGGTCGAGCAGCCGACGAAGTAGCTGTGGGCCGCGGGCCGGCCGTAGTACGCAGACACCAGTTGCTTGCCCACCGGGGCGGCCTTGCCGATCGACTGGTAGAGGAAGTTCAGGGCCGCCTGCTGGTCCGCGAAGAAGCTGCCATCGAACACAGCGCCCTGGTGACCCGAGTCGGTACTGAGGACCGCGAAGCCCTGGGCGAGCGCCGGCTCATCCCCGGCGGCCGTGGCGCCAATCGGCGGGTTGACGCTACCGTTGAGGCCGCCGCCACCCTGATAGAGGAAACGCCCGTTCCACTTCGCAGGCAGCGGCAGCGCCAGCGCGTAGCGGATGCCGTAGGGCTTGCCGTCCTGTCCGGTCCGCTGCTCGATGACGCCCTCCACGCGGCAGTACGCCGGCAGCAGCGTCGTGCTCGGCGGCGCGCCCGGCGGCGACGGCGCGGGACCGGCGGGCTGGAGCTGGGCGTGCTGGATCACGACGGCGGGGTTGGCGGGCTTCACGTTCAGCAGCGCCTCGCAGCCCGTCGCGGCGAGCGCATTCGCGCCGGCGGGTAGAAGGCACGCCAGAAGCAGAAGTCGTGCGGTACGTGTGGCGATCGTCATGGTGCCCCATCCGATTCTTGTTGTGGGTAAGCCGCGGCGGCGACAGGGGAAGAATAGCCGATGCCGGCGACGATGGCGCCAGGGACGGCGGGGGGAGTGACGGGCAGCTCCCTGCCCGCCATCCTGCGCCGGCAGATGCCCGCTCCGGTAGTGGACGCCGCGCCGTGGCAGGCGCCGCGGTGCGTCTCAGATCGCCCGGGCGACGTACAGAAGCCAGCCGTACCGGGCGGTGTCGCGCGACCCGGGCAGGAACGCGCGGCCCTCGTTGCTCAGGAGTTCGAGGAGCTCGAACCCGCAGCTTTGCAGCTGCGACTGCTGCGTGACGTCGTCGATGTAGTAGTGAAGACAGGCGTAGTCGTGCCCGATGTCGTTGAGCAGCGCGTAGTCCTGCTCCTGGCGCCGCAACTTCTTCACGCGCAAGTAATTGCGCATGCGCGGGAACCACCGGAGCGAAGACCTCAAGGTGCTGACCGGCGAGGACGACCACTCGATGCGCGGGCCTGACTGGGCATCGGCCCATCGCCGGTTGTGCGACGAGAAGATCAAGATGCCATCCTGCCGGAGCACGTACCGGATCTCATGCAGGGCCTGCAGTCGATCCTCGTGGGACAAGGCATCCAGCACGTTGTTCGTGGCGAAGACGGAATCAAACGAGGCCTGTGCGAACACCGAGAGGTCGCGGGCATCCTCCTGCCGGAAATCCACGCCCGGCAGGGCGGCTCGCGCGTACTCGACCATCACGGGGGAGTAGTCGATGCCCACCTAGTTATTGGCCAGCGTGGCCAGGCAGCGGCTGGTGCGGCCGGTACCCACGCCGATATCCAGCACATCCCGACCGACAAAGGCGGTCTGGTAGCGCAGCAGCGCAGTGACTTCGGACGTCTCGAATTTCTCGTCGCCGTAATAGCGGGTGACGCCGGTCGCATGGTAAACGCGTCGGTTTACGGCATCCTGGATGCTCGCCGCTGCCATGAGACCTCTCCGTACCCACCTGACCGGGGAGGCGTCTTCCCCAAGTCTTCCGTGACCACACCCCACCGCCGGCCCGACGCCAACTGTCGTAGGAGGACGTTCACTTGGAACCCTATCAACGCAGCACGTTTTTGAATGCGTCTCTGTAGGCCAACAATCTAACAGGCCTACACGGCGCGGGCGTTGCCAGAAACACCTATCGGTAAAAACTTCCAAACACACCACAACCGCTGCAGGTACAACGATAGTCGGCGCCAGACGACACGCCGGGCTCGCGTCGAGCGACGCGGCGGATCCGGCGCGAACGGCACACCAGGCACTGGTCCTTGCACGCGGACCGTCGCAGCGAGTGCACCGCCAGTCAGCGTACACCGGATGCCCCCGCATCAACACCGGCATCATGCTGCGCGGTGTGCCGTGCAGGTCACGGCGCGGGGCCGGTCCAACCTGGTAGTGCGCACCGTGCAAGAGCCTCCGGGGACACCGCCGACAGGCCAGGAGGGACCCGAGGCGGGCCGCACCGCGCAGGCGGCCCGCCCGGCATCGGGGAGACACGGGCGCTTTAACGGACCGGTGGGTAGGACACCCCGGGCCTTGCCGGTTACGATGCCGGAAGCCAGTAGCGGAGCTTCCCTGACCATGCAGCCTAGTCTCACGCCGTTCCACGGCAGTTCCTCGCGCACCGAGCCCAAGATGGAGTTCGTGTTCGAGATCAAACTCAAGTTCGCCCGGTACGACACCATCGCGGCGATGCCCAGCGGCGCCGGACGCGGCTTCGTCTACATAGACAGTGGGACGATCAAGGGCCCCTACCTGAACGGCACGGTGCTGCCGTACAGCGGCGGGGACTGGGCGCTGTTCCGACCCGACGACGTGCTCTCCACCGACGCCCGCTACATGCTGCAGGCCGAGGATGGCACCAAGATCCTGATGACCAACCGCGGCTACCTGTGGGGCCACAAGCCCGACACGATCCAGCGCATGCAGGCCTGGATGTTCAACGGCGGGCCGGAAGTGCCCTTCGAGGAGTTCTACCTGCGGGCCGCGCCAAGCTTTGAGACCGAGAAGGGTCCGCACGACTGGCTGATGCGCCACGTGTTCGTGGGCATCGGCCAGCGCCAGCCGGACGGCAACACCATCCGCTACTACGCCCTGCTCTAGCCGCAGCGGGCGCCACCTGCCGGGCGAAGTGGCCTGCCGGAGGCCGCGCAGCGGCTACGCGGCCGGCTTCTGCCGGCGGCGGAGCCCCCTCGCGCGCAGCGAGCAGGCCATCGCGCCGCCGACCACAGTGAAGTACAGCGTGCTACCGCCGCCCGCGACGGCGTCGAAGTTAAAGAGCGTAAGGCCCACGCTGGAGGCCCCGAGGCCAAAGCCCGCGGAGCCGAACAACAGCGGCACCCAGTGCACGACCCGGTGGGTGGAAAGCGTCTGCGCCGTGGCAGGGCCCGCGCCCAGGCGCCGCAGGATCGCCGCCGGCCGCCCGGCTACCGCGAGCGCCCGGCTGGTAGCCGCCCCAGCGGCCATGCTCCCCGACCTCGGCGATAGCCAACACGTCATCGGCGGGGGCCGGACGGCCGGACACCCCGAGCGGGCCAGTCCTGATTTTTAATTCTCATTCCTGATAGCGAGGGCAGGACGGGATCCTACGCGGCGGTCCCGTGCGGACATCGCCCCGGATCGGCGGTCCGGGCTATAATAAAAGCTTCCCCCTGACACGCACCCGGAAGACTACGTGAGCAAGCAAGACTCCCATTTCGCCAACATTTTCAGCGTAGTCCTCGGACTGCTGGTGACCTTCACGATCCTCATGTTCGCGCTGGCCCGCTATGTCGGCAGCCACACCCAGCGCCCGCAGGTCCTGGAAGACGACATGTACGTCGCCGGCGTGCAGGCACGCACCCAGCTGCCGGTGCGCCTGGCCATTGCCGGCCAGGACAATTCGGTCCTGACGATCGAGCCGCCCGCCGGCGCCAAGGCAGCCGGCGCGGGCGCCGCGCTGCCCCTGCCGAAGGATGGCCACGAGGCGTTCGAGGCCGCCTGCAAGGCCTGCCACGGGGAAGGCCTCGCCGGCGCCCCCAAGGCCGGGGACCACACCGCCTGGGCACCGCGCATCGCGCAGGGCAAGGCGACGCTGTACCAGCACGCGCTGAACGGCTTCCAGAACAAGGGCGTGATGCCGGCCAAGGGTGGCCGGGTCGACTTCAGTGACGAGCTGGTCAAGTCGGCCGTCGACTACATGACCTCGCTCTAGGACGCCTCGGGGCCGAGGCGCTGACGCACAGTGCCAGCGCCTCGCCCAGCCGACTGCAGGGCCGGCCCCGACCGGGGCCGTGCCGACCGATACCCCGACCCGCCACATCCCGCCTGGCCGCCACGCCGCCCGGCGGGCACCCGTGACGCCCGACCGGTCACCGGCCTGGCCTGGACGCCCCGTGGCGGCCTACTTCGGCTGCTGGGATTCCAGCTGGCGCACCCGCGCCTCCAACTGCTCCACCAGCTCCCGCGTGCGGGCGAGCACCCGCGTCTGGGTGTCGAACTCCTCGCGGGTGGTCAGGTCCAGCTTCGCCAGCCCCGACCGCAGCACGCTGCGGAAGTTGGCCTCCAGGTCCTGCTGGGCCGCGCGCAGCGAGGGCGGAATACTCTCCAACAGCCCGCGCGCGATCTCTTCGATGCGTTTCTGGTCCATGAACGTTCCTCGCAAGGCCAATCGGCACCGTATTGGTGCGCCAAAATGTAACGGACGTCCAGAATTGTGCGCCTCAGGCGTCCCTCAGCCCGTCCGGCGCGGCATAAGCGCCGACAGGGCGTGGCACGGATTCTGCACTAACAACCCGGGCGCCGATCCTCTGGATGCAAGCGTACCGGACGATGTTCAACAACGTCGCTTCAAGGTCAGATCTTTGCGAAATGCACATCATGAAGATGATCACGGCTGTCGTTCGGCCCTTCAAGCTGGACGAGCTCCGACATGCGATAGCGCAGTTAGGGGTGCAGGGCGTGACCGTCACCGAGGTGTGGGAAGCAGAGTTCGGACCTAGGGCAAAGCTGGAGATTGCTGTGGACGACAGCATCGCCGAGCCAGTCCTGGAAGCCATTGCGAATGTCTCGCGGACGGGTCGTATCGGCGACGGAAAGATAATCGTTGGCAACCTTGAACAGGCTATTCGGATCCGCACCGGCGAGACCGGAACAGCGGCAACTTAAGAACAGCTGGGAGTCGCAAATGCGCATTGATCTCGCCTCACTTACTTCCTCGCGATGGGCGCGCGGAGCAATGGTCACGCTGGGTGCGCTGGCGCCCCTGGTGGCTTCCGCCGCTGATGCAGTGGCTCCAGTGCCCAACAAGGGTGACACGGCCTGGATGATGACATCCACGGTCCTCGTCATCCTGATGACGATTCCGGGACTGGCCCTGTTCTACGGTGGCATGGTTCGCGGCAAGAACGTCTTGTCCGTGCTCATGCAGGTGTTCGTCACCTTCTCGCTGCTGGCCATCCTGTGGGCCATCTACGGCTACAGCATCGCCTTTACCCAGGGCAATGACTTCTTCGGCGGTTTCGATCGCCTCTTCCTGCACGGGATGACAAGCGACTCCACCGCGGCAACCTTCACCAAGGGTGTCGTGATTCCGGAGTACGTGTACTTCGTCTTCCAGCTGACCTTCGCAGCCATCACGCCTTGCCTCATCGTCGGCGCCTTCGCCGAACGCGTGAAGTTCTCGGCGATGCTGGTGTTCATGGTCCTCTGGTTCACCTTCTCCTACCTGCCGGTCGCGCACATGGTCTGGTTCTGGCAGGGTCCGGACGCCTACACGAGTGCTGATGCCGGTGCTGCCGCCACGGCAACCGCTGGCTTCATCTTCCAGAAGGGCGCCCTCGACTTCGCCGGTGGAACGGTCGTGCACATCAACGCCGGTATCGCGGGCCTGATCGGTTGCTTGCTCGTCGGCAAGCGCACGGGCTACGGCAAGGTGGCCATGCCGCCGCACAACCTGCCGTACGTCATGATCGGCGCGTCCCTGCTGTGGGTTGGCTGGTTCGGCTTCAACGTCGGCTCCAACCTGGAAGCCACGGGCTTTGCAGCCGAAGTGTTCGCCAACACGCTGCTGGCCACCGCTGCTGCGACGCTGAGCTGGATGTTCATGGAGTGGATCTCCAAGGGCACGCCGACGATGCTGGGTGCCGCCTCCGGTGCGGTGGCTGGCTTGGTCGCCATCACCCCGGCCTGCGGCTACGTGGGTCCGATGGGCTCCATCGTCCTGGGCCTCCTTGCCGGCGTGATCTGCCTGCTGTCGGTCTCCAAGCTCAAGAGCGCGCTGGGGTACGACGATTCGCTGGACGTCTTCGGCGTCCACTGCATCGGCGGAATCCTGGGCGCCATCCTGACGGGTGTCTTCAACGACCCCGCCCTGGGCGGCGCCGGTTCCTACGACTACGTGGCCGACAAGGTCGCCGACTTCGACATGGCTGCGCAGGTGATCTCGCAGTGCTGGGGTGTCGGTGTGACGATCGTCTGGTCCGGTGTTGTGGCCCTGGTTGCCTACAAGCTGGTTGACTGGACCATCGGCCTGCGGGTCAGCGAGGACGTCGAGCGTGAGGGTCTGGATACGACCCTGCACGGCGAGCGCGCCTACGACTGATCGTAAGCAGACCAGGGTCTGACCCCTCAGGAACCCCGGCCACCGCCAGGTAGCCGGGGTTCTTCTTTTTTTGAACACCGCTGCCGCTGCGCTGCGCCTCGAGATGCTGCGTCGCCCGCGACGCCAGCCCACCCTGGCGAGGTCGCGGCGCCGCGTACCCTTTGGCCTGCAAGGCGACTATCCTCGGAAGGCCGCAACCGCCGGGAACGACGCAAGAAACCCCCACGCGATCGCGGGCCGAGCGCCGACTGTGAAGAGGCTCACGCTCTGTGCCTGCCAACTGCGGTGATACTTGGTTTGGAGACAACCCATGCGCTACACACTGACCACCCTGTTTGCGACTGCCGTGCTGGCCGCCCTTGCGGCACAGGCCGGTGACATCTATCGCTGGAAGGACGCCGCCGGTACCTGGCATTACGCCGACCAGCCCGTCCCCGGCGCCGAGCGCCTGAGCACGGCCTCGCGGCAGACCGCCCCCAGCGACGACGCGATACCGGCCGAGTCGCCGCCCAAGGCCAAGCCCGCCGCGGCCACCGCCTCGCCCAATGCGCCGTCCGGCCAGGTCGCCCAGCGCGTCAAGCAGGACGTGGCTGCCGCGCGCGCCGAGCATTGCAAGAAGGCGACCGAGGACTATGAGCTGGCGATCTCCGCGCGGCGCCTCTTCAAGGCGGGCCCGAACGGCGAGCAGCAGTTCCTCGACGAGGACCAGATGGAAGCCCACCGGGTTGCCGCCCGCAGCGAGATGGAAAACCTCTGCGGCAAGTAGCGGCCGCGGTAGCATGTCAGGCATGACAGTCGGATTCATCGGCCTGGGCGCCATGGGCGCCCACATGGCCCGCAACCTCCATCGCGCCAACCTCCTCACCCAGGTCTGGAACCGCAGCAGCGAGAAGGCCCAGGCCCTCGCCGCCGAGCTGGGCTGCCAGATGGCCCCCAGTCCCGCCGCCCTGGCCGAACGCTGCGACGTCGTCGTGCTGTGCGTGGCGGCGGACGAGGATGTGCTCACCGTCGTCGAGCAGCTGCTGCCGGGAATCCGCCCGGGCCAGCTGGTGATCGATTGCTCCACCGTCAGCAGCGCCACGGCGCGCTCGGCCGCGGCCCGGCTGGCCACGCGGGGCGCCGACTTCCTCGACTGCCCGGTCAGCGGCGGCACGGAAGGCGCGCGGGATGCGACGCTGGCCCTCATGGCGGGCGGCAGCGAGGCCGCCTTCCAGCGCGCCCAGCCGGTGCTCGCGGCGATGGGCCGCACGGTTACCCGCTTCGGCGACACCGGCGCGGGCCAGGCCGCCAAGGCCACCAACCAGATCATGTGCGCGGGCATCATCCGCGCCGTGGGCGAGGCGATGGCCTTCGCCCAGGCCCAGGGCCTGCCGCTGGCCCAGGTCGTGGAGACGCTGGGCAAGGGCGCCGGCTCCAGCTGGTACTTCGTGAACCGCGCCCCGAACATGGTGCGCGGCAGCTACCCGGCCGGCTTTCGCGTGCGGCTGCACGAGAAGGACCTGAAGATCTGCCGCGACATGGCCGCCACCCGTGGCGCGACGCTCCCGGTGGTGGAATCGGTGCTGCGCGACTATGCCCAGCTGATTGCCGAAGGCCATGGGGATGAGGACATCTCGGCGGTATTCCGCCTGACCGAGCGCCTGTTCAACTGAAAATCCCCCGCCGGTGACGGTGTATCCTTGCCGCCATGCGCATCGAGTTCACCAAGATGCACGGGCTGGGCAATGACTTCATCGTCCTGGAGTCCCCGTCCGCTGCGACCCGGATCACGCCCGCGCAATGGCGCGCGCTGGCCGACCGCCATCGCGGCGTGGGTTTTGACCAGGCGCTGGTCATCGAGCCGCCGCGCCGCGACGGCACCGAGGCCTACTACCGCATCTTCAACGCCGATGGCCAGGAGGTCGAGCAGTGCGGCAATGGCGCGCGCTGCATCGCGGAGCTGCTGCGTCTCACTGGCCGCTCCCGCGCCGGCCAGGTGCAGATGGACAGCCCCGGCGGGCTGATCACCGCGCACGTGCCCGGTGGCGGCGTGGTCGCGGTGGACATGGGCCTGCCCAACTTTGCGCCCCGCGCCGCCCACTTCCTGCCGCAGGGCCAGGAGGGCGCCCTCTTTACCCTGGAGGTGGGCGGCGAGCGCGTCACCTTCGGCGTCGTCTCGATGGGCAATCCGCACGCCGTGATCCGCGTGCCCGATGTGGACAGCGCGCCGGTGGCGCGCCTGGGCCCGCTGCTGGAGCGCCACCCAGCCTTCCAGCAGCGTGTGAACGTCGGGTTCATGCAGGTCGTGGACCCGCGCCATATCCGCCTGCGCGTCTTCGAGCGCGGCGTGGGGGAGACGCAGGCCTGCGGCACGGGCGCCTGCGGCGCCGTGGCCGTGGGTCGCCGCGCGGGCCTCCTGGAGGAGGAGGTGCGCGTGAGTCTGCCGGGCGGGGACCTCACGGTCCGCTGGCCCGGCGAAGGCAAGCCGCTTTGGCTGCAAGGCCCTGCTGAAGTATCGTTCCGCGGCCAGGTCGATGTCTGATCCGCCCGCTGTTTTCTGGAGCCCCTAAAGAATGACTACCCCCCAGGTCCGTGACGCAAGCCAAGGCGTGCCGGGCGATGAGCCGATTGCCGATTACCTGCGCGAGCATCCGGACTTCTTCGTCCGCAACGAGGCGCTGCTCGCGCTGCTGCGGCTGCCGCATGCGCGCGGCGGCTCCACGGTCTCGCTGATGGAGCGCCAGGTGGAAGTGCTGCGCGAGAAGAACCAGCAGCTGGAGAGCAAGCTTGCCGAGTTCGTGGGCGTCGCGCGCACCAACGAGCAGCTGGTGGAGAAGATCCACCGCTTCACACGCCGCCTGCTCAACGCCGCCAACCGCCACGAGGCCATCAGCCAGATCGAGCAGAGCCTGCGCGAGGACTTCGGCGCCTTCCAGTCCGTGCTGGTGCTGTTCGGCGGCGGCGCGCTGGACATCCCGGCCGACCGCTTCGTCAGCGTCGTGGACGGCAAGGATCCCGGCCTGGCGGGCTTCGAGACGCTGTTCTCCGCGGGCAAGCCGCGCTGCGGCCAGGTGCGTGACTCGCAGCGCGAGTTCCTCTTCGGCACCGAGAGCATCGGCATCAGCTCCCTGGCCCTCGTGCCGCTGGGCGGCAAGGAGCCGCTCGGGCTCCTGGCGATCGGCAGCCCCGACCGCGACCGCTTCAACCCGGGCATGAGCACCGAGTTCCTGGCCCGCCTGGGCGAGCTCATAGGCGACGTCCTCGCCCGGCCATGAACGAGGCCTCACGCGCAGGGCTCCAGCGCTTCGCGCGATACCTGGCCACCGAGCGCCGGCTCTCCCCCCACACCTCCACCGCCTATGCGCACGACCTGGCTGCCCTGGCGGACTGGTCCGCGGCGCAGGGCCTCACGGAGTGGGCCGCGCTGGACAGCCAGCACGTGCGCGCGTTCGCCGCGCGCTCCCACGCCGGCGGCCTCTCGCCGCGCAGCGTGCAGCGGCGGCTCTCCGCGGTGCGCTCCTTCTACAGCTTCCTGATCCGCGAGGGCGTGGTGCGCGCCAACCCCGCCGTGGACGTGCGCGCGCCCAAGCTGCCGCGCCGCCTGCCGCAGGCCCTGGATGCCGACCAGATGGGGCGGCTGCTGGCGGTGCAGGTGGAGACGCCGCTGGATGCGCGGGACCTGGCGATGATGGAGCTGTTCTATTCCTCCGGCCTGCGACTGGCGGAGCTGGTGCAGCTGGACCTCGCCCAGCTGGACCTGGCCGACCGCACGGTGCGGGTGCTGGGCAAGGGCCGCAAGACGCGCATCGTGCCGGTCGGATCCAAGGCACTGGCCGCCCTGCGGGCGTGGCTCACGGAGCGCGCATCCCTGGCCTCCCCCGACACGCAGGCGCTGTTCGTGGGCCGCAATGGCGGCCGCCTGGGGGCCCGTGCCGTGCAGCTGCGGGTCGCGGCCGCCGCGCGCCGCCAGGGCCTGCCGATGGGCGTGCACCCCCACCTCTTCCGCCATTCCTTCGCGACCCACCTGCTGGAGTCCAGCCAGGACCTGCGCGGCGTGCAGGAGCTGCTGGGCCACGCCGACATCAGCACGACCCAGGTCTACACCCACCTTGATTTCCAGCACCTCGCCCGTATCTACGATGCGGCGCATCCGCGCGCGCGCCGCAGGCGCTAATCGACTACGGGAGCCCCATGGCCGACTTCTTTGATCCGCATGGCACGACGATCCTGGCCGTACGCCGCGACGGCGCGCTGGCCCTGGGCGGCGATGGCCAGGTCACGCTGGGCAGCACCGTGATGAAGGGCAACGCCCGCAAGGTGCGTCACCTCTACAACGGCAAGGTGCTCGCGGGCTTCGCCGGCGGCACGGCCGATGCGTTCACGCTGTTCGAGCGCTTCGAGGGGAAGCTGGAGAAGTTCGGCAACCTCACGCGCGCCGCCATCGAGCTGGCCAAGGACTGGCGCTCGGACCGCTACCTGCGGCGCCTGGAGGCGCTGCTGCTGGTCGGCGACCCGGGCAATATCTTCGTGATCTCCGGCAACGGCGACGTGATCGAGCCGGAGCATCCGCTGGTGGCGATCGGCTCCGGCGGGCCCTTCGCGCAGGCGGCGGCCCGCGCGCTGTACGAGAACACGGCGCTGGAGGCCCGCAGCATCGTGGAGCGCTCGCTCAACATCGCCGCCGACATCTGCATCTACACCAACCGCAACCTCACCATCGAGGAGCTCAAGTCGTGACGCCGCGCCAGATCGTGCAGGAACTGGACAAGCACATCGTCGGCCAGCAGGCCGCCAAGCGCGCCGTGGCCATTGCGCTGCGCAACCGCTGGCGCCGCATGCAGGTCGAGGAGCCGCTGCGCCACGAGATCACGCCCAAGAACATCCTGATGATCGGGCCGACCGGCTGCGGCAAGACCGAGATCGCGCGCCGCCTGGCGCGCCTCGCGAAGGCGCCGTTCGTGAAGGTGGAGGCCACCAAGTTCACCGAGGTGGGCTACGTCGGCCGCGAGGTGGACTCCATCATCAAGGACCTGGCGGACGTGGCCGTGAAGATGACGCGCGAGGAGGAGATGCTGCGCGTGCGCGACCGTGCGGTGGAGGCGGCGGAGGAGCGCGTGCTGGATGCCCTGCTGCCGCGGCCGCGCGCCGCGATGGGCTTCTCCACCGATGAGCCGGTCGTGCCGCGCGATGCCGAGACGCGCCAGCGCTTTCGCAAGCTGCTGCGCGAGGGCTCGCTGAATGACCGCGAGATCGAGATCGACGTGCGGCTGCTGCCGCCGGGGGTGGAGATCATGGCCCCTCCCGGCATGGAGGAGATGCAGCAGCAGCTCTCCTCGATGTTCAGCAACCTGGGCGGCGGGCGCACGCGCTCGCGCCGGCTGAAGGTCGCCGAGGCGCAGAAGCTCCTGCTGGAGGAGGAGGCCGGCAAGCTCGTGAACGAGGAGGAGATCAAGGCGCGCGCGCTGCGCAATGCCGAGGAGAACGGCATCGTCTTCATCGACGAGATCGACAAGATCGCCCGGCGCCAGGAGACGATGGGTGCGGACGTGTCGCGCGAGGGCGTGCAGCGGGACCTGCTGCCGCTGGTGGAAGGCTCCACGGTCACGACCAAGCACGGACTGGTCAAGACAGACCACATCCTGTTCATCGCCTCCGGTGCCTTCCACATGTCCAAGCCCTCGGACCTGATCCCGGAGCTGCAGGGTCGCTTCCCGATCCGCGTGGAACTGGAGTCGCTGAAGGTGGAGGACTTCGTGCGGATCCTGACCGAGCCGGATGCCTCGCTGACGGCGCAGTACCGGGCGCTGCTGGGCACCGAGCAGGTGGACCTGAGCTTCACCGCCGAGGGCGTGCGGCGCATCGCGGAGATCGCCTTCCAGGTGAACGAGCGCACGGAGAACATTGGCGCCCGCCGGCTGCACACCGTCATGGAGCGGCTGTTGGACGCGATGTCCTACGAGGCCTCGGACAAGCCGGGCGAGAAGCTGGAAGTGGATGCGGCCTACGTGGACCGTAGCCTCGGCCAGTTGGCCCAGGACGAGGACCTGTCGCGCTACATCCTGTAGGGTATGGCGCGAGCGGCGCTGCACGCAGCGGCGCCGGCTTCAACCCAGCGAGGCGGGCCCGGACCGCCCCGCCGGGGCGGCCGCAGGGCGCAGGCCCCGAGGATTACTTCTTCTTGGACGTCGGGGCGGCTACGGCCTTCTTGACGGTGCCGGCCTTGGGGCGCGACTTGCCAAATGAACCAGCGTAAATCTTGCCGCGACGAGTCCGGCGGTCACCTTTGCCCATGAATGCTCTCCCGAAACCTTGAAAAGGGGGCGGGAGTCTACCAGAGTCCGCAGCGCATGAACCCGCCGACCCCCACCCAGATCACCCTGCGCAGCCGCTCGCGGCTGCTGCACGTCGCCTTCGACGATGGCAGCGCCTTCGACCTGCCCTTCGAGTACCTGCGGGTCCACTCCCCGTCCGCCGAGGTCCAGGGCCACGGCCCCGGCCAGTCGGTCCTGGTGACAGGCAAGGCCGAGGTCGGGATCCTGCGGGTCGAGCCCGTCGGGCAATACGCCGTGAAGCTGGTCTTCGACGACGGCCACGACACGGGGCTCTTCACCTGGAAGTACCTGCACGAGCTCGGGCGGGAGATGCCGGCCAAGCTCGCGGCCTACCGGGCGCGGGTGCTCCAGCAGCTGGGCAGTACCCGGGGCAACGCCTGATCCTGTCGACGCCTTCCAGGTGCGCCGCGCCATGAAGCGCGCAGTGCCGCGCTGGCTCCCGGCCGCGCGCTATCCGGAAACCCAGGTGCTGTCTGCGGCAGCGCCGGCCGCAGCACCGGAGCCAACGCCTGCGCCCGCGCCCGCGCATCACGAGTCCACGCTGACGCTGGTCCCCACGCCCTGCGGGACGCGGGACAGACACCGCAGCGGCTGACCGTCGCGGCGGTGCATCCGCACCCGGCCGCCCGGGCGGCGCAAGGTCGCCTCGCCCGGGCGCAGCGGCCGTAAAAGCGTTAGCGGGTCCGCGGCCGACGGGTCCGGTTGCCCTGCCCGGTGTCCCGCCGATTTCCGGTCGCCCAAAAAAGAAAGGCCGGGCATCACTGCCCGGCCAAATCTTCACAAGACCCCCACTGGTTCTCGCTCTTTTGAAGCGTCGAACCGGCTTGGAGCATGCGCTGGGTGATGCACTAACGCCAGTCTTTGAGCGCTTTTTTAAGCCCTTTAGGCCAAGCTCGTTGAGCTTTCAATTGCCATGGCAGCGACTCATTCCGCTCGGCGCTGCGCAGCGGCCGCGCGGCTGCGTTGCACATTTTTTGACCACCCGGGGCGGCGCGGGCGTGCCGCGCAGCCAATCGGGCTGCCGCTCCCCAAATTCAATAAGATAGGGACCCACACCCTCTCCCCGGACCAGGCCCCCGTGACCGAGCAGCCAGCGCACCCCGAGACCGATTTCGGCTTTGAGAAAGTCGCCTGGGCGGACAAGGCACGCCGGGTGCGTGGCGTCTTTGATTCCGTCGCCGGCAACTACGACCTGATGAACGACCTGATGTCGGCCGGGGCCCACCGCCTGTGGAAGCGCTTTACGCTCTCCTGTACGCGCCTGAGGCCGGGCCAGGCGGCCCTGGACGTGGCGGGGGGCACCGGGGATTTGGCCGCCGGCATGGCCGCCCAGGTCGGCGCTGAGGGGCTGGTGGTCCTGACGGACATCAATGCGGCGATGCTCGGCCACGGCCGCGACCGGCTGCTGAACGAGGGGCTCGCGGCCAACACCCGCGCCGCCCAGGCCAACGCCGAGTGCCTGCCGTTCGCCGACGCGAGCTTCCACTGCGTGACGATCGGCTTTGGGCTGCGCAACGTGACCGACAAGGCCGCGGCGCTGCGCTCGATGCGCCGGGTGCTCAAGCCGGGCGGGCAGCTGATCGTGCTGGAGTTCTCGCAGGTCGCGATCCCCGCGCTGCGTCCCCTCTACGACGCCTACTCGTTCCAGGTGCTGCCGCTGCTGGGCAAGCTGATCGCGCGGGACGCGGACAGCTACCGGTACCTCGCCGAGTCGATCCGCAAGCATCCGGACCAGGAAACCCTCCTCGCGATGATGCGCGAGGCGGGCCTGGAGGACTGCCGCTACCACAACCTCTCCGGCGGGATCGTCGCCGTGCACCGGGGCTACCGCTACTGATGTTGACCGAACGGCTCGAGGCCCTGCTGAACCGCCAGGTCGCCGCCTCCCCGCGCGCCGGGGAACTCCTCGCCGCGCTGGCCGGGCAGCGGCTGCGGATCGACGTGCGGCACACGCCATGGCGCCTGACCGTGACCTCCGACGGCACGGCGCTGTCCCTCTCCCGCACGGAGGAAGGCGCCGCCGCCGCGACGATCCGCGGCACGCCGCTGTCGCTGGCGGCCCTGGCCGGCCCCTCGCCGGAAAGCGTGATCCGCCGCGGCGATGTCGCCATCGAGGGCGATGCGGAAGTCGCCGGCCGCTTCCGGGAACTCGGCGCGCTGCTGCACCCGGACCTGGAGGAGGAACTCTCCCGCCTGCTCGGCGACGTCCCGGCGCACCAGCTAGGAGCGCTCGCGCGCACGGCGCTGGGCTGGGTGCGGCGCGGGCTCTCCACCACCACGACGAACGTCGCCGAGTACTTGGCGCATGAGCGGCAGGACCTGGTGCCGCGCCCCGAATCCCAGGGCTTCCTGCGGGACGTGGATACGCTGCGCGAGGACGTGGACCGCCTGCAGGCGCGCATCGACGCGCTCTCGCGCCAGGCGGTGGCGTCGTGAAGCTGCGCGTGATCCGCCGCCTGATCCAGATCGAGCGCGCGCTGGTGCGCCACGGCCTGGCGGACTTCGTGCGCGAGACGCACCTGTACCGCCCGCTGCGGTTCCTCTTCCTGCTCTCGCCGTGGACCTGGTTCCAGCGCGACTCCCAGGGCAGCCGCGGCGAGCGGCTGCGCCTGGCGCTGGAGGAGCTGGGGCCGGTGTTCGTGAAGTTCGGGCAGGCGATCTCCACGCGCCGCGACCTGCTGCCGCCGGACATCGCCGAGGAGCTGGTGAAGCTGCAGGACGCGGTGCCGCCGTTCCCCGGCGAGCTTGCCCGGCAGATCGTTGCGCAGTCGCAGGGCCGCAAGCTGGAGGAAGTGTTCGCGAGCTTCGAGCCCGAGCCGCTGGCCGCCGCCTCCATCGCCCAGGTGCATGGCGCCCGGCTGCACGACGGCAGCGACGTGATCGTGAAGGTCCTGCGCCCCGGCATGCGCGAGATCATCGGCCGGGACCTGCAGGTGCTGCGGGCACTGGCGCGCCTGGCGGACCGCTACTCCACCGAGGGGCGCCGCCTGCGCCCGATCGAGGTCGTGCAGGAATACGAGAAGACGATCCTGGATGAGCTGGACCTGATGCGCGAGGCGGCCAACGCGACCCAGCTCAAGCGGAACTTCGCCGGCAACCCCCTGCTGCACGTGCCGGAGGTGTACTTCGAGTACTGCCGCGATAACGTCATGGTGATGGAGCGCATCCACGGCGTGCAGATCGGCGACATCTCGCGACTGCGGGAGCTGGGCGTGGATTTCAAGAAGCTCGCGGAGAACGGCGTGGCGATCTTCTTCACGCAGGTCTTCCGCCACAACTTCTTCCACGCCGACATGCACCCCGGCAACATCTTCGTGCTGGCACAAGACCCGGCCAACCCGCGCTACGCCGCGATCGACTTCGGCATCGTGGGCACGCTGGACCCGCGCGACCGCAACTACCTGGCCGAGAACTTCCTGGCCGTGTTCCGGCGCGACTATCGCCGCGTGGCCGTGCTGCACGTGGAGTCGGGCTGGGTCCCCTCCTACGTGCGCGTGGATGAGATGGAATCGGCGATCCGCACGATCTGCGAGCCAATCTTCGAGAAGCCGCTGAAGGACATCTCCTTCGGCGTCGTGCTGCTGCGCCTGTTCGAGGCGCTGCGCCGCTTCGACGGCCGCATCCAGCCGCAGCTGATCCTGCTGCAGAAGACGCTGTTCAACATCGAGGGCCTGGGACGGCAGCTGTACCCGGACCTGGACATCTGGAAGACGGCGGGCCCGATCCTCACGGACTGGATGCGCGAGCGCCACCACCCGAAGAACGTGGCACTGCGGCTGTGGAAGCAGCTGCCGGAGTTGCTGGAGGTGGTGGAAGGCCTGCCGACGGCACTCAAGTACGCCGTGCAGCAGCGCAGCCAGCCCAACGCCTCCCCCGATGCACGCGCAGCGGCAACGCCACCACCGCCGGCACCCCAGACCGGCAACCAGATCGCCGCCGCCGTGGTGCTGCTGGCCGGCGTCCTCGCATTGGCCGTGGAACGCGTGCCCGCGGGCCTGGGCTGGACGATCACCGCGGGCGGCGCGGCGTGGCTCCTGTCGGAGGCGCTGCGCAGGAAACGCTAGCGCGCGGGTGCATAGCCGCCCGCAAGATCGGCAACCTAGATCGGCAATCCGGGTATCAATTTCCGTAATTTGTCTTTGCAAGACAGAACGATAGGCTATTCGGAGTACCGGCAAATGAGCCCACCCGAAACACCCCGCCGCCTGGAGCCGTGTCTCCTCACCGAGGCACACGGGGAGTTGCTCGAGCTGCTGACGGAACTGCCCACCGCTGCCAGTGCGCCCGGTAGCCGGCTGCACGAGCGAACCGCCGCGAATCTGGCGGACCTGGTGCGGGCGATGAATTGCCAATACTCCAACCTGATCGAAGGGCATAACACCCGGCCGCACGACATCGAGCGGGCGCGGGTCGATGACTTCGACCGTGATGAGCCCCGCGGCAACCTGCAGTGGGAGGCTCGCCAGCACAGCCGCGTGCAGCAGGACATCGATCACCGCCATGCAGCCACTCGCTGCCGGATCCCGCGTCCAGCCAATTCCTAAGGGCGCCAGATCGGGCGTTCTATCGAGACGCGCACGGGCCGCGATCTGGTGGCTCGGTTGCGGCAGGAGGGCCTCATTGGTTCGGACTCGCCGAAGGGAGCGGTATCGCTGCGATTTCCCGTGCGCTCACTCGACGTGCTGTTTCCGCGACTCTACCCGCAAGGTTAGCCCGCCAGGCCGCTGCCCCTATCGGGTCGCGCGCAGCAGCGCGGTCAGGGGCGGCAGGAGCTCATCCAGATGATCGTAGAGGGCGTTCACGTGCCCACCGAGCCCATCGTTCGGCGGATCCCTGAGCGTCAGCAGGCGCTTGGGGTCTTGCGCCGCCGCGAAATTCTTGAGGGCATGCGCGTAGGGCACCACCGCATCCGACACGCTGTGTGCGATGAGCAGCGGCACGCGCAAGCTGGGCAGGCGAGCGATCGAGTCGAACTGCACGCCCACGAGCAGGCGCACCGGCAGCAGCGGATAAGTCTCCGCGGCCATGTCGGGGATCGACGTGAATGCCCCGAACAGCACCAGCGCCACCGCCGGGTGGCGCGTGGCCAGGTACACGGCGGGGCCCGAGCCCAGCGAGTGGCCCCAAAGGACAATGTGATCGTCAGGCACGCCACGGCGCTTGAGCTCCTGGTAGGCGGCCTCCGCATCCTCGTACCCGTGCGTCTCGGAGACGACGCCCGGCGTCAACCCATAGCCGCGGTAGTCCAGCCCCAGCACGTTGAACCCTGCGCGGCCACCCGCTCCAGGTGGCGGATCTGGCCCGGCGAGAGCGCGGTGTCGGCATTGCCGTGCAGATGCAGGACCCAGTAGCCCGAGGCCCCCGCGGCGGGCGACTGCACGAGGATCGCCGCGAGCGCCGTGCCCGCGGCCTCGGGAATGTCGATGCGCTCGGCATTGGCGGGCAGCGTCCCCAGCGTGCGGTTGTGGCTCAGGGCGGTCACGAAGATGAGCTCATCCTCGTGCCACCTGAGATAGCCCAGGGCGGCGCCCAGCAGGAGCGCTGCCCCCAGCACCAGGACGACGCCCGCCCGCAGCGCGTGCTGGGCCAGGGGCTTGGCGGAGGAGGCAGGAGCAGCGGGGGTCATGGCGCAATCCTCCTCGCGGCGGATCAGGCGGACTGTGCCGCCGGTCGCGGTTCGATCCAGGTGCCGCGGGCCATCGCGCACAGCTGCCCGTCCTCATCGAACAGCGCCGTGCCGACGGTAGCCACGCGGCCACGCACTGTGAGCTGCCACGCGCTGATGACGCAGGGCTCCCCCACGTGCACCAGGCGGTCGATGTGGCAGGTGTACTCGCCCAGCAGCCACAGGCGCCGTCCCGTGCGCAGCGCATGGAAGCCCGGGCAATCCAGGGCCGCGGCGATGAACTCGGGGCGCACCTTGCCGTCACCCTGCGAGAGCGACTCATCCGGCAGCCACGGCGCCGCCGCGATATCCCGACCGGACACCGGCGAGGCGAACAGCCGCAGGCCGTCGCCGCGCGCCCTGCCCGGGCCGCAGACAAAGCAGCCCGGGCAGGGGTGCTCCAGGAGCCCCGGCGCGTGCAACGAGGCCTCCAGCGCCTCCACGTAGGTCGGCGGCGGCGGTGCGATGAGGTCCAGGGTCCCCGGGCGCGCCTCGATCACGCGCTGCGTCCCGTGCAGGACCGCCCAGTGTCCTGGCTCCTCCGCCGCCACCAGCGCCAGGTCCGTCTCCAGCGGCGGCGGCCGCAGCAGGCGCACCGTGACCAGGCTGCCGATGGCCTGGGCGACGAGCCCCGCGACATAGCCGCCGTTGGCCGAGCCCGGCGGGCCGCAGAAGCGGCTGGCGACCCGGATGTGGCGTTCAGTGGCCATGGTGGGACCTCGCAAGCCGCGCTGCGCGCCGACGGCTGGCAAAGCGCCAGATGAGAAAGCCGAGCACGCCGCCGACCAGGGAGGTCAGCGCGAGCTGGGGCATGTTGGCGTTGAGCGCCGGCGCCAGCGCACCGATCACGATGCTGACGCCCCCCAGCGCGATGAACGAGCTCACCGAGGCCGCGGCGCCGCGCGAGGCCGGATAGATGTCCAGCATCTCCAGGGTGAGGATCGGGAAGGTGAACTGCGCGCCGAACGCCATGAGGTAGAGCAGCACCTGCAGCACCAGCAGCGGCAGGCCCGGCACCCCCAGCTCCAGCGCCAGCGCCGTGGCCGAGGAGCCGGCCATCAGCGAGAAGCCGATGTGCAGCATGCGTTGGCGCGAGACGCGCCCAGCCATGCGGCTGGAGGCGAAGGAGGAGGTCATGAAGCCGCCGATGATCGGCACGAAGAGGTACGAGAACTGTGTCTCGCGCAGATGCCACTGCTCCAGGATGATCGCCGGCGCCGAGCCGATGTAGATCAGCACCGCGCCCAGGCACACGGAGGCCGCCACGGCCAGCAGCGTGAACTCCGGGTTGCAGGCTATCTGCCAGGACGTGCGGACCAACTGCCCCAGGTGAAACTCCGAGCGCTTCTCCGGCGGATGCGTCTCCGGCAGCGCGATCCACGCGAACAGCGCAAGGCAAGCCCCCATGACCACCATGAAGCCGAACACCGCGCGCCAGCCGAACGCCACGTGGATCCAGCCCCCCAGCACCGGCGCCATCGCCGGGGCCACCGAGAAGATCATCATCATCAGGCTCATCAGGCGCTGGGCGTTGTGACCGTCGTAGAGGTCGCGCACCACCGCGCGCGCGACCGTCGGGCCGATACCCGCCGCCATGCCCTGCAGCATGCGGAACACCAGCAGCATCACGAAGCTTGGCGCGAGCACGCAGCCCACGGAGGCGAGCGTATAGAGCAGCATGCCGGCGATCACCATGCCGCGGCGGCCCAGCGCATCCGACAGCGGGCCGTGCACCAGCGTCAGGCACGCGAAGGGCAGCATGTAGCTGGTGATGGTCTGCTGGACCTGCCAGTGGGTCAGGTGCAGCTCCGCGGCGATCGCGGGGAACGAGGGGAAGAAGGTGTCGATGGAGAGGGGGCTGACCATCGACAGCGTGGCCAGCAGCAGCGCCATCTGCAGGGTTGGCGCGCTACCAGGCCGTGGCAGGGCAATCCTCACGCAGCGCCACCGCGCAGGCTATCCAGCAGCGCCGCGGCCGACTCGCCCCGCTCCAGCGCCTCCACCAGCGCGGAGCCCACGATGACCCCATCGGCGTGCGGCGCCAGTTGCTGCACCTGGGCCGGGCCGCGGATGCCAAAGCCCGCGCACACCGGCACGGGCGAGAGCGCGCGCACCTTGTCCAGGTACGCGCCGACTTGCGCCATGGTGTCGTGCGCCTCCGCCGCGACGCGCTTGCCCGTCGTGCCGGTCATCGTGATCGCATAGACGAAGCCGCGCGCATTGCCGCAGAGCTTGCGCAGACGCTCCGGGGGCGTCACGGGCGTCACCATGCGGATGAGCGCCAGGCCATGGGGCTCCAGCGCCGCCTCGAACTCCCCGCCCTCCTCCAGCGGCAGGTCCGGCACGATGAAGCCGCACACCCCGACCTGGGCGGCGACCTCGGCAAGCTTCGCGAGGCCGTAGGCCAGCAGCGGGTTCATGTAGCTCATGAGCACCAGCGGCGCCCGGGGACGCGGCATCGCCGCCAGTTCATCCAGGATCCAGTGCAGGCTCACGCCCTGCTGCAGCGCTGCCATGCTGGAGCGCTGGATGGTGACGCCGTCGGCCAGCGGGTCGGTGAACGGCACGCCGATCTCCACGACGTCGGCATGCTCGGCCACGGTGGTGAGGTCCTGGCGGAACGTGGACATGCGGGGATGCCCCGCCGTCAGGAACGCCACCAGCGCCACGCGGTCGCGCCGCACCTCGCGGATCACCTGCGTCAGCCGGTCGGCCGGCAGCGTGCTCATGACAGCACCCCGTCGTGCGCGAGGAGCGTGGTCTGCAGCGTCGGCATGTCCTTGTCGCCGCGGCCCGAGAGGCCGACCAGGATGCGCTTGCCGGGGTGCGCGCGGGCGTAGTCGCGCGCCCCCACCAGCGCATGCGCGGTCTCGATCGCCGGCAGGACGCCCTCGTAGGTCGAGCACTCCTGCACCAGCGCGAGCGCCTCCTCATCGCCCGCCATCGTGTAGTGCACGCGGCCGATCTCGCGCAGCAGGGCGTGCTCGGGGCCCACGCCCGGGTAGTCCAGGCCCGCCGACACCGAGTGCGTTTCCTGGATCTGCCCGTCGGCATCCTGCAGCAGCAGCGTGTAGGTGCCATGCAGGACGCCCGGGCGGCCTGTGGTCAGCGTCGCGGCGTTGTCGCCCAGCGCGGCGCCGCGGCCACCGGCCTCCACGCCGATGATCTCCACCGAGGGATCGCCGAGGAACGCATGGAAGGTGCCGATCGCATTGGAGCCGCCGCCCACGCAGGCGATGACGCAGTCCGGCAGGTGGCCGGTCTTGGCCAGCATCTGCGCCCGCGCCTCGCGCCCGATGATCGCCTGCAGCTCGCGCACCAGGTACGGGTAGGGATGCGGGCCCAGGGCCGAGCCCAGGCAGTAGAAGGTCCCGGCGGGATCCGTGACCCAGTCGCGGAACGCCTCGTCGATCGCGGCACGCAGCGTGCGATCCCCGGTGACCACGGGCACGACGGTGGCGCCCATGAGTCGCATGCGGCCCACGTTGGGCGCCTGGCGCGCCATGTCCACCTCGCCCATGTACACGACGCAGGGCAGCCCCACGCGGGCGCAGGCCGCCGCGGTGGCCACGCCGTGCTGGCCCGCGCCGGTCTCGGCGATCACGCGCGTGGCGCCCATGCGCTTGGCCAGCAGGGCCTGGCCCAGCGCGTTGTTGATCTTGTGCGCGCCGGTGTGCGCCAGGTCCTCGCGCTTGAACCAGATCTCCGCGCCCCAGCGGCGGGAGAGATTGCGCATCGGGGAGAGCGCGGTCGGGCGGCCGACCCAGTCGGTCAGCTCCGCGGAGAGCTCGGCCTGGAAGCTCGGCTCGTGCAGCACGGTGTGCACGGCCTCGGTCAGGCGCTCGAACGCCGGGACCAGCGTCTCGGGGATGTAGCGGCCGCCGAAGGGACCGAAGCGTCCGTTCGCGTCCGGCAGGCCCCCGTCCAGCAGGGTGCGCAGCAGCTTCGCCTTGGCGGCGGTATCCAATGATCCAGTCACAGTTGTCTCTCCCGTGTGAGCCGGGCGAATGCCGCCCGGGCGCGCGCGACGAAGTCCGCCATCCGCGCAGGATCTTTCCTGCCGGGACGTTCCTCGACACCGCTTGATACGTCAACTCCGAAGGGTCGCACCTGGGCGATCGCCTCCTCCACATTCTCGGGCGCCAGGCCCCCGGCCAGGATGAGCTCGCGCTGCGCGGCCAGCTGCCGCGCGGCGCTCCAGTCGGCCACCTGCCCCGTGCCGCTGCGCGGCCCCTCGAACAGGATCCGTCCCGAGGCCTTGGCGGCGCGGGCCGCATCGCGGCACACCGGCAGCGTCACGAGCCCCGCGGGCAGCGCAAGCCCCGCCAGGTCCTCCACGTCCGTCTGCAGCACGTCCGGCTGAAACTCCCGCAGGATCTCTACGATCAGCGCCGGCGATGGATGCAGCGTCACCGCGACGCAGGGCACCCGGCCGCGGGCAGGCTGGGCGAGGCGTGCCGCCTGCACCGGGTCCACCTGCCGCACCGAACTCGCAAAGACGAAGCCGATCGCATCGGCCCCCGCCTCCAGCGCCGCGGCCACCGCGCGCGCCTCCGTCATGCCGCAGATCTTGATGAATCCGGCCACCGTCAGCGTGCCTGGCGGCCCGCGCGCAGCATCTGCTCCAGCAGCGCCGGCGGGTCGCTGGCCGTCATGAGCGCGCTGCCCACCAGCGCAAGGTCGTAGCCCGCGCCGGCGAGCCGTGCCGCATCCGCGCCATCGGCAACGCCGCTCTCGGCCACGCGCGGCACGCTGCTCGGCAGGCCGTCGACCAGCAGCTCCAGGCGCCCCGGCACGACCTGGAGCGTCACCAGGTCGCGGCTGTTGACCCCGACCAGCAGGTCCAGGTCCCGCGCGATCGGCGAGGTCACGATGTCATGCGCCACCTGGATGTCGCGCTCATCGAAGGTCTCGGCCAGCACGAAGAGCTTCAGGCGCGCCGCGGCCTCCAGCAGCGCATCGGTCTGCCCGCGCTGGAGCATGCGCAGGATGATGAGGATCCCGCCGGCACCGGCGAGCCGCGCCTCGGCGACCTGGTAGGGATCCACGAGGAAGTCCTTGCGCATCGCCGGCACACCGCCGCGGGCCTTGAGCGCCTGCGCGGCGAGCCTCAAGTGCTCCAGCGAGCCATCAAAGCGCGACGGTTCGGTAAGCACCGAGACGGCGGCGGCACCAGCCTCTGCGTAGTCGCCTACGCGCGCGGCGACGTTCTCATCGCCGCCCTTGAGCGCACCGGCAGCCGGTGATCGCAGCTTGACCTCGGCGATCAGGTCCCAGCGCTCGGGCGAGAGTTTCAGGCGCGGTGGCTCGGGAGTCTCCAAGGCGCGGCGGAAGATATCCGCCTCGCTCTCCAGCGCGCGGGCCGCCTGAACTCGCGCGTGACTGGCGCGGGCCATCGATTCCAGAAAATCCTCGCTCATAGCGCAACCTGCGTTGCCGCCGAGAAGGCAGCCAGCCTGTCGAGCAGGCGGCCTGCCGCACCGCTGTCGATCGCCTCGGCAGCGCGATTGGCCGCCGCGCGCGGATCCGCCGCGGCGCCGGTGACTTGCAGCGCCAGCGCCGCGCCCAGCACCAGCGCATCGCGATGCCCGCCATGCTCGCCGCCGCGCAGCACGCGATGCATCGCGGCCGCGTTGTAGGCGGCATCCCCGCCCCGCAGCGCCGCCTCCGTGCAGCGCGGCAGGCCGTAGTCGGCCGGTCCGCGCTCGGACTCGCGAACCTGGCCGTCCTGAACGTCCAGCAGCAGGAAGTTGCCCAGCGGGGTCGGCTCATCCCAGCCGCCCGCCCCGTGCACGACGAAGGCGCGCCGGATCGGCATCCCGGCCAGCGCCTGGGCCATCAGCCGCGCGACCGCCTCGCTGTACGCGCCGATCACGTGGAAGCCGGGCTCGGCGGGGTTGGTGAGCGGCCCCAGGATGTTGAACACCGTGCGCACGCCCATCGCCGCGCGCACCGGGGCGATGGCCTTCATCGCCGGGTGGTAGTGCGGCGCGAACAGGAACGTAAAGCCGGTCTGCGCGAGGCACTCGGCGGCGCGCACTTCCTCCAGCGGCAGCGCCAGGCCCAGGGCCTCCAGCACATCGGCGCTGCCGGCGCGGCTGGAGACCGAGCGGTTGCCGTGCTTGACCACGGTAAGGCCTGCGGCCGCGGCCAGCAGCGCGGCCCCCGTGGAGAGGTTGTAGCTGCCGGAGCGGTCCCCGCCCGTGCCCACGATGTCCACGGCGCCGGCGGCCTCCGGGATCACGGGGCGGCGCGCGAGGCTCCGCATGCCGAGCGCCAGGCCCCGCAGCTCCTCGGCCGTGACGCCCTTGCAGCGCAGGCCCGCCAGCACCGCGCCGGCCTGCGCCGGCGGCACCTCGGGGCCAGTCAGCGCGACCAGCAGGGCGCTGGCGGCCTCGGCCGTGAGGTCCTGGCGATCCAGCAGCGCATCCAGCGTGTCGCGCAGCCGCGTCACCGCAGGCCGCCGGTGAGCTTCAGGAAGTTGCCCAGGAGCTGCGGCCCCTGCGGGGTGAGCACGCTCTCGGGATGGAACTGCACGCCCTCGATGACGTACTGGCGGTGCCGCACCGCCATGATCTCCCCTTCGGCCGTGGTCGCGCAGACCTGCAGCTCCGCCGGCACCTTCTCGGGCGCGGCGATCAGCGAGTGGTAACGGCCCACCTCGCAGGGCTGCGGCAGGCCCTCGAACAGCGTGCGGCCGTCGTGGTTCACCAGCGAGGTCTTGCCATGCATCAGGCGCGGCGCGCGCACGACCTCGCCGCCGAAGGCCTCCACGATCGACTGGTGCCCCAGGCACACGCCGAGGATCGGCAGGCGGCCGGCAAAGGCACGGATCATCGCCATCGAGACGCCGGCGTCGCGCGGCGTGCCCGGGCCGGGCGAGATGCACAGGTGCGTGAGCTCGCGCTGGAGCGCCTCCGCCACGGTGATCTCGTCGTTGCGGATCACCTCCACCGCCGCGCCCAGGATCAGGAAGGCCTGCACCAGGTTGTAGGTGAAGGAGTCATAGTTGTCGATCAGCAGCAGCCGCGGCTGCGTGGCCTTGTTCACAGGCCCTCCTGGGCGAGTGCCAGCGCACTGCGCAGGGCAGCACTCTTGGCAAACACCTCATCGTGTTCACTCTCGGGACGGCTCTCCGAGACAATGCCGGCGCCCGCCTGGTAGCTGTAGCGGCCGCCCTCGAAAACCAGCGTGCGGATCGTAATCGCCTGGTCCATGTCGCCCTGCGCACCGAAGTAGCCGATCGTGCCGCCGTACAGGCCGCGCGCCACCGGCTCCAGCTCCTCGATGATCTGCATCGCCCGCACCTTGGGGGCGCCGACCAGCGTGCCGGCCGGGAAGGTCGCGGCGAAGAGGTCAAAGGCATCCTTGCCCGGCGCCAGCTGCCCGTGCACGCCGCTGACGATGTGCATCACGTGGCTGTAGCGCTCGATCGCACGGTAGGGCTTGACGTGTACGCTGCCGGCCTGGGCCACGCGCCCCAGGTCGTTGCGCGCCAGGTCCACCAGCATCACGTGCTCGGCGTTCTCCTTGGGGTCGGCGAGCAGGCGCCGCTCGTTGGCCAGGTCCGCCTCGGCGTCGGCCGCCCGCGGCAGGGTGCCGGCGATCGGCCGCAGCTCCGCCTGGCCTCCGTGCAGCCTCACCAGCGCCTCCGGGGAGGAGCCCACGACCTCGATGCCGCCCAGTTTCACGTAGTACATGTACGGCGAGGGGTTGATCAGGCGCAGCGCCCGATAGACCTGGAACGGATCCAGGTCATGCTCGCCGGTGAAGCGCGAGGAGAGCACCAGCTGGTAGACGTCGCCTGAGGCGATGTACTCCTGGGCGCGCTTGACGCCCTGGACATAGGCCTCGCGCGAGAGCGACATCTGCGGCTCGCCGAAGCGGCCGTTCTGCGCCGCCACCGGCAGCGGGCCGCGCAGCGCCTGAATCACCTGGGTGCGCAGCGCCTGCCGCTCGGCCTCGCTGCCGGCGTGCAGCAGCGCGATGCCGCGCGTCAGGTGGTCGAAGACCAGCAGCGAGCGGGGCGCGACGTAGTGCAGGATCGGCGTTGAGGCCGGCGCGTGGCGCATCGGGATGCGCTCGAAGAAGCGCACGATCTCGTAGGAGGTGTAGCCCACCAGCCCCCCGGCCAGCGGCACGCCGGGGACCTCCGGCAGCGGCCGGGGTGCCAGGGAGAGCGCCCGGCGCAGCAGCGCGAGCAGCGCCTCGCGGCCCTCCGGGACCGGGTGCTGCTCGGCGCCGATGGTCAGGCCCTCGCCCGTGAGGCGTACCTCCAGCCCCTCGCCAAAGCCGATGAAGGAGTAGCGGGCCAGCCGCTCCCCGCCCTCCACGCTCTCCAGGAGAAAGCGCGGATGGAAGGCCGCCAGTTTCGCGAAGGCCGAAACCGGCGTATCCAGGTCGCCAGCGATGTCGAAAGGAGGCTTCAGAACGTGTTCCTCGGACAATAAAAAAACCCATCCCGGTTTGCGCCGGAGATGGGTTCTGGTTCTAGAGACTTAAGCTTATTGATTTATAAGCGATAGCGCCCAGCCACCCCACTCCGTCAGGAGCGCGGCCACCACCAGCGAAGGGAGGTGAATTTGGCGTTCATTGGGCCGAGTATGGCGAGGGCCGCAAGGCCCAGTCAAGAGCACGGGTCGGCCAGGCTAACCCGGGGGACACCCTGCGCAAACTCATCTCATCCGGGTCGCTGTTGGAGGCGCAAATCGGCTATTCCCGGGCCGTGGTGGACGACGACTGGGTGTTCGTCTCCGGGACCACCGGGTTCGACTCTGCGTCCCAGACCCTCAGCCCCGATGTCCGCGAACAGGCCGCCCAGACCCTGCACAACATCGAGGTCGCCCTGACGCACTGCGATGCCCGGCTGGACGACGTGGTGCGGGTGACCTGCTACCTGCTCTCGGCCGAGGACTTCAAGGCCTGCTGGCCGCTGCTGCCAGCCGCCTTCAGGGAGATCCGGCCGGCGGCCACGATGCGGGTGGTGGCGGGTCTTGCCGATCCGCGCCTGCGCATCGAGATCGAGGTCACCGCGCGCATTCAGGTAGGCAAGACGGCGTGAGGCCAAGCCTGCGAAAATCCCCCCCCTACCGCATCGGCCGGGCCCCACGGCCCGCCGCCCGCACCCCAACGCCCAGATGAGGATCAGCGATGCCTTCCTTTGATGTTGTCTCCGAGCTCGACGGCCACGAAATCACCAACGCGATCGACCAGGCCAACCGGGAGCTCGCGCAGCGCTTTGACTTCAAGGGCACGATCTGCGAGTTCACGCGCGACCCGAAGGATGAGTTCGCGGTGCTGATGCGCGGCGAGGTCGAGTTCCAGCTCAAGCAGATGCTGGACATGCTGCGCATCCGCATGTCCAAGCGCGGCATCGATCCCAGCTGCCTGGACGTGAAGGACGCCGAGACCAACATCGCCGAGGCGCGCCAGAAGGTCGTGCTCAAGCACGGCATCGACCAGGAGAGCGCCAAGAAGCTCACCAAGGCGGTGAAAGAGAGCGGGCTGAAGGTGCAGGCGCAGATCCAGGGCGACAAGGTGCGTGTCACGGGCAAGAAGCGCGACGACCTGCAGGAGGCGATCGCGCTGTTTCGCAAGACCGACGTGGGCGTGCCGCTGCAGTTCGAGAACTTCCGCGACTAGACGCCGACGCGCCGGGGGCCGTCGCGCCAGCGACGCCCCCGGGTGAACGGTGCGGACTGCCCTACTTGGCCCGGCCCTGGTAGCCCTGCGCGAGCATCGGAAGCGTGAAGATCTCCACGAACTGCTGGGTATTGGCCACGCCGTACAGGGTCTTCTTGTCCTTGCCGCCGAACAGCACCGTGATCAGCGGCAGCGGCGAGGGGATCTCCCCCAGCCATTGTCCGTTCGGGTCCACGACCTGCACGCCGCCACCACCGGTGGTGTAGAGACGGCCTTCGGAATCAATCGTGCTGCCGTCGTCGCCCACCAGCGCGAACTGCCGCTCGTGGGTCAGCGAGCCGTCGGGCTGCACCTCGAACGCGACCAGTCCGCCGGGCCTGCGGCCGGGGACCACGGGTTCCGGTGGCGTGCTCGCCAGCCGGCCGGTGACGTACAGCGTCTTCTCGTCGCGGCTCAAGATGATGCCGTTGGTGCCGGTGACGGTGCCGTACTGCGTGACGACGCCCTTGGCGTCGGCGTGGTAGAGCCCGCCCATCGTGAAGTACACGCCGCCGTGGCTGTCGGCGGCAAGGTCATTGAGCAGTCCGCCCGTGCAGTCCAGCGGCTCGCCGTGGTACTGGTTCGCGAGGCGCTGGCGCTTCGGCTCCAGCTGCCAGATCTCCTGGGGCAGTCCCCGCTGCACGATGAACAGCGCACCCTGCTTGCTGCGCGAGAGTGCGCCACCCGTGTTGGTGTCGGCATACGGGTAGGACACGGCGCCCTGCGCATCGATCTTCAGGACCTTGCTGTCGCTGTTCTGCGCGAACAGCACGCCGCCGTCGGGCGTTGCGATCGGACCGTCGGCGTTGTTGCCGGTACCCGTCCAGAGCGTCTTCCAGGTGGCGCCTGCGGCGATCACGCCCGGGATGGCACTGACCTGGTACTCGCGGTGCGCGGGCGGCGCCGTCGCGGGCACGCGTACCGGGAAGGCGGGGGCCGGCGGCGGCGGCGTCTTGCAATGGCTCGCCAGGTACGTCGCATAGCGGGCATCGCGTGGCGCCTGGATGCCGGGTCCCGAGGCGGCCGGCGGGGCTCCCTGTGCCGGGACGCGTCCCGGCGCGACGAGCAGCAGGGCACTGCCCAGACACACAACCGCCATCCCGAATGCGTTCGTCTTCATGGTCCCCTCCGCAGCCGTCTTGTTTTTCTTCTGCGTGCCGGCCCCGCCGCCGGCCGCACTGGCGAGCAACCTTGCCATCGACGCCGCCGCGATGCGACTACTTTCGGGGCGGTGCGCTAAGGGCCGGCGGGCCGGCACCGCTCGATAGCGACGCCCCACCCTGCCGCGTTTTAGGGGATCAGCGCTTCGATATGCAGCGGGGGTGGCGGCTCAGGCAGCCGTGGATGCCACGGCGTTGTGTGGCGCGTTTTCCAGGCCGGTTTGGCGGCAACACCCCGACTGGCAACGCTGCTGCCCGCGGAACGCCTGACGCGTCCGCTGTCCGGAGGCGCTCGTGATGCCGGCACCTGGCTTGTTTGTTGCGATGGCGCTTCACATCGAAGATCAGGGCGTGCTCACCGGCGCAGGCGTTGACGCGCTGGTCACCGGGCTGGGCAAGGTCAACGCGGCCCTGGCGCTGGCGCGTCGAGTGGCCGAGCGGCGCCTTACCGGCGAGCCGCCCTCGCGGGTCGTGAACTTCGGAACGGCCGGCAGCCGGCGCTTCCGGACCGGGGTACTGGTGGGCGGCCACCGCTTCGTGCAGCCGGACAGGGATGTCTCGCCGCTGGGCTTCCCGCACGGGCATACGCCGTAAGCTGAGCAGGGCGATCCGCTTGGCTTCCCGCCGGTCTTCACGCAGCTGGCGGCGGGACTGTGCGGCACGGGCGACCGCTTCGAGACCGGGCCCGTGGCGCTCGCCTGCGACGTGGTGGACAGGGAGGCCTATGCAAGGGCCAAGGTGTGCCGGCTCGAGGGCCTGCCGTTCGCCTGCGCGAAGTACATCACCGCTGGCGCCGACCCGGGCGCGGCGGAGGACTGGCTCGCGAACCGGCCGCGAGCCGCCTGGGGTTTTGCCGCGCTCTACGAAGAACGCCTCCGCCGCTAACGTCCTCGCCCGGCCGCAGGCACGGCAGACCCTGCTGGCCTGCCCAACGGCGTTCGCCGGCTCCCACCACCCCACGCGAGGCCCGCCGGACACTACAATCCCCGTCCTCCACCGCTCGCATTGAGGCACCAGGCACCCCATGTCCCCCGACACCCGCGTCATCGACAACCTGCTCTCGCGAAGCTCCCTGGCCGGCGCGTTCCTGGCAGCTCCCGCGCCGAGCGAGGCGGAGCTGGCGCAAATCCTGGGCGCTGCGCAGCGCGCCGCAGACCATGGGCGCCTCCGGCCGTGGCGATTCTTCGTGGTCCGCCCGGCGGACTACGAGGCCTTCTATGACCGGCTCGCCGCGGCCGCGACGCGCGTGCAGGGCGACCCCTCGCGCTACGACGCCAACCGCGAGAAGTACCGCCTGACCGCACGGGCCCCGCTGCTCCTCGTCGCCGCCGCGAAGATCGACACGGCCCACAAGGTGGCCCCGATCGAGCAGACCTTCGCGGCCGCCGGCGCCACGCAGTTGGTGCTGAGCGCGGCCCACGCCCTGGGCTATGCGGGCTTCTTGTTCTCCGGCCCCGGCGTGTTCGACGCCGGGTTCAAGGCGAGCCTCGGGCTCACCACCACGGACCACCTGATCGGCTTCATCTGCCTGGGGAGCCCGGCGGGCCCCGGCAAGCCGGGCCCGAGTGCGGCGGAGGCCGTGCGCGATGGATTGGCGTCCACGGTGAAACAATGGGATGCCGCGGGCGCGTTTAAACCCGTATTCTGATACCTATTGGCAATCAGTCAGTCATTGACAACCTGTCAATGACTGATCAGGCTGTTCGCCATGAACGAACTGGCCGACCGCCGACGCGAAGAGAAGGAACGCCGCCGCGAGGACATCCTCGACGCCGCGGCGCTCGTCTGCGCCGAACAAGGCATCGACGCCCTCACGATGGACCTGGTGGCGCGCCAGGCCCGCCTCTCCCGCGCGCTCCTCTACGTGTACTTCAAGGACAAGGTCGACCTGCAGCTGGGGCTGTGCGAGCGCGCGATCGAGCGGCTGCTCCAGCGCTTCGTCGAGGAAACGGCCAAGGAGGCCACCGGCCGCGACCAGCTCGCCGCGATGGGCCGGGCCTACATCGCCTTTGCGCTGGAGCAGCCGGTGTACTTCGAGACGCTGGCGCGCTTTGAGGCCGGCAGCCGTAGCGCGGGCAGCCTCGCGCCGGACGGCGGCAACCTCGGCAACTGCCTGGCCGGTGGCGACCGCGTCCACCAGGTGATGACCGATGCGATCCGCGCGGGCATCGAGGATGGCTCGATCCGCGGCGAGCTGGGCAATGCGGATGCCGTGGCCATCGTGCTGTGGGGCTTCATGCACGGCGTGATCCAGCTGGTCGCGACCAAGGGGGAGATCCTCGCGCAGCGCGGCGTCACCCCAGAGCAGCTCTTCGAGCAGGCCCGCGAACTGGCCCTGCACTCGCTGCGGCCGGCCACATGAGCCTGCGCCCGCTTGGCCTGCTGCTCGTGGCCACCCTGCTCGCAGGGCCCCTGCAGGCGCAGGTTGCACGGGACCTGCCGGCGGAGCTACCGCGCTTTGATGCCGCGGCCGAGCGCTACGTTGCCCTCGCGCTGGCCTCGAACCTCGCGCTTCAGGGGCAGGACCTGGAGCTGCAGAACGCGAGCCTGGCACTTGCGGCGGCCCGCGCGCGCTTCTTCCCGGAACTCTCGCTCAACGCCCGCTATACCGTGGCCCAGGGCGGCCGCCAGATCGACTTTCCGATCGGCCAGCTGCTGAACCCCGCCTACCAGACCCTGAACCAGCTGCTCCTCGCGCAGGGGCAGCCGCCACGCTTCGGTACGCTCGCCGACCAGGCCTTCGAGTTCCAGCGCCCGCGCGAGCAGGACTCCCACGTGAGTCTTCGCCAGCCGCTCTACCAACCGGCCCTACCCGCCGCCGTCACCGCGCAGCGCGAGTACCTGAGCAGCCAGCAGTTCGCACGCCTGGCGCTGGCGCGGCAGCTGCGGCGCGATGTCATCGTGGCCTATGCGGGGTACCTGAAGTCGCTGCGCGGCGCGGCCATCGTGCGCGTGGCGGACGCGACGCTCGTTGAGAACCGCCGCGTCACCGAGTCGCTGTATGCCAATGGCCGCATCACCCAGGACCAGGTCCTGCGGGCCCGTGCGGAGGACCTCGCCGCCGTGCAGCAGCTGCGGGAGACCGAGGACGCCACGCGCCAGGCGCTGCGCTACGTGAACTTCCTGCTGAATCGCCCCCTGGAGACGAGCCTGGAGGAGGCCGGCGGCGGCGAGGCGGCAAGCCCGCCGGCGCTCGCGACCCCGGAGGCCGCGACGGCTCGCGCCGCCGCGCTCATCGAACGCGCGGAGCTCGCCCAGCTGGATGCGCTGGGCCGCGCGACCGAAGCGCAGGTCCGCCTCGCGCGCGCGGCGCTGAAGCCGCAGCTCGCCCTCGGCGTCGACGCGGGCACGCAGGGCGAGCAGTACCGCCTGGGCAGCGGCTACAACTACATCGCCGCCTCGCTGGTACTGACCTGGAAGTTCTTCGATGGCGGCGCCAACCGCGCGGCGGCCGCGCAGGCCCGCATCGCGGCGCGCGAGCTCACCGTCAAGCGCCAGGACCTGGCGCAGCGCGTGAGCCTGGAAGTGGAACAGGCCGCCGATCGCCTGCAGAGCGCCGGCGCGCTGCTGGCCACCGCGCAGGCGCGCGAGAGCGCCGCCGCCGAGACACTGCGCATCGCCGCCCGCAAGCGCGACGAGGGCGCGATCAGCCAGCTGGAGTTCCTGGACGCGCGCAACACGCTCACCAGTGCGCAACTGAACCTGAACGCCACGCGCTATGAGCTCTATGCGCGGCGCGCGGAGCTGGATTACGCGACCGGCACGGGCAACCTGCCCGCCCCGGGTACCGCCTCGCAAGGGATGACGCCATGACCCACGCCCCGACCCGCAGCGGGCTGCTGACGCTGGCACTCGCCGCCTGCCTCGCCGCCTGCAGCAAGGCGCCGCCGCAGGCCACCAAGACGCCCACGTTCGTGAAGCTGGCCGTCGCCTTCGAGGGGCCCGCGCAGCCGGCGCTGGCCACCAACGGCATCGTGATGGCCAAGGACGAGCTGCGGCTCTCCTTCAAGGTCAGCGGCGTCATCGGGCAGCTCAGCGTGAACGCCGGCGAGGCGGTGAAGCGGGGCCAGGTGCTGGCGCAGATCGAGCCGGCGGAGATCGATGCGCAGCTCGCGCAGGCCCGCGAACTGGCCGAGAAGGCCGCGCGCGACCTCGCGCGCGGCGAGCGCCTGAAGGCCGACGAGGTGATCACGCTGGAGATGCTTCAGAACCTGCGCACGCAGGCCCGCGTGGCCCAGGCGCAGCTCGATGCCGCCCAGTACAACCACGGCTATGCCCGCATCACCGCGCCGCGCGACGGCGTGATCCTGCGCCGCCTGGCGGAGCCGCGCGAGCTGGTCCCGGCCGGACAGCCGGTGCTCGTGCTGGGTACGCCGGAGCGGGGCTACGTGGTGCGCGCAGGCGTGTCGGACCGCGACGTCGTGACGCTCTCGCGCGGCGATGCGGTGGACGTGCGGGTCGATGCGTTCCCGGGAACGGCCTTCACGGCGCAGGTCTCGGAGATCGCGGCAGCGGCCGATGAGCGCACCGGACTCTTCCCGGTCGAGGCGCGCCTGGCACCGGGCCAGCCGCAGCTGGTCACCGGGATGGTGGCGCGGCTGTCGCTGCATCCCAGCCACGAGTCCACGCGCCGGCTGGTGTACATCCCCGTCGGCGCGGTGCTGGATGCCGACGGCGGCAAGGCCCAGGTGTTCGTCGTCGAGCAGGGGATCGCGCGGCGGCGGGAAGTGCAGGTCGCGTTCATCTCCGCGGACGGCGTCGCGCTGCGCTCCGGGCTGCGGGCCGGCGAGCAGCTGGTGGTCGCCGGCGCGCCGTACCTGGATGACGGCGAAGCGATCCGGACGCCGTGAAGCTCCTGCAATTCCCGATCCGCCGCCACCAGTTCACGCTGGTCGCGTTCCTGTGCATCGCGGCCGTCGGGGTCTATGCGTTCCTGAGCATGCCGCGGGAGGAAGACCCGCACATCAAGTTCCCGGCGCTGTTTATCACCGGCGTTGACCCGGGCGCCGACCCGGTGGACCTGGAGCGCCTGTTCGTCAAGCCGATCGAGGACAAGATCGCCGAGCTTGAGGACGTGAAGAAGATGGAGACCACGATCACCGATGGCGTGGCCGCCATCGGTGTGGAGTTCCTGGCCTCCGCCGACGCCGACAAGAAGTTCGACGAGGTCACGCGCGAAGTCAACGCCCTGCGCGGCCAGCTGCCGCCGGAGATCGCCCGCGTCGAGCTGCGACGCATGGATCCGGCGCTGGTGAACATCGTGCAGGTCGCGCTGGTGTCGAAGGAGGCGCCCTACCCGGCGCTGCAGGATGCGGCCCGGGACCTCAAGGACCTGCTGAAGACGGTGGACGGCGTGCGCACCGCGGAGAGCTGGGCGTATCCGCAGCGCGAGCTGCGCGTGCAGCTGGACCTGCCGCGCATGGCCGGCAGCGGGGTCAGCGCCGCGATGGTCGTGCAGGCGCTGCAGAGCGAGAACGCCAACATCCCTGCCGGCATCATCGACCTGGACAGCCGCAGCTTCAGCTTAAAGTCCACGGGCAGCCTGCACTCGCTGGACCAGGTGCGCGACACGGTGGTGAAGCAGGCGGCCGGCGCGGTCCTGCGCATCCGGGACATCGCCAGCGTCTCCTGGGCCGACCAGCCCCTGACCTACGTCGGCCGCTACAACGGCGAGCGGGCCGTGTTCGTCACGGCCAACCAGAAGGACGGCTACAACCTCCTCGCGGTGCAGACCCGCATCGAGGCCGCCCTCACCCGCTACGCCCAGGGCCTGCCCCAGCGCATCACGCTGGCGCGCGGCTTTGCGCAGAGCGAGAACGTGGAGGCGCGCCTGAAGCGCCTCTACACGGACTTTGGCATCGCCATCGCCCTGGTGCTGCTCACGCTGCTGCCGCTGGGCCTGCGCGCCGCAGGGATCGTGATGCTCTCGGTGCCCCTGTCGCTGGCCATCGGCCTGGCGACGCTGTATTTCCTGGACTACTCGCTCAACCAGATCACGATCGCGGGCTTCGTGCTCTCGCTGGGCCTCCTGGTGGATGACTCGATCGTGGTCGTGGAGAACATCTCCCGCCACCTGCGCCTGGGCTACTCGCGCAGCGCGGCGGCCGTGGCCGGCACGCGGCAGATCTTCGAGGCGATCGTCGGCTGCACGGCGACCCTGGTGTTCGCGTTCCTGCCGCTGGCGGTGCTCCCCGGGACCCCCGGCAAGTTCATCCGCGTGCTGCCCGTGACGATCATGGCCACGATCCTGGGCTCGCTGTTCGTCGCGCTGTTCTTCATCCCCTTCATGGCCAGCCGCCTGCTGGGCGAGGGCGAGGCCCACGAGAACCGGCTCCTCACGCGCCTCATGGGGGCCATCCACCGCTACTACCGCCCGGCCCTGCGCTACTGCCTGGCGCGCCCCCGCGCCACGGTCGTGGCGGCGCTGGGCGGCGCGCTGCTGGCGTCCCTGGCGCTCTTTACGTTCATGGGCAGCAGCCTCTTCCCCAAGGCCGACACGCCGCAGTTCCTGATCACCGTCGATACACCCAACGGCTCCAGCTTCGCCGCCACCCAGGCGGCCCTGGATTTCGTCGAGGCGGACCTGAGGCGCCACGCGGAAGTGCGGGCCTACTTCTCCAACATCGGGCACGGCAACCCGCAGGTCTACTACAACCACATCGTCCGCAACGACGCGGCGAACTTCGCCGAGCTCTTCGTGCAGCTCAAGCACTACGACACCCGCGCGACGCCGCGGCTGCTGGAGCAGCTGCGCGGGGAGCTGCAGCGCTACGCCGGGGCGCGCATCGCCGTGCGCGAGTTCGTGCAGGGCACGCCGGTGTCCGCGCCGATCTCCATCCGCGTGCTGGGCCCGGGCCTGGAGGAACTGCGGGACCTGGGCGCACGCGTCCAGGCGCTGCTGGAGGCCGTCCCCGGCACGCGCGACGTCACCAACCCGCTGCGCGTCTCGCGCACCAACCTGCGCCTGCAGCCGGATCCGCAGAAGGCCGCGCTCCTGGGCGTGCCGTCGGTGGAGTTCGACCGCGCGGTACGCCTCTCGGTCAGCGGCTTGCCGGCGGGCAGCTACAAGGACGCGGACGGCGAGCAGTACGCGATCACCGTGCGCACCGCGCTCGGGCCCCGCGCGGACCTGGCCAGCCTCTCCGAGATCCGCGTGCCCACGGTGGCCGGCGGCTCGCTGCCCCTCTCGCAGCTGGCGACGCTGACCTTCGAGAAGGCGCCGGTGCGCATCCAGCGCTTCAACCGCCAGCGCACCGTCGTGATCGATGCCCAGGTGCTCAACGGCTACAACACGGGCGCCGTCACCCAGGCGGTGCTCAAGCGCCTGGACGCGATGCCCTGGCCGCGGGGCTATGGCTATGCGGTGGGCGGGGAGGCGGAGTCGAGCGCGGATGCCTTCGGCGGCATTGGCGTTGCCAGCATCGTGGCGCTGTTCGGGATCTTCGCGATCCTGGTGCTGGAGTTCGGCAACTACCGCTCCACGCTGATCGTGCTGACCGTGGTGCCGCTGGGCGTGGTCGGCGGGCTCCTCCTGCTGCTGCTCACCGGCAACGACCTCTCCTTCACGGCGAGCGTGGGGCTGGTGGCGCTCATCGGCATCGAGATCAAGAACTCGATCCTGCTGGTGGACTTCACCAACCAGCTGCGCCAGGAGGGGGTGGCGCTGGATGAGGCCATCGAGCGGGCGGGCGAGATCCGCTTCCTGCCGATCCTGCTCACCTCGGCCACGGCGATCGGCGGCCTGTTGCCGCTTGCGCTGCAGGGCGCGGGGCTGTACTCCCCGATGGCCTGGGCGATCATTGGCGGCCTCATTACCTCCACCCTGCTGGCGCGCCTGGTGACGCCCGTGGTCTACAAGCTGATCCCGCCGAACCTGGAGCGCCGGCCCGCGGACGCGTAACGCGCGCCGCCGCGCAGGAGGCGCCCTGCCGGCGCCTGCAGGTCCAGCCGTTCCGCTCGATCGGCCTGCAGGCGAAAAAGAAGGCGCGGGACGTCTCGACTCGAGTCGATGGATTTAATAGGATCGATAGACAGCACTTATCGCCCTGGGAGACCCGCTCGGTGGCCGACCTCAAGCTCAAGGACCTGCGCTACCTCGTCGCCGTCGCCGACACCCGTCACTTCGGACAGGCGGCGGCGCGCTGCTTCGTCAGCCAGCCCACGCTCTCCGCGCAGCTCAAGAAACTCGAGCAGTACCTGGGCGTGCAGCTGGTGGAGCGCCAGCCGCGGCGCATCGCGCTGACCGAGGCGGGCGCGAGCGTCGTCGCGCGGGCGCGGCGGATCCTGGAGGCCAGCGAGGAGATCATCGCCGTCGCGCACCTGCAGCGCGACCCCCTGGCCGGCAAGCTGCGCCTGGCGCTCCTGCCCACGATCGGGCCGTACCTGTTGCCGCTGATCGCCCCGAAGATCCGCAAGGCGCTGCCGCGGCTGGACCTGCTGCTCTACGAACACCAGACCGGGCCGATGCTCGACAAGCTGCATGCCGGGGAGATCGATGCCGGCATCCTGGCGCTGCCGGTGGAGGCCGAGGGCCTCGCGGAGCGGCCGCTCTACGATGAGCCCTTCGTGCTCGCGGTGCCAGCGGGCCACGCGCTGGCCCAGCGCAAGAGCGTGCACGCGGAGGACCTGGGCGGGGAGACGCTGCTGCTGCTGGAGGACGGCCATTGCCTGCGCGACCAGGCGCTGGCGGTCTGTTCGCTGAGCGGCGCGCACGAGAAGGCGGACTTTCGGGCCACCTCGCTGGAGACGCTGCGCCAGATGGTGGCCTCCGGTGGCGGCATCACGCTGCTGCCGGACCTGGCCAGCCGCGGTGCCTACGGCACGGCGCAGGGCGTGGCGATCGTGCCGTTTGCGCGACCCGCGCCGGTCCGCCACATCGGCGTCGTCTGGCGCAAGACCAGTGCGCGCGCGGCGGCGATCGAGGCCGTGGGCGCCGTGATCACCGAGGCCATCCACAAGCAGCGGAAGTCCTAGCGCGTGGAACGCGACGCCGACATCTCCCCCTACGACCGCATGCTCTGGGCCGAGGGGGAGCTGGAGCAGGCCCTGGCCAGCGGTGCGCGGCGCCGCGACGTGCAGGCCTACCTGGGCGACGCGGAGTACCAGCTGCTCGTGCCCCTGGCGCAGGCGGCCGCGCGCGCGCCGCGCGACCCGGCGTGCTGCGTGCACCTGATCCCGGGGATCATGGGCTCGCAGCTGGGCGTGCTGCGCGCCCCGGGGGAGCCGGCGGACCTGCTGTGGGTGGATCCGCAGGACGTGCAGCGCGGACGCCTGCGGGAGCTTGCGCTGGGCAACGATCGCATCGTGAGCCTGGGCGCGGTGTTCTACAGCTACCTGTCGCTGAAGCTCAGGCTGGAGGCTGCGGGCTTTACCGTCTGCTGGTTTGATTACGACTGGCGGCGCGGCGTGGAGGAGGTGGGCGCGTTGCTGGCCGCCCGGCTCAACACGCAGCCGGTGCGACGCCACCTGCTCGTGGGCCATAGCCTGGGGGGACTGGTGGCGCGCGCCGCCCTGGCCAAGGCGGCCGGCCGCATCGCGCGCATCGTGACGCTGGGCACGCCCCACGCCGGCAGCTACGCGCCGCTGCAAGCGCTGCGCGGCAGCTACGTGAGCGTGCGGCGCATCGTGCAGCTGGAGCCCCGGCTCAGCACCGAGGAACTGACGCAGTCGGTCTTCGCCCACTTCCCCAGCCTCTACCAGATGCTGCCGCCCACCATGTCCTCGCCCGACCTGCGGGACCCGGCGCAGTGGCCCCAGAGCCTGCCGCGCCCGCCGACCGAGCTGCTCGGACAGATCGGCCGGCTCGTACTCCCAGCGCCGCACGGCGAGGTACTGTGCGTCGCGGGCGTCGGCTTTGAGACGGTGAGCCACGTCGCGCGCGAGGGCGAGGAATTTCGTTACTTCACAGACTGCGAGGGAGATGGCACGGTGACCCGTTACAGCGCGACGCTGCCAGGACAGGACGCGTGGTATACGCACACGCTGCACGGCGAGCTGCCGCGCGATGCACGCGTCGCCGACACCGTGGCGGAGCTCCTGCACGACGGCCGCAGCGTGCTGCTCCCGCGATCGCCGCCCGCCACCGCGTCCATCACGCGCAGCATCACCGACACCCAGCTGCGCAGCGTCTGCGCGGAGAAGCTCAACTGGCCGCAGTTCACGCCAGCGGAGCGCCGCGCGTACTTTGAATCCCTGAACGCCCCGGTCGCCGCCGGCAGCTACCTGGGCACCGACCCGTGAGCGGTGCGCGCAGCGTCATCCTCTGGTTCCGGCAGGACCTGCGGCTGGCGGACAACCCGGCGCTGAACGCCGCGGTGGCCAGCGGCGCGGCGATCGTGCCGGTGTACCTGTGGAGCCCGGAGGAGGAAGGCGACTGGGCACCGGGGGCCGCGTCGCGCTGGTGGCTGCATCGCTCCCTCGAGCAACTCTCTGCCCGCCTGGCCGAGAAGGGATCTCGGCTGATCCTCAGGCGCGGACCTGCCGACACTGCGCTCACCGCACTGGCGCGCGAGACCGGCAGCGACGCCGTCTACTGGAACCGCCGCTACGAGCCGGCGGCAACCGCCGTGGAAGGCCGGCTTCGCGCAAGCCTTCCCGCCGCCGGCATCACCCCGCACAGCTTCCAGTCCGCGTTGCTGCTGGAGCCGTGGGCGATGCAGAACAAGACGGGCGGCCCCTACCAGGTGTTCACCCCGTACTGGCGCAGCTTCCTTGCCCAGGTGAAGGTTGCCACGCCCACCGCCTCGCCCAAGGCCCTGGCGCCACCCGCCACCTGGCCCGACTCCCTGCAGCGGGAGGAACTTCAATTGTTGCCCCGGCTGCCGTGGCACGCGTCACTGGCCGCGCACTGGCAACCGGGCGAAGCCGCGGCACGGGAGCGACTGCTCGCCTTCGGGCGCGGCGCGCTCCAGGCCTACGGCACGGACCGCGACCGCCCGGACCGGGCCGGCACCTCACTCCTGTCGCCCTACCTGCACCATGGCGAACTCTCGCCCGGCCAGGTGTGGACGGCGATCGGCAAGGCCAGCGAGCGCAACGGGGAAACGGCCGAGCAGTGGCGGTCGGGCAAGTACCTGGCCGAGCTCATCTGGCGCGAGTACGCCGCCCACGTGCTGCATCACTATCCGAGCCTTCCGGATCGCGCGCGCAACGCGCAGTTCCAGGCCTTCGCCTGGCGCAGGGACCCGCAGGCCTTCACGGCCTGGACGCAGGGCCGGACGGGCCATGCGATCGTGGATGCCGGCCTGCGGGAGCTCTGGGCGACCGGCTGGATGCACAACCGCGTGCGCATGATCGCCGCCTCCCTCCTGGTGAAGAACCTGCTGCTGCCCTGGCAGGACGGGGAGCGCTGGTTCTGGGACACGCTGGTGGATGCGGACCTGGCCAGTAACGCGCTCAACTGGCAGTGGGTCGCGGGAACCGGGCCCGACGCGGCGCCGTTCTTCCGGATCTTCAACCCCGACACGCAGGCGGAGAAGTTCGACCCGACCGGCGACTACCGCCGGCGCTGGGTGCCGGAGGCAGGCTCCTCGAGCTACCCGCCCCCGATCGTCGACCTCAAGACGTCGCGCCAGCGGGCCCTGGAGGCCTATCAGGCGTTACGCGCGCGGTCATGACGGGTCCGTTTGATCCACGCTGCAACCTTAGGTAGCATCAGGTCGCCATCAACACAGGGAGGGCGACATGCCCCAGCCCGTCAAACTGTCCGATGTCCTCATCGACGCCGCGCGTGAGGCCGCCCCCTTAGCGCACCGATCCCTGGCAGCGCAGGTTGAGCATTGGGCAGCGCTAGGACGCGCGATTGAGGGGAACCTGACGCTGCAACAATCCGCCACCCTGAAGCTGCGCGTTCAGGAGCCTCGACCTGCAAACTATTCGCCGCAGCACAAGGCTCAGGCACTGGCGGACGCTATCGAGTCGGCCCTGGCACCTGCATTCGGCGAACAGGTTCGGGCAGAACTCCTTCGATCACCCCTTCCCGTCTACGGCCGACATCCCGCCTATCCGGGTTATCTGGTGCGTCGCGAGCCCGACGGCAGCCTCACCCCTGGGCATCTGGTGAATCGCGAATTCCAGCCCGTAGACCTCACGCGCACGTGAGCACCGACTTTACGGATCGACTTTGCTCGATCCTCGCGCGGCAAGATCCCGTGCTGGTGGTACTAGGCGGCAGCAAAGGCGCCGGCAAATCCACGTTCTATCGTCACGTCCTGGCGCGCACCGACTTACCCTTCATCAACGCAGACGAGATTGCCAAGACCCTAGTAGAGACAGAGGAATCCGCCAAGGCCTACAAAGCCATGCACATGGCGGAGGCACTGCGCGCCGATCTGCTAGCGCGCGGAATCTCCTTTATCACTGAAACTGTCTTGTCAGATCCTTCGGGCGCCAAGCTGAAGGCGTTCAAGACGGCGCAGGAACGGGGTTACTACTTCGTATTCATCTCTATCGTGATCGACGGCCCCGAGCTCTCTCAGGCGCGAGTAATGCAACGTGTGCTGGCAGGCGGACACGACGTGCCAGACCAGAAACTCATCGAGCGCTACCCACGCACGCGGGAAAACGCTGCCAAGGCGTTGAGCCAGTCGGACCTGGGTCTTGTCTTCGACAATTCGTCCGAGTCGAATCCCTATCAATTGATGGAAATATGGGAGGCAGGCGCGCTCACCTGGATGGGGTCCCAGCGATAAAACCGGGCCTCCTCACGCAGTAACACAGCACCTCTGGATAGCGCGCGGCCTGCTTGGAACCGGGACGGGCTGCCCTGGCAGTGCCAGCAGCCCTCGGCGGGACGCGCCCGCGTAGGCTACAGCCCCTAACGCCGCCGTCCGGCTAGATCAGCGCGACATCCGTGTCCGTCACGCTGGCCGCCCCGGACTTCACGATGCGCGCGAGCCCATAGGCCGCCGGCAGCACCTGATCCACATAAAAGCGCGCCGTGCGCAGCTTGCCCTTGTAGAACGCCGTCTCCTCGCTGCCGGCCTGCAGCGCCTGGGCCGCAACGCCCGCGCCCTTGGCCAGCAGCGCCGCGCTGATGATCAGCCCGCAGAGCTCCAGATACGGCACGGAGACCGCCAGTGCGCGGAGGGGTGCATCGGCCTGCAACCGCAGCAGCGCCTCGGTGGAATCCCGCAGCGTGATCAGTGCCTCGACCGCCGCGTTCTTCACCGCCTTGGTATCCAGGTCGTTGGCGCGCAGCCCATCCAGGTCCGCCAAGAGGTCCTTGATCAGGGAGGCCATCGCCGCGCCCCGGTCGCGTCCCAGCTTGCGGCCGATGAGGTCATTGGACTGGATCGCGGTCGTGCCTTCGTAGATCGACGCCACGCGCACGTCACGCAGGAACTGCGAGGCGCCCGTCTCCTCGATGAAGCCCATGCCGCCGTGCACCTGGATGCCGGTGGAGGTCACCTGGACCGCGGTCTCCGTGCACCAGCCCTTGACGATGGGGATGAGCATTTCCGCACGGCTCAGGGCCGCGGCGCGCACGCCCTCGTCCTGGTCGCGGTGCGCCGTGTCCAGCGCCAGCGCGGCGGTGTAGCTGAGCGCACGCATTGCCTCCACGCGCGCCTTCATCGACAGCAGCATGCGCTTGACGTCGGGGTGGTTGATGATCGCGACCGGACCCTGCGTAAGATCGCCCGGCGGCTTGCCCTGCAGGCGGTTGCGCGCCCAGTCCAGCGCCTGCTGCAGGGCACGCTCGGACTGCGCCAGGCCCTGCACGCCGACCGACAGGCGCGCCGCGTTCATCATGATGAACATGTGCGCAAGCCCGCTGTTGGGCGCACCGAGCAGGTAGCCGATCGCCCCCTCCTTCTCGCCGAAGGACATGACGCAGGTGGGCGAGGCATGCAGGCCCAGCTTGTGCTCGATGGACACGCAGCGCACGTCGTTGCGCGCGCCCTGCGAGCCATCGGCGTTGATGAGGAACTTGGGCACCAGGAACATCGAGATGCCGCGCGTGCCGGCCGGGGCGCCGTCGATGCGGGCGAGCACGAGATGGACGATGTTGTCCGTCATGTCGTGGTCGCCGTAGGTGATGAAGATCTTGGTGCCGAAGAGCCGGTACTGCTCCCCGTCCGGGACCGCGCGCGTCTTCAGCAGCGCCAGGTCCGAGCCCGCCTGGGGCTCGGTCAGGTTCATCGTGCCCATCCACTCGCCGCTGACCAGCTGCGGCACGAAGCGCGCCTGGGCCTCCTCGGAGCCCGACTCGCTGATCGCCTCGACCGCGCCGCGCGCGAGCGAAGTGCCCAGGTAGAAGGCCATGTTGGAGGCGAACATGATCTCCTCGACCGCCGAGTTCACCAGCTGCGGCATGCCCTGCCCGCCCTGGGCCTGCGGGACCGACAGCTGCGACCAGCCGGACTCGATGTAGCTGGCATAGGCTGCCTTGAAGCCCTGGGGGACCACGACGCCCTCGGCCGTCCACTTCGCGCCCTCGTGGTCCCCGCTCTTGTTGATCGGCTCCAGCACGTTCTCGCCGAACTTGGCGGCCTCATCGAGGATGCTGTCGGCCAGCTCGCCGGAATAGTCGACGGCGCTGAAGTACGTGGACAGGCGCTCATCGCCCAGCAGTTCGTGCAGGACGAATCGCATGTCCCTAAGCGGTGCGCGATACATGGTTTCCCCGGGGTCGGTCGGTCAGTCGACAGATTGTACGGAAAGCGTGCGGCGTTAGGCCGCTGCGCTGCCCGCGAGGACCGGCACGATGTGCGCGCCCAGGAACTCCACGAACGCCCGCACGGCCGGCTCACCGGCCCGCTCGGCGGGGCACACGGCCGTGAGATCCACCCGGTCGGCGACCTCCCAGTCCGGCAGCACCCGCACGAGGCGGCGCATCGCGAGGCCGTTGCGGCACAAGAACTCCGGCAGCACCCCGATCCCCAGGCCTGCGGCCACGGCAGCGTGCAGGGCCGCGGGATCCTCGGAGGTCAGGCGCGGCGCGCAGGGGATGGCGACCGTGCCGCCATCCTTGCAGAGCTTCAAGGCGGGGCTCGTCTCCGCCGTGGACCAGAGCAGGGCGTGGCTGGCCAGGTCGCTGGGCAGCTGCGGCAGCGACTTGCCCGCCAGGTACCCCGGGGCCGCGCACAGGATCATCGGGGGCGTCCCCAGGGACGTGGCGACCTCCCCGGGGGCGAGGCGCGCGTCGCTGCGCACCTGCACGTCAAAGCCCGCCGCCTCCTCCTCCCCGGCCGGCACCAGCCGCAGGGTCATCTGCGGGAAGCGCTCCAGGAACCGGGGAACCAGGGGGGCGACCAGGAGCCGCCCGTAGGCCGGGTCGACCGAGACCCGCAGCGTGGCGCCTGCGGCGACCGGCAGCAGCGCGGCGCGGGCGGATTCGGCCTCCAGTGCGACGCGCTGGCAGTGGACCAGGATCGAGCGGCCGGGGGCCGTGAGGGCGATGCGCCGGGTGGTACGCTCCAGGAGCCGGACGCCCAGTTCCCGTTCCAGCTGGGCGACGGAGCGGCTGATGCGCACCTTGGGCACTTCGAGCACCCGGGCGGCCGCGGTGAAGCCGTTGAGTTCGACCACCTTGGCGAAGATCGCCATGTCGTCCGCAATCCTTGAGTGGGCCATAGCTGGAACAATCCCCCATCCATTTGGCGGGATTGTAGCGCGGATCAGCGGTCGCGATCCTTGCCGAGCAGGCGCCCGAGCATGCCGGGCTTCTCGGTGAGCTTGGCAGCCGCCAGGGAGGGCGGAGACGCCCCTGCGCCGCCCTGCACTCCCCCGTCGTAGGGGTTGAAACCCGTGGCGCGCCGCTGCGCCTTCAGCGCCTTGGGGTCCACCCGGCCGCGCTGTCCGGAGGCCGGGTCGCTGGCCAGTGCCAGGCCCGGCACATCCAGCTGCCGCAGCATGCGGGTGGTGGAGTCGATCGGTGGGTGGGCGGCGCCCTGTGCCCACTGCCAGACGGCGTTGCCGCGATCATCGTGGGCGATCTTGCCCGCCGGCACGTCAGGTTGGGCCTTGCGGAGCTTGCGGTTGGTCGAATCGATCATGGTTCGGCACCCGTTCGGGGGGTTGGGAGGCTTACTTACCAGTTGTAGCAGACACGGTAGCGGACGATCGCCTGCCCGTCCGCGACCAGGTTCACGGAAAACGCGATCCGCCGGGAGTCCAGTTTCTGCCAGTCGCCGCTCGCGTTCAGGAGAGACCAGCCTGCCGCGCGGAACTGTAGATCGTCACTGCGGTATCGTCGGCGGCCGCCTTGGCACCGGCTGCCAGCGCCGCCGCGGCCAGGAAGATCCTGCAATGCACCCGCCGGGATGACTTGATGACGGCCGCGCTCCTCGACATGCGATGGTCTCCAAGCGGGCACTGTGGGAACTGTGAGCCACTACCCACGCAAGGCGCCTCCGCCATGCACGATACCGCAATGGTGATGCCCCCATGAACGCCAACACGCCCGCCGCGCCGCCGGCGCAAGAACCCGCCGCGGGGCCGCAGATGGACCTGGCGTTCATCGCGCGCCACCAGGTCGTGGAGCGCTACCTGGCGGGCAAGCTGCCGCGGCGCGCGGCACAGGACTTCGAGCAGTTCTGCCAGCGACATCCGCAGCTGCTGGATGAGATCGGCCTCTCCGACCGCGTGAACGCGGCGCTGCGCTTGCTGGAGGCGGGCGGCAAGCCCGAGCCCTGGGTCGAGGCGCCGGTGCGCTTCTACCAGCGGCCCCTGGTGTTTCTGGGGGTCAGCCTGCTGGCGCTGGCCCTGGCGGTCACGACCGTCCTGCTCTGGGACAGCCGCGCCCGTGCCTTCGGCCAGCGGGTCGCGCTGCAGAAGCAGCTGACCGAGCAACCGCTGCGGCCAACGGCCTCGACGCGGCCGATCACGCTGGAGCTCAGCCGCACCGCCCCGTCCAGCCGCTCGATGGCCACGCTCCACAACGGCGTCGCGGAGCTGGCGGACCTCAAGATCAACGTCGCCTTCTCGCGCTACACGAATTTCCGGATCCTGATCGACCGGGTGGAGCAGGGGCGCTTTGCGGTCCTGGGCAATGTGCAGCGCGACTCCAACGGGCAGTTGCGGCTGGCCTTCAACGCCACCGCGCTGGGCCCCGGCGACTATCAGCTCACGGTGGAGGGATTGGACTGGCGGGGCAACGCCGAACCCCAGGGCTGGGTCAGGATCACGGTCGTGCGTTAGGGGGCTCGCCGGGGCGCCTGCCTAGCCCTGGCGCAGGATGCCCAGCGGCGGCTGGCGGATCGCGCTGCGGGTCGCAAGGTACCCCGCGACGCAGACCAGCGTGACCCCGGTGCCCACGCCCAGGAGCCACAGCAGCGGATCCGGCGTGTAGGGCACGTCCAGGAGCCGCGAGGCCACCAGGAACCCGCAGCTGGAAGCGATCAACGCCGCCAGCAGCCCGGACAGCAGACCGATCGCCGCGAACTCCACCAGCACGCCCTGCAGCACGACGCTGCCGCGCGCACCCAGCGTGCGCAGCATCGCGCTCTCGTAGCGCCGCTCCTCGCGGCTGGCCTGCACGGCCGCGAGCAGCACCGTGAGCCCCGCCAGCAGCGTGAACACGAACACGCTCTGCACCGCGAGCACCGCCTTGTCGATGATCGAGCGGACCTGCGCGAGCAGGTCCTCCATGTCGAACACCGACACGCTGGGGAAACGGCGTACCAGGTCCGCCACGGCGCGCGGCTCGGTCGGCTTGTACTGCGCGCTGGTCATGTAGGTGCCGGCAGTCGCCTCCAGCAGCCCCGGCGGGAACATCAGGAAGAAGTTCGGCTGCAGGCTGTCCCATTTCACCGAGCGGAAACTGGAGATACGGACCTCGTAGGTTTCCCCGGCGATGTCGAACCGGAGCCTGTCGCCCAGCTTCAGGCCGAGCGAGGACTGGAAGTCCGTGGCCACCGACACCAGCGGCTTGCCCGTCTCCGCCGGCGTGAACCAGTGCCCGGCGGTGATCTGGTTGCCCTCGCCCAGTTCGGCCGACCAGCTCAGGTTCTGCTCGCGCTGCGCAAAGCCCTCGCCCCGCGGTCCCTCGAAGTGGCGCTTGCCGATGGCCTCGCCGTTGATCGCGATCAGGCGGGCGCGGATCATCGGCAGCATCCGCGACACCTGGCCGCCGTGCGCCGTGAGGAAGCCGCTGAACGCCTCGCGATCCTCGGGGGGGATGTTCACGAAGAAGTAGTTGGGGGCGGTGAGCGGCAGGCTCGCGCGCCAGCTGGTAATCAGGTCCCCGCGGATCACCGCCAGCAGCAGCAGCGCCGTGAGCCCCAGGCCAAAGGCGATGATCTGCACGACGCTCTCCATGCGCCGGCGCGCCAGGTTCGCCAGCCCATAGCGCCAGGCCACGCCCACGCGGCCCCGCAGGCTCCCGGCCAGCCGTACGAGCAGCCAGCCCGCGCCGCCCAGCAGCACAATGATCAGCGCGAGCGCGAGCGAGAACCACAGCGCCAGCCAGGCCTCCCCGGTGACCCAGAGGATCAGCAGCACGATCGAGGCCACCGCCGGCCCGAACGCCAGGATCATCGCCAGGCGCGGCGGACCCGTGTCGCGCCGCAGGATGCGGATCGCCGGCACCTGCGAGAGCTGCACGATCGGCGGCAGCGCGAAGCCGATCAGCAGCAGCAGTGCGGTCGCAAAGCCGATGCCCAGCGGCGCCAGGCCCGGCGGCGGCAGGTCCGAGGACAACAGCCCCTGCAGCGCGCGCAGCAGGTAGTGCTGCGCCATGTAGCCCAGCACCGAGCCGATCAGGGTGGCCATGCAGGCGATCACCACCAGCTGCGAGAGGCTCAGGAGGAGCGCGAAGTTCTCGGTCACGCCCAGCGTCTTCAGCAGCGCCACGATGTCCAGGTGCCGCTGCACGTAGCGTCGCGCCGTCATCGCCACGGCTACCGCGCACAGCAGGACGCTGGCCAGGCTCGCCAGCGAGAGGAACTTGGCCGCGCGCGTGCTGGCATTGCCGACCTCGGGGCTGGCCTCCCGCAGGTCACGCAGCCGCTCGCCCGGCAGCTTGTGCGCCTCCAGCCAGCGCGAGAACACGGCGCTGCGGTCGCCCTCGCCCGCGAACAGCGCGGCGTAGCTCACGCGGCTGCCGGGCTGGATGAGCCGCGTGGCCGGCAGGTCCGCCTCGTTCAGCAGCAGCGTGGGCGCGAGGTCCACGAAGCCCGAGCCCTGGTCGGGCCGGGAGATGAGCACGCGCGCCACCGTGAACACCTGCGCACCGATGCTGATCTGCTCCCCGACGTTCGCGCCCAGTGCCGCCAGCAGCCGCGAGTCCGGCCAGGCCTCGCCGCGCGCCGGGATCTGCCGGGTGGCCTGCGGGGCGCCGAAGGGCGTGCTGGCCACGCGCACGACGCCGCGCAGCGGATAGCCCGGCGCCACCGCGTACAGGTTCGCCAGCTGCGTGGCATCCCCGTGCAGCACGACCGACAGCAGCGCGCGGGTGCGGCTGGTGGCGAGCCCCCGCGAGCGCGCCTCGGCCAGATAGGCCTCGGGCAGTTCCCGCGGCGACTGCAGCCGCAGGTCCGCGCCCAGCACTTCGCTCGCCTCGCGCAGCATCGCGCGGTTCACGCGATCCACCAAAAGCCCCACGCCGGTCAGCGCCGAGACGGCCACCACCAGCGCCAGCAGCAGCACGCCCAGCTCGCCGGAGCGCCATTCGCGGGCGAGGATGCGCAGCCCCAGTGCGAGCGCGCGCATGGCCTACACCAGCCGGCCGGCGGACATCGTAAGCCGGCGCGCGCAGCGCGCCGCAAGCTGCGTGTCGTGCGTCACCAGCACCAGTGTCGTGCCGGCCTCGGCGTTCAACTCGAACAGCAGCTGGCAGATGGCCTCGCCGGTGGCGGTATCCAGGTTGCCCGTCGGCTCGTCGGCAAACAGCACCGTGGGACGCATGACCGTCGCCCGCGCCAGCGCCACACGCTGCTGCTCGCCGCCCGAGAGCTGCCGCGGGTAGTGGCCGGAGCGGCTGCCCAGGCCCACGCGCTTCAGCATCGCGAGCGCCGCCTCGCGCGCATCGCTGCGGCCGGCCAGCTCCAGGGGCAGCATCACGTTCTCCAGCGCAGTGAGCGAGGGCAGCAGGTGGAAGGCCTGAAACACGAAGCCCACGCGCTCGGCCCGAAGCTGCGCCCGTGCGTCCTCGGTCAGGTCCGTGATGTCGACCCCGGCGAGCCAGACGCGCCCGCTCGTCGGGCGATCCAGCCCCGCCAGCAGCGCCAGCAGCGTGGACTTGCCTGCGCCGGAGGCACCGACCAGCGCCACAGTCTCCCCCGCGGCGATCTCCAGCTGCACCGACTCCACAATGGTCAGCGTGCCCTCGGGACTGCTAACCTTGCGCGTCAAATCCGCGGCCTTGAGAACACTGTTGCGATCCATCGGAGTACTGGTCCTTGGGCTCTTGTTCGCATGCACCGGCGCCCGCGCCGCTGGCGCGGCCGGGACCATCCTCGTCTTCGGCGACAGCCTGAGCGCCGGCTATGGGCTCAAGGCGGACCAGGGCTGGGTCACCCTCCTGCAGCAGAGACTGACCGACGAAGGGTACGGGCAGCGTGTGGTGAACGCCAGCGTCAGCGGGGAGACCACCAGCGGCGGCGCAAACCGGCTGCCCCGGGCCTTGGCGCAGCATCACCCGCAGATCCTGATCCTGGAGCTGGGCGCTAACGACGGCCTGCGCGGCCTGCCGCTTACCGCCGCCCGCGGCAACCTGGCCACCATGATCCAGGCCGCCCAGAAAGCCCGGGCGCGGGTGCTGCTCGTGGGCGTGCAGCTGCCGCCCAACTACGGCCCGGCCTACACCAGCGGGTTCCGGGACCTGTTCGGGGAACTGGCCAAGGCCCACAAGACCGCGCTGGTACCCTTCCTGATGGAGGGGGTCGCGCTCAAGGATTCGCTGATGCAGGCCGACGGCCTGCATCCCAACGCCGCGGGGCAGCCGCTGCTGTTGGATAGTGTCTGGCGGTCGCTCAAGCCCCTGCTGGCACGCTAACCGTCCGATAACGGGGGACTCGCATGGACAAGATCTGGCTCAAGGACTATCCGCCGGGCATGCCCGCGGAGATCAATCCCGACCAGTATCCCTCGCTCAAGGCCCTCGCCGAGGACGCCATGGCGCGCTACGCCGGGCGCAATGCCTACGTGCTCATGGGCAAGTCGATCACCTATGCGGACCTGGAGCGGCTGTCGGCGCGCTTTGGCGCGTGGCTGCAGCAGCAGGGCTTCGTGAAGGGGGATCGTATCGCGATCATGCTGCCGAACCTGCTGCAGTACCCAATCGCCATGTTCGGGGCGCTGCGCGCGGGCCTCGTGGTCGTGAACACCAACCCGCTCTACACGGCCGACGAACTGCGCCACCAGCTCATCGACTCCGGCGCCACCAGCATCGTGATCCTGGAGAACTTCTGCCACGTCCTGCAGAAGGTCGTGGGAGACACCCAGGTCAAGAAGGTCGTCGTCACGGGGGTTGGGGACCTGCTGGGCTTTCCCAAGGGCGCCCTCGTCAATGGCGTCATCCGCTACCTGCGCCGGCAGGTGCCGGCCTGGCGGCTACCGGGCGCCGTGCGCATCCGCGACATCCTGGACGCGACCGCGGCCCCCCCACTCCAGGCGGTGGCGGTCACGGGAGAGGATCTCGCATTCCTGCAGTACACCGGGGGTACGACCGGCATCTCCAAGGGCGCGATGCTCAGCCACCGCAACCTCGTGGCCAACGTGCTGCAGTGCCGTGCCTGGCACGAGCAGGTGAGTATCGAGAACGCGACCTACATCATCGCGCTGCCGCTGTACCACATCTTCTCCCTGACCGCGAACTGCCTGCTGTACATGAGCGTCGGTGGCTACGGCGTGCTGATCCCCAACCCGCGTGACTTCCCGGCGTTCGTGAAGGAGCTCATCCGCCACCCCCCGAACACGCTCAACGGCGTGAACACGCTATTCAACGCGCTGATGAACGCACCCGGCTTTGAGAAGATCGACTTCAGTCACTTGGTCGCGACGGTTGGCGGTGGCATGGCCGTGCAGGCCGCGGTCGCCGAACGCTGGCTCAAGCTCACCGGCTGCTCGCTCACCCAGGGCTGGGGGCTGACCGAGACCTCCCCGGTCGCTGCCGTCGAAAAGCTCCACAAGCTGGAATTCTCCGGTGCCATCGGCCTGCCCTTGCCTTCGACGGAGATCTCGATCCGGTCGGAGGACGGCAGCGATCTGGGCATCGAGGCATCGGGCGAGATCTGCGTGCGCGGCCCGCAGGTCATGCGTGGCTATTGGCGGCGCGACGACGAGACCGCGAAGGTCATGCTCCCGGATGGCTGGCTGCGCACCGGGGATATCGGTCGCATGGATGCGCACGGCTACGTGTTCCTGGAGGACCGCAAGAAGGACATGATTAGCGTGTCCGGCTTCAAGGTCTATCCGAACGAGGTCGAGGCGGTCGCGGCTCGCTGCCCTGGCGTGTTTGAAGCCGCGGCCATAGCTGAGCCAGACGAACACTCGGGCGAGATCGTTGCCCTCTACGTAGTCAAGAAGGACCCTTCGGTGACCGCCGAGGCGATCACCGCGTTCATGCGTCAGTCGCTTACGTCCTACAAGGTTCCTCGGAAGATTTATTTCCGAACAGAATTACCGAAGACCAACGTCGGGAAGATACTTAGGCGGGCCTTGCGGGACGGCGGCTCGGTTTAGCGGAACCTGTCGCTGCCGACTTCTCTTCGACGTAAGCGAAGACGTGTATACCTGCTGCGAGGCCGGGACTATTTACCGCAGACCTGGATTTTTGTCGACGAGTCTCCAGCCAATCGTCCACGCCGGATAGAAACGCTGTTCCATGTTTCTGAGAGAACTCGCAAAAGGCATGAAGGTCCTTCTCCGGCAGGTCACGCACACCCGCAAACCTCTCGATTAACCGTGTCTTATGGCTCTTTTTAGAAGTATTTTGACTAACAGTTCTCAGATATCTACCAACTGACTTGGCGACATGCTCTATAACAATTGGGTGAAGAGAGCTGACCGTCGCCACCCTGGATTTCGGAACGTATTTTCCGCGTGACACGCCCTCGACTAACCCAAGAGCCCTCATCGTTCGCACAAGACTCTTAGCGGAACCCTTAGGCCGCTCCGATCGGACAAGCGACTCGATACTGGGTGCGCGACCATACAACGAAAGCGGCTTCGGACGCGTACGCGAATCGAGAAGCCTCGCATCTCTAAACCACTTGTGGAGGACTGCGGCTGCTATGGCGTCAGCTTCTGACAGGGTCTCCGCAGAACCTAGTGATGTAGACGTCGCCGCCGCGATCGCCTTTCGCTCCAGATGCTTTGTAACGTACGATAGGATGGTCGCGGCGTCCACGCCTCCCAAGAGCAAGAAATCTATTATCGAGCCAAGAATCGCCTCGAAGTATTTCGAGTCTTGCCCAGTCCCTTCCTTCATGTAGAGGTTCCTTCTTTCTAGCCGAAGCGGTCAAAGTGGAAGGAGGGATATGACTTCAATCAATGCCGTTGCAGTAAGCGATTTTGATGATGTCAATCCACGCGCCCCCTCAGCGGCGATCTTCACGGAATCCAAGAACACGGGAATTTCAGACTCAAGGTGACGTTTTAGAAGCTTGGCGACTAGCGGGTTTTGTATTTGCAAGGTCATCCGCTGATGACTTATCGACCTTGACTGCTGACGTCCCCGCTCGTGGTGTACGAGGGATTTGTCTATTCGGATCCGGCATTTAGCCGGTACCGGTAGCGCCGACGTCGCCGCAGGCGACGGGAGGCGGCCATCGTGGGTTCTGGTTTAAGGTTTGGTTACCACGCCGAACATTGAAC
>CAIPVV010000042.1 GCA_903868595.1 uncultured Pseudomonadota bacterium
CACCCCCCCCCCCCCCCCCCCCCCCCCAGTCTTGAACAGCCCGTCACGTCCCGTGGGGGACGGTTATGCGAGCGTGTGGTAGACCTTTTGAACGTCCTCGTCCTGCTCCATCTTGTCCAGCAGCGTCATGACTTCGGCGGCCTGCTCCTCCGGCAGCTCCGTGGGCGTGAGGCAAACATACTCGTGCTCGGCGGAGATCGGCGTGATGCCGCGCTCCTCCAGCGCCTTCTGCAGGTGGCCAAACTCCTCGAACGCGCAGCGGATCACGATCTGCGGCTCACCCTTCTCGCCAGTGCTCTCGCCCATCTCGTCCAGGCCGTGGTCCATGAGGTACAGCTCCAGGTCGTCCTGGTTGATGCCCTCCGGGGCCAGGCGAAAGACGCCCATCTTCTTGAACAGGAAGCTGACGCTGCCGGTGCTGGCGAGATTGCCGCCGCCCTTGGAGAAGATGTTGCGTACGCCCGCCACGGTTCGCGTCGGATTATCGGTGGCAGCCTCCACCAGGACTGCAACGCCATGCGGCGCGTAGCCCTCGTAGATGATCTCCGTGTAGTCGGCGGCATCGCGGCCCGAGGCGCGCTTGATCGCGGACTCGACCTTGTCCTTGGGCATGTTGATCGAGCGCGCGTTCTGGATGACGCGGCGCAGGGACGGGTTGCTGGCGGGGTCGCTGCCGCCGGCCTTCACCGCTATGGTGATGTCCTTGCCGATCCGCGCGAACTGCTTCGCCATGCGATTCCAGCGCGCGAACATCGTATGCTTTCGTACTTCGAATATGCGGCCCATGGGCACTCGTCCGTCGACCAATAGATGGCACCAATCATAGCGCGTCGCTCGATTTGCGAGGGGCGCTGCGATAGGCTCGGGCACGAGCCGCGACAGAAAAATGCAAATAACGGGGTGGAATCGATGACGCGCAACAAGGTGGAAGCCGCCCTGCCGGTGGCACAGGAGGCGGGCGTGGGCCCGTCCCGCCGCGGTTTCCTGGCACTGGCCGCCGGTACCGCAGCAACCGCCTTGTTCACGGCGAGCGACGCCGTGCTCGCGGCGTCGCCCGGGCCGCAGCTGGTGGCCGAGGGGCTGCAGTTTCCGGAAGGACCCATCGCGATGGCCGATGGCTCGGTCGTGCTGGTGGAAATCCGCGCGCGGACCTTGAGCCGCATCGCTCCGACGGGTCGCCGCAGCGTGATTGCCGAGCTCGGCGGCGGGCCCAATGGCGCCGCGGTCGGGCCCGATGGGGCGGTGTACGTCTGCAACAACGGCGGTGCCTGGGGCTGGGCCGAGGGGGAGGCCAACATGCCCGGCCCTCCGCCGGCCGTGTACACCGGCGGCTCGATCCAGCGCGTGGACCTGCGCACGGGCAAGTTCACGACGCTCTACGACCACTGCGACGGCAAGCCCCTCAACAGCCCGAACGACCTGGTATTCGACGGGCAGGGCGGCTTCTGGTTTACCTGCTACGGGCAGTCGGACGGCGAGGTCCGGCGCCTGGGTGGGCTGTACTACGCCCGGGTCGACGGCTCGAAGATCATCCGATGGCGCAGCGCACAAATCTCGCCCAACGGCGTGGGCCTCTCGCCGGATAGGCGCGTCGTCTACATGAACGACTGCATGATGGGCCGGCTCTATGCGTTTGACCTGCTGCGGCCCGGCGTCATGGCGCCGGAGGAGCCCAATTCTCCGGCGCCCCCGGGACGCGTCATCGCGACCCTGCCAGGCTACCAGTGGCTGGACAGCCTGAAGGTGGAGGCCGGTGGCCGGATCTGCGCGGCGACCCTGTTTAACGGGGGCATCACCACGTTCGAGCCCAATGGCCGCTACACGCACCTGCCGATGCCCGACGCCGTCACCACCAACCTGTGTTTCGGGGGCGCGGACATGCGGGACGTCTGGGTGACCGGCTCCAGCAGCGGCAAGCTCTACCGCCTGCGCTGGCCGCGCCCGGGCCTGAAACTGGCCTATTCGGCCTGAGGCTGGCCGCTTCCCCCCGCCCCGCGGGGGGAATCCCGGCATCGGGGTCCGGAACTGGGCTGCAAGACTGGCGCTAGCGGGTGCCTTGGGACATGATTGCGCCCCCTCCCAAGTATCAACAAAACAGGGATTTTCCAATGCCGTTGAGTGATATCGAGATCGCGCGTAAGGCGACGATGCAGCCGATTGAAAACGTTGCCGCCAAGATCGGCATTTCCCGCGACCAGCTGCTGCAGTACGGCCCGCACAAGGCCAAGCTGTCCCTGGACGCCGTGAAGGCCCTTCAGGGTCGCAAGACCGGCAAGCTGGTCCTCGTGACCGCGATCACGCCGACTCCGGCAGGCGAAGGCAAGACCACCACGACCGTGGGTCTGGGCGATGGCCTGAACGCCATCGGCAAGAAGGCGGTCATCTGCCTGCGCGAGCCGTCCCTGGGTCCCTGCTTCGGCATGAAGGGTGGCGCGGCCGGTGGCGGCTACGCCCAGGTCGTGCCGATGGAAGACATCAACCTGCACTTCACGGGTGACTTCCACGCCATTGCCGCCGCCAACAACCTGCTGGCCGCGATGGTAGACAACCACATCTACTGGGGCAACGAGCTGGGCATCGACACGCGTCGCGTCAGCTGGAAGCGCGTCGTCGACATGAACGACCGCGCCCTGCGCCAGATCACCTCCTCGCTGGGCGGCCCGGGCAACGGGTTCCCGCGCGAAGACGGCTTCGACATCGTCGTCGCCTCCGAAGTCATGGCGATCTTCTGCCTGGCCACGGACCTGGAGGACCTCACCCGCCGCCTGGGCAACATCATCGTCGCCCGCACGCGCGACAAGAAGCCGATCCGCGCCAGGGAACTGCATGCCGATGGCGCCATGGCGGTACTGCTGCGTGACGCGCTCATGCCGAACCTCGTGCAGACGCTGGAAGGTAACCCGGCCTTCGTGCACGGCGGCCCGTTCGCCAATATCGCGCACGGTTGCAACTCCGTGATGGCCACCCAGACCGCGCTGCGCCTGGGCGACTACGTGGTGACCGAGGCCGGCTTCGGTGCCGACCTGGGCGCCGAGAAGTTCTTCGACATCAAGTGCCGCAAGGCGGGCCTGAAGCCCGACGCCGCGGTCATCGTCGCCACGGTGCGGGCGCTCAAGATGCACGGCGGCGTGGCCAAGGACCAGCTGGGTAAGGAAGACCTGGTTGCCCTGAAGAAGGGCTTCGAGAACCTGGCCCGCCACGTGGGCAACGTCGCCAAGTTCGGCGTGCCGGCAGTGGTCGCGATCAACAAGTTCATCGCCGATACGGCGGCCGAGCATGAGCTGATCGCCAAGCTGTGCGCCGAGATCGGCGTGGAGGCCATCCTCTGCTCGCACTGGGCCGACGGCAGCAAGGGCACGGAGAAGCTGGCCCACGCCGTGGTCAAGCTGGCCGAGAGCGGCAAGGCCGCCTACAAGCCCCTGTACAACGACGAGATGTCGCTGCTGGACAAGGTTCGTACCATCGCCACGCAGACCTATGGCGCGAGCGAGGTCACGGCCGACCAGAAGGTTCGCGACCTGCTGAAGGACTTCACCGAGGGCGGTTTCGGCCACTACCCGGTCTGCATCGCGAAGACGCAGTACAGCTTCTCGACCGATCCTTCGCTGAAGGGCGCGCCGACGGGCCACGTGCTGAATATCCGCGACGTGCGCCTGTCGGCCGGTGCGGAGTTCATCGTGGTCATCTGCGGAGAGATCATGACGATGCCGGGCCTGCCGCGCGTGCCGGCGGCCAACACGATCCGCATCAACGAGCAGGGCCAGATCGACGGTCTGTTCTAAGCCCTGGCGGATCCTTCGCTGATGAAGCGGTCGATGCCCGGGAGATCCCCGGGCATCGATACGCCATGCGATCTTGCGGCGCTCCTCGTGGTACTCCCCCACCTGCGGCAAAGATCGCCGATCCCAAGCCGCGCACTGGGCGCTGGATTTCCCATCTGATCCCTACCGCAGCGGTTGCCGTGCGGCCACCGGTCTCGTGCTCGTCGACGTCGTGGCCCTGGGGCTTGCGGCTTACGGGCCTGCCGTCGCGTACCCCCGGGTATCAGGGATGACCGGTCGGCGCTGGCGAGAGGGACCCGGCCAGGGGACTTGGCTCGGGCTCGTGGGGCCGGAGGAAGCGCTGCACCGTAGCGCAGAAATCGCCCACGGCGCTGGCCTTGAAGACCAGTTCGCGAACGCCCGCCGCAGCCGCCTCGCTGCGCAACTGCTCGTCGATGAAGCCTGAGGCGATCAACACCGGCAAGTCCGGCCGGACAAGGCGCACTTCGCGCGCCACGTCCAGGCCCGATAGGCCCCGCATGTTCGAGCTGCCCCTGGCAGTGAACATCGCGGTGAAGAAGATCCGCGAAGGCGCCTGGACCCGGCCCAACCGCATGCCACCCAACTGGGCACGCCTGGCCGCAGTCCCCGAGACCTGCAGCGCTGCATAACGAATAGAGGGTCTATCTTCGGAAAATATTCAAAACCTAAGAACACAGAGCCTAGCGGCCCGTGAATTGACTTTGAGAGACCTCGAACCCCGGAGTTGGCCAAGCAGCAAGGTCCGTGGTACAACATTGTTGTAACGACCACTTGGAATCGGAGAACGAGATGCGAACCGTTGTGCGCAAACTGGGAAATTCCCGCGGGATCCTGATCCCGAAGCCCATGCTCGCGCAGGTGGGCCTTGAGACTGGCGAAGCGGAGATCCGCGTGGAGGGCAATACGATCACGCTGCGGCCGGTGGCGAAGCAGGTTCGCGTCGGCTGGGCCGAGGCTAGTCAGAAGCTCGCCGCTGAGAAGCAGGGCGCTCTGGAATGGCCAGAGTTCGCCAACGCTAATGACGCCGAGCTCAAGTGGTGAAACGCGGCGAGGTGTGGCTGGTTGCGCTGGATCCTACCGTCGGCAGCGAGATTCAGAAGACGCGCCCCGCACTCGTGATTTCGCCGCCGGAGCTGCACGACTTCCTGCGCACGGTAATCGTGGCACCGATGACAACGGCCGGCTTTAGCGCCCCGTATCGCGTGCCGGTTGGGTTTCAGGGCAAGAGAGGATTGATACTTCTCGACCAGATCCGCACGGTGGATCAGCAGCGCCTGGTCAAGAAGCTCGGCCGAGTTCAAGCCAAGACGCTGTCAGCGGCGCTGAAAGTGCTGCAGGAACTGTTCGCCGAGTGAAGGCTAGGTAACAGGGCAGGGAGTTGGCCAAGCTTCTAGGGGAACGAAAGTCCCTAAGAAAAGCGGACAAATAGTCTGGTATATTTGGAGCATGACGAGCTCCCAGTTCACAGAAACCCTTGAGATCCTCAACCTGAATCAAACCGACGCTGCTGCGCTGCTACGCGTGACGCCTCGCGCCGTTCGCCGCTGGCAAAGCGGCGAACAGGCTATACCTGGCACCGTCGTTGAACTACTGGCCGTCTGGCGTCAGTTGAACGCTGCGAAACTCCCGTGGGGAGCAGATCTGGAATCAGTCTGGTATGGCGACGATGAGCAGATTCGCCTCCACCAGGAGCACGACAAGGCGTTGGCAGCACTTCTGCGGCGCGTAAATAAGCGTGGCGGCGGGCGGCCCGAGCTGTGGCGCGTAAACCTGAAGAAGCACGCCGCAGCGCTTGGCAACATGACGGTGAGTTTCTACAGACTTCGAAGCGGAAGTTTCAGTCTGGCGCACTACCGGTGCGGCGCGGGAGGGCCAGATCCACGTCGAGATCAGACGCTAATCGAAGACGCAGTTGCCGCATTTGCTGCTGCGGTCAGTAGGGCCGTGTCGTCTCGACCGGATAAGGACTGGGATAAATAGACGGTTGAGACAGGTTGCGGGCCGCGAACGTGACTACGTCAACAACGTAGCGGATGTGGCACAACTTTGTTTACAGCTGAGCAGATCAGGAGCGCCAACGCATGGAAAATAAGCAGAAGCGCACCAAACTTACGCAAGCGCATTTGCGTTCCGAACTGACGGCCGCTCGCCAAGCCGTCAGTGATGCCGCAAACCGCGGAGAACCGGCGGAGACGATGCTTTGGCTGAGGACTCGCGCCCTGCATCTATGGCAGAGGCTCGAAACATCGAACCGCAACGGTAACAAGATCGCAGAAGCGGTCGCTTGAAACTGATGAGGTGCGCCTACTTGGATCCGATTCATCCTGCATACGGCCGAATCGGCCAGCATCTCAAACAGTGTGGCTTCGGAGGCTGTCGTGGTCGCGTCGAGGTTGACGATCGAGAGTTACATCCTGATCGCGAAACACCGAGGTCTAAGCTCATGAAGGCGCAGCTCGTTTTGCTTCTGTACTCATTCATTTCGGCAACAGCGTACGGTGCATCCAGCTACATAGGTATAGATGGCAAGGAGCATGCGTACGCAATACAACCGCAGTTCAAGCGGGCATACCCATTTAGCGAAGGCCTTGCGGTTGTCGGCGTGTCCCAATCCGCGGACTGGCGGGAATACAAGTTCGGCTTTATCAATCACGTCGGGCAATGGGTTATTCAACCGCAATTTGATGAAGCGTCAAAATTTTCCGGTGGGCTTGCAAGAGTTGGCTTCTGCGGCGGCTACAACAAAACAAACACGAACGACATTTCACGCGACTGCAAGTACGGGTACATAGATAAGGCTGGTCGATTCGTGATCAACCCGCAGTTCGATTACGCTGAATCGTTCCATCTGGGTCTTGCAACAGTCGAGAATAAGGCCTCGGATGGAAGCTGGCTGCCCAGCACTTACATCGATGCCAGTTGAAAGGAGATGAAAGAGGATCCTCGGCCGAAAATTTTTGCAGAAGGGCTCGAGCCATTTGCGTCGGGAGATTTTCCGAATTGGAAATACGGGTACCGGGATGGTTCTGGTTCGGTGGTGATAAATCCTCAGTTTGAATATGCATCTAAATTTTCCGAAGGCTTGGCGTCAGTTCGCATCTCCGCTGGCCGCGAAGGGTATATAGACAAACGAGGATCGCTCGTTATTAGTCCTACGTTTGCTGCTGCTTGGGACTTTCGGGGGGGTTGGCCGCCGCAGCTAGAGCGTCACAGTCAGGAGGGGATCCAAAGTGGGGTTTCATCGATAAGCGGGGATCGTTTGTGATCCCACCGCAGTTCGATGACACAAATAGCTTCTATGATGGATTGGCGTTGGTAAAGGTTGGCGACTTCTACGGGTACATTCGTAAGGAGTAGGAAACTACAGACCGAACAGTCTCCTATCATCCTGCCGGGTCAGCGCCTCATCCAGCATCGCCCGCAGCTTCTTCTCGTCGAACTTTCCCTGTTCGATCCTGGCCAGGATGACCGCGCCGATCAGGATCTTGCGCCGCGTGTCCTCCCGCCGCGCGAGCTTGGACTCCACGAACCGCTGACGATTCTCGATCCGGACCTCGCGGGCCTTGAGCTGCTCGAGCTTGAGCCGCGTCGCCTCGATCTTGGCTTCGAGCGGCGGCTTACCTGAGCGGGCAGGGCCCTGGGGCCGGGTGATCAGCACATCCTCCGGCCCCCAGTGGGCAGACGCCTGCACCGGGCCGCCGCCCTGGTGGGCGGCCCACAGGGAACCGGCCGGGTGGCCGGACTGCAGCAGACGGGTCGCCGGGTGCAGTTCGAAGCGTGCTCGCAGCAGCTGCTCGGGGCTGGAATGCGCGAGGTCGGTTGTGGCCACGGGATCGGCATCGGCCGCGGCCCAGGCCGCGCTCCAGGCGATCTCCACGCGCGCCACATCCGGCAGGTAGGGCAGGGTGGCGGGCCTGACCGCCGGCGCTGTCGCCGCCACGTTCTATGCCCTGCATTGCACGGACGATAGCCCGCGGTTCGTCGGCCTCTGGTACGTGCTGGCGCGGGCGATCGTGACCTTGGCCGGCGCTCTGGGCGGATCCCGGCTGCTGCGCTGGTAGACTCCGGGGCCATGAAAAGCGCCCCTTCCGATACCTCGCCCCTGGGCCTGAGCGCCGCCGAGGCGACGGCCCTGCCGGTCCTGCTGGCCCTGAGCTTCTCGCACTTTCTCAACGACATGCTGCAGTCGTTGCTGCCGGCGCTCTACCCCATGCTGAAGACGCAGTTCAGCCTGAATTTCAGCCAGATCGGCTTGCTGACGCTCACCTTCCAGCTCACCGCCTCGATCCTCCAGCCGATCGTTGGCATCTATACGGACCGCAAGGCACGGCCCTATTCGCTGGCGGTGGGCATGGCGTGCACGGGCAGCGGCTTGCTGCTGCTCTCCTGGGCGCACAGCTTCCCGGTGCTGCTCCTGGCCGCTTCGCTGATCGGCACGGGTTCCTCCATCTTCCATCCAGAGTCCTCGCGGGTTGCGCGCCTGGCTTCCGGTGGGCGGCATGGCTTCGCGCAGTCGGTCTTCCAGGTTGGCGGCAACATCGGTTCCTCCATCGGCCCCTTGCTCGCCGCCTTCATCGTGTTGCCGCGGGGCCAGGGCAGCATCGCCTGGTTCTGCATGGCGGCGATCCTGGCGATGATCGTGCTGACGCGCGTGGGCGCCTGGTACGGGGCGCGGGTGAAGGCACGCGCAGCCCGCCGGCAGGTGCAGGCCGGCACGCTGCCGCGGCGGCAGGTCGCGGGGATCATCGCCGTACTCCTGCTGTTGATCTTCTCCAAGTATTTCTACCTGGCGAGTCTCTCCAGCTACTACACGTTCTACCTGATCAGCCAATTCGGCGTGAGCGTGCGCACCGCGCAGCTGCTGCTGTTCGTGTTCCTGGGATCCGTGGCGGCCGGCACGCTGCTGGGCGGGCACATCGGCGATCGCGTCGGCCGCAAATACGTGATCTGGGGCTCCATCCTGGGCGTGCTGCCCTTCACGCTGCTGCTGCCGCACGCGAGCCTGGTATGGACCGCTGTGCTGACGGTGCCGATCGGCATGATCCTGGCCTCGGCTTTCGCCGCCATCGTCGTCTATGCGCAGGAGTTGATGCCGGGCCGCGTCGGAACCGTGGCGGGGCTGTTCTTCGGCTTTGCCTTCGGCATGGGTGGCATCGGTGCCGCGGTACTGGGCCAGCTCGCCGATCGCACGAGCATCCAGTTTGTCTATCAGCTCTGCGCCTACTTGCCGCTGTTGGGGCTTGCTGCAGCCTGGCTGCCCGACTTGAGAAAGCAGCCGTCGCGCGTGTAACAGGACACTGGCGCCGGCGTCGCGGTAGCCACAGCGCCAGTTGAGGGGCCTGTGGCCTGGGCCAGGTCCGGGGGGCGCCCAGCCAACCGCACGGTTTGGTTTAACCCGCGGGTCGCATCGGGCGCCCGGATCCGCAGTCCGTGATCTCTTGCCCGCCCTATCCGTCGGCGGGCTGCTGCCAGCGGGTGCGCGCGGGCACTGCCCTGCGCGCCGGAAGGGCCTCTCGCAAAATCCATCCGACGTAGCGCGCCGGCGTGGGCAGGACCGCGCGAGAGTTCCGTGACTTGCTTCACGATACCGGCGCGCCGCCCACCGTTACCATCGCCGCACTGGTCTTGAATGCTTGGTGCGTTTGGGGCATCGGATCCGGCCCGTCGCGTCTCACTATTACCCAGACGGGCAGGCAGGGCCTTCCTGTGGCGTCCCGGCTGTCGACTCCATGCGTGTGGGGTATCGGCGTTTTTTGCTTGGCAACCCAGAAATTCCGATGCCCCGTCAACCGACTCGCCGCGTAACAGTTCAAGCCGGTGATTTCGATAAGAACTGCCGTCTTCGTGCAGCGCCTCACGACTCTGAAGGGAGCCTGGAATGAGCCTACTCAAGAACCTCGGGATAACGGTGTTGCTGGCTGTCACTAGCGCCCTGCTGCTGGCGGCCACCACCACCTTCGCGCTCGCGTAAACCCCTGCGGCTGATCCGGCCCTTGCGGCCGGTAGGGCAGCAGGTGCGGCGGATAAGGCCGCTGTCGTCGCCGACGTCGCGGCCCGCAAGGCCGACAAGGCGTGCGTGACGGCCCAGGGCTCGACGCCGCACAGGTACTCGGGCGCTCTTAAGCGTCGGTCACCCTGGCACAGGCCTGTGCCCCGGGGTGCCCGACCTGGACGTCAACGGCGATCCCAACCTGATACCGGGGCCTGGCGCGGCCAGCGGCACCAACCCCAAGAACCGGGGCCCTGCGCCGGCGAAGGGCTCCAGCCCCGACCTGGACGATGGCGCTGCCGCAGTCCGCGGGGACATCTCGGCGAACGCAGCGGCGCCGTTGGGGTTCGAGCTTGCAGCGAAGGCGCAATTCGGCACAGGCGACAAGAACCCGGGGCCGCGGTGACGGCGCCGACCACGGCGCGGTGAAGATCGGCGCGCACCGGCCGCGCTGGGGCTGACGCTGGGGGGCGACGGGGTCCCTGCGGCCCGGGCCGCGGCCGCTGCATCCCGCTCAACAGGAACACTGTGGACTCTTTGCCAGGCGGACCCTGCGGGTGAGCGACGTCTGCTCGGGTCGGCAGTGCGGACGGCCAAGGCCGCCGTCACGCGGGAGGTGTCTGCCTGTTTGACCGGACCGCTGGGGAAGGCTGTGCGGGTGCAGGTCCAGGGGCTGAAGCGCCTGGCTTACGCAAGCCCAGGCCTGGGTGGCGGGGCGATGGTTAAATCCTTGTTCCTGCGGGGTGCCGGAACGGCGGCCCGGCCATCTGGCCGGGCCAGTTTGCCCGGCCCGCTCTGGCAGCCGCTAGGCCGCCAGAGCGGACGTAGGCGGGTCGTCCGCAACTAGCCGATGTAGTCGCGCTTGCCAATTTCCAGGCCATTGTGGCGCAGCAGCGCGTAGACCATCGAGTAGTGGAAGTAGACGTTCGGCGTGCCGAAGCCCTGCAGGTAGTCCAGACCCACGAATTCCACGACATGCTGGTTACCCGGCGGGCCCAGCTTCAGGGTGATCTGGCGCGTCTCGGCGCCATTGAACTGCTCGGCTTTTAACGTGGCCAGGTAGTCCCGGGTCTTGATGACGCGGGCGCGAAGCTCCGCGAAGGTCGCCTCGTTGTCCTCGAACTTCGGGGGCTCAACGCCCGCCAGGCGGGCAGCCGAGCCCTTGGCCATGTCGGTGGTGATCTGCACCTGGCGGATCAGGTGGAACATGTCGGGCGACAGGCGCGCCAGCAGCAGCGCGTTGTGGTCGAGCTTCTTCTCGTCGGCCCAGGCCACGGCCTTGCCGAGGATCGTGTCGAGGTTCGTCAGGACGCGGGTGTAGACAGGCACGCAAGCGGTGTACATCGAAAGGCTCATGCCGTTTCCTCGTGAGGGTGACAGGGGACGCGATAATAAGCCCTAACGGCTCAGTCCGTGCCCACCTCCTGATAGGCCCGGCAGGCAATGCGTACCGGGGCAGCCTGCGGGTCGTCCAGGTCCAGCGCCGTCAGGGCCCCGCCCCAGACGCAGCCCGTATCCAGGCACAGCAGCTTGGCGGTGCGGTAGTAGCCCAGGGTCGACCAGTGCCCGAAGATCACCCGCGTGTCCTGGGTCTGGCGCCCTGGGTGCCGGAACCAGGGGGCAAAGGGCGCGGGCGCCGCATCGGGGCCGGCCTTGAGCTTCAGGTCCACCCGGCCTTCGGCCGTGCAGAAGCGCAGCCGGGTCAGCATGTTCACCGTGAATCGCAGGCGTTCCGGGCGCGCCAGGTCGTCGCGCCAGCGGCTGGGCTCGTTGCCGTACATGCGGCCGAGGAACCCGGCCGGGTCCGTACGCAGGGCGAGGGAGGCCTCCGCCCCGGCCGCGGCGGCCTCGACGGCGCTCCACTGCGGCACCACGCCCGCGTGGACCAGCAGCTCCCCCCGGCGGGCGTCGTGTACCGCCAGCGGCTGCTCGATCAGCCAGGCGGCCAGGCGCTCGCAATCCGGCGCTTCCAGCACCTGCTGCAACGTGTCGCCGCGGCGCAGCGGCCGCGCGGGATCAAAACAATGGGCGAGCAGGTGCAGGTCGTGGTTGCCCAGCACGGTGACGGCGTTGGCGCCCAGCGCGCGCACCAGGCGCAGCACCTTGAGCGACTCGGGGCCGCGGTTGACCAGGTCGCCCGTGAAGATCAGCTGGTCGCGATCGGAGGAGAACGCCAGCAGCGCCAGCAGTTCCCGCAGTTCATCGTAGCAGCCCTGCAGGTCGCCGATGGCATAGCGGGCCACGGTCTAGTTCAGTGCAGCAGGCCGGGCATGGCGAGGCGAAACGGCGCGATGGGCGCGTCGAAATGCTCACCGTCGTCCGCGACCATCTGGTAGCTGCCTTGCATCGCGCCAACCGGCGTCTCCAGGACCGCGCCGCTGGAATAGCGAAAGCCCTGGCCGGGTTTCAGGTGCGGCTGCTCGCCCACCACGCCTTCGCCGCGCACTTCCTGCGTCTTGCCGTTGGCGTCGGTGATCACCCAGTGCCGCGTCAGCAGCTTGGCCGGCCACCGGCCCTCGTTGCGGATCGTGATGGTGTAGGCGAACACGTAGCGCTGCTCGGCCGGGTCCGACTGCTCGGACACGTAGGCCGTCTCCACGTCGACGCGGATGCTGTGGGGCTGCGAGGCGGGATCCTGGCCGGCTTTCATCAGCTGTGCTTAAGGGGGGTCAGGCGCACCGCCAGCACGTCGCAGGGCGCGGCGTGCAGCACGGTGTCCTCGGTGAGATTCACCAGGATCGAGAGGCCATGGCGCTCGCGGCTGCCGATGACGATCAGGTCCGCCTGCAGCTCGCGCGCCACCCGCATGATCTCCGCCTTCACGTTGCCGGCTTCCACGCGCCAGAGTGGCGGCTCGAGGTTCAGGCTCGCGGCCAGCTGCGCGAGGCGCTGACGCGCACGCTCCAGCAGTTCCGATTCGATCTGCACCGCCGGCATGAGCGAGTCGCTCAGGGGTTCCACCGGCACGTACTCCACCACATGCAGCAGCTCCAGCCGGGAGTTGCCGCAGGCGCGTGCGATGGCCAGCGCACGGGTGGCGACCTCGTTGCTGTCTTCGGTGAGGTCGACGACGGCCAGTATGCGGCGATAGATCGACATCTGTACTTCTCTTTGTCCGGAAACAGGCTGCCCTGCGATGGACGCTAGGGAATCACAGCCTGCGGGGGCGGTGCAAGGGCGGCAAGGGCCGCGAATTGCGCCGGCGAGAGCGTCTCCGGGCGTGCGCCCGGATCGATGCCGCAGGCGCTGAAGGCTTCCTCCGGCACGAGGCCCTTGATCGCGTTGCGCAGCGTCTTGCGGCGCGCCGAGAAGGCTGCCGTAACCAGCGGGGCGAAGGCCGGCGTGACCTGGAAGCGGGGCTCCGGCAGCACGGTCAGGCGCGCCACGGCGCTCCAGACCCGCGGCGGGGGCTTGAAGGCGCCGGGGCCGACATCGAAGAGCTTCTCGATGTGCAGGTGGGGCGCGAGCATCACCGTCAGCCGGCCGTAGGCCTCGGTGCCAGGCGCGGCGGCCATGCGATCGATGACCTCCCGCTGCAGCATCACGTGCAGGTCCTGGATGTACGGGATGAACTGCAGCAATCGGAAGAGCAGCGGCGTGGAGATGTTGTACGGCAGGTTGCCGATCACGCGCAGCTTGCCGCCGCGCTCGCGCGCCAGCGCGCCGTAGTCGAAGCTGAGCGCATCGCCCTCGTGCAGGAGGAGCTGCGTCGGGTAGCGTCGGCGCAGCGCCGCGGCCAGGTCGCGGTCGATCTCGATGGCGTCCAGTGCCTCGGCCCGCTGCACCAGCAGCTGCGTGAGCGCACCGGCGCCGGGGCCGATCTCCAGCAGGTGCTCGCCGGGCTGGGCGTTGACCGCCTGTGCGATATGCGCCAGCACCGTGGGATCGTGCAGGAAATGCTGCCCGAATCGCTTGCGGGTGCGCATCAGACGGCCGCCATGGAGCCGGCCAGGCGGGCGGCCAGGCGTGTCGCCGCGATGAGGCTCCCCGGGTCCGCGCGGCCGCTGCCGGCCAGGTCCAGCGCCGTGCCGTGGTCCACGCTGGTGCGCAGCAGCGGCAGGCCGAGCGTCACGTTCACGGCGCTGCCAAAGCCCGAGTACTTGAGCGTGGGCAGCCCCTGATCGTGGTACATCGCCAGCACCACGTCATGGGCCTGCAACTGCCGGGGCACGAAGATCGTGTCCGCGGGCCAGGGCCCGGTGGCCTCGATGCCCGCGGCGCGGGCGCGGGCGATGGCAGGCGCGATCACCTCGATCTCCTCCCGCCCGAGGTGGCCGCCCTCGCCGGCGTGCGGGTTCAGGCCGCACACCGCGATGCGCGGTCGGGCGATGCGCCAGAGGCGCCGCAGGTCGGCATCGACAATGCGCAGCGTCTCATCCAGCAGCGCCGGCGTCAGCGCGCGGCTGACCGCACTCAGCGGCAGGTGGGTCGTGGCCAGCGCGACCTTGAGCCCGTCGCTGGCCAGCAGCATGACCGGATGCGCGTCGCCGCAGGCCTGCGCCAGGTATTCCGTGTGGCCGGTAAAGGCGATACCCGCATCGTTGATGATGCTCTTCTGCACCGGCGCGGTGACCAGGCCGGCGAACTCACCGCAGCGGCAACCTTGCAGCGCAAGGTCCAGCAGCGTGAGCACGTAGCGCGCGTTGCGCACGTCCAGCTGGCCGGCCACCACCGGCGCAGCCGTCGCCACCGGTTCGATGCGAAAGGCATCGCTCTCCCGGAGCGGCAGGCCCAGCTGCCGGGCGCGCGCCTGCAGCAGCGCGCGGTCGGCCAGGCAGGTGATATCGGCACCGATGTCCTGCGCGGCCAGCGCCTGCGCGAGCCGCACGCACAGGTCAGGACCAATGCCCGCCGGCTCGCCGGAGGTCAGTGCCAGGCGCGGACGCACATCGGGCACGGCCGGGTCAGATGCTCGTGTCGACGAAGGCCTCATCACGCAGACGGCGCAGCCACAGCTCCGTCTCCTCGTCAGCCTTGCTCTCGCGCAGCTGCATGAAGGCGCGCTGGCGCTGCGACTCCTCGGTCGTATCGAAGCTGCGATGGCCCAGCAGCTGCACGATGTGCCAGCCGAACTGCGTGCGGAAGGGCTCGCTGATCTCGTTGTCCTGGAGCTTGGCCAGTACGGCGTCGAACTCCGACACGAAGGTGCCGGGGCTCGTCCAGCCCAGGTCGCCGCCACTGACGGAGGAGCCGGTGTCCTCGGACATGCTGGTGGCGAAGGCGGCGAATTCCTCGCCCTTCAGGATGCGCTCGCGGATGGCGCCAAGCTTCTGGCGCACGGTGGCGTCGTCCTGCAGGTCGTTGGGCTTGATCAGGATATGGCGTGCATGGGTCTGCTCCACCATCATGCTGCCCTCGGTGCTGCGCACCTCGTTCAGCTTGATCAGGTGAAAGCCGCTGGGCGTGCGGATCGGCGCGCTGAGCTGGCCGGGCTTGAGCTTGACGATTTCCTCGGCGAAGAACGTCGGCAGCTCCGGGCCCTTGCGCCAACCGAGCTTGCCGCCTTCCAGTGCCGTCTGGCTGTTGGAGTAGGCGACCGCCAGGCGGCTGAAGTCCTCGGTGCCGCGGGCGCGCTCGTAGATGTCCTGGGCGCGCTTGGAGAGTTCATCGACCTGGGCCTGCGTGGCGTCCTGCGGCACGGCGATGAGGATGTGGGAGACGTTGTATTCGCTCGTCTCCGACGGCAGCTTCTTCTGGCGCTCGATGAACTGCTCCAGTTCCCGCGGCGTCACGTTGATCTTGGCGATCACGTCGCGCTGGCGCAGGCCGGAGAGCGCGATTTCCTTGCGCAGGTTCTCGCGATAGGCGCTGTACTCGATGCCCTGGGAGGCCAGCGCCCTGGGCAGGTCGGCAAAGGCGATCTTGTTGCGCTGGGCGACGTCGTTGACGGCGGCGTTCAGCTGCTCATCGGACACCTTCAGGCCCACGCGGGCGGCGCGCTGCAGCTGTACTTCCTGCACGATCAGGCGATCCAGCACCTGCTTGCGCAGCACGTCGGCCGGCGGCAGCTGCGTCTTCTGCTCCCGCAGGCGCTCGGTGATCATGGCGACCTGTTCGTCCAGTTCGCTGTTGGTCACGACGCTGTCGTTGACGATCGCGGCGACCTTGTCCAGCAACACCCCGTGGGTGCTCAATTCGGCCGCCCCGGCGCCGCCGGCTGCGGAAAGCGTCAACGCCATCAGGATCAGCATCGGCCGGGTCATTCGATTTCCTTTGAACATCATGCGCTTGCGTCAGTGCTTCTGGGTGGTGGGCGAGTATCCGCGAATCGCACGCTCGAGGAAAGCGTCGGCAGCAGTTCCGACATTGGAAAGGCCCTTGAGTTCCAGCTGCAGGTAGATGCCCGTGTCCTGCTGGCCGGTGCGGGTGCTGAGGTAATGCCGCGCCACGACCCGCACCCCCCAGCAGCAGCTGCTGTACTCCAGGCCGGCAAATTGGTCGATCGCACTGCGATCCCGCAGGGAATAGAGCATCCGGCCGTAGAGATTCCAGTTCTTGGCCACGGGCCAGGCGGCCGAGACGTCGGCCTGCTCCAGCTGGTCCCGCTGGAAGCGGTAGCCCAGGTTCACCACGCTGCGGTCCTGCGGGCGATATTGCACCCGCACCTCGGATTTTTCTGCCTGGGACTGCTGGCGGTTCCACTGCACGCCCAGATCCACGCTCCAGTTCTGGAACGCCTTGAGCTCCATCTGGGCGATGAGGTCCGAGGAGCGGGCGCCCGGCGCCGGCTCGTCCGGCAGCAGCACCCGCGGCTGGGTGAAGTAGAAGGTCTGGCCCAGGGTCGCCGACAGGTAGCGCATCCCGCTGTCGCTGGCGAACAGGCGGGTGGTGAGGCCCGCGGAGAGCTGGTTGGCGTCGCCGACCCGATCCGCGCCGACGTAGCGGTTGGTGCGGAACAGCTCCACCCAGTTCAGGTCCGGCAGTCCCGTGTCGAACACCGGCAGGCCGTCCTGCCGGCGGTAGGGCACGTACAGGTACAGCAGGCGCGGCTCCAGCGTGATGCGCTGCTGGCCGCGCGCCCCGATTTCCCGCTCGAACACCAGCCCGGTGTCTAGGCTCGCCACCGGGAGGCTGCGGTTGGGGGCGCTGGCCTGGCCGGGCGCCACGTCCCGCAGCTGGTAGCTGGTGGTGCGAAAGCCCACGGCGGGCTGCAGGAAGTAGCCTGCGCCCTCGTAGCGCAGCTGGGCCCGCGGCTGCAGGTCCAGTCGCCAGCCCTGGACGCCGGCGCTGCGCAGGAAGTCCACCGCCTCGCCGTCCACTCCGTACTCCAGCGGCAAGCCGCCGCCCAGCATCCACCAGCCGCTGGCGTACAGCCGCGGCAGTTCCGTGTACGGCCGATCGATGCTCGCCAGCCCCGTGTCGATGGTCTGGAAGTTGCGCAGCACCGCGCCGCTGCGCCAGTGCTCGTCGCGGTAGGTGAGCTCCACCAGGCGCGGCAGGAACGCGATGCTGGTGCCATCGGCGCCCTGCGCGAAGTCCTCGAAATAGAACGCGTCGCTGACGTTCGCCGCATCCACATGCAGTCGCCAGTCCCCCGGCAACTGCGTCGTGCTGTTCAGGTGCAGGCGGCTGCGATCGGTATGCGTCTCCTGGTCGCCGGGCAGGAAATCCGCATCGAGGCTGCCGTGCGTGCGCTCGGTCAGGAAGCGAAAGTCGCCGTTCAGGTCCAGGCCGCGCCGCGTGTACAGCGTGGGCTGCAGCAGCAGGTCGTAGTTCGGGGCGAGGTTCAAGTAGTAGGGCGCGGAGAACTGCAGGCCGCCGCGCGAGGAGCTGCCGATGCTGGGGAAGAGAAAGCCGCTCTGGCGCGCCGGGCCTACCGGGAAGGAGATCCACGGCAGGTACAGGAGCGGCACGCCCATGAAATCGATGCGCGCGTCGCGCGCGACGCCGGACTGGTGCGCGGAGTCCAGCTCCACCGAGCTTGCGGTGATCAGCCAGTCGGTGCTGTCGGGCGGACAGGTGGTGTAGGTGACGTCCTCCAGCCGCAGCACGCCCTGCTTGTCCAGGGAGAGCCGCGCGGCCTTGCCGCGCGAGGGCTGCTGGCGCAGCTGAAACTGCGCCGCCTGGAACTGCGCGGCACCGTCCTCGTAGCGCCCCGCGAGGCCCTGGACCTGGATTTCCGGATCCTCGTAGTCGACGTGGCCAGTGACGTCCACACCGTTGCGCGCCTTGTCGATGTGCGCCTGGTCGGCGCTGATCGTGCGGTCGCCCTGCCGCACGATGACCTTGCCGCCCACCTGGGCATCGCCCGCGATATCGACGCTGACGTTGTCGCTGTTGACGTCGATCGCCTGGTCGGTCCTGATCGGGGCGCGCCGGGCCTTGCCGGACGGCGGCGACACCGACGCCTCCGGGCAGAGCGGCAGCGGGCGCGGTGCCGCAGCCTCCGCCCCGCGGGTCACGGGGGGGTGCAGGCAGGCCGCGAGCACGACGGCCAGGGCCGCGGCGCTGAGGAAGGGACGAGAGAAGGGCATGAGCTACCCCATTATAATGTCTGCCGGCTCACCACGTGGCTTCCATGCAACCTGACTCCCGCCTGACCTTGATCCAGGATTGGCTCACCGACGAGCTCGCCCTAGGCTCCCCGACCCTGCAAAGTGCCTCGGCGGACGCCAGTTTCCGCCGCTATTTCCGCATCCAGGCCGGCGGGCAGAGCCTCATCGTGATGGATGCGCCCCCGGACAAGGAGGACATCGTCCCCTACCTGAAGGTGTCGGCCTTGCTGGCGGACTGCGAGGTGCATGTGCCCAAGGTGCACGCCGTGGACCTGGCGAGGGGCCTGATCCTGCTGGAGGACCTGGGATCCACCCACGTGCTGACGCGGCTGGAGGCGGGCGCCGCCCCCGGGCCGCTCTATAGCGAGGCGCTGGCGGCGCTGGCCCAGATCCAGCTGCGCGGCGCCGCAGCCGCGGCGCAACTGGCGCCCTACGATGCGGCGGTGCTGGAGCGGGAGATGCGGTTGATGCCGGAGTGGTTCTGCGGCCGGCACCTTGAGCTTCAGCTCTCGGTCGAGGAGCAGGCCGTGATCCAGGCCGCCGAGCAGTTCCTGATCCGCGAGGCACTTGCGCAGCCGCAGGTGTTCGTCCACCGCGACTACCACTCGCGCAACCTCATGGTCACGCCCGAGCGCTCGCCGGGCGTCATCGATTTCCAGGACGCGCTGCGAGGCCCGGCCGGCTACGACCTCGTTTCGATCCTCAAGGACTGCTACGTCGCCTGGCCGCGGGATCGCGTGGAAGCCTGGGTGGAGGAGTACCGCGGCATCCTGCGCGCGCGCGCCGGTTCTGCCGGCGGGCTCATCGGTGCCAGTCTTCGGGAATACCTGCGCTGGTTTGATCTGATCGGCCTGCAGCGGCACATCAAGGTGCTGGGGATCTTTGCGCGCCTGTGCTGGCGCGATGGCAAGCCCGGCTACCTCAACGACCTGCCGCGCACGCTGGAGTACGTGCGGGAGACCGCGTCTCGATTCCCGGAGCTTGCGGACTTCAGCGGCTTTGTGACGGGGCGCCTCGTGCCTGCCCTGCCGGCGGCCACTGCGCGCGCGCGCCAGGCGCGTGCCACGTGAAGGTGATGCTGCTGGCGGCCGGCCGCGGCGAGCGCCTGCGTCCGCTGACCGATGCCGTACCCAAGCCGCTGCTGGAGGTGCGCGGCAAGCCGCTGATCGTCTGGCACCTGGAGCGCCTGGCCGCCGGGGGCTTTCGGGAGGTCGTCATCAACACGAGCTGGCTGGGCGAGCAGATACCGGCGGCGCTGGGCAACGGGAGCTGCTGGGGGCTGCGCATCACCTACAGCGCGGAGCCGTGGCCGGCGCTGGAGACCGGCGGCGGGCTGCTGCAGGCGCTGCCGCTGCTGGGCCCGGAGCCGTTCCTGCTGGTCAACGGCGATGTGTACACGGACGCGGACTTCAGCTTGCTCCGCCTGCCACGGGGCACCCTGGCCCAGCTGCTGCTCGTGCCCAATCCGCCGCACCACCTGGAGGGTGATTTCCGGTTGGATGGCGGCAATATCGTCGAAGATCGTGGCGAAAAACTCACCTATTCTGGAATCGGGGTAATTGACCCGGAGCTCTTCGAGGGCTGCCGGCCGGGCCGCTTCCCGCTCGCGCCGCTGCTGTTCAAGGCCCGCGCCGCCGGTCGCCTGGGCGGCCAGAAGCACGCGGGCTACTGGCTGGACGTGGGCAGCGCGCAGCGCCTGGCCGAACTCGACGCTCACCTTGCGCTGTGCGACCATTCCAGCGAGGGAGATGCTTAATTAAATGACTGATTTGAAAGGAATTGATATCGTCGTGGAGCCGGTCGCGCCCTTCGGGACGCCGGCACGCAGCGGCGAGAAGTACGTGACGCCGCAGGGCTTCACGGCGATTCGCGACGGCCAGAAGCCGCGCGACCCGGTCGCGCGGGGCACGGGCGTGAACAGCAGTTCCGGCAAGCCGCGCTGGCTCAAGGCGTTGCCGGCCAGTGGCGAGCGCTATGACTTCGTCCGCCGCACGGTGCACGAGCATCGGCTGGCGACGGTCTGCGAGGAGGCCAAGTGCCCCAACATCGGGGAGTGCTGGAACGCCGGGACGGCCACCGTGATGCTGATGGGTGCCGTCTGCACGCGTGCCTGTCGCTTCTGCTCGGTGGACACGGGCAACCCGCGTGGCTGGCTGGATGATGCTGAGCCGCAGAACGTGGCCGACAGCGTCGCGCTGATGAAGCTCTCCTACATCGTGCTGACCTCCGTGAATCGCGACGACCTGGCCGATGGCGGCGCCGCGCATTACGCCGAGTGCATCCGCGCGATCAAGCGCAAGAGCCCGCAGACCGCTGTGGAGGCGCTGACGCCGGACTTCCAGGGCGTGCTGGGGGACGTGGAGGTCGTGGTGGATTCGGGGCTGGAGGTGTTCGCGCAGAACATCGAAACCGTCCGGCGACTCACCCACCCGGTGCGCGACCCGCGTGCCGGCTACGAGCAGACGCTGGCGGTGCTCGCGCACGCCAAGGCGCATCGCGGCGAGGTACTGACCAAGTCCAGCCTGATGCTGGGGCTGGGCGAGACGCCGCCGGAAATCCTCGCCTGCATGGATGACTTGCGCGCTGCGCGGGTCGATATCCTGACGCTGGGCCAGTACCTGCGCCCGACGCCCCATCATCTGCCGGTCGCGCGCTTCATCCCGCCGGAGGAGTTCGAGCATTACCGCGAGGAGGCCTTGAAGCGCGGCTTTCGCGAATGCGTTTCCGGCCCGATGGTGCGCTCCAGCTACCGTGCCGAGCAGGCGCTGGCCGGCAACAATGTCGGCCTCTCCAACCGCGTGTGAGTACCCCGTCCGCGGTGATCCTGCGCTGGCTGGGCCGGGTCGAGTACGAGCCGACCTGGCGGGCGATGCAGCGCTTCACGGAGGAGCGCACTGCCGATACGCCGGATGAGATCTGGCTGCTGGAACACCCGCCGGTCTTCACCCTGGGCATGGCCGCGGATCCCTCGCATGTGCTGGCGCCCGGGGATATTCCAGTCATCCAGATCGACCGGGGCGGGCAGGTGACGTACCACGGCCCGGGGCAGCTGGTGGCCTACCCGCTGGTGGATCTGCGCCGCTCGCCGCTGAGCGTTCGGGGGCTGGTGGTTGCGCTGGAGCAGGCGGTGATCCACTACGTGGCCGAGTTCGGCATTCGGGCCGAGGCTCGCCGCGATGCGCCCGGCGTCTACGTGGCCGGCGCCAAGCTGGCAGCGCTGGGGCTGCGGATCCGGCGCGGCGCCAGTTACCACGGCCTGGCGCTCAACGTCGACATGGACCTGGAGCCCTTCGGGCGCATCAATCCCTGCGGCATGGCGGGCCTGAAGGTCACCCAGCTCAAGGCGCTGGGCGGGCCTGCAGACGTGAAGTCGGTGGCCGATGCGCTGGGGCCGCGCATCGCGGCGACGCTCAGGCAGGCCGCGGCGGCGGCCTGAGGCGATGGGCGCGGGATCCTAGATCCTAGATCACCATCACCACGCCGTCGCTCTTCTGCAGGTCGACGTGCACGGCGCCCAGCTGGTCCACGTGCGTGACGAGCATCGTGTAGGTGTAGGAGATGAAGTTGGCCTGCGCCGATTCGCGCGCGGCCACGCGATGGGGCTCGAACGGGCCGAAATGCTGCGCAAAGATCCCATCCAGCCGGTCGCGCAGGTCCGTGCTGGCGCGCGCCACTACCTTGATCGGGTAGTCGCAGGGAAAAGTGATCTTCTCAGGCTCCATTGCTCTTCTCCGTTGCCGGCGAACTGACCGGCGCCAGCGCCTCGCCCTGCCATTCCAGCAGCTTCAGGAACAGCTGCACCTTGTCCACCATCTGCACCGGCTCCCAGCCGCGTGCGAAGCCGTGCTTTAAGTCCACGTAGTACTCATCCATCGCCAGCAGCGGCAAGGTCTTGCGCACATCGGCCCAGACGTCGGGGTTCTTGCCCTTGGACTGGGTGAGTTTGCGCGCGTCCTCCAGATGCCCGTAGCCCATGTTGTAGGCGGCGAGCGTGAACCAGGTGCGGTCCGGCTCCTGGATCCGCTCCGGTATCTGCTCGCGCACGTGCACGAAGTAGCGCGCGCCCGCGAGGATGTTCTGCCGCGCGTCGCTGCGATTGGTCACGCCCAGCGAGGCGGCGGTCTCGCTGGTCAGCATCATCACGCCCTGCGCGCCGTCGGCCGAGGCCGCCAGTGTTTGCCACTTGGATTCCACGTACCCCAGGGCGGCCAGCAGGCGCCAATCGACGCCGGTTTCGCGCGACGCTTCCTCGAAATGGGGGCGCAGCGCAGGTAATTCCAGGGCGATGTCCTTCTGCAGGCGCTGGGAGATCTGCAGCTCGAAGTCCGGGCTCTCCGGCGTGGCTGCCGCCAGCAGGATCTCCAGGCTGTTGTCGCTGCGCAGCTCATCGAAGAAGGCATTGATGCGCGAGCGCAGCGTGCCGGCGCGCTTGGGCACGATCCAGTGCGCCGCGCGCGGGTCGGGCAGGGTGAAGGCCACCGCGACACCGGGATACAGGTGCTGGGCGTAGGCGAATTCATTGGCGTCCACGACGGCATAGTCGGCCTTGCCGTCCTCCACCAGCGCCAGTGGCTCCCCGGTCGCATGGGTCACGACGTCCCACTGCAGGTAGGCGGCACCGCGCGCCCGCAGGTCGTCCAGGATCTGCAGCTGCGGGCTGCCTTTCTCGATCACCAGGTGCTTGCCGGCCAGGGCGGCGATGTTGCGCACGCGGGGCTTGCCGCGCTGTGCCACGACCAGCTGCTCGATCCGCTGGTATTCGGCGCTGGCCTTGCCGGTCTCGTTCCATTCGCGGTCGGGGGTCACCCCGGCGGCCACGATATCGGCCCGGCCGGACTGGAGCTCCTCCCGCAGGGCGGCGACGTCCGGTACCGTGTAAAGGTGCAGTTCCACGCCCAGGTTAGCGGCAAAGGCCGTGGCCAGTTGGAATTCAGCGCCCTGGGGCCCGTGGGCCCCCTGGTAATAAGTCGTGGGGCTGTTGACCGTGGCCACGTTGAGCGTGCCCCGCGAGAGGATTGTCTCCAGCGGGGTGGGCCCACGGGCGCAGGCGCCCAGCAGGGTCAAGGCCAGCACGGCCAGAATCCGGCCTCGCATCCTCTTACCCCCTGCGGCAGTTGAACCACCCCCTGGCGGGGGCCCAGCTTGAAAGGATAGCAGGCCAAGTTGACCCCACCCTGAACGGGGCCTTTTCGGCCGTGTGCATCTGTTTCGGAGGTGTGTAAAATGCCGGCCGCCGGAGAGGTGGCAGAGTGGTCGAATGTACCTGACTCGAAATCAGGCGTAGGTGCAAGCCTACCGTGGGTTCGAATCCCACCCTCTCCGCCATGAAGTGTCACGGGGTGGCCGTCTTTGGTCGGCTGCCCCGTTTTCGCGGGGAAAATGCGGCTTTTCTGACGCCGCGAGCGATGCAAAGACGCCTCTGGCGGCCAGAAATCTGGGCCTTCCAACCCGACTTTCTCTGTTTCCAAAGATCCGGTTAGGTTCGCCCATTTGGTCCAGTTCTGATGCACTCCGGAACCGAACTGCCCGTTCGAGTCACCTAGGCTCTCAGGCAACCAAGTGACGCGTTACGGGCTGATGATCGACACCGCGCGTGCAGAGCCAGTGCTCATCGAAAAGTACGGGCGCGGCGTGGTGGTCGTCTCGGTAGAAGACTATGAACGGCTTTCCGTACTATCTGGCCGCACGGACAAGGGTATATATTCAAGCGTCTAGCGATCAATAAAAGCGACTGCCTAAATTGAGGCGTGGCCGGCCAGGTTCTCTTAATTGATCGGAATTTCAATAAGATAAAATTCCACCGTTTTATCAGCTGTGGCGCGCCACTTCTTCGGCTAATCCCCCAGCTTCAGCTCTCCGGCCGTCACGCCGTTCACGTTGCCCTCGCGCAACCAGTCGAGCGAAGCCTTGAACAGCAGGGCCCGGTTCTTCTCCCACATGGCGTTGTGCGATGAGCAGGCCAGCTCGATGAATACCTTCTGCTTGGAGCCCAGGTCGACATACAGTTCGTGCGCGCGCTCGGGCAAGACCTGCTTGTCGTGGCTGCCCACGATTATGAGGAATGGGGTCTGCAGCCGGGCGACGACGGCTTGGTTGAATCCCCACGTGGGCACCTGCGGGGCGCGTCGCACCCCGCTGCCCCAGGTCGCGCCCACCGGGTCCGACTCCCGGAAGTCCGTCCACAGGGCGTGAACGGCGTCGGGATCGTATTGCCCGGGGCAGCCCACCTGCCGGTCCCAGTTGGCCTTGAACTCAGCCTGCGTCTGCACGCTCATCGGGCCATCGTTCATCGGTAGGGGATTGGGGGCCTGCTGCGGCCCGGCGCGGTTGTAGGCGGGAGCGAGCACCACCAGTTTTGCAACCTTGCCGGGGTTGCGCGCCGTGTAGCCCACGGTGCGCGGCCCACCCTGCGACCAGCCGAGCAGCGACACCTGGTCGACTCGGCGCAGCGCGCGCAGGTAATCGACCGCCGCCCCGATGTCGTGCCAGTCGGATTCCATGGTGGTGAGGGCCTGCAGGCGCGACGGAGTGCAGTTGGCGGCGATGAGCTGCGGAACGAACTGCGCGCGGGACTCCTTCGCGCTATTGCAGGCATCGTTCATGGCCAAGGGGCGCGTCGAGCGGCCATAGCCCGTCATGTCCACGGAGAAGACATCGAACCCTGCGCGGGCCAGGTACGCCATCCAGCTGTAGCTGCTCAGGGAAGGGTCGAAGGCGACCTCCGCCGGCGTACCCGCGCCGTGTACGAACAGCAGCACGCCCTGCGGATCGGGCCTCCTCAGCGCGGCGCCCGCCACGACCACTTCGCGCAGGTAGAGCTGCGTGACCTGGCCGGACAGGGAGGGCGCGGTCGATATAACCGGCAGGTAGTGATCAATCCGCAGCAGGCGATCGCCGTCATCGGCGCTCGCCAGACGGGATGCAAGTCCCAGAAGGACAACACAGAAGAAGACGTGCTTGCGGCGCATGCGCCCCCCTTTTCACGACCGTTGCTTCACAGATGTATACAGGTGCGAGGGAAAAAGCCAGCCGTGCGAACCCACGGGCAGTGGAATCCAGGACGATATCGACCGGCCTTGACGCAGGGGTAGGACGCCCGCTCAGCTCTGCGCTCATCGCAGCGGTTGTCGTAATCGCACTGCTGCTGCCAATCCCGCACGCAGCAGCTGCACCCGGCAAGACGCCCGACCTGTTCAGAGTCTGGCCGGGGATCAGCAGCAACAGCACGAATGTCGATCCGCAGTGGGGGAACAAGCCCTATGCCCTAGCGCCTGCATTCACGGCCTGGGGCGCGAAACAGTCTCGGCAGCAGGGGCGGCGGCATTCGGGTCAATGGACCCGACCCACGCACTGCGCACCTCTCTTGCTGACCGGAACGCCGCAACATTACCGGGAGAACCGGCCACTTGAGATCCCGGTAGGGATACCGTCGGCCAGCCGACGGGCGACACCCCCCGGCGACGACGGCCGCCTTGCACGCGTTCTTCAATTATCTCCAATCTGGACCGATAGTTGGAAAAACTCGCCGCCATTGCCGCCAGACTCCTGATTCTGCGTCGCAGCTTGCCTGCCTCCGGGTCAAGGGGTCTGGCCCCGGCCTCAACGGCGGGGACGCGTGAGGACCTGTCATGCCAATACCCTTGCCGGAGCGGTTTTGAACCCCGAGTCCCCGAAGATCACCAGCCTACCGGTGCTCCACAACCACCTGCCCATGACGAGGCCTCTGCCATGAAGCGCTTGCTTGCCGAACTGCGGCCCTTCCTGGCGGCTATCGCGCTGATCATCGCGATAGCCGCCGTGCTGGTCTATTCCGACGGCGCTGGCCGACGCACGGACACGCCGACCCAGCGGCTGCCTCACGTTGCCATCATCCAGCATGCCTCGCAGGCCGCGCTGGATGATGGTGTCGCTGGGATCATCGCGGGACTGGCGGCCCACGGTTACGTCGATGGGCAATCCGTCGTGCTGCAGAAGTTCAATGCACAGGGCGATCTGGCCACGGCCAATGACATCGCCCATCAGGCCACGGATGGCAGCTTCGACCTGGTGATCACCGCAAGCACCGTTTCGATGCAGAGCGTGGCAAACGTCAACCAGCAGAGCAAGGTCCGGCATATCTTCGGCGTCGTGACCGACGCCGCCCGGACTGGTGTTGGCGTCGGCCCGGGACCTCTCGACCACCCCGCCTACATGGCGGGTTACAACGCCCTCGTGCCGGTCGACAGGGCGATCAAGCTCGCCTTGCGCATGAACCCGGCACTCAAGCGCCTGGGACTGGTTTGGCATACCGCAGAGGCCAACTCGAAGATCTATGCGGACGCCACGCGCGCGGCCTGCGCCGCGCTCGGACTGACCCTGCTGGAGGCCAATGCAGACGGCGCCTCCGCGGTGGGCGAGGCGGCCGCCTCGCTGGCGGCGCGCGGCGTAGATGCGTTCCTGGTAACGGGCGATGTGGTGGTGCTGGTGGGCGTTGATGCGCTGATCCGCGTGGCCGATCGCGCCGGCGTGCCGGTGTTCTCCGTCGTGCCACCCAATTCCAAAAAGGGCGCCATCTTTGACATCGGCGCAGATTACCGCTCCATCGGCATGGACGTGGGCAACCTGGCGGCCGAAGTGCTTGGCGGTCGCGACCTGGCAACCGTGGCGATCGAGAACCGGGTGCCGCCGATGTTTGTCCTCAACGAGCTTGCCTTGGCTCGATTCGCACCGAAGTGGCGATTGCCCGCGGACCTGCGCGAACAGGCCGACGTGGTCATCGACAAGGATGGCGAACACCATCCTAAAACGCCTTGATCGCGGGAGTCGAAAATTGGAAATCACGACACAGCTGGCTGGCGATCTAACCGAGGTGCTGGCCGTCGGTCGCCTGGACGGCTACTGGGCCGACCACCTGACCCGCACGCTCGATGAACTGATGCGCGGGGGCGCGGATCGGGTCTGCCTGCGCATGGAACGCATTGATTACGTCAGCTCGCTCGGAATCCGGGTGCTGGTGAGTGCCTACAAGAAGTTCAAGGCCGTCAACGGCAGCTTCGTCATTGCCGGACCGACCGGCAATGTGCTGCAGGTACTGGAACTGGCTGGCATTGTCTCCCTGCTGACGAACGCTCCGGCGCCCGCGCAGCCGCAGGCGAGGCAGGCGGCCGACCCTGGCGCGCCACGGGAGCTATCGCGCGGGGCCGCCCGCTACGAAATCCATGCCCTGCCCGGGCGTGGCATGAGCTGCAGCGCCTTCGGACGACCGCTGGGTTCCGACGCCCAGGCCTACCAGGCAGCCGATTCCAGGCGTCTTTCCGTCGCAGCCGACGCGGTTAGCGTGGGCCTGGGGGCCTTTGGCGGCAGCTTTGAGGAATGCGGTGGCCGGTTCGGCGAGTTCCTCGCCATCCAGGGGGCTGCTGCCTGCCTTCCGGCGGATGGCTCCAACAGCTGTGACAGCCTGCTGAGCCAGGGCAACTACGTGCCGGACATGCAGGTGCTCTATGGGCTCACGTGCCAGGGGGAGTTTACGCAATTGGCGCGCTTCGAGCCCCAGGCAGACGGCAAGGGGATCTCCCTTACCGAACTGGCGGATGCGGCGTTGGAGCTGGCGGGCGCACCGGCGGCCTGCATCGTCATCGCCGCAGAGTCCGCGGGACTTATCGGCGCGAGCCTGCGCCGCTCGCCAGCCTCCGCCTCCTCCGGCACGGATCCCTTCGCATTCCCGGACGTGCGTACCTGGCTGTCCTTCACCACCGAACCCACGCACACCCGCATGCTGGCTGTGGCGGCGGGAGTGATTGCCCGCGCGCCGGATGCCGGGGGACGCCTGACACCCTACCTGCGGCCGCTAGGAAAGACGGATGAACTGCTGGGTCATGTGCATGCAGCCGCTTTCCGTTTCCGCCCCCTGCAGCGCGGCCTGATGCAGGTGTCCGATGCGGTCCGCCCCTGCTTTGAGCGGGATACGCCGGAATCGGTGCTTCACCTGCTGGCCGATGACCGAGAGTCGGGCGTGCCGCTGGAGAGCCGGTTCCTGCGCGGTGCCCTGTGGATTGCACCGCTGCACACCATCACGGGAGAGACACCATGAGCCTGGTCCTGGGTGCCCTGACCATCGGCTGCATCCTGGCCCTGCTGGCGCTCGGGGTGTTTGTCAGTTTCCGGATCTTTGCCTTTCCCGACCTGACCGCAGAGGGCACCGTGACTCTGGGCGCAGCGGTATCAGCCTCGCTCATTGTCCATGGGTTCGACCCGGCCACGGCAACCGCCATGGCCGTGCTTGCCGGGGCGGCTGCCGGCATGGTGACAGGCATCCTGCACACGCGATTCAAGATAAACGGCCTGCTGGCCGGCATCCTGGTGATGACCGCCCTGTACTCGGTCAACCTGCACATCATGGGGCGAAGCAATATTCCCTTGATGGGCTCGGCCACCTTCACGACCTGGGCGGGGAAGCTGGCAGCGGCAGGGCACCTGGGCGAAACGGTGAGACTGCTTGGCCGCGACGTCGCGGTCGTTGACCTGACGGTACTGGGAGTTGCACTCCTGTTCGTCGTCTTGGTCGCCATCGCACTGCACGCGTTCTTCCGCACCCACCTGGGAACGGCCATGCGGGCCACAGGCGACAACCCGCAGATGATCAGGGCGCTGGGGGCCAGCGACGACAACATGATCACGGCCGGGCTGGCTTTATCCAACGGACTCGTCGCCATGGCGGGCGCACTCCTGGCGCAGTACCAAGGCTTCGCGGACGTGCAGATGGGAATTGGCATGCTGGTCTGGGGCCTGGCGAGCGTCATCATCGGCGAGGCCCTGATCGGCACCGGCAAGCTGGGGCACCTGTTCGCCGGCGCCGTATTCGGCTCCGTCATATTCCGCCTGCTTGTCGCAGTGGCATTGCGCTGGGGGCTGGACCCGAACGACCTGAAGTTCATAACGGCCGCGTTTGTGTTCCTGGCACTGGTGTCGCCGGGCCTCTTGGCCAAACTGCGTGGTCCTGCTGGCGCGGAGAACGTGAATGCTTGAAATCAGCAATGTCCGCAAGACGTTCAATGCCGGCACGGCCAATGAGGTCCGCTCGCTGCAGGGCATCAGCCTTGCGATCGAGGAGGGCTCTTTCGTGGTTGTCATCGGCAGCAACGGCTCAGGCAAATCCACGCTGCTCAACGCGGTTGCGGGCGCGTTCACAGTGGATGAGGGAAGCCTCTCGGTTGACGGCCACGACGTGACCCGGTGGCCGGAATACAAGCGTGCCAGTCTGATAGGCAGGGTCTTTCAGAACCCGTTCAGTGGTTCCGCACCGCACCTCTCGATTGCAGAAAATCTCGCGCTCGCCTCGCGCCGGGGCAAAACCCGCGGCCTGGGCTGGGCCCAGGGAGGGGACCTGCGTCCGCGCATGCTGGAGACCGTCAAGGGCCTGGGCATGGGACTTGAGATGCGGCTGGATAACGCCATCGGCAGCCTCTCCGGCGGCCAGCGACAGGCGCTGACGCTGCTGATGGCGACGTGGCTGAAACCGAAGGTACTGCTGCTGGATGAGCATACGGCTGCGCTGGACCCTCGAAGTGCCGAGCAGATCATCCGCATCACCAACAGCATCGTGGCGCGCGATGGGCTCACGACGATGATGGTGACGCACTCCATGCAGCAGGCGGTGACCTACGGCGACCGGCTGGTCATGCTGCATCGTGGCAAGGTCATCCAGGACTTCAGTGGGTCGGAAAAGAGCCGCCTGCGCCCGGAGGACCTGCTGGCCCGCTTCGAGGAAGTGCGCCGTGCCGACCTGCTCGACTCCACGGCCGCGCAGCTGCTGAGGCGTCGCTACATCTGAAGCTTCCGGCTGGCGCCGTCGTATCCATCACGGCTGCGAGCTGGGGGAACTGGGCTCTGAGCGGGTCGGCCACTTCACGCCCCGCAGGCCGCAGCGGGTGAGCAAGCGCAGCAACTCTGTCCAGAACGGTTCTTTTTCAGACGGGCCCGCCGCCATGCCGAGCCCCTCGCGCACTCCGTCGGTGTTGACCGCTGCGGCGACTATTACCGCCTTGGAGACGATTCGCCCGGCCTCCGGCGTCTCCCTGTACCGGGCATCGATCCACCGGTAGGGCCAGTCCCCTTCGATGGGGCCCGCCAGGTACGCGTGAACGCGCCCAGCGATCTCCCCGCTGAGCCGGCTGGCCGGGCTCCCGCAGATCCCGGTCCTGCCCATGGCCTTCACCAGCGCATCCCCCGAGCGGGTGGAGAGGTCTTGGCTGTAGGCCTCCGGGATCACGGCAGCCAGGGCTTTCCCGCCGTTGCGGCTGGTGGTCCGGTCCGGACTGCGCTCCTCGTAGGCCGCGGGGCAGATCCCCTCGGCGTTCCTCTGCATCATCCGCTGGGCGACGTGCTGGACCATCTGCCTCAGCAGATCCGCATACGCCCCCTTCTCGAGCAGCTCAGGCAGTGCAATGCTGGGCTGGGTCATCGTGGTGTTTGCTAGTTGGAGGACAGGTCGGGTAACCCAACCTTCAACCAGGACCCACGATGGCTGCCTCCCGTCGCCTGCGGAGACGGCGGCGCTACCGGTACCGGCTAAGTGCCGGATCCGAATGGAGATATCCCTCGTACACCCCGAGCGGGGACGTCAGCTGACTTCACGTCGCGAAGTCCAAATTTACTCCGGGGCTGGTCCGATTGCAGGAGGTTGCCGGTCCGCCGCCGTGACGTTGCCGGACGCCTGGGAGTGCCGTCCCGGAAAACCTTAAACGGTCATAAAACCGTGGTTTGCTTTATAAATTAGCCGTGTCTATCCCCTGTTAAGCGAGTGCCCCACCATTACTAAAGATGACGACCTCAAGATCCTGCACAGCATGGGCTATGCACAGGAACTGTCCCGCAGCATGACGGGGTTCCAGAACTTCGCCATTTCCTTTTCGATCATCTGCATCCTTTCCGGTGGCATCAATTCCCTGGGGCAGGGAATCAGTGCAGTGGGCGGTGCGGCAATCGGTATCGGCTGGCTCGTGGGCTGCGCGGTCTGCCTGGTATTTGCCCTGGGCATGGCGCAGATCAGCTCCGCGTACCCCACGGCGGGTGGCCTGTACCACTGGGGGTCGCTGCTGGGTGGGCGCGCCGTGGGCTGGCTGACGGCCTGGCTCAATCTCATCGGACTGGTGACGGTGCTGGGCGCGATCAACGTGGGTACCTACAACTTCCTCATCGGCGCCTTCGGGCCGGTCTTGGGGTTGACGTCCAGCTACGGGCTGCAGGCGGCCTGCGTCACCGGCATCACGCTTTTACAGGCAATCGTCAATCACCGGGGCATCAGGGCGACGGCGCGCCTGATCGATCTTTCGGGCTACCTGATCTTCGCGGTGGCCGCCTGCTTGACTGTGGCGCTGCTGGCTTATGCGCGGCATTGGGACTTCACGCGGCTGGTCACCTTTCATAACTACAGTGGTCCCGCCGGTGGAGAGGTGTGGCCAGCCAGCGGTAGTCCGCTCCAGCTGTTCGGGCTGGGCCTCCTGTTGCCGATCTATACGATCACGGGTTTCGACGCATCGGCCCATACTGCGGAGGAAACGCAGGATGCTTCGCGCGTGGTACCCAGAGGGATCCTGCGGTCTGTGCTGTGGGCGGCGCTGGTCGGCTGGCTGATGCTCAGTGCCTTCGTGCTGGCGCTGCCGGATATGGACGCAGCCGCCGCCAGCGGCTGGAACGTCTATTTCACGACCCTGGACTCGATTTTCCCGGCACCGCTTAAGCTGGGCCTGGATCTGCTGATCTTGTTCTGTCAGTGGCTCTGCGGCCTAGCCACGGTGACCTCGGCCTCGCGCATGATATTTGCTTTTGCGCGGGACAACGGCCTGCCTGCCTCACAGCTGCTCAGGCGCGTACATCCCCGGTTCCACACGCCAGTGCCTGCGATCTGGACTGCAGTCGCAATCGCCCTGCTCTTCACGCTCTACACGCCGGCCTACACCACCATCGTGTCGGTCACCGTGATCTTCCTCTTCCTGTCCTATGGCTTGCCTGTGATTGCCGGGCTATTTGCCTACCGCAGGAGCTGGACGCAGATGGGTCCGTGGGACATGGGTCCGGCCTACCGGGTAGTCGCAGTGCTGGTGATCGGCGCGCTCGTGCTCATATTCTACCTGGGTATCCAGCCGCCAAACGACGCGGCACTGTGGATCACCGCGTGGTTCTTCGCCATCACCGCGGCGGTATGGTTTGGTTTTGAGCGGGGTCGTTTTCGCGGGCCGCCAGTCGGCGAGGACTTGGCCCGCCGCGCCGCCGCGTTGACGGGTGCTGCACCCCCGCCTCCAGGCTCAGCCTGAGCTGGTAGGCGTGGCGTACGGCTATACAATCGGTGTGCGCCGGTATCGCTTTGCGGATCTGCGCACGCTGCTGGCGCGGGCGACACCTCTGCGCTCCGGCGACTGCCTGGCCGGCGTCGCCGCGACCGACGCCCAGGAGCGGGTTGCCGCGCAGCTGGCGCTGGCCGACGTGCCTCTGGTTGCATTCCTGGCAGAAGCGGTCGTTCCCTATGAGCAGGATGCGGTCACGCGCCTGATTATCGATACTCATGATGCGCTGGCCTTTGCGCCGGTTTCGCACTTCACCGTCGGGGAATTCCGTAACTGGCTGCTCTCCGATGCCGCCGACACTGCCGTGCTGACTGCGATCGCCCCCGGGCTTACGCCAGAAATCGTGGCCGCAGTAAGCAAAATATGCCGGCTCCAGGACCTGGTGCTGATCGCACGCAAATGCAAAGTGGTGACGCGTTTTCGAGGCACCATCGGATTGCCGGGGCGGATGGCTACGCGCCTGCAGCCCAACCACCCGACTGACGCAGCCAGTGGCATAGCGGCCAGTTTGATAGACGGTCTGCTGCAGGGCTGCGGCGACGCCGTTATCGGCATCAATCCGGCTACCGACAACCTACCCCAGGTCCTGCGCATCCTGCGGATGCTGGACGACGTCATACAGGGCTACGCGATCCCGACCCAATCCTGCGTGCTGACGCATGTCACCACGACGCTGCAGGCCATCGAGCGCGGCGCCCCGGTAGACCTTGTTTTCCAGTCGATCGGCGGTACCGAGGCAACTAACCTTAGCTTCGGTTTTGATCCGGGAATGCTTGCCGAGGCGCGTGAGGCAGCACTCTCGCTTCGTCGCGGAACAGTATTTGATGACGGGCAACGCGGAGAGCACGTCATGTATTTTGAAACCGGCCAGGGCAGTGCGCTCTCCGCCGGCGCGCATCACGGCTGCGATCAGCAAACGCTGGAGGCCCGCGCCTACGCCGTGGCTCGACATTACAAGCCGCTGCTGGTCAACAGTGTGGTGGGATTTATCGGGCCGGAGTACCTGTACGACGGCAAGCAGATAACCCGCGCTGGCCTGGAAGACCATTTCTGCGGCAAGCTGCTGGGCCTCCCGATGGGCTGCGACGTCTGCTACACCAATCATGCGCAAGCAGACGGCGATGACATGGATGCCCTGATGACGATGCTGGGCATCGCCGGGTGCAGCTTCATCATGGGCGTTCCGGGCGCCGACGACATCATGCTCAATTACCAGAGCACATCGTTTCACGACGCGCTGGTGCTGCGCCAGTTGCTGGGATTGCGTCCTGCGCCGGAGTTCGAGGCCTGGCTGCAGGGCATGGGGATCTTCGAGTCCGGCGAGCAATCGCGACTACTGGATGCCTTGCCGGAAGCCCTTGCGCCGGCGCTGGCCCGTCTGGACTCTGAATGAAATATCCGGCGAAGCAGCCCGTTGCCGTAATTTCCGCCCGTTGGGAGGCGCTGCGCCGACACACTGATGCGCGCGTCGCGCTAGGCCGAGCCGGACATAGCCTGCCCACTGCGCCACATCTGGCATTCCAGTTGGCTCATGCGCAGGCTCGTGACGCCGTGCATCAGCCGTTCGATGCAGCAGGAATTGCCGCAAGTCTGCAGGCAATGGATCTTCAAGTGCTGTCCCTACACAGCGCTGCAGCGGGCCGTGCGACGTATCTGCAGCGCCCGGACCTCGGACGCGTGCTGGATGCGCAGTCGCGCGAGCAGTTGCGGCAGTGGCGCGCAGCGCGCGTTTGCGCTTCCGAAGAGGCGGAATTTGACCTGGCTTTTGTCGTTGCCGATGGCCTCTCGGCCCAGGCGGCCCAGGCACAGGCCGTCCCGCTAATCACCGCGACGTTGCGACTGCTCAAGGCGGATCGCAGTCAGCCGTGGCACATTGCCCCGATCACCGTGGTAGGTCAGGGCCGAGTTGCCGTGGGCGACGAGATTGGGGCTGGCCTTAAGGCATGCTGCGTGGCGGTGCTGATCGGCGAGCGCCCGGGGCTGAGCTCGCCCGACAGCCTGGGGATCTATCTGACCTGGGGTCCCCGGCCAGGTCTGGTGGATGCCGACCGCAACTGTATCTCCAACGTGCGGCCCGCAGGACTTTCCGTTGATGCCGCGGCAGTCAAGCTAGTCCAGTTGCTGAGCGCAGCGCGCATGCGGCAGCTGAGCGGCGTTGGGCTGAAGGACGAGAGCGACGAGCAGGCCCTGCTTGATGTCCCGATTACCCCGCAGGCCTGAGCTTGGGGCGGTGCATACCGTCTCCGTTAGGTACTCCGGAGTAATCGTGGCCAGCAACCCCGTGAACCTCTTCCTCGCGCAGCGGGTTCGCGAGGCCTGCGAGTTTGCAACGCGAATCGGGCAAGCGCTGGGCACGAAGAGGGCAGCGGCCCGGTGAGCTGAGTGGCCTGGCTGCAGTGCGCGCCGCTAAGGGATGTCGTGACTGCCTGGCGTTCGGTCCGCATGGTCTCGCGATCTACCTTCGGCTCCAGACCGATTCGCTCCGCCACACCGGACGCCGGGCCAGCAATTGAACCCACTTGGCCCAATCAGCCCTGGTAACGATATGTGGCCGACCAGCTGCCGCCGACATCCCTCCCGGATAGACCAGAACACCTTTGCGCTGCGCCCTGGACATCGGGTTGCGCTCTGCGCCAGTCTGTGTCCGTTGCTCAGGGAGTATTCGCCAGATGAATGACAAGATCGCGTTCGGTGCGACGTACGCTCCGATGGGAGCGGAGGTCGCGGTTCATGACTGTCCGGCGGACGGCGCGGTTCCAAGGGATCTCGATGGCGGGTTCTTCTCGGTCGGCGCGGACCTGCAGTATCCGCTGTCGCCGGGGAACATCGCCTTCGACGGGGAAGGGCATGTGCGCGTCTTCCGTTTCCAACAGGGCCGGGTGGACTACCGGTCGCGCTTCGTGCGGACGCAGCGGTACGTAGCCCAGGACGCGGCACGCCGACTGCTGATGCCCATGTACCGCAATCCGCTCTGCGACGATCCGAGCGTCGCGGGATTGAGTCGCAGCACGGCAAACACCCATGTCATCCACCACCGTGGGCGCCTGCTCGCCTTGAAGGAGGATAGCCTACCCGTGGCGCTGGACCTGGAATCGCTCGAGACGATCGATCCGGTCTACGATTTCGGTGGGCAATTGCCGCACGGGACGCCCTTTACTGCCCATCCGAAGATCTGTTCACACACCGGCAACATCGTCGCTTTCGGCGGCGAAGCCGGTGGACCGGGCAGTGATGCCATCGCGCTGTTCGAGATCGACAGGCAGGGAAGGAAGGTCTGGGAGGCGCAGATCAGAGCCCCCTATGCCGGCATGATCCATGACTTCGCCGTCACGGAACACTACATTGCCTTCTTCGTAGTGCCGTTGCTCTTTGACGGCGAGCGGATGCAGCGTGGCCTCGTGCCGTATTCCTGGGACGGCTCTCGAAAGAGCTACCTGGGGGTTCTGCGCCGCCACGGGGATGGCAAGGATATTCGCTGGATCGCCACGCCTACCTGCGGAGGCAGCCATACACTGGGATCGTTTGACGATGGCGGTAGGCTTTACTTCGACCGGGAAATCTCCCCGTCCAATCCCTATGTCGTGATCCCCAACCGGGATGGCTCCGCCTACGACGCGGCGGGAGGGACGAGTTATTTGTACCGCATCAGCCTCGATCTCAAAAACTCCGCCGCGGTCGTTGAGTTCGAGCAACTGTATCCCCTGATTGCGCCGCTGCCGCGTCAAGACGATCGCTACCAGACCGTCCCGTACCGGTACGGCTACATGGGCTGTCCGGCTCCGGATGATCCTGTGCGGTGGAAGCCCGTCTGTTATGCGCGCATCGACCATCAGACGCGGCACTACGTGCTGTGGAAAGCGCCAGCGGATGTCTCGCTGGGCGAGCCGCTCTTCGTTCCAAAGCACAGCGCGGCCCGAGAAGGGGAGGGATACCTGCTGGGTGTCGGCTGGCATCACAGCGATGGTCTTCGGTCGGACCTCTATATTTTTGACGCCGAGCATGTGGGAGAAGGGCCGCTGGCCACCGTCCATCTGCCCGTGCAGGCGGCCCCGCAGATTCACAGTTGGTGGGTCGGAGGACAGGAGTACCCGCAGCGCAGCGCCGTCGCGCAAGTCGACGCCAAGGCTTAGGGACCCCTCCTCGCGCCGCCGAGCCCGAACCAGCGGAGCCTGCCGGAACGCAACCTGAAACCGGCGGAGCGCATTGCCGACGCTGGGTGGCGCCGAACGCGTTGCATTCTTCCCGCAGCCCACGGGGCTGCGAATCCTACGGCGTGCTAGCCAGCCGAGGACGCCGCGGACTCGCGGGGCGAGCGTGTGCGAGACAGGCGGGACCCCACGGAGCTTTGTAGAGCCGTCCCGGTTGCCTGCGATGAATGCGGAAACGGCTTGGAGGCGTTATCGTAGGATTTCAGGAGCCATCGACGGGGAATCTCGCGATGGCTCACCACACAAGAAGACCGGCTCCCGGGACAGTAGAGTCGGCGAGAGGGGAAACGATAGCCATGAGAATCACACTGCCTGCGGCCCTGATTGTGTCCGTCATCGCGTTGCAGGTACCGCACGCGAGGGCTGCCGGCTGTGACCGGGCGTGTCTGGAATCCATCGCCGCGGACTATCGCAGCGCCTACCGGATGCACGACGTGAAGCTGGCGCCCTTTGCGCCCCACGTCCGGTTCACCGAAAACAACGTGGCCATGGCATTTCCGGATGGTACCTGGGACACCGTGAGCGCCGAACTGGACGCCCCGCTGGTGCTGGCGGATCCGTCCACGGGACAGGTGGGTATCTACACGAGCATCCTGCAGCGCCAAGCGCAGGGCTTTCTGGCCGTCCGCCTGCGGGTGCGCGACCGGCGAATCACCGAGGTCGAGCAGGTCGTGGCGACGCGCCGCAATCTCAGCGGGCCGCCCACCCCGATGGGCGACGCCCTGCAGTACCACCGCGCACCGGCGTTGAACGATGTCATACCCGTGGCGGATCGGCTTTCGCGGGCGGAACTGCAGCGGTTGGCAGACGGGTATTTCTCAACCCTGCAGTACAATACCGGCGAGATCCGCGGCACCCGCTTTGCCACCGGTGCAGTGCGCAATGAAAACGGGCTGCTCTCGACGGACATCGAGATGGGCTTTCGCTCCGGGCAGTATCGCTACAACAACCGCGTGCGCGATCGAGAATGCTTCCTGGCGGATGAGGAGCGTGGCTTTGTCATGTGCCGGGGCTTCATCGACCACAAGGGTGTGCTGGATGCGTACATGCTGACCGACGGGACGCCGGCCCGCTCGAATTACCAGGAGCCGCAGTCCTGGGGCTTTCTGGAATCCTTCAAGGCGAGCAAGGCGGGGATCCTGGCCGTGGAGGCGACCTTCTCCGCGGTCCCGTACTTCCTGCGCTCGCCCTGGACGCAAAGACCCGATCCCGTGTACGACGCCTCGCTGTCGGCGGCTAGGCGCGCCGCGCCCGCGACAGCGCCAGCATCGAAATAGCGCAGATCACCGCCGGACCTGCGAGCCCCGCGATCACCTGCGTGGGGTTGACGCCGGCTGCGATGAGGGCGCCGCCGACCAGCGGGCTGGCGACGGCGCCGATCCGCGCCACCGCGGAGGCCCAGCCGCTGCCGGTGGCCAGGATGCTGGAGGGATACAGCGTGGCGGCCAGGGAGACGATCGCAAACTGCGCGCCGCCGGTCCCCGCGCCAATGACCAGCAGCAGCGCGCCCCAGGATAGAAAGCCGGACGGGACCACGAGGAACAGGGCCAGCGCCGCAGCGTTGACCATGAAACTGCTCGCCAGGGTCCGTTCCGGTCCGAACCGATCCATCATCCAACCCAGCGAGACGCCCCCAATCATGCCGCCCAGCTGGTTGAAGGACATCGCGCGAATGGCCTGGCTGGCGGACCAGCCGGCGCCCGTCAGCAGCGTGGGCAGCCAACTGACCAGCAGGTAGAGGTTGAAGGAGTTCATCGCAAAGCCGGTCCACATGAGGAGCGTGGGAGTCCTGAACCCTGTTGCGAACAGGTCGCGAACCGAACCGGCCAAGGCCTTCGCATGGGGCGCGAGGTAGACCGTATCCACCGCCACCCGGGGTGCAAGCCTGGCGAGCACCTGGGCGATGGCACTGCTGCCGGGACGTCGATGCAGCAGGAATTTGATCGATTCCGGGGCCGTGGTGACCAGCGCGACGCTCAGCAGCAAGGGCAGCGCGCCGCCGATGACAAAGGCGGCTTGCCAGCCTCCATGGGCGATGGCGTAGGGCGCGATCAGCCCGGCGACAAGCGCACCGGTCGCGGTATTGCAGTACGTCAGCGTGATGAGGCCCGCCCGCCTGCGGCGCGGCATGAAGTCAGCCGCCAGCGCGTAGGCGTTGGCAAGGCCCGCGCCCAGCGCCGCGCCGGTGAACAGACGGCACAGCGCCAGTTGCCAAATCGTGCCCGCGAGGGCCGAGGCGAGGGAGGAGAACCCCACGATCACGAGGGTGAGCGCCAGTACGGTGCGACGCCCGTAACGGTCACCCAGGGGTCCCATGAAGGCGGCGCCAAGCCCCATGCCCAGCAGCGACGCCGACAGCGCAGTGCCAAAACTGGACGGCGAGAGCGACCACGCGTGGGAGAGGGCGGGTACGGTCAACGCCATGACCTGCAGGTCGTAGCCATCGAACAGCACGGCCAGCGCGCACAGGACCATCACGTATTTCTGCACGCCGCACAGCGGCAACGAGTCAATGAGATCGTCGATCTCTACCGTACCGGCGGCGGGCCTGCTGGAGTCCGGCTCCGAGTGGATGACGTCGCGACGATCCATAGATAAGTTCCCGCCCAGCGGTAGCTGCCGCGCTGTTTTTTTGATTCTGCGGTCCGGCCGCGCCGAACCCCGTCGGCACCGGGATGGGCCCGAAGCATACAGAGGAAGATACCCCTTCCGGCGGTCTCTGTCGTAGGGCCGGGAAGGGAAGTGGCCGTACCGGGTGTGCATCCGGCGGCGCATCGCGGGCAAATGCCGATCGTCACGCACGCCGTGGACCGCCGCGCACCCCGCGCCTCCGGCGCGCGAGGCACCTCGCGGCACCGGCAGTCAGGGCCCGCTGCGGTCCGGCCGAGCAGCGCACAGGCGTTGGCACCACCGCAGGCCGGGCAGGTTTGCTCTGGCGTGCCCGAAGACTGCCGCTTGGCCTTCGCATCCCATTCGACCATCGGGATACCCGTGAGCAGAACGATATTCAGTGCGTGGTTGGTGCCGCGCTGCACGACGACGTCGCTTGGCTTGAGGATGACCTCGCTGTCGTCCAGTGCCAGGACGAGTTCTGCCTCGATGACGACGACCTAGTCGAGTGTCTAGGTCCGGTGCATCACGGTGCGCCTGCCATCGGCCTGGGGCGGATCGATATGGATGAGGCGCAGCCCGTGCCCCAGGCGGGCATGATCGGGAAGGCGCGCTCGTTGGGTTCCCGCGCTTCCTGCGCCGTGAGCGCCGGTGCCGGGCGGTACTTGCTCCAGACTTCAAAGAAGTCCAGGCCCACATCCGGGCCACTCATCGGGTAGTGCTGGGGCGCCGTGCCAGCCGAGAGAATGATGGATTCCCCGTGGGTATCAGGATCGGTCGTTACGCGGCGTGGGGGCGTGTTCATTCCGTTGACCGGGGTTCTCCCTGCTGCCGTTCCCTGCAAATAACGCATCCCCTCGTGGCAATTGCGGTCCGGTCCCTGCTACGGTTGGGGTCATTCGCGGCTCGGCGGAGCCCGTATTGCAAGAGCAGTCAGCGGCGACCGGCCCGGTGGTTCAACGGTCCTTGCCCAGCTGCCTAGAGGTCGCCCGTGTCAGATGCCAAGTCGTTAGCGGATCAGGGGAGGGGCGTGCTCACGGCCGCCCAATGGGGGGCGATCGTGCTGTGCGGGCTGGCCGTTGTGCTGGACGGCTACGATGCCCAGATGCTGGCGATGGCCATTCCGTCGATGGCCGCCGAGTTCCACGTCGCCCCGACGGCTTTCGCCGCGGCCGCCTCCGGCTCCCTGGCCGGAATGGCGCTGGGAGCCATGGGCCTGAGTCCGCTCGCCGACAAGTTCGGTCGTCGGCCGATGCTGATCGTGAGCCTGCTGCTGTTTGGCCTGGCGACGCTGGCCGGCATGCAGTCGGGCGGTCCCCTGGAGACAGCCGTCTGGCGGGTGGTGGCCGGCTGCGGGCTGGGTGCGACGGTTCCCATAACGATTGCGATCACCGCGGACCTTGCGCCGGCCGGCCGGCGCGTCCGGCTGGTGACCATCATGGCGAGCGGCTTTGCGATCGGCGCGGCCTCCTCCGGGCAGATCGCACCCTTCCTGTCGGCATGGTGGGGCTGGCGGGGGCTGTTCGGCTACGGCGGCATCCTGCCCCTGGTGCTGGCGGTGGTCTGCTTCTGGGGGATCCCGGAATCGCGGCCCGGTCGGGCGGACCCACGCGAAACGCCGCAGGTGGCGGCGCGCGTCTCGGCGCTCTTCGCCCCCGGCTATCGCTACCGCACCCTGTTCATGTGGTGCCTGACCTCCATCAACCTCTTCGCCAACTACGGGTTGGCGAGCTGGCTCCCGACGCTACTGGTCCAGAACGGTTGGTCGCTCGCTGCGGCTTCGCGGGTGACCAGCTTGCTGGCGATAGGCGGGCTTACGGGCTGCTACCTGGTCTCGGGCCTGGCGGATCGCGGCCGCACGGTCGTGGCGCTGATGGCGGTCTACTTCACCACGGCGGTCGGCTTGGCGGTGTGCGCAACCAATCCGCCCAGCATGTGGGTCTGGGTCGTGCTGATGGTGCTGATTGGGTTCGGCACGATCGGCGCGAGCCTGACGCTGGCGCCGCTCGCCTCCACCTACTATCCGCCGGAACTGCGATCCACCGGCGTCGGCTGGGCCAATGGCGTGGGGCGCGCCGGTTCATTCTTCGGGCCGCTGGCCCTGGCCTGGCTCATGCACCAGTCCCTGACGCCCACGCGAGTGCTGGGGGCGCTGGTGGTTCCCATCGTGCTGTGCCTGTTGTTCGTGACCTTGCTGCCGGCCGCGTTGCGTGCCGGTAGTGGCAGCCGCGAGGTCCAGGCCTAGCCGACACGGGCGACTTGGCCAGCTGTGGCGGTCTCGTCAGGCCGCCCGGCTAGTACTGCAGGTGCAACCGGACGGCGCCAAGGGAAACGGGGCCGCGATCACGGTTGTAGGCCGGGTTGGCGACGTACTGGTAATCCACCGTCAGGTCCAGTCCCTTGACCAGGGTGATGCGGTAGTAGGCTTCGACAAGGCGCTCTGCGCCAGCATGCGGGAGCCGGCCATCGCCCGTCAGCACGCCCAGGCCGCCGGCGGCTAGGTAGCGAAGACGCAGTGCCGAGGCCTGGTTGCGCACACCTGCCAGGCCGATGCTGTCATGGGGGCGATCCCAGGCCTTGCCGTCCAGGGCGAGGCCCGCAGCGATCGTCCGGTCGATGTCCGTGAAGTCGTAGGTCTCGACATTGCCGCCCGAGCGGCCCGCTCGCAGGAAGGCGTCAACGGAGGCAGAGAGCTCCTGCTCGAGGTTGAGCGCCACGCCGTATCGCTCCCGAGGGGAGCGCACCAGCGCCGGATCCGGCGGCATACCGGCACTGTTCCCGCTACGCAAGGCGTCGCCCAGCAGGGCCATGCGGGCGTGTGTCATGAAGCTGGTCAGGGCGATCTTGCCCCCTCTCTCGCCGATCCCATAGCGGCGTTCAAACTCCGCGATGAGCTGGAACTCATCGGTACCGCGCTCCAAGAGCGGGCTGTTGGGCACGGTGGAGGCATCGAAGACACCGGTGCGAAGGGTCCACGGGCCGTGGTACCACTCCGCGGCCGCTCCGAACGTATAGCCCCAGGCGTCGGCAGCGTAGTCGAAGCTGCCGGTATCGATGACGGACCAGTTGAGGAAGTCCGCTCGCGGGTCATGCGCATAGCGGTTGGCGTCAAAGAGGTCGCCCACGGAAAACTTGCCCAGCCAGAGGACTATGCGGTCCTCGGTAAGCGATGCGGCGAACTGATTCGCGGCCGGCTCGACCGGGGACTGCGCTCCACCTAGATTCCACGTTTGCCGCAGGAAGGCCCGTTGCCAGCGCAGGTAGGGATGGGCGCTGCCGACCTTGTACGCTTCCCCGCTGCCGAAGCCTGCCAGTCCCGTCGTATTCCCTAGGCCAAACCCCTGGTCCAGCTCCGGATCCAGCCACAGCTCCGCCCCCTGCCACAGCCGTGCGCCCACATAGAGCGTGAAGTCCAGCGTTTCCCGACCCTGGGCGCTCGGCAAGCTGTTGACACCCTGGTAGGGCGAGCGAAAGCGGTCACTCTGCTGTTCGACGTAGGTCGCCTGCAGGTGCCAGTCGAAGCGATCGCCGGCTCCTGGCAAGACGCCCGTCTCGGCGAGGAGCGGATGGCTGGGCGCGGCGGGCGGCGGCAAGGTGCTCTCATCCGTCGCCGCGGCAACACTGGCGCACAACAGGCCGGCCATGAGCCACGCCAACCCGACGGAATTTGGAAGGGAATCTGGAGGCCGGGCGTTGCGCGGCTTCTGTCCGGTCCACACCATGCCTATGCTCCCGATATAAGCCTACAGCTCCCCGGCTGCATAGTAGCTTTTCCGCCGAGGGTTATCTCCGGGCTCCCGCCCCGAGGCAGTGCCAGGTAGTGTGGCTTGCGGGACACCTTGTAACGGACTACCGCGACATCCGTATTACGGCTGACGTCCTGCGCGGAGAGGCAGTGTTTGTCGATGCCGGCGGCCAAGTCGCCGGCACGCCAGAAGCACCGGACGGTTGCCGTCGGCCACTGGTTCCACGGCAGGCCGGGATCCGCGCAGGCGCTCAAGCCCAGGGCGATAAGCAGGGCCAGTACGATTGTGCGCGAAGGGCGAAGGTCGACCACTGTGCGCCGCTGGAACCGCTGCTACTGCCGCGCCACCGCAGGCGGCCAGTTGCAGTGCTGCGCCACCGGTAAGCCGATAGCGGTCCAGGGCCGAAGTGCTGATCATGGCTGTCAGTCCCATCCTGGATAAGTGACGGGAATACGTCGCTAATTTGACAAGACACAGCCAAGAGTCCCCATGCGGCGACAGCCTATCTAATCGGGCGCGCCTCGCAGCGCCTGCGGGGCCGCCAGCGCTCCTCGCGGGAGCCGTGCGGCGTGCGCTCAGAGCTGGTTGACGATCTTGGCCTTCAGCGTCTCGTACTCGCTGTCTGAGATCAGGCCCTGGGCCAGCATGGTCTTGGCCTGCTGGAGACGCTGGGTGGCGTCGCCGGTCGCGCCCCCTGACGCGGCACCTGTCAGGTTGCCGACCTGAATGCCGCCGGCGCGCGCCCGCAGTTCCTCCAGGTCGCGGATGCGGCGCTTCTCGCGCCAGGCCTGGTCATGCCCCTGCGCGATGCGATACAGGGTCTGTGCTTGTGTCTTGTCGAGCCCTTCGTAGACCAGTGTCTTGGTCTGGCCGGAGGCGGATGCCAGGTCCGGGCTGGCAAAGGCCGCCAGGGCCAGGCGCGCGCCCAGCATGCCGACTTCGATGGTGACTTCCTTGAGGTCCTGCCAGCGAATATCGGTCAAGCCAAAGCCACCGAGGAGCTTGCGCTCCAGCGCGAGGAACCGGCCGCTGGTCGCCGCCAGCACCAGTCGGCGATGGGTGAGGGCGAAGGGCCTGCGCTGTATCGCCCAGGCCTCCAGCGTCTCGTTAGCCGTGAGTACGGAATTCAGATGTTCTAGCGCCCTGCGCGCGCCGTGATCCGGTTCCAGCGTCGTGTCCATGGCGTTCTCTCCCGCGTGGTCGATGCGTCGTGCGTGGTCCCGGCGGCTCCGGCGAGCTCTCGGGGACGCACGTTGTACTAAGGTGCCACAGCCGCGGGGACTGCGCGATGAGGGAGTTAGGGGGGAGTTGCTCGGGACCCCGATCGCGTATTGCGGCACAATGCCCTGCGGCCGCGCCTGGTTCGGCCGGGGCCCGCTCGCCGCCCTGCGCCGCAGCCATGCCCAGTGAAGGAGTACCGAGTGATGGAAGAACAGGAACACACCTCGGCGCCGGTTCGCCTGTTGCATGAGGCGGCAGTCTGCGACGCCGACGACGGCCGGTTCGGAATCCTGGTGACGCTGAATTCGGCAGCTGCCCACGGTCGCATCCTCGATCTGTGGTTTTCCTCCGTGTCCACCTTCTCGTGGTTCCTGGTTGATGCATTCCCGGAGCTCTTCTGCGAGGAGCAAGAGACGGAGGAACTGCAGGAGAACCTGAGTCAGTTGATGCCCGTCCTGCGCGAGGAGGGGCTGACGGAGGCCATCCTGCAGGAGCTCAACGAATACATCGGCGCCTGGGCAACGATGCAATGGCTGGGCACCTTCGATGATGCCTGCGCAGGCGATACGGAGCCCACGAAGTTGCTCGTGGAGCTATTCCGCGCGGATCGCAGGCAGGACGGCGATGAGCCAGTCGACGTCGAGGAACGGGAAGATTTCGCGGAGTTCCTAACCGCCGTCAACGATCTCTAAGCAGCCACAGGGCGGCGGGTTGGCCGCGGCGTCTTATCATGCCTGCGGGTGGCGCTGCGCCGTCTTGACGCCCTCAATGAATCGGGGCCTGGCTGACGCCAGGCCCCGATTGCTATTCAGACCGCACTGTTCTACTGACAGGCCTTGCCGTGGTCAGGGTGATTGCCCTTGGCCTTGGCATCCGCCTCGCTCATGTACTCACCCTGCTTGGTCTTGCCATACCACTTGTCCGACGGGCAGTGGTAGACCTTGCTGGTGCCGTTCACCCAGACCATGCCGGCGCCGCCACCGGGAGCCGCCGTCGCCGGCGGCGTGAACTTCGGGGCCGCCGCAGCCGCAGGTGCCGCAGCTGCCGGCGCCGCCGGGCGTGCCGCGGGAGCCGCCGGAGCCGCGGGAGCTGCCGGTGCGGCCGGTGCAGCCGCGGCTGCAGCCGCTGCCGGTCCCCACCAGTCCTTTACGCCCTGATGTCCGCGGCACGCGCCCTTCTTCACGGCGCCCGTGTAGTAGCTGCCGTCCTTGCACTGGCCCGTCGAGTCGGCCGGTGCACCGGTCGGTGCAGCAAAGGCGCTCGCCGCCAGGAACAGACCAAACCCAATGCCCAAGAGTGTCTTTGTCCGCTGCATATCGGTCTCCATGAGTTAGCCTTCAACGTCTGTCAACGACCCCTCCACAGGGTTCTAAACCGCTGGTCTCTTGGGGAGTCGATGCATGAACTTGCGAGAATCCGGTGATGCTATTGGTCAGCACGCCGGGAGCCGGCCACGCACCTCATGTCTCATCCCCCCGATGCACTCGTTTCCTGAGCCGACGGGCCTGCGCGCCTTTGGCAGCGCTTCCCCTTCTCGCCGCTGGCGGTCGGGGTGGCATACGTTCTGCACCTCCCCGACGCCTCACTCTGCAGATCCATATACTCGCTTACCGATGCCCGGACAAATTACGGGACATCCGTAGCTGCGTCGCCCGCGTAGGGTTGCCCCGGTCGAGCGGCGATCCGACCTTTCTGGGCGGCAGTGTGCCGCGACCTGTCTGTACGGAACCTGAATGTCCGCGTGTGCCGTCAGCCGCCGTGGCTGAAGTCCGGGTAGATCAGCATGCCGCCATCGACAGCGATCGTCGTGCCGGTGATGTAGCTGGCCAAGTCGCTCATCAGGAAGGCGGCCACGCGGCCGACCTCCTGCGGATCGCCGGGGCGTGCCATGGCGATCTTCTGGTCCAGGTCCCTCAGGCTCTCCGGGTTGCCCCACACGTCGGCATTGATCGGGGTGCGGATCGCACGGGGCGCGATCGCCAGCACGCGCACACCCTGCGTGGTCACTTCCTGCGCAGCGGTCTTGGTGAACATGGAAAGTGCGGCCTTGGCACTGGTGTAGGCGCTATAGCCTGCCCACGGAATGATTTCATGTACCGACGTGATTTGCAGGATTACGCCGCGCTGCTGGACCAGCATCCGCTTCAAGGCCTGTTGGGTGCAGCAGGACGGGGCCTGCAGGTCTACGTCCAGGACCTTTCGCCAGCGCGCCAGTGAACTGTCCACACACATCTCGCGAGCGCCATCAGGGAAGCTGTTGCTGCACCTGGAGCACCGGGCACAGGCGACGATCCCGGCCGTGCGGCGCTCGTTGCGGGCCGAGAGGGCGTTGATTCTCGTCGTGCTCTGGGCCAAGGCCCTGCTTACGGCGCTCTTCTCGCCGGCAGCGTAGCCGCCGCGGCCAGTGCTACCGAGAAGAGGGGGCGGCGCGAGTCCTTGCTGGCACTCAATAGCCACGGGGAGGCGCCGCATCCCAGTCTGTGATGTATTCGGTAGGTGGGCCGGCAGGCCGCGGCGGCCAACACCCAGCCCTTTGCGCCGCTGCCGCTGACAAGTGGCGTCGGCCCGGTTGCCGGGTCGCCACCTGCGAAGCCACTGCCCGGAACCTCCAGGAGCGCAGCGCTACCTGACAAGACTTAGGAAACCCTGACAAGTCACGGGTTCGTCACAAATACCGACGAGTATTCCTCCCACTCCAGCACTCAAGGCTCGTGCAATCGCTGCGTGGCGCAGCTTTCAGATGACAAACTCAAGACTGTAAAAATACTGAAACATCCTGATCCCACACTAGAAGACACATTCGGGCTGAGCGTCTGACCGCGCAGCTCAAACCGGGTGCAGCTCTCATCTTGGAGCGCACACCTCTACGTCTAGTGGGAGCCCCAACTCGTGAACGGATATCGACCGCGTCATTCTGCTGCACTGATCAGTGCTTTTGTTTCGGCCATCCTCGCAGCGAGCGCTGCGCGGGCCGCCACGCCGGATGCACCGGATGCAGGCAATACCGAAGTCACCGGCGCAAGCCACTTCGCCGGCAATGCGCTTGAAGAAATCGTCATCCAGGCCCAGCGCTCTACCCGCGAACTGGCCCGGGCCGCGCAGTTGCAGGCGCTCAACCTGATCAATCTGACGACTGCCGAGGAGATTTCCCACCTTCCGGACGTCAATACGGGCGAAGCCGTGCGCCGTATCCCGGGTATCTCGCTGGAAACCGATACTGGCGAGGGTCGTTACATCAACATCCGCGGCCTTGATGCGGACCTGAACAGCACGACGTTTGGCGGGCTGCGCCTGCCCCCGACAAACAACAGCTCGCCCTCTGGCGCCGGCCGTGCGGTCGCCTTTGACTCGATCCCGATCGGTTTCGTCGGAGCCATCAAGGTCACCAAGAGCAACCTCCCGGAACAGGATGCGGAAGCCATCGGTGGCACCATCGACATCACGCCGAAGACCGCGCCGACAGATGGTCGTCCTTTTGCGGAGATCAAGGTCGGCACGGGCCGGGAGTCGCAACGCGGCACCGGCATCGTGGACCTGGGCGTCACCGCCGGGACGCGTTTTGGCGGCCAAGGGGGTTTAGACCCGTTCAGCATCCTGTTCACCGGATCGATGTACAACGACGGTCGCGGCATTAATGATGCCGAGGCGGCGTTCGTCGACAACCAGCCGGCGATTGCCGACAAGGCCATGGCCGGCTTTGAACAGCGCTTCTACCAGTACCACCGCAAGCGTCACGGCTATGGCGTGGATCTCGGCTACCAGCCGGACGAGTCCAATACGTTCTTTGCGCGCTTTTACGATGCCGGCTACAACGAGACGGTGATCCGCAACCGTCTCGAGTGGAATTTCAATGGACCTTCGCTCGTCAATCCGGCCAACCCGAACGGATTCATCGACACGGTTGGCTTTACAAAGACGCTGCGTGACGAGAAAGAGTACCTGGACTCCAAGGTATTCGAGATCGGCGGCAAGAACGCCCTCGGCAAGAACACCCTCGACTACCACGTCGGCTACACCAAGGGAACGTATTACAAGCCCTACGACTACAACTCGAATTTCGACAATCCGGGAACTGCGAACGTAGCCTACGACAACACCACCAACCCGAACTGGCCGGTCTTCCAGGTTACACCGGCGACGCCGGGCGCCAACGGCACGGTGCTGATCAATCCGGCCGATACGAGCGGTTATACGCTTACGAAGATCACCAACCAGGTCACCCACTCGGACGACCACGAGTGGGGAATCGGCGTGAACTTCGCAATGCCGACGAGTTTCACCGACCACGCGGACGAACAGGTGAAGGTCGGCCTGAACGCGCGCTTGCGGGGTAAGACGGGCGACCAGTCCAGCTACAAGCTGAAGGCGTTCCCGTTGGTGACGCTTGCGCAGGCTTCCAGCGGGGACAGCGTTGCTTTCTATGATGGCCACTACCAGAACGGCCCAAATATCAGCCCGGGCTTCATCGAGGCGCTGTACGCAAACAACCTCTCCGGCGTCACGACCGACCCGGTGGCCAATTCCCTGAACAGCGTTGACGACAAGGAAAACGTCTACGCCGCCTACGGCCAGTACCAGTTCGGGTTCGGCGCGCTGGGCATTGTTGCGGGTGCCCGTGTCGAGAGCACGCGGGCTACCTATGGCGGCTACCAGGACGACACCTCCGGCGAGACGCCGGTTGTCTCCTTTGTGTCCAACCATCGCAACTACACGAACTTCTTCCCAACGGCACAGCTTCGCTATGAGTTCTCGCCCGACCTGATCGCGCGGTTCGCCGTCTCCTCCACGATCGCGCGGCCGGGCTTCCAGCAGATTACCGCCACGACCACGATCGACAGCGGTGGCAATGTCACGACGGGAAATCCGGATCTCAAGCCGACCACGGCAACCGGTGTCGACTTCGCCGTCGAGCAGTACCTGCCGCATGCCGGTATCGTCTCCTTCGGCGTGTTCGCTAAACAGATACAGGACTACATCGTCAAGAACGTGGCCCAGGTCCCCGGGGGAGCCCACTCAACTGCTGGCAACCTGGGCATCATCCAGCTGATCAGCTACAAGAACGCGCCGACCGCCAGCCTCTACGGTGTCGAGGTGAACTACGTGCAGCGCTTCAAGGACATCCTCCCGGGCGTGTTCTCGGGGCTGGGCGTATCGGCCAACTGGACGTGGGTTGACGCCCGGTACAAGGTGCCGGTCGCCGACCAGAACGGTAACACCACGCTGGCGCGTGATTCGCTCCTGCCGTCTACGTCGCGCAACACGGGCAACGCGGAAGTGCTCTACGAGATGAACGGATTGAACCTCTCGCTGGGCGCCTACTACACGAGCCGCGACATCTTCGGCGTAGGCAATAGCGCGGCGCTGGATGTCTGGGCGCAGGACAGGGTGTCTGTCGACTTCGGCAGCCAGTACCAGGTCTCCCAGCCGCTGTCGGTCTACTTCAATATCAAGAACCTGACCAATACGCCCCTCAAGTTCACCGAGGGGATGGCGGAGAACCGGGTCATCCAGCGCGAGTACTACGACACCACCTTCCAGGTCGGCGGCGTCTACAAGTTCTAACGCTCGATGCTCTTCCCCTTGGCTGGCCCAGCCCGATTGGTGGGCCAGCTCTCGGCACCTTGCTCCCCGGGTATGCGCGCCAGCCATACATGGGATGTCACCTCGAATTCGCTCTGTAGCGGGGTGCGCCGCTGGCGCGCCTGCTTTCGGTTCCACGCGCTATAGAATCGCGCGGAGCCTCTACCACTCACCAGGAGTTTTACGCACCATGAAGATGCTTCCTTTGGCCATGGTCGTTGCACTGTGCGGCAGTGCTGCGTCAGTTGTTACCTGCCCGGCCCTTGCGCAGTCGCCCTCGGCGTACACGTTGACCAGGAGCGTTGCATTGGGCGCCCCGGATCGGTGGGACTACGTCTCGTTCGAGGTTCGGAGCGGGCGGGTGTTTGTTGCACATGGCGATCGGCTGACTGTCGTGGACGGACAGAGCGGCGCGATCCTCGGGGAGGTCACCGGCTTTCCGGGCGGGACGCACGGGATTGCTTTTTCCCCCTCGGGTGGCAAGGGCTACACGGATGACGGCGCCTCGGGCACGATCGGCATATTCGACCTGAAGTCGCTCAAGACGCTAAAGAGAATCAAGGGCGTTGAGGACGCGGACGGCATCGCGACGGATCCGGTCACCGGTAAGGTGTTCGTGGTCAACGGCGACTCCAAGAACGTCTCGGTCGTTGACCCGGCCACGGAGGCCGTCGTTGCGACCATCGAGCTCGGCGGAAAATTGGAGTTTGCGGTGGCCGATGGCGCCGGGAAGCTGTTCGTGAACGGTGCCGAGAGGAGCGAGCTCGCGCGCATCGATACGGCCACCAATGCCGTGGATGCGCGCTGGTCCATCGCCAGTTGCACCAGTCCGCACGGCCTTGGCATGGATACGCAGAGCCGCCGGCTGTTCGTCAGCTGCACGAACAACCTCCTGTTGGTGGTCAATGCCGACAGCGGGGCGGTCGTTGCCAGCCTGCCGATCGGCGCAGGCTCGGACGCGGTGGCATTCGACCCCGTCCGCAAGCGCATCTTCAGCTCCAACGGGCGGGATGGGACGATCTCGGTATACGAGGAGCGTTCGGCTGATCATTACGTGGCCCTGCCGACCATCAGGACGACCGTGTCGGCCAAGACGATGGCGCTGGATCCGCGATCAGGCCGCCTGTATGTGGCAGCAGGCGAGCAAGAGGCTCAGGCTCCCGGTGCCAAGGGCAAGGCGAAGATTGTACCTGGCTCTTTCAAGCTGCTCTTTATCGACCCCGCGCCGTGATCAACAGGCTGGGACGGCACCAGGTCGGCCCAGCCCCCGTTGGCGATGCGCCAGGCGTGCGCAAATGAAAACGGCCCGACGACTTTGGAGAGTCGCCGGGCCGTTCCCGTTTTACCGATAAAACGCGAGCTTTAGGCGGCCGGCTTCTTGGCCGCCTCGATCACGGCGTCCGCCACGTTGCGCGGTACCGGGTCGTAGTGCGAGAACTCCATCGTGTACGAGGCGCGACCACTGGTCATCGCGCGCAGGTGCCCGATGTAGCCGAACATCTCCGACAGCGGCACGGCAGCTACCACGGCGATGTTGGTGCCACGCTCCAGCTGGTCCTGGATCTGGCCGCGGCGACGGTTGATGTCGCCGATGACGTCGCCCAGGTAGTCGCCAGGGGTGACGGCTTCGACCTTCATGACGGGCTCCAGCAGGATCGGCGTGGCCTTCCGCATGGCTTCGCGGAACGCGGCCTTTGCCGCGATCTCGAACGTCAGCGCGTTGGAGTCGACGTCATGGTAGCTGCCGTCCACCAGCGTGGCGCGGAAGTCCACGGTCGGGTAGCGGGCGAGCACGCCGTCTTCCTTCTGGATACGCAGGCCCTTCTCGACGGCCGGGACGTATTCGCGTGGCACCGAGCCGCCAACCGTCTTGTCGACGAACTCAAAGCCCGCGCTGCGCTCCAACGGCTCAAAGTCGATCCACACTTCGGCGAACTGGCCCGAACCGCCGGTCTGCTTCTTGTGGGTGTACTGCTCGCGAACGGCCTTGGTGATCGTCTCGCGGTAGGCGACCTGAGGCTCGCCCATGATGCCCTCGACGTTGAACTCCGTGCGCATGCGGTCCAGCGTCACCTCCAGGTGCAGCTCGCCCATGCCGCGCAGGATCGTCTGGCCGGTCTCGCGATCCGTTTCCAGATGCAGCGAGGGATCGGCGCGAACCATCTTGCCCAGGGCGGCGTTGAACTTCTCCTGCTCACCCTTGGTCTTGGCCTGCACCGAGACGCTGATAACCGGGTCCGGGAAGCGCATGCGCTCCAGCACCACCTGGTTGGCCGAGTCGCACAGGGTGTCACCCGTGTCGGTCTCCGCCAGGGAGACCAGGGCGACGATGTCGCCGGCGCGGGCTTCCTCGATCGGGTTGGCGTCCTTGGCGAACATCTCCACCATGCGGCCGATCTTCTCGCGCTTGCCGCGCGTGGAGTTCAGCACCGACGCGCCCTTGGTCAGCACGCCCGAATACACGCGGATGAAGGTCAGCGCGCCGTAGGCGTCGTTGATCACCTTGAAAGCCAGGGCCGAGAACGGCTCCTCGTCGGAGCAGTTGCGCTCCCCGATCGGGTTGCCGTCGGCATCGACGGTCTTGATCGAGGCGACGTCGGTCGGGGCCGGCAGGTAGTCCACGACGGCGTCGAGAACCTGCTGCACGCCCTTGTTCTTGTACGAGGAGCCGCAAAGCACCGGGTTGAAGGCACCCGTCAGCGTGCCCTTGCGCAGGCACTTCATCAGCGTCTCGGTCGACGGAACCTTGCCGTCCATGAGCATCGCTTCCATGGCCTCGTCGTCCATCTCCAGGCAGGTGTCGACCAGTTCGGTGCGGTACTGCTCGACCTTGCCCAGCAGCTGAACGTCGCTCGGCACGGTGATGCCGCACTTGGCGGCCAGGTCCGGCGTGACGTCGAAGGTCTGCCACTCGGCATCCTTGTCGTCGGAATCCCAGACCAGTGCCTTCATGGTGACCAGGTCAACCATGCCCTTGAAGTTGTCTTCCGAGCCGATCGGAATCTGGATCGGCAGGGGGCGGGCGCCCAGGCGCGTCTTGATCATGTCCACGCAGCGCGTGAACGAGGCACCGCTGCGGTCCATCTTGTTGACGTAGCAGATACGCGGCACGTCGTAGTTGTCGGCCAGGCGCCAGTTCGTCTCCGACTGGGGCTCAACGCCCGCCACGCCGTCGAACACGACGACCGCGCCGTCCAGCACGCGCAGGGACCGGTTCACTTCGATCGTGAAGTCCACGTGCCCCGGGGTGTCGATAACGTTGATCTTCTTGCCGCGCCAGAACGCCGAAACCGCGGCGCTCTGAATCGTGATGCCGCGCTTCTGCTCCTGCTCCAGGTAGTCGGTCGTCGTCGACGTCTTCAGATCCTTGGTATCGTGAATGTCGATGATCGTGTGCTTGCGCCCCGTGTAGTAGAGGATGCGCTCGGTCGTCGTGGTCTTGCCGGCGTCGACGTGGGCAATGATCCCGATGTTGCGGACATCGGCTAGGGCAGTTGTGCGGGGCATAGCAAAAATTCCGTGACAGGTTTAGGTTGGGTCAAGGCCATGGGAAGTACCGTCCCCGCGCAGTAGCCTGGCGCCGGGGCATAGCCAATTACGTATTTTGACACGGCATCGACCCGGAGACAAAAAAACCGGGTTTTTGGCAACCAAAACGGCTGCTTGCCTGTCATTTTTTCGTCACGGGTGGCGGATCGCGTGCTGTCCCGTCGATCGGGCGAACCGGGGCCCCCGAAGGGGCCCGGTGGCGACAGGGGCAGGCCCCCCGGCCCTTGGCGGGCCGAAGGGCAGCCATTGAGGGCCTAGAAGGGGATGCCCGCCCAGTCGAAGAGCTCTTTGTGCAGGGCGGCAGCCGACTCCGGCCGATCATCACCCGGCAGGTCGGGGTTCACGGTGAACCCCTGCGAGGCCAGGAGATAGGACAGCATCCGGTAGGACGGGCGGAAAGGCGCCAGCTCAGCGTCCGAGATGGGCAACACCCGTCCCGGTACTGCTGTCGTGAACTCATCCCGCTGGTAGATCGCGTCAAATCCCTTCAGGCGCCACTGGTCGAAATGCCGCTGTGCACGGAACAGGAATCGGGCGTGGCTGGAGAGCTGCACGGCGACGCCGTGGACCTCGGCCGGGATGTCGATGATGCCGGAGAGGCTGGCGACGGCACGATCGCCGCCCAGACGCACGAGCACCGGGCCCAGCCGGTGCTTGGCCAGGACCTTGCGCCGTGCCATGTCCTGGGAGCCGGCGACGAAATCGGCGCCGTTGCCGGTGAACCAGCTGATGCGAACCAGCGAGTCCTCCTGGAAACAATTGCGCATCGCCTCCCAGCGACCCAGGTCCCGGCTCTCCCGTTCGGTGAGTACGAGCTGCGTCACGGCGGAGATGTCCGCGGCGTCCCGTACGGACTGGGGAATTGCGATGCTCATGTCATTCTCCCTGGCTGTTCCCTGGCGACGCCGGGTCCTGCGCGCATCGCCCGTGCCGGCTGGGATTCGCCCAGCCCCCTTGGTTTAGGTTGGCGACCCCACCGTACCGGCCGGGGGTCTGCTTCGTCCTGCGTCAGCGCGCGAGTACCTCGAACGTGTCGCGCACGGCAAACGCTCGGGGTACCGGCGCTTCCGGGTCCTCTACCCGCACCATTTCCCCCTTGAGCCGCTTGCCGGTCAGCGTAAAGCGCAGGTAGTGGTAATTGATCTCATCCTTGCCACGGTAGAGGTCTTCCGGCCCCCGTTCCACCGCGTAGGGCGAGGCACCGCCGCCGCCGGAGACGAGGTACACGACTGCGTTCTTCTCGAAGCGCTCGTAGTTGTGCGTGTGCCCGGCCACCACGATGAACCGGGCGCGCGACGTGCTGGCTACGCTGCCCAGGTAGTCCGCGAGGGCTATTTCATTGGGGCGAGGGTTGTGACTCGCCAGGGAACCGGTGGCCAAGTCCGCGACCGGCGGGTGGTGCAGGGAGATCATCACGAATCGCACCGACTTGGGCAGGAGCGAGATCTCCCGCTCCAGCCACTGGCGCTGTGGCGAGCCGGTTTGCAGCGAGGTGTCGCTGTCTAGCGCGATGGCCAGGACCTGGCTACCCAGCCCGGCGGAGTACCAGCGGTGACCGCGAAGGGCGGGAAACGCGGACCACCAGTTCTCCAGGCACTGCTCCTCGGCACACTGGGCGAACTCGTGGTTACCCAGGGCCGGATAGACGCGCAGGCCCTGCTCTGACCACGCGCGGGTCTCCCCGGTAAACACGGCATAGTCCGCCGCCTGTCCGCCGTGGTACGGCAGGTCGCCGCTCAGCAGGAGCGCTGCGGGCTTCTCCTGGGCGATACGGGCGACCAGCGCCTGCCGGACGGTGGGGGAGCTCGCTCGCGTCTCGGTCGTGGGCGTGAAGCGCATGTCGCCGTAGGCAATGAAGGTCAGGGGCTGCGGCAAGTCCCGATCCGCCACGGTGATGAGCGGCGCCTGACCCTGCCGTGCGGTGTGGCTGAGCGGTGCACAGGCGCTGACGAGGAGGGCGGCCAGCACGCCCGCGAGGGTGAGGGAGACCAGGCGAGTCGAGGTATGCATAAAGGAGTGGCTCTCGGGAATGGGGGACGGGCCGTCCGCAGGCTGCGACCGTCATTCCAGCATACTAAAGTATTGTGACAGGATCCCGCCGCGCCGGCGGCCCGGCGCCGGGTGGCGGGCGCAGGGGCTTCTGTAAGTCTGTTCTAAGTGTTCGGGGCTTACACTCAGCGCCATGCGCATCCTGCTGGTCGAAGACGACGCGATGATTGGACAGAGCCTGGTGCGCGCCCTGGGTGACGAGGGCTATGTCGTCGACTGGGTTCAGGACGGGGCGGCGGCCCTGGAAGCCCTGGCCAGTTCAGTCGCCGATTATGTCCTGGCACTGCTGGACTGGAACCTGCCACGCCGCAGCGGGCTGGAGGTGCTGCAGCAGCTGCGCGCCGGCGGCCGGGCGCTACCGGTGCTGATGCTGACGGCGCGCGACGATACGCAGGACGTGGTGGCCGGCTTGGACGCCGGCGCCGATGACTACCTGGTCAAGCCTTTTGAACTTTCGGAGCTCAAGGCCCGGATCCGAAGCCTTGCCCGCCGGGGCCAGGGCCGTGCCAGTAACGTCACCCGCCATGGCGAACTCGAAGTAGATGCGTCCAAACACAGCGTGTTGCGCGCGGGAGAGCCAGTCGCGCTGACCGCGCGGGAGTTCGCGCTCCTGTGCGTCCTGCTCGAGCAGCCGCAGACGGTGCGCTCGCGCCGACAACTGGAGGAACACCTCTATGGCTGGGCGCACCCGGTGGAGAGTAACGCGGTAGAGGTACTTATCCACGCGCTGCGCCGCAAGCTCGGTCCGCTGAGCATCGAGAATGTACGTGGCGTCGGCTGGCGATTGCGAGAGACCGCGTGAGCTCGCTGCGAGGCCGGTTGCTCAAGGTCACCTGGACCGCCGTGCTGCTGGTGGGCGCGGTGTCGGCGGTTGTGACGTTCTTGATCGCCCGACACGAAACGGAGATTCTTCTCGACGGGCAGATGCAGCGCGTGGCGCTGCTTGCCGCATCAAGCCATCCGGCCAGCACCGGTGGGGAGGCGGTGGTCGTCGCGCCACCACCGGGTTACGAGGCGGAGGACGATCTGGTCGTGGCGATCCGCGATGTGGACGGGCGGTTGAGGTTCGGCTCCCACCCGCAGATCGCGCTGCCCACGACTTGCGTGGCGGGATTCACGGATCTGGTCGTGGCCAGTACGGCCTACCGGGCCTTCTGCCTGCCGTTGCCAGGGCGCACGGTCCTCGTCGCGCAGTCCACCATCGTGCGCCGCGAGAGCGCGCTGGGCGCCGCGATGGGTGCGCTGTTGCCCGTCGTTCTCATCATTCCTGCGCTGGGCCTGGTTATCACCTGGGCCGTGCGTCGACAGCTGCGGGCCGTGACGCGGGCCGCCAGGACGCTGGCCGATCGTCCACCGCTGTCCCTGGATCCGCTGTCCTCGGACACCCTGCCGCTGGAGGTGTTGCCGCTGGTGGAGGAGTTCAATGTGCTGCTGCAGCGGGTTCGCCTCGCCATGGCCCGCGAGCAGCATTTCGTTTCCGACGCTGCCCACGCACTTCGCACGCCGCTCACCGCGCTGCAGTTGCAAGCGCAGGTGCTGGATGGTTCCGCCGATGCAGAGGAGCGTGCACGCCGCCTGCAGGAGCTGCTGGCCGGAATCCGGCGCGTCGTGCGGCTCTCCACGCAATTGCTGGATCTGGCGCGCTACGACACGGCCGCGAACGGGTCGCCTCAGGCCAGCGATGCGCAGCAGGTGCTCGAGCAGGTGGCGGAGCTGTATTCCCCGATCGCGCAGGAGCGCGCCGTGCAGCTGGTCATGGCCGGCATGCCCGGCCTGCGTCTTCCTGGCTCGGCGCCGCAGCTGATGCTGGTACTGGGGAATTTGCTGGACAATGCCTTGCGGTTTTCACCGGCCGGAGGCTGTATACAGGTGGTGCTTACCCCGGCGGCCAAACAGGTGGAGATCCAGGTGCGCGATGAGGGTCCGGGCATGCCTGCCGCGAGCCTGCCGCGGGCATTCGAGCGCTTCTACCGCGTACCGGGCGATACCACGCCCGGCAATGGCCTGGGACTGGCAACCGTGTCGGCGGTCGTACAGCAACTGGGCGGCACCGTGGTCCTTGAAAACCGGACAGATCGATCAGGCCTCGTCGCCATCGTGAGACTGATAAACCATGACTGAATTCCCGCGAATGGTCTGTCGGCTGGCGGTCGCCGGCTGCCTGCTGGCGCTTGCGGCCTGTGCGAGCGGCTCGGCCCGGCCGCTGGTGGGACCCGAGCAGGCTGCGATTCTGGAGGATCCGGCGCCGCAGGCGCTGCAGCGCCGGGCCGCGAGCCTGCGGCATGAACTGATCCGGCCGGTGACGCTGGATTTCACGCAGCCCCTCTCTCTGGATGAGCTGAGCGTCATCGCAGTCGTCGCCAACCCGGATCTCTACGCGCTGCGAGCCCAGCAGCAGGTGGCGCAGGCGCAGGTGTTTGCCAGCGGACTGTTCCCAGACCCGCAGCTCTCCGCCAGCCTGGATCGCGTGCTCTCCCCGACCGGCCAAGGCCTGGTGTCCGCCTACGCCGGCGGGCTCTCGCTGGACGTGCTCGGCACGCTGTTCACGCGCCGCGCCGACCAGGCGGTTGCCCGCCACGCCGCCGACCAGTTGCGCCTGGACATTGCCTGGGCGGAGTGGAATACGGCGGGCCAAGCCCGCCTGCTGGCCGAGCGGCTGCACTACCAGACGGAGGCGGGGAAGCTGGCCAGGGAGTCCGCGGCCGCGGCGCAGCGCCTCCTGGGGGCGGTGCGTGAGGCGGCGCAGCGCGGTGACCTCAAGGGTGACGACCTGCAGGCCCAGCGCGCGGCCGGCGTCGATGCCACGGTCCGCGCGGAGGCGTTGCGCAAGGACATCGACACGACCCGGCTGGAACTCAACCGCGTGCTGGGGCTCCAGCCCAGCACGCCGCTCGCGTTGGCGGCGCTGCCCTCCCAGGCACCCACCCCCACGGCGTCGGTGGAGGACCTGTTCGCCGCGGCGCGTCGCCAGCGATTGGACCTGAAGGCGCTGGAGGAGGGCTACGCCAGCCAGCAAGCGAGCCTGCGCCGCGCGGTGCTCGGCCAGTACCCCAGGGTGGCTGTCACCCTTAACCGCGCGCGGGACACCAGCGCCGTGCATACCTGGGGTCCGGCGGTGAACCTGGATTTGCCGCTCTGGAACCGCAACCGCGGCGAGATCGCGCTGGCCACTGCGGAGCGCGAGGTGCTGCGGGCGGAGTTCGCCGCGCGCCTGCACCAGACGCGAGCCGACCTGGCCGCCTTGCTCGCGGCGCTGCAAAGCGATGAGCGCGCGCTGGAGCAGTCGCGTGGTGAAGCCCAGGCGCTCGCGGCGCTCGCGCTGCAATACGAGGCGGCGGCGCAGCGCGGCGACCTTGCCCGCAGCGCCGTGGATGTGATGCGACTGACCGCCATCGACAAGCAGATCACCGTCCTTGGACTCGAGCAGTCCTGTGGCGAACAACGCATCGCCCTGTCGTTGCTGACCGGAGACCCGTTCCCATGAGTAATTCCCCAGGTCCGCTGCGCGTACCTCCCCCGTTGATCTGCCTTGGACTGCTGTCGGTGCTGCTCGGCGGGTGTGGCAAGCCGGCCGAGGAGGCCGACATCAAGCCCACCGCGCAGGTGCAGTTGGAGCCAGCGGCAGCACGTAGCCTGGAGGATGCGGTGCTGGCCTATGGCGTGGTGGAAGCCGACGCAGGGCAGGGCCAGGCCCTCAGTGCCCAGGTGGAATCCCAAGTGGCCGAGGTGTTCGTGCGCAACGGTGAGCTCGTGCATCGGGGGCAGCGCCTGCTGCGGCTGCTGCCCAGCCCCGCCACGGCGCTCGAGGCGGGCCGGGCGCAGCGAGATGCGCTGGCAGCGCACGTGGAGTGGCAGCGGGTACTGCGCCTGCGCGAGCAGGGACTGGCGACGGAATCAGAACTGCAGGCCGCACGCGCCGCCTCCGAGTCGGCCGATGCCTTGCAGGCGAGCCTTGCGGCCCGGGTGGGCGCGAGCACAGGCCTGACGGTGGTGGCGCCCGCCGAGGGCATCGTCGATGCCTTGGCGGCGCGTGCCGGTGAGGTGATCGCGCCGGGTGCGGTGCTCGCGCGCATCGAGCAGTCCAACTCCCGCCTGGTTCGGGCGGGCGTTGAGGCCGATGTCCTGGCTGGTCTCGTGTCTGGCCAGGCCGTTCGCCTGGTGGATTTGGCGGGCGACGCACGGGGGGCGGGGCGTGTGCTCAGCGTGGATCGACGCCTGGATCCCCAGTCCGGACTCGCCACGGTGCTGATCCAGACCGACGGTGTGCCGGCCGCGACGGGCATGCGGGTCCGGGCCCGCATCATTCGGTCCACCCATGCCGGTGCAGTCGCCGTGCCACGCAGCGCGGTCCTCTACGAGGGCGATGAGACTTACCTCTACGTCGCAGCAGGCGGCAAGGCCGAGCGTCGCGTGGTGCAGGTGGGTCTCAAGGATGGCGAGCTGGTGGAGGTGGTGGGGGGCTTGAAGGTCGGGGAACAGGTCGTCACGGTCGGCAACAACGAGCTCTCCGATGCGATGGCGATCCAGGTTGCCAAGGCCGCCGGGAAGGCCGGCAACACCGAGACGACGGACGAGACCGACAAGGCCGACTCGCCGTGACGAACTGGCTGTATGAGCACCGCCGCTCGGTGTTGTTTCTGCTGGTGACGGCGGCACTTCTGGGCGCCGCCGCCGCGTGGCGCCTGCCGGTCGGCCTGTTCCCGGTCATCGACTTCCCGCGCATCGTGGTTAGCGTGGACGCCGGCGATCGGCCGGTGGAGCGCATGGTGTCGGAGGTCACGCGCCCGCTGGAGGAGTCTCTGCGGGCGGTGCCCGGCGTGCAGAGCCTGCGCTCCACGAGCTCGCGCGGTGCCGCCGAGATCTCGATGAACTTCTCCTGGGGCGCCGGCATGACGATCGCGGAGCTGCAGGTGCAGTCGGCGGTCAATCGCACGCTGGCCGGCCTGCCTGCGGGAACGGACTTCTCCGTGCGACGCATGGATCCCACTGTCTTCCCGGTGCTGGGTCTGTCGCTGACCTCCTCCTCCAGGGACCTTGTGGCACTGCGCGACCTTGCCACCTATACGCTGCGGCCGTTGCTGGCTTCACTGCCGGACGTGGCACAGGTGGAGATCCTCGGTGGCCAGACCGCCGAGTACGAGGTTCAAGTCGACCCGCAGCGTCTGGCCGCGGCCGGGCTTGCCTTGAGCGATGTCGCCCAGGCGCTGCTCGCCAACAACGTGTTTTCCGCGGCCGGGCGAGTCGAGGATCGTTACCGCCTGTTCCTGACGCTGACCGATGGCCGGGTCGGCACGCTGGAGGAGCTGCGCGCGCTGGTGCTGAAGGCGGGGCCGCGAGGGGTCGTCACGCTGGGCGCCGTGGCGCGAATCGGCACCGGGGTGGAGCCCGCCTGGACGCGCGTCACGGCCGACGGGCGCGACGCCGTCCTCATCAATATCCGTCAGTCGCGGGGTGCCAATGCGGTCTCCCTGGTGAAGTCCGTGCGGTCAGCGCTTGCGGCGCATCGGGATGAGCTGCCGGCCGACGTCAAGGTGGGTACCTTCTACGACCAGTCGGAGCTGGTGCAGTCGGCGGTGGGCAGCGTGGCGGAGGCGATCATCATCGGTACCGTGCTGGCGGGGCTCGTCGTGCTGCTGTTCCTGCGCAACGGACGGCTGACGCTGCTCGTGGCCATCGTGTTGCCGGTGGTGCTGGCGATCACCAGCCTCGTGCTCATGGCGTTCGGCATGAGCTTCAACATCATGACCTTGGGCGGCGTGGCGGCCGCCGTCGGGTTGATCGTGGATGACACGGTGGTGATGGTTGAACACTTGGTGCGCCGCTTGCAGGAGGCGCGCGACCCGGATCGGCAGGTGTTGTTGACGGCCACCCGCGAGATGCTGCGCCCGATGCTGGGTTCAACCCTGGCCACGGTGGTGGTGTTCCTGCCGCTGGCCTTGCTGACCGGGGTTACCGGCGGGTTCTTCCGCGCGCTCGCCCTTACCATGTCCGCGGCGCTGCTCGTCTCCCTGGCTATCGCACTGCTGGCCGTGCCCCTGATCACCTTGCACTTGGCATCGGGTCCGAACTCCCTGCAGACCCCTGAAAGCGGATCCTGGGTCGAACGCCTGCGCGAGTCCTATGCGCGATTTGCGGCGCGACTGCTGCAGGTGCCCGGCCGCGTTCTGGCGGTCGTCGCCGTGCTGGTGCTCTGCGGCGCGTTGGCGTTCTGGAAGCTTCCCAGCGGGTTCATGCCCCAGATGGACGAGGGCGGCTTCATCCTGGACTACCGGGCGGCGCCTGGAACTTCACTGACCGAGACGGATCGGATCCTGCGAGAGGTGGAACGCCTTATTCGCAAGCTGCCGGAGGTGGATACCTACTCGCGGCGCACTGGCGTGCAGCTGGGTGGCGGACTGACGGAGGCCAACGAGGGCGACTACTTCATCAAGCTGCAGCACGGTTCGCGCCGGGACATCGAGGAGGTCATGGCTGACCTGCGCGCGCAGGTCGCGGCGCGGGTTCCCGGTCTGAACATCGAGACGGCGCAGCTCATGGAGGATCTGATCGGCGACCTCACGGCGGTGCCGCAGCCGGTGGAGGTCAAGCTCTTTGGCCCAGACCTTGAGGCCCTGCGTGCGCAGGGCCGGGCCGTTGCCAAGCGGCTGGCTAAGGTGCCTGGAGCGGTTGAGATCCGTGACGGCGTGGTGATCGCGGGCGACGCGCTCGAGATACACCTGGATCCGGTGCGCGTGGCGCAGGAGGGCCTGACGGCGGAAGCCGTCGCGGCGCAGCTGGAGTCGCTCGTCGGCGGTTCGCTGGCCGGGAAGATCCTGGTAGGGGAGAAGCTGGTCGGCATCCGCCTGCACACGCCGGGCGCGCTGCGGGATCGCGTGGAGGCGCTGGGTGATCTGCAACTGCGCGCCCCGGACGGCCACCTGCTGGCCCTGCGCCGGGTTGCGACGATACGAACTGCTGCCGGTCAGGCGCAGGTCGTGCGCGAAGACCTGGCGCAGATGGTCGCCGTCACGGCGCGACTGGAGGGACGGGACCTGGGCTCGGCGATGAGCGATGTCCAGCAGGCCGTGCGCGACATGCACCTGCCGTCGTCCATTCGCGTGGAGTATGGCGGGCTCTACCGGGAGCAGCAGGCTTCCTTCCGGGGTCTGGCCGTCGTGTTCGTGACTGCGCTGTTGCTGGTGACGGCGCTGCTGCTCTACCTGTACGAGCAATGGGCGATCGTGCTGTCCATCCTTGCCACGATCGGTGCATCGGTCAGCGCGGTATTCATTGGTCTGTGGGTCACGGGGACGGAGCTGGATATCTCGGCGCTCATGGGCCTTACGATGGTCGTGGGCATCGTGGCGGAAGTGGCGATCTTCTTCTTCGCCGAGATCTCCACCGGCCAGCAGTCGGACGCGAGCCAGGTGATCCAGGCGGGCAGCCGGCGCCTGCGACCCATCTTGATGACCTCGCTCATCGCGGTCCTGGCGCTGCTGCCGCTCGCCCTGGGCCTGGGCAACGGCGCCTCGATGCAGACCCCGCTGGCCATTGCCATCATCTCCGGGCTCGTGGCTGCCGTGCCGCTCGTGCTCCTGTTCATGCCATCGCTATACTGGCGGCTCAAGGATCACGGCTAGCCAGGGTGTCTGCCGATGTCAGCGTATTGGGACGAGCGATATGGCCGCGAGGGCTACTACTACGGCACGCAGCCCAACGACTTTCTGGTGGCGCAGGCGGCGCGCATGGCCCCTGGCGGGCGGGTGCTCTGCCTGGGCGAGGGCGAGGGTCGCAATGCCGTGTGGCTGGCCGAGCAGGGCTATGCCGTGCTGGCCATCGACCAGTCGCAGGTCGGCTTGGCCAAGGCAGCAGCCTGGGCTGCCGAGCGGGGCGTCCGCCTGCCGGCGCAGTGTGCCGACCTCGCTGACTATCAGGTGACCCCGGGTCACTGGGACGCCATCGTCAGTATCTGGTGTCACCTGCCGGACGGCTTGCGCCGGGACGTACACCGACGTTGCGTGCGCGGCCTTGCCCCGGGCGGCGTGATCATCCTGGAAGCCTACACGCCAGAGCAGTTGCGCCACCGGACCGGGGGGCCGACCAGCCTGGACCTGCTGCCGACGCTGGCGCTGCTGCGCGAGGATTTCCAAGGCCTGCAGATCCTGCACGGCGAGGAGTGCGAGCGCCACGTGGCCGAAGGGAGCCGGCACCTGGGCCTCAGTGCCGTCGTGCAGGTCGTGGCGCAGAGGGCGGTCTGACCGCCAGGTCGTTATCGCCGGGCGGCGGCGATCCCCTGCCCTCCCGGCCGGCGTTCTTTACAGGAGACTGTCTATGCTCTTGAACCGGAATCGGCTCACTGCCGCGCTGCTGCTCGCACTGGCGCTATGCAGTGGCGCCGCCCGCGCGCAGGCGGCGCCGGATCCGCTGCGGGAGGGGTTTGCCAATCCGCCCGCCGCCGCCCGTCCTCGCGTCTGGTGGCACTGGATGAACGGCAACATCACCGAGGATGGCATCACCCGCGACCTGGAGTGGATGAGCCGCATCGGCATCGGCGGCGTGCAGAACTTCGATGCCTCGTTCGCCACGCCGCTGGTCGTCCCGACGCGACTGGCCTACATGACGCCGCCGTGGCGCGAGGCGTTTCGTCATGCGGTCGGTACCGCCGACCGCCTCGGGCTGGAATTCTCCATCGCGGGCTCCCCGGGGTGGAGCGAGTCCGGCGGGCCCTGGGTCAAGCTGGGACAGGCGATGAAGAAGCTCGTGTGGTCGGAGACCACTTTGCCGGGCGGCCAGCATTACCACGTGAAGCTCGCCCCGCCGCCCTCCAATCCCGGTCGCTACCAGGATCAACCGCTCAGCCCGGGCTTAACGCCCGACATGGTGGAACCGCCACCGAACTACTACCGCGATGCAGTGGTCGTGGCGTTCCCGGTGCCGGCCGACGAGGGTGCCCCGATTGCATCGCAAGTCACCGGCAACGATCAGCCGATCGACGCCCAACTGCTATCCGACGGTCATCTGGAGCACGGCGTGGTGCTCGCGTTTGCGGCCGACGGCAGTCCCGCCCAGATCAAGTGGGACTTCGGTCGGGCGCAAACCGTCCGCTCCCTCACGCTCGCTTTCGCGGGAACCACCCGCTACGCCTTCCGCACCGATCCCCAGCGCCTGCAGGCGCAGCTGCAGGCCAGCGACGACGGTGTGCGCTACCGCGCTATCGCCAGCCTGTACGACTCGGCGATCGGCCAGCGCACCCTGTCATTCGCGCCGGTCACCGCGCGCTATTTCCGCCTGCAGTTGCCGCGGCCGTCGCCTACCACGCCGAGCATCGAGGTCACGGAGAGCCGGCTGCTGAGTGCCCCGCGCGTCAACCGGGCCGAGGAGAAGGCGGCCTTCTTCGTCGGGGACGGCTTGGAGGATTCTCCAACACCCAGCGCAACAGGCAGGCAAGTCATCGCATCCGCCGATGTACTGGATCTCAGTGCGCGCCTGGCTGCCGATGGCACGCTGGACTGGGTGGCTCCGCCCGGCAACTGGCTGGTGCTTCGCCTGGGCTACTCGCTGGTGGGCGTCATGAACCATCCCGCCTCGCAGGAGGGCACCGGTCTTGAGGTGGACAAGCTCAGCAGCAGCCATGTGAAGGCCTACATCGAGGAGTACCTCAACCGCTATGCAGAGGTACTGGGCCCGCAGCTGATGGGCGCCCATGGCCTGCGCGGCCTGGTCAATGACAGCTGGGAGGCTGGCGCACAGAACTGGACCGAGGAGCTGCCGCGCCAGTTCCGCATGCGCCGCGGCTACGAACTGCTTCGCTGGTTGCCCGCGCTCACCGGCCGCATCGTCGACAGCTCAGGTGCGACCGATGCGTTCCTCTGGGACTACCGGCGCACGCTGGGGGAGATGCTGACCGACAACCACTACGGCGTTCTGGACCAAGCGGTTCGCGAGCGGGGACTGACCCATTACGTCGAGTCGCATGAAGTCGGTCGGGCATTCATCGGCGACGGCATGGACGTCAAGCGCGGGTCCGATATCCCGATGAGTGCGATGTGGGTCGGCGGGGCCCCGGCGGCGCACTACGACGCCGATGTCCGCGAGTCCGCCTCCGTGGCGCACCTTTACGGCCAGAACCTCGTGGCCGCCGAATCCTTCACGGCAGCGGGCCCCGCCTTCGCTTATGCGCCGGCCGACTTGAAGGCCACGGCCGACCGGCTGCTGGCCGACGGGCTGAATCGTTTCGTCATCCACACCTCGGTGCACCAGCCGCTCGCCCAGGGGCCGGGCGTGACGCTGGGGCCGTTCGGCCAGTATTTCACCCGGCACGAGACCTGGGCCGAGCAAGCCGGCGCGTGGGTCAGCTACCTCTCGCGCAGCGCCTTCCTGCTGCAACAGGGACATTTCAGCGCCGACATCCTCTACTACTACGGCGAGGACTCGAACCTCACGTCCCTGTACCCGGACGGGCTGCCATCGATGCCCCAGGGTTATGCCTTCGACTTTGCCAACGCCCATGCCATCTCCCTGCTGAAGGTGGAGGAGGGCGCCCTGACTACGGCCAGTGGCATGCGCTACCGCGTGCTGGCGCTGGCACCGCGCGCGCGCGTGATGTCGCTATCGGTGCTGCGGCAGATCGCGAGCCTGGTGGCGGCCGGGGCTACCGTGGTCGGCGATCCCCCGGTACGCACGCCCAGCCTCGCGGACGATACGACGCAGTTCCGCAGCCTGGTGGAGGCCGTCTGGGGCGTGGACCCCGGTGCGGTGCTGCATGCCTATGGCAAGGGTCGTGTGATCCGTTCGGCGCCGCTGCAGAACGTGCTGACCGCCCTGGGGGCGCCACCGGACTTCATGGTGGCGCCAACCGAGGCAGCGGCCGACGTGGTATTCGTGCATCGCGTCCTGCCCGATGCCGAGCTGTACTTCGTCAGCAACCGAAAGTCCGTGGCATTGGCCAGTTCGCTGAGTTTCCGCATCACCGGCAAGGTTCCCGAGCTCTGGTACGCGGATACGGGTCGGCGTGTGCCGGCCTCCTATCGCATGCAGGCGCCCTACACGACGGTGGACGTGCCGCTGGACGCCGGTGAGGCGCTCTTCGTGGTCTTTCGCGACGCCGCGCGCGCCACCGCCCGCAGTATCGTCGCGCCGGTGCGCGAGCAACTTGCGTCCCTGCAGGGTCCCTGGCAGCTGAGCTTCCAGCCGGACCGGGGTGCGCCGCCGACGGTAACCTTCCCGCAGCTGCAGTCCTGGACGCAGAACGCGGACGCCGGCATCAAGTACTTCTCCGGTACCGCGACCTATCGCCGCCCGTTCGTCGTCAAGCGCGAGTGGCTGGCGCAGGGTCGGGGCGTGGAGCTGGACCTGGGGTCGGTCCGGGACCTGGCGGAAGTGCTGGTCAACGGGAAGTCGCTCGGCGTCGTGTGGAAGGCGCCGTTTCGCATCGATGTCACCCCGGCCGTCAAGGCGGGGCGCAATGAGCTGGAGGTCCGGGTCACGAACCTCTGGCCCAATCGCCTGATCGGCGATCAGCAGCCAGGGGCCACGCGCATTGCCACCTCCACGCTGCAGTCTTACAAGGCCGACTCGCCGCTGCGGGAGTCCGGGTTGCTGGGGCCGGTGGCCCTCTGGGGCATCACGGGTTCCGCGCTGGTGGAGGGTGGTGGGCTCAAGACCCCGTAGGTTCGAAGCGGTTGAGTTCGCGGTGCTTGCGCACGCGGCGGGCGTTGAAGACCCGGCCATCGGCCGCGATGTAGACGCCGGGCGGCGAGCGCTGCACACCGCACGCTGGCCGATGGCCGCACCGCCTCCCTCAAGGAGGTCGTGGCCGCGCCGCGGCCCCGGGGTGCGCCCTCGATCGTCAAATCCGCAGTGATGCGCGTGGATCCGGTCGCCCCGACGGATGCGGCTGCCAGGCCACAGCCGGTCGGTGGCGGCGCGGACGCCCCTACACGGTGACGATGACCTTGCCGACCTGCTGGTTGCTCTCCAGGTAGCGGTGGGCGTCCGCGATCTGGGCCAGCGGGAACGTCTTGGCGATGACCGGCTTCAAGTGACCTGCGGCCAGGCCCCGCAGGATCAACTCCTTCACCCGGGCAAAGCGCGCCGGGTGATGACTGATGTAGGACAGCACCCAGCCGCGCAGGCTCAGTGACTTCAGCGCCGCCGGCCAGTGCGGGTAGGGCGTCGGCTGGCCGCTCAGGCTGCCGTAGATGATCAGGATGCCTCCCTCGGCCATTGCATTGGCGAGTGTCTCCACGTAGGGGCCGCCAACCGGGTCGAACACGACGCGCGCGCCCTTGCCGGAGGTGATGCGCAGCACTTCGGCGGCCACATCGCACTCGGCGCTGGCCACGACGTGTCGGGCACCCTGCGCCTTGAGGGCCTCTGCTTTCGTGCTGTGGCGGGTGAGGGCAATGGGCTCCGCGCCCACCCAGTTGGCGATCTGGATCGCCGCCAGGCCGACGCTGCTGGAGGCGGCGGGTATCAACACGTAGTCGCCCACGGCCGCCCTGCCGGCCTCGACGATGCCGAAGGCCGTCAGGTACTGCATCCAGACCGAGGCGGCCTCGACGGGGGAGAGGTTCTGCGGCGCCGGCAGCACGCTGCGTGCCGGCACGATCGCCTGTTCTCCATAGACTCCGTACTCCCCGAGCCGGTAGGTCGGGATGACGCACACGGGATCGCCCACGGCGAAGCCGGTGACGCCGGCTCCGAGGGCTTCGACCTGGCCGGCGGCTTCATAGCCGAGCAGCGACGGCAGTTTCGGCTGGTGCAGGTAGCCGCCGGAGCGATACATCGCTTCGGAGCGATTCAGGCCGATGGCCTGCACGCGGATCCGAAGTTCGCCAGCGCCGGGCTCGCCGACGTCGGCATCCTCCAGCTGCAGGACTTCCGGTCCACCGGTCTTGTATAGGCGTACGATCTTGCTCATCAGCAGCTCACTCCCGAACGTGTTGGGTGTTGCCGTCCTATCCAGGCCAGCCGTGGTGCCTCGCAGATACGGCGACGATGTGTCTGCCGCCAATGAGAGGGGGGCGGCGGGTGAAAATCAAGCGGGATATCCATCTTGAATCCGCCCGCCGGCGGAGGGACCCTGTAAACGGGACGGCGCGAACCTGACGAGCCGGCTCGTCGGCGTGGCTGCCCCGGCGTCGGGCTCGGTGTTCGCCTCGCGGCCAGATCGCCCCGGGGGCCGCCCGCCTACCCGGTTCCAGGCCGAGGCGCCTCATGAAAGATCCTGTCTGTGGAATGAACGTGACCGAGGCCTCGCCGCACCAGCTTGTGCGGGGGACGCAGCACTTCTATTTCTGTGGTGCCCGCTGTCGGGAGCGGTTTGCCGCGGATCCCCCGAAATACCTGGCTGCGCCGGAGCAGGCGACGCCGCGCGAGTCGGCGCCGCCGGCGCCCAAGGGGACCGTCTACGTTTGCCCCATGCACCCGGCGGTGCACCAGGACCGCCCCGGCCAGTGTCCCCGGTGCGGCATGGCGCTGGAGCTGGCGCTGCCGGACCTCACGGAGCACCAGAATCCCGAGCTCGTGGATTTCACACGACGCTTCTGGAGAACCCTGCCGCTGACCGGGGTCGTGTTTGCGCTGGCGATGTGGGGCGGGCCAGCCCACGGGGTCTTGATGGCCTACCAGAGCTGGCTGGAGCTGCTGCTGGCATCCCCGGTCGTGCTGTGGGCCGGCGGGCCGCTGTTCCAGCGGGGATGGCTGTCGCTGCGGCATCGCAGTCCCAACATGTGGACCTTGATCTCGCTGGGGGCGGGTGCCGCGTTTCTGTACAGCGTGGTCGCAACCGTCCTTCCCGGAGCCTTTCCCGCGGCCGTGCAATCCATGGGGCGGACGGCCGTCTATTTCGAGGCGGCGGCGGTCATTATCTCCCTCGCCCTGCTCGGACAGATGCTGGAGCTGCGGGCGCGCTCCCGAACCGCCTCGGCGATTCGCGCGCTGCTGAAGCTTGCCCCGAAGACCGCACGGCGCATCCGCGCCGATGGCGTGGAGGAGGATGTCGCGCTGGAGGCCGTTAAGGCGGGCGATGTGCTGCGCGTCCGGCCCGGCGACAAGGTCCCGGTCGACGGCCTGACCCTGTCCGGCGCGAGCACGGTGGAGGAGTCCCTGATCAGCGGCGAGTCCTTGCCCGCGGCCAAGGGCCCGGGGGATCCCCTCATCGGGGGAACGCTGAACGGGGCCGGCACGCTGACCCTGCGGGCCGAACGGGTGGGCGCCGAGACCCTGTTGGCACAGATCGTCCAGCTCGTCGCCCAGGCGCAGCGCAGCCGTGCGCCGCTGCAGCGACTGGCTGACGTGGTGGCAGGCTATTTCGCCGAAGCCGTCGTGGTCATCGCGCTGGTGACGTTCGCCGCGTGGCTGTACTGGGGGCCGCAGCCCAGTTGGCTGTACGGACTCCTCAGCGCCGTCTCCGTCCTGATCATCGCGTGCCCCTGTGCCCTGGGGCTGGCCACGCCGATGTCCATCATGGTGGCCAGCGGTCGGGGCGCCATGCAGGGCGTGCTGTTCAAGGACGCGGTCGCCATCGAACGCCTGGGCAGCGTGGATACCCTGGTACTGGATAAGACCGGTACGTTGACGCAGGGCCGGCCTGAGGTGACCCAGGTGATCGCGGCAGCGGGCTTTGCGCAGGGGGAGGTCCTGCAGCTCTCGGCCAGCCTGGAACAGGGCAGCGAACACCCGCTGGGGTCGGCGCTGGTGCGGGCAGCCCGCGAGAAGGCCCTGGAGCTGGACGTCCCGCAGCAGTTTCTCTCCACGGCCGGCTCGGGCGTTGCCGGCAGGGTGAACGGCCGGGCGCTGCGGCTCGGCAGCGCGGCGCTGCTCGGGGAGGTTGGTATTTCGGTGCAGGCGCTGCAGGCGGATGCCCAGAGGCTGCAGCAGCGCGGCGCGAGCGTGGTGTACCTGGCCGTGGACGGCCACCTGGCTGGCCTTCTCGCGGTTGCAGACCCCATCAAGGCAACGACCGCAGCGGCACTCACGACGCTGCGCAACGCGGGTCTTCGCATCGTCATGGCCACGGGTGACAGCCTGGCCACGGCCTGCTTCGTGGCCCAGGCGCTCGCCATCGAGACCGTGCATGCGCAGGTCAAGCCCGCGGGGAAGCTGGAGTTGGTGGCTGCGCTGCAGGCGGCCGGACATGTGGTCGCGATGGCCGGCGACGGGGTAAACGATGCCCCTGCACTTGCCAAGGCCGACGTGGGCATCGCCATGGGCACCGGTACGGACGTGGCGCTGCACAGCGCCGCTATTACCCTGGTCAAGGGTGATCTCAACGGGATCGTCAGGGCGCTGGAGTTGTCCAAGGCAACCGTGCGCAACATGCACCAGAACCTCGCCTTCGCGCTGCTGTACAACGCGCTGGGGATCCCGTTGGCCGCGGGGGCGTTGTATCCGCTGACCGGCATGCTCCTCTCGCCCATGATTGCCGCGCTGGCGATGACTTTCAGTTCCGTCTCGGTCGTCGGCAATGCCTTGAGGCTGCGGCTGAAGCACTAGAGAGGGGAGAACGCGGATCTGGCGTTGCACAGCCCCACAGGAAACGCCGCCACCCCGGGGGGCGGCGTGGCTCAAGCTGCGGCGTGCCGCGGCCGCGCCGGCACTGGCGCTGGCTCGGCGCGCTCTTTGTGCTGGAAGGAGAACTTCTGGCCGGCCAGCGTGGCGTTGTACATCAGGCCGCCCTTGGCGATCGTGAAGATGGCCATGCCCTGGTGGTACTCACCCTCGGTCTTGGCGTTGCCGCGATCCGTGCTGGCCGCGGCGTTGGCGCCTTCCGTGCCCGCACTGGCCGATGCCGCTGCGGTAATCACGATCGCGCCGACGTCACCACTGAATTGAAAGTTACCGGACGTGAATTCATCCAGCGCGGCCTTGTTGTCGAAGAAGATGATTTCGCTGTACGCCTGGCCGCCGGCCTGCAAGCCGATGCTGACCTGGTTCATCGTGACCTTGCCGATGCGTTGCCCATGGTCGTAGACGTGGCCGGAGCCATGCGCTGCGCCGATGCCGAGCCCGCCCTTGCCGATGGTCGGGAAGACGGCATAGCCGTAGCTGTTGTCGAAGTAGGCGCTACTCTCGTGCGAATGCTTGAATAGGCGGACCGTGTCCTGGTCGTTGGCCGCGTATGCGGTCCCGACGGTGGCCATCAGCACGGCGGTCCGCAGCAAGGTGCGAAATCTCATGGTCATTGGATAGTTCCTTGGCAGTATCAGCGGGTTCTGGCTCTAGGCCGGTCCGCACAGGTTGCGCCGCCGATACCGGCCGGGTCTGTCGCCTGGCGTACGGACGTGTCCAAGCGGGCGGGCGGACCCCGTCGCGCCGGCCGCTTGATGGCGTCCACGGGAGTTGCTCAGGGGCAGAAACACAGCCAAAATCCACGGCCGGTCGAACCTGGCGGCCGGTTCCCTGCCCGCGATCGCCGGCCGGCTTGTCGGTAGCCGCAAGCTGCAAGGCAAGGGGCAGTTGCTGCACGCCGTCGGCCGGAGAGAGGGGGATAGGTCCAGCGTCGGGGCGGGAGTCGGGATCCATTAAAGAAGAACTTCTAAGCCAGCAGCGGATACTGCGCACCGTTGCGGCCTTCGAGGCTGCCAAGGGCCTGCTCGTGTTGTTCGCAGGCGTAGGTGTCCTGACCTTGCTGCATCGGAATGTTCGGGCTGTCGCGGAAACCTGGGTGGCACAGCTGCACCTCAACCCCGCGCATCACTACCCGCGCATTTTCCTGGATGTGGCGGCGGACGCCGGCAACGGTGGCTTGTGGACCCTCGCGGTCGCCGCGCTGGTCTATGCCAGCGTGCGCGCCATCGAGGCGTATGCCTTGTGGCATGGGCGGGCCTGGGCGCAGTGGTTCGCGGTGTTGAGCGGATCGGTGTACATCCCGTTCGAGCTTCGCGAGCTCTACCTTCATCCGGGACCCATCACCTCCGTGGCCCTGGTGATCAATATCCTGATTGTCGGGTACCTGGCCTACGGACTTCGAAAGTCAGCCGCCAAGGTCTAGGCGGACCAGGCGGCGGTTTTCGCCCCGCGCACGGCGAGGCGCACAACCTGGGTATCCACGGCCGGTATCCGGCCACGGCCATGGCCTCTGACGGCTGTAACCGGCATACGCAGTCCTCCGATCAGTCGGTGTCCGCGGATCTCTTCCTGCCCAAGGAGTTGGGCGGGCCGGACACGCCAGCGACGGCCACGCCGGAGCAACTGTTTGCAGCCGGCTCTGCCGCGTGCCTCGGGGGCGCGCTGGATTTCGTGGCCTCATCCAAGAAGCTCAAGGCCAAGCCCTTACCGGCTCGGTTTCGATCGGGCGTCGCGACGAAGCTGGATGTGGCCTTGAGGTCAAGTTGCTGGTGCCGGATAGGCGCCTTGATCGGGCAATCTGGCTGGCGCTGGCTGCCGAAGCCCGCGAGCAGATCGCTCCCTACTCGCCTGCCACGCGCGGCAAGCAGGCCGGCTTGCGCGTTGCTGAGGCTTCGCGAGCTCGCAGGTGGCGGGCAGCACCAGGGCGGATTCCCAGGCCTTGCTGTCCTCGTTGCTGCGCCGTTAAACACGCCGTGGGACGCGCCCCGGAGGGCCTCCGGGGCGATGAAACGCGCCGTCGCCGCAGGGTGTTTCAGTAGTTTAGCCGCAGGCCCAGCGCACCCGTGCGCGGAAGGGTGCCGTAACCGGCCACGGTCTCGTAACGCCGGTCCAGGGCATTGTCCACCCGCGCGTACCACTGCAGGTTCGCGCCGAGCGTCTGGGAGATCGTCAGCCCGATCAGGGTGGTGCCCGGAAGCTGGAGGGCCTGCAGGCTGTCGTCATAGTGGCTGCCGATGTAGGCGGCACCGATACCCAACGTCCACCGGGCCGCAGGCGTCCAGTCCGCCCGCAGGTTGGCGAGGGTGTTGGGCCGGCGGGCCAGCTCCAACCCGGTCAGTGAATCGATACTGCGCATGCGTGTCAGGTTGCTCGTCACGCGCAGTGCGCGACTGGCCTGCATCGTGAGTTCAAGCTCCAGGCCGTGGGCGCGAGAACGGGCGATGTTGTCATAGTAGCCATACGGGCGGGTCGTGCAGGCCGGCGTAACGACGGGGTAGCAGCTGAAGAAATCGATCTGGTCGTGCGTGCGTCGCTCGAAGTAGGTGGCCGACAGCCGCAGGCGTCCGTCCAGCACGCCCTGATCCACCCCGGCCTCCCAGCCGCGCGAGGACTCGGCGGCCAGGTTGCGGACGGGGTTGGAGTAGGGGGAGAAGAGTTCATAGAGGCTCGGCGCCTTGAAGCCATCGCCGAGGTTGGCGCGCAGCACGGTGGCGGTGCCGATCGGCTGCCAGGCAGCCGAGAGCTTGATCGATCCGTGATTGCCGAAGCCGGAGTTCTCATCCCGACGCAATCCGCCGGTCAGGGTGAGCTGCTGGCGCAGCGTGCTCTGGTACTGCACGTAGTAGCCGTTGATGCGCGATTGCCCGGTCGTGGGCACCGGGTTGGGATCGAACGGGCTGGGCGCCCCGGTGTTGAGCGTCGTGCGCTGGGTTTCCGCGCCAAAGCTCAACTGGTTGGCGGGGGCGAGATCCAGCACCCCCTGGTATTCCAGCCGGCGGGATTCCCCGTGCGCAAAGAACGTCTCGGTCACGCCCAGCGTAGGGTCATAGAGCTCCCGGTCGCTGCGTGAGCGCAGCACCGCAAGGCGGTTGTGGAACCGTTCGTCCAGCAGGTCCAGGTTCAGCCCCAGGTAGGCCGTGAGCAGGCGGTTCTCGCCATACTCGGGGGTGTCCTGCAAGCGGTAGTCCGGCGGCGGGTATCCGTCAAAGCCGACATGCGAGCGCGTGAAATAGCTGCGGGCGTCGATGCTCAACGCATCCGTAGCGTGCCAGCGCAGGTTTGCCGTGGCACCGAGGTTGCGGTACGGATCTGTTTCCCGGTTGCCATCGCTGGCCGCAGCTGCAGAGACGCTGCCGCTGCGGAAATAATTCAGGGCCGCACCGTATTCCAGTGACTCACGGGTGCCGGCGGCGGAAAGCGTGCCCCGGTAGGTGTTCAGCGAGCCGCCCTCGGCGGTCAGGTTCCAGGCCGGTGGGCCGTCGTGGCCGCGCTGGCTGATGAGGTTGATGACGCCCCCGATGGCGTCGCTGCCATACAGCGTGCTCTGCGGCCCGCGCAGCACTTCGATGCGCTCCAGGTTGTTGGCCAGCAGGTCGGAAATGATCGCAGCGCCATCCGGGGCGCTGGGATCGTTGACGCGCACGCCGTCGATCAGGACCAGGGTCTGGCCGGCCAGGGTGCCGCGCAGGCCGATCCCTGCGGGTTGGCCATAGCCGCCGTTGCGGATGACCACCAGCCCCGGCGTCTCCTGCAAGGCATCGGAGAGCACGACGGTCTGGTGCAAGGCGATCTCCGGGGCCGTGATCAGGGAGATCGATTCGCCGGTCAGCGCGCGGGGCTGTTCCGTGCGGGTGGCGGAAACGACTACGGCGTCAAGATCGCCGCCGGAGGACACGTCGTCCGCGAGGCCGACGGTTGAGCAGAGGCTCGAAACCAATAGAAACGTGAGGGGGGCGCGTGAGGGGCGCATGAGGAACTCCTGGGCGAAGGGGCCAGGAGCCGAGCCACGGAACGGCTTGCAGACTTCAATGAAACCAAAGGCATGACAGGTCCCGCGGTGACGACTCCAACTGTCGCCTCCACGGATAAACCGTAGCCCCCGGTGCACCCCGACCGATAGCAGGACGACGGTGCGAGGCAGGTTTCCTGGCTTACGGCTCCTTCGCGTTTCGTCCGCCTTCCCAGGCCGCGGCCCAGTGGCGTGTGGACGATCGCTCGCCGATCACAGTTGCGGGGGCAGCCGCGGTCTTGAACCGCGTTCCCTTAAATCCCTTGCGGGAACCTTGCACCTACGCCGGACCCTAACTGCACAAGCCCCCACGGGTCAACATGCCAGGATCGCTCGCTGCAGGGCGCTGCGCGCGAGGCGTGAACGTCCGGAAGTAGCCGTCCTGACGCGGCGGCCTTGCCAATAAAGTTGTGCGGAGCGTTTCACCGCGCCCTTGAGGAGATGGCCGCGCATCCCGATGCGTGGCTCGTAGTGACGCCAGAAGTTGCACCGGACCACGTGTCTGCCCCTGCAGCCCAGCTCGCGCCCCCACGGCCCCGGGGAGCCTTGGGGAGACGCTGCGGCGAGCGAGCGGAGCGCGCAGCCTCGTGATCGCCACGGCAGCGTGGATCAGTCAGCATGAAAGGCTTCTGGGTGGCGTGAGCAGCAGTCACGGCTCCCGCGCGGGCGCAGACTTTCGCCGATTCGAGGCCGGACGCTCAGGCACGAACCAGGGGTCTTGTGCGAAGGTTGCTGCAATCCTTGCGTCGCGCTCCTCTGGGGGAGCACGACCCCCTGCCGGTTACTGGATGAGACCACTACACCCTGAGCGCCCATCGCGGGGTACTGGAGGTCCTGCGGCAGTTCTACAGGGATGTGGTGGGTCTGCGGGTGGGCCCCCGACCCGCGCAGCGTCGCTTCGGATACGGGCTGTATGCCGGCGAGGTCGCCGTGGTGCACCGGTCGGAGGCCGACCCGGATGAGCAGCGTGCCTTGCCCGCGCGCGGCACGTTCACTCCTGCGGCGTTTCGCGGGCAGGGGTTGCAGCCACAGCAAGCGATCTTGCGCCGGCATGGCATTGCGGTTCGGGTGGTGGACGATCCGCAGCAGCGGCAGCTCTTCTTCTCCGATCCCGCCGGAAACGGCGTGGAACTGGCCTGCGCGCGGGACGACAACGCGTAGGCGTCAGGCCAAGGCGTCGCGCAGCTGGCCGCGAAACAGCTTCGCGCCGCCCATCGAGGGATGGCGCAGGGGTTTGGCCTCGCAGCCCACCTCGCGCAGCGAGGCTTCGGCCGTGCGCCCGACCGCAAAGACGGTCGCCTGCGGGAAGGCTGCCAGCAGCGCCTTGAGCACCGGCACGCCCACGAGGCGCTCCTCCCGGGTCGGGGTGCGGTTGGACTGGCGGTTGCCGGGCTGGTGCGGGTGCCAGGGATAGGCGTTCCACAGCGCGGTGCAGTCCGCGATGCCCAGTTCCTGAAGCGTTCCCCACACGGTCGTCGCCGAGGGCTCGCTCCACGGGATGTGCCGCGTGGAGAGCCGGCGTCCCTCGCTGGTCACGCGGGGGATCTGGCCCGCCAGGATCAAGCGCTCACTGGTGAAGGGAATGCCGCTGACGTGGCATCCCTGGTAGCCGGGCGCTTCCCCGAGCAGGATCACGCGGATCGGCGCGGCCAGGTGTGCCCGGAGCCGCTCCAGGCGGGCTTGCGGGGCGTCCTTGGCGGCGTCCGTGCCGGGGTCGCGCTGCGTCCAGGGATTGAAGACATGGGTGGGCGGCTCGGCTTCCAGCAGGCGCCAGAATCGGCCCAGGGCAGGGGATCTCATGCGGTTCATCCGTGCGACACTTCAGGTACCCCCACCAGTGTACAAGTGACCCCACCGTTATGGCGCTGAGCGCGACGATGTATGTCTTTACCGTGCGTCTGGTCGATGCCGACCGCGGGATCTACGAGACCCTGAACCTGCGCCTGGCGTGCCATCCGTCCGAGACGGTGGAATTCCTGCTGACGCGGCTGCTCGCCTATTGCCTGGAGTACGGCGAGGGCATCGCCTTCTCCAAGGGCCTGTCGGATCCGGATGAGCCCGCGGTGTTTATCCGCGACCTGACGGGGGCGCTCAAGGCCTGGATCGAGGTCGGCACACCCGATGCAGCCCGCCTGCACAAAGCCAGCAAGGCATCGCCCCGGGTCGCCGTCTATGTGCATCGCGACGCCGAGTCCTGGCTGACGCGCCTCGCCGGAGAACGCATCCATCGCGCAGCGGATATCGCCGTGCACCTGCTGGACCGCGACCTCCTGGCGGCCCTCGCGCAACGCCTGGATCGGCGCATGGAGTGGGACCTCTCGGTGGCGGAGGGAAACCTGTACATCACGCTGGGCGAGGAGACGCTGTCGGGCCTGGTGACCACGCGCCGCCTCGCCGAGTAGCGCGCGGTGCTCCCGCGCCCTGAGGTCGGGCGGCGGCGGCGGTCGGCCGGAGCAACCGGTTGACGCTCGGTTCGCAACGACCGTAGCCTGACCGCAGCTCATCTCTCGCCTTGGAGCACTGCATTGCTGGATTTCGTCCTGGATCAACGCCGTCGTAGCCTGGGCGCGCTGGAAGTGGGACGGGTGCTGCCCGCGGTAGGGCACACGATGGTGGGCCCGTTCATCTTCCTGGATCACGTGGGGCCGGTGCAATTGCCCGCGGGACTCTCTCGCGATGCCGACGTGCGGCCGCATCCGCATATCGGCCTCTCCACCGTGACGTACCTGTTCGACGGCGAAATCGTTCATCGCGACAGCGTCGGTGCCCACGAGACGATCCGCCCGGGCGAGGTGAACTGGATGGTCGCAGGTCGCGGCATCACGCACTCCGAGCGCTTTGAGAAGGCTCGCCGGGAAGGCGACCGGCTGCATGGCATACAGATCTGGGTTGCGCTGCCGGATGGCCAGGAAGAGGTGGCACCGGAGTTTGCGCACTACGATGCCGCGGTGCTGCCTCAGCGGGAACACGACGGCGTTTGGCTGCGCCTGATCGCCGGCCAGGCCTACGGCCTGGTTTCACCCGTGAAGACGCACTCGCCGCTGTTCTACCTGCATGCTCGTCTCGAGGCGGGGGCGGTACTGGAACTGCCTGCCGAATACCCGGAGCGCGCGGCCTACATCGTCTCCGGTGCCGTGACCGTGGACGGTGCGACACACCACGCGGGCCGCCTGCTGGCCTTCGCCGCCGCAACCCGCGCCGTGCTGGCCGCGCAAACCGCGGCCGTGGTCATGCTGCTGGGCGGGGCGCCGGTGGGTCAGCGCTTCATCGACTGGAATTTCGTCTCCTCGTCGAAGCAGCGTATCGAAGCGGCCAAGGCGGACTGGCGGGCCGGGCGCCTGAAGCTGCCAGACCTGGACCAGGCGGAGTTCATCCCCCTGCCACCGGAGCAACCGGACCGATAGACCCCGCGCGGCTCGCGATCGTCCAGTCGGTGATCTGCGAGCCGCAGATCCCGTGGCTGGATGAGCCCTTCGCTGCACCGGATCCCGGCATCACGGCGGACAGGCACCGGATTCTCCTCGACCTGTGGGAGGCCAACGGCAGGACGAGCTTCCTGATCTCGCATGACCTGCCGGAGAGCTTCGCGCTGGGCACGCGTCGGTTGACCTGCGCCAAGCTGCGGCCTGACCCGCAGTCGCCGCAGGCCTGCGGCGCGGGCGTCACGCCCGACATCCCGCCGCGCCGGCGCTCGACCCAGCCGCGGGTGGCGGCCTAATCCGTCGAGTCGGGTTTGCTGCGCGACTTCAGGTAAGCCTGGGCCAGGGATTCGGCGAACAGGTGCGGCAGTTGCCCGTCGGGTATCTGCGTCAGCGAGCGATAGAGCTCGCCATAGACGTCCCAGCTGCCGGTCTGCGTGCCACCCGAGGCGGCACGCGAGGCGATGCCCTGGGGATCCAGGTAGGCCAGGAAGGACTGCACGGCCTCGCGTAGCGCGGGGCGCAGCGCCGCGTCATGGCGACGGGCATCCGCAAAGTAGGCTCGCAGCAGCATCACTGCATCCAGCTCATGGCCCTCGTGGCCGGTCAGCAGGCGCATCAGAAAATCCGTGGATGCCAGAGAGTCCGGCGCCGGTCCTTCCACATCCGGTGCCCGCACGTCGATCGCGTACTGGTGCTGGAAGGCGCGCTGCGCGCGCACGATCTCCTGCAGGCCCAGCACCGTCTCGCGCAGCAATTGGCCCGCCAGCAGCAACATGCGTGAATCCGCGTCCGGCGGCAGTTGCGCCACGTCCAGGCCCGCCCCCCGGCAAAAAGTCTGCAATCCCGAGCGCACGTCGAACAGCGCGGGCGTGCCGCCCCCGAAGCGGGCACGCGCCGCGGCGCGCGCGCGTTGCAGCCGGTTCTCGGAGGGCTCCTGGGCAGGGGCGGCTGGGGGGGCAGCGCTCCCCTGGCTGCGCAGCAGCTCCTCCAGGTTCAGCGAGGCATCGATGTCCCCGGCTTCCTGGTCGCGGACCCCGGGCGTGCGCAGCGGCACGACCCGATCCGCGGACACCCGGGAGGCGCAGAGGCCGCTGTCCTCCTCGAAGGGTCCGATGCTGGCGCGGATCAGGTATTCGCCGAGCCGCAGGGTGTCGCCGTCGCGGACCGTGTAAGTGCCCTGGCGGCCCAGTGGCAGGGCATCGCCGTTGATGAACACGCCATTGGTGCTGGTGTCCTCCAGGACGAAGGCGTCTTCCCGGAAGTGGATGCGGGCATGGTGGCCGGAGAGGTAGTAATTGGGATCCGGCAACACCCAATCGTTGTCCGCGGCCCGGCCAATCGCGCCTCCAGACAGGCCAAAGACGGCCTGGACGCGGTCTGCCAGCGCCTGCCGGTGCTCGCTGATTATCTCCAAGCGCAAGGCCATGAGCCGTCTGATCCTGCCTGTCGTTCCAGCCTATAATACAAGGCGGCCCGCTTCGTGGCCGCCCGCCCGGGTCGTCATGGCATCCAACCACATCTTCAAGGTCCTGTTCGTGAACCAAGGCAAGGTTTACGAGGTGTATGCCCGCAAGGTCAGCCACGGCAGTCTTTTCGGCTTCGTAGAGGTCGAGGAGCTGGTGTTTGGCGAGCGGGCAGGGGTGGTCGTGGACCCGGGCGAAGAGCGCATCAAGAGCGAATTCGAGGGGGTCAAGCGCAGTTACCTGCCCCTGCACTCGGTGTTGCGGATCGATGAGGTCAGCAAGCGCGGTACCAGCAAGATTTCCCAGTTTGACGGCAACGTAACGCCGTTTCCCTCGCCGGTGTACGCACCGCCGGCCGGTGATCCCGGCCGCAAGCCCTAAAAAGACGGTATTCCATGCTCCAGATCACCGGTGGCCCGGCCACCTCCGATTTCCGTCTAGCCAAGCTCCTGGAGCAGTTGCGGGCCCGCGAGCCGGCCATCCGGGGGTTGACGGCCCACTTCACGCACCTGGTGGACCTGGCCGGATCGCTGGGCGTCGAGCAGGAGCGGGTGCTGCGGGCGTTGCTGACCTATGGCCCGCGCTACGCGGCGACCGGTACGCCGCTGGGGCAGTTACTGCTGGTCGTGCCGCGTCCCGGCACGACCTCCCCCTGGTCCACCAAGGCCACCGAGATCGCCCGGGTCTGTGGCCTGGGGCCGGTAGTGCGCATCGAGCGGGGCATCGAGTTCCGGCTGGACGCCCAGGCCCTGCTGCTGCCCGCCCGGCTGCGGGAGCTGGCCGCCCTGCTGCATGACCGCATGACCGAGGCGGTGCTGCTGGAGGGGGAGGACGCGGGCCGTCTGTTCGCGCACCCTGCGCCCCGGCCGCTGCGCAGCGTGCCGCGCGATGCCGACTCGCTCGCCCGTGCCAACCGCGAGATGGGGCTCGCGCTGAGCGACGATGAGGTGGAGTACCTCGCCAGCAGCTTTGCGCGCCTGGGCCGCGATCCCACGGACGTGGAACTCATGATGTTCGCGCAGGCGAACTCCGAGCACTGCCGGCACAAGATCTTCAACGCGACCTTCGTCATCGACGGCGTGGAGCAGCCCAAGTCGCTGTTCTCCATGATTCGCAACACCCACGCGCTGGCGCCGCAGGGCGTGCTCTCCGCCTACCGCGACAACGCCTCGGTGATCGAGGGCAGCACCGCGATCCGCTACTTCCCGGATCCCTCCACGGGCGTCTACGGCGGCCAGCGCGAGGCAGTGGACATCCTGATGAAGGTGGAGACGCACAACCACCCGACCGCGATCTCCCCGTTTGCCGGCGCGGCCACCGGATCCGGCGGCGAGATCCGCGATGAGGGCGCCACCGGCAAGGGCGCCAAGCCCAAGGCGGGCCTGGTGGGCTTCTCGGTCTCCAACCTCAGGATCCCCGGCTTCACGCAGCCCTGGGAAGAGGACCACGGCAAGCCGGAGCGCATCGTAACGGCGCTGGACATCATGCTGGAGGGACCGCTCGGTGCCGCGGCCTTCAACAACGAATTCGGGCGTCCCTGCATCAACGGCTATTTCCGCAGCTTCGAGCTGGCGGAGGATGCCACCGGCCGTCGCGTTCGCGGCTACCACAAGCCCATCATGATCGCCGGCGGCCTGGGCAACATCCGCCGCGACCATGTCGAGAAGGATGACTGCCCGGTGGGTGGCCACATCGTGATCCTGGGCGGTCCGGCGATGCTCATCGGCCTGGGTGGCGGTGCCGCCTCCTCGATGGACAGCGGCGCCTCCAGTGCAGACCTGGACTTCGCCTCCGTGCAGCGTGGCAATCCGGAGATGCAGCGCCGCGCGCAGGAAGTGATCGATCGCTGCTGGGCGCTCGGCGCAGCCAATCCGATCCACCTGATCCATGACGTGGGCGCCGGCGGGCTCTCCAATGCGGTGCCCGAGGCGGTCTCTCACAGCCACCGCGGCGCACGCGTTGACTTGCGAAGCGTGCCCAACGAGGAGCCCGGCATGTCGCCGATGGAGCTGTGGTGCAACGAGGCGCAGGAGCGCTACGTGCTCATCGTCTCGCGCGCGGGGCTCGCGCGGTTCGAGGCCATCGCGCGCCGCGAGCGCTGCGTGTATGCCGTGGTGGGCGAGCTCACCGACGATGGCGTGCTGCGCGTCCAGGACTCGCAGTTCCACAACAACCCGGTCGACATGCCGATCGATGTGCTGCTGGGCAAGCCGCCGCGCATGCGTCGCGACGTGCGCACGGTGGCCCCCGCGCACCGGCCGCTCGACCTTGCCGGCGTGACGCTGGAGCAGGCGGCACTGCGCGTGCTCGCGCACCCGGCGGTGGCCGACAAGACCTTCCTCGTGACCATCGGGGACCGCAGCGTCGGTGGCCAGATCAGTCGTGACCAGATGGTGGGGCCCTGGCAGGTGCCGGTGGCCGACGTCGCCGTCACGCTCTCCGACTACTTCCAGCACAGCGGCGAGGCGATGGCGATGGGGGAGCGCACGCCGCTGGCGCTGCTGGACTCCGCCGCCGCGGCGCGCATGGCGGTGGCCGAATCGGTGACCAACCTGCTGGCGGCGGACGTTGCGCGCCTGGGGGACATCCGCCTCTCGGCCAACTGGATGGCCGCCTGCGGCGAGCCGGGCGAGGATGCCGCGCTGTACGCCGCCGTGCACGCGGTGGGCGAGGAGCTCTGCCCGGCGCTGGGCATCGCGATCCCCGTGGGCAAGGATTCCCTCTCGATGAAGACCGCCTGGCGCGATGCGCAGGGCGGCAAGTCCGTGGTCGCGCCGGTATCGCTGATCGTGTCGGCCTTTGCGCCGCTGGCGGATGTCCGCCGCACGCTTACCCCGCAGCTGAACCTGGCGGCCGGCCCCACGCAGCTGCTGCTCATCGACCTGGGCGGCGGCAGGCAGCGGCTGGGCGGCTCGATCCTCGCGCAGGTCCACGGCCAGCTGGGCGAGGGTCCGCCTGACCTGGAGGATCCGGCGCGGCTGGTGGGGTTCGCGGCGGCGCTGCGCGCCGCGCGCGCCGCGGACCTGCTGCTCGCCTATCACGATCGCTCCGACGGGGGCCTGCTGGCCACGCTGTGCGAGATGGCCTTCGCGAGCAGCAGCGGCCTGGCGGTCACCCTGCCGGAGGCGGCCGGTCCGCTGCTGCCTGCGCTGTTCAGCGAGGAGCTGGGTGCGGTGGTGCAGGTGCGTGATGGCGACGTGGCGCAGGTCCTGGCGCTGTTTGCAGAACAGGGCCTTGGCCCCTGGGTCGCTCCGATCGGCGCCCCGCAGGCGGCGCGGACGCTGCAATTTGCCGGCGCGGGTGAGGGCCTCATCCTCGCGCTGGACGAGGCACGGCGCGCGTGGAGCGAGACCTCGCACCGCCTGCGACTGCTGCGCGATGATCCGCAGAGTGCGCGGGAGGAGTTTGCCGCGCAGCTGGATGCGTCCGACCCGGGCCTGAGCTTTCGCCTGAGCTTCGATGCGCAGGCCGACATCGCCGCACCCTACATCGCCACCGGCGTGCGACCGCGCATCGCGGTGCTGCGCGAGCAGGGCGTGAACAGCCAGGTGGAGATGGCGGCGGTGCTGGATCGCGCCGGCTTCGAGGCCCACGACATCCATATGAGCGACATCCTCTCCGGCGCCCGCACGCTGGCGCAATTCCGCGGGCTCATCGCCTGCGGCGGCTTCTCCTATGGCGATGTGCTGGGCGCCGGCGAGGGCTGGGCCAAGTCGATCCTCTTCCATGCCGAGGCCCGAAGGCAGTTCGTGGACTTCTTCGCCCGCGGCGATACGTTCACGCTGGGCGTCTGCAACGGCTGCCAGATGCTGGCGGCACTGAAGAGCCTGATCCCCGGCACCGAGCACTGGCCGCGCTTCGTGCGCAACCGGGGCGAGCAGTTCGAGGGGCGCTTCAGCCTGGTGGAGATCTTGCAGTCACCCTCCGTCCTGCTGGCGGACATGGCCGGCTCCCGCCTGGCGGTGGCCGTGGCCCACGGCGAGGGACGCGCGGAATTCGCCGACGCCGGCCAGCGCCAGCGGCTGGAGGACGCAGGCCAGGTGGCGTTCCGCTACATCGACAACCACGGGCGGGCCGCCACGACCTATCCGGCCAACCCCAATGGCTCGCCGGCGGGTATCGCGGCCGTGACCAGCCGCGACGGCCGCGTGCTGCTCACCATGCCGCACCCGGAGCGCTCCTGGCGCGTGGCGCAGAACTCCTGGCATCCCGCGCAGGCGGGCGAGTTCAGTGGCTGGATGCGCCTGTTCCGCAACGCCCGGCGGTGGGTGGGGTAAGTGGGGCTGCTGACCCCCGTGGCAGCCCCCCGCAAACGCGCGGCCCGCGCTGCGCCTGATCCCTGCCGGAATCAACGCCCGGATCGCCCGCTGCCGCGGACCCGCTGTCCCCCCGGGTTTCGGCGGATCCCCTGCCCGGAGGGCACGGGCGTCGCGGCCTGGATGGCAGCGACGCGATGGCCACGGCCTGGCCTGCGGGCAAGTGTCCTGGCCGTGTCGGTGTAAGACAATAGAGCCTGCTGTTCGCACCCCAAGTCAGCGCGGAACTTCAGGCTGATCCTGATTCCAGGGTGTTGTCCCGCAGCAACAAAAGCCAATCGTCATCAAACCGTAACGGTCCGGTCAGCGCGTTGAAACACGGCTTTGGGATCCTGCAAGCCCAGACAGAGGCCGGCAGGGCAGGCAAGGCGCGCAAGCGTTCGGCACCCCACGCAGCACCTCTTGTCGTTGCGCTGTTTCCAAAAAACCGAGGTGTCCACCTGTGGCCGTTCCCGTCAGCACTGCTCTGATCCGACGTACTGTTTCCCTCATCCTGCTGGCTGCCAGTGCGCAGGCTGCCCATGCCGACGCCACGCCTGAGGCGGGCGGCGCCGAGCTGGAAACGGTGGTTATCGACAGCAAGGCCTACCGGGCCGCCGGTCTGGCCACGGCGGTATCGCCCTCGCAGGTGTCCGTTGACTCCGTCGCGCCGGTCTCCATCGTCAGCGACAGCTTTATTCGCAACTTCACCTCGCCGGTGGCGGATTACGTGCAGGTGGTCGGCATGACACCGGGTGCCTTTGGCTTCTCGGCCAACGGCGCGGGTCTGGGTGACACCAAGGTCACCATCCGCGGGTTGAATGACGGCAACTTCAATATCACCTTCGACAACATCCCGTTCTCGGACACCAACGGTACGAGCCACCATTCCTGGGGCTTCTTCCCGTCGCAGTTCATCGGTGGTGCCGTGGTTGATCGCAGTCCGGGCACCGCAGGCTCCATCGGCCAGGCTACTTACGGTGGCAGTATCGACCTGCGCTCGCGGATTCTGTCGGCGGAAGAGAGCCGCTCCGTCACGGTATCGGACGGCACATGGAACACGCGCCTGGTGAACCTGGAGTACCAGAGCGGGGATTTCGGGTCCGACAAGGACCAGCGCCTGATGTTCAACATCCATCGTCTCCTGTCAGACGGCTACCAGACCTACAACAGCCTGGGCCGCACTGCCGGTTCCTTCAAGTATCAGGCGGCGCTGGCGCCCTCCACCCAGCTCACCCTGTACTACGATTACCAGGCGCTCACCAGCAATGCCCCCAGCGTCAAAGGTGTGTCTCGCACCAACTACCTCCTCGGCAACTACACGGCGTTGCTGAGTGGGGATCCGACCAAGGGCAACTTCTACGGCTTCAATTTCTACAATGTGCCGACCAGCTTCGGCTACGCGCAGATCACCACCGAGCTGGGTGGCTGGACGGTGGACAACAAGGCCTACCGCTACAGCTACCATAACAAGCAGAATTACAACAACTCCCTGACCGTGATCAGCGCCACCAGCGCCGTGGACAAGCTCAACTCCTACCAGACTGCCGGCGACCTGCTGCGCCTGAGCCGCGATTTTGGCCGGGACACGGTGCGCATGGGTCTGTGGGTGGATGTCGCCAACAGCTATCGCTACCAGATCAAGGCGGATCCGCGCACCTACGTGGACGTGGCGGTGCCGAACTTCTCCGAGAAGTACACGACGCGCACGGTGCAGCCGTATGCGGAAAACGAGTTCAAGTTCACCGATCAGCTCTCGGCGCTGGTTGGCATCAAGTACTCCAACTACAACCAGTCCTTCGTGCACCTGCAGGACAATGGTGGGGCCGTGGGTCCCCTGGGTGGCATATTCAGCAGCGCCACCAATACCGTGACCGGTGGCCTGCCCAGCATTTCCAACAAGGTCACCTACTCCGACTGGCTGCCCTCGGTTAGCCTGCATTACCTGCTGACGCCCAACTGGTCGACCTACGCCCAGTACGTCTACGGCGACTCGATTCCCTCCACCAGCATTTTCGATGTGAAGAATGCGCAGCCTCTGAACACGCCGAAGCCGCAGCTGGCGAAGGTTGCGCAGCTGGGCACGGTCTGGGCGTCACCGCAGTTCATGGCGGCCCTGGATGTGTACCACATGCGCCTGGATAGCCCCTGGGTGGCAGGTCCGGTCGACCCCGCAACAGGTGAAGCCACCTGGACGCCGGGTATCAGCGAGACGAGCAAGGGTATTGAGGGTGAACTGAGTTATGTCGTGGGCGGCGGCTTGAGTGTCTATGCCAATGCCACGATCGCTAGCGTCAAGCTGGCCTCCGGTCTCTGGCTGGCCGGTGCGCCGAAGGACACCGAAAAGCTCGGTGTGACCTATACCAACCAGGGCCTTTCCACCAGTGTGCAGGTGGAGCGCATCGGTGACACTTACGGCGCCGGCCAAGCCACTCAGAACGACTTCCTGATCAGTCCGATCGTGGTGACCAATGCGTTCCTGAACTACACCTTCCTGGAGGGCATGTGGAAGGTGCAGGGGTCGGTAAGCAATCTGTTCGACAAGCACAACATTCTGGGTGTGGCCAGTGCGGTGACGGGCAGCAAAACCGCGAACCCTCTGGGGGGTGACCTCCTGACCATCCTGCCGGCACGCAGCCTGAACGTGACGGTGACGGTCAAGTTCTAGGCGTTCCACATTACTGACGGTTACGGGGCCCTGCAGCGCAAGCTGCAGGGCCCTTTTCATTGGTGCATTGGCCATCCGGCGTCAACCCTTGGGTTTCGCATTCGTTAGAGCTGGCATAAGGTAAGGCCGCGACAGCCCGCAGGGGCGGGAGGGGCGATGACGGTGGCAGCTGATGCGGAGATTGCAGCGAACCGGTTCGGTCTGGGCGCGCGTGCGGGCGAGCTTGCGCTGCTGGGTTCCGGCGCGCGCGAGGCCTTGCTCTCGCAGCTCAAGGGGCCCGCACCGCTGATCGGGCAGCCGCTTAAATCCTCCCGCGAAGTCCTGGCCGCCGCGATCGACCTGCGGCAGGAGCGCCGCGAGGCCAAGGCCGCCGTGGACGCGGTGCAGGTGGCGATGAAGGTTCGCCAGCTGTACGCGCCGGTCTACGTGGAGGAGGTGCTGGCGAGATTTCGGGCGGCCGTCTCCACGGATCAGAGCTTCATCGAGCGCCTGGTGCAGTTCTGGAGCAACCACTTCGCCGTGTCGGTCGATAAGGTCGCCGTACTGGGCGTCGCCGGTGCGATGGAGCGCGAGGCGATCCGGCCGCACGTGCTCGGTAACTTTACCGACATGCTGCTGGCGGTGGAGCGCCATCCGGCGATGCTGCTGTACCTGGACAACCAGGCGTCCACCGGGCCGCATTCCCAGGCCGCCCTGGCGCTGGAGCGCCGCGGCAGCAGCCGCAGCGTGGGACTCAACGAGAACCTCGGGCGCGAGATCCTGGAACTGCACACCCTGGGCGTGGACGGTGGCTACAGCCAGCAGGACGTGACCACGCTGGCGGCGATCATCACGGGCTGGTCCGTCGGCAACACGGCACGGGGGCCGCGGGGCGGCACGCCCGGCGAGTTCTTCTTCCGCGAGGCGCTGCATGAGCCCGGCAGCAAGAACCTGCTGGGCAGGACGTATCGGCAGGACGGGCGGGAGCAGGGCGAGCACGCGCTGCGCGACCTGGCCGTGCACCCCCGTACCGCACGGCACCTGGCGACCAAGCTGGCACGGCATTTCATCGCCGACGAACCCCCTGCGGCGGCCGTGCAGCGCATCGAGCGGGCCTACGTGGAGAGCCGCGGTGACCTGCCGACGACCTATCGCGCGCTCCTGCAGTGCCCGGAGGGCTGGAACCCGCAGGCCGCGAAATTCAAGACGCCGCGGGACTACGTGTACTCGGTCTACCGCGCGCTCGCGCTGCCGGTGGGCGGTGAGCGCCGGGACTTGGCGCCGTTTGAGCTGCTGGGGCAGCGAAGCTTCCAGCCCGGCTCGCCCGCCGGCTACCCGGATCGCAGTGTCGACTGGGATGGCTCTTCCGCGCTGCTCAAGCGCATCGAATGGGCCAGTGCCCTGGGCCAACGTCTGGGCTCCAAGGTCGATGCGCTGCAACTGGCCGATGCCGCGCTCGGCTCGACGCTCAGCGCGGCCACGCGCAACGGCGTCGAGCGGGCGCAGGATGGCGCGCAGGCGCTGACGCTGCTGCTGGCTTGCCCGGAGTTCATGCGCCGCTGAGCGCCATCGGCGCCTGACGGACTGGAGATCACCATGACTGCCTATACACGTCGGGATTGGCTCAAGCACGGCCTGGCCGTGGGCGCACTCGCCGCCGGTCCCGGATTGATGACCTCGCGCCTGGCCTTCGGAGGGCAGGGCAGCGGTGAGTCCCGCTTCGTCTTCGTGATCCTGCGCGGCGCGCTCGACGGGTTGACCGCGGTGCCGCCGGTGGGCGATCCGGCCTACGCGGCGCTGCGCCGAGAGATCGCGGTGCCGCCCGTCGGCGCGGACAACGGCGCGCTGCGGCTGGACGGCACCTTCGGCCTGCACCCCGCCTTCACCTTCCTGTCGGAGGCGTGGGCCGCGCGCCAGCTCACCGTGCTGCAGGCCGTGGCCACGCCCTACCGGGAGCGCTCGCACTTTGACGGACAGGATGTGCTGGAGAGCGGTTATGCGCGAGCGCACGCCGTGCAGAGCGGCTGGCTGAACCGGGCGCTGGCGCAGCTCGGCGGGGCGCCGCGCCGTGAGGCGGGCGTTGCGCTGGGCGCGAACATCCCGCTCGTGATGCGCGGTCCCGCCGAGGTCGCCTCCTGGTCGCCCAGCCGCCTGGCGATGCTGGATGAGGACACGCTGCAGCGGATCGCGGATCTGTACGCGCACGATCCGGTGCTGGGCGCCCGGCTGGCCGATGCCCTGGCCAGCGATGCGATCGCCCAGGCGGCGCGGGCGGAGGGCAAGGCGCAGGAGTCCGCCGATGCCACCGCGGCGGCAGCGGCGAGCGGCGAACCGGTGATGGCGGGCGCAACCGCCGCCCCCCGCCAGCCCGGCGCGGCGCAGTACGCGGAGACGGTCCAGGCCGCTGCCGGGTTTTTGAAGCGCCCGGACGGCCCGCGGGTCGCCGTGTTCGATACGACGGGCTGGGACACGCACGCCAATGAGGGCGGGGCGCAGGGGCAGCTGGCGCTGCGGCTGCGTGCGCTGGATGCCGGGCTGCGCGCGCTCAGGGACTCGCTGGGACCGGTGTGGGACCACACGGCCGTGCTCATCGCCACCGAGTTCGGGCGTACCGCGGCCGTCAACGGTACGCGCGGCACGGACCATGGCACGGGCGCGGCGGCGTTCCTCCTGGGCGGTGCGGTGCGGGGTGGCCGCGTGATCGCCGATTGGCCCGGCCTTGGCCCGCAAGCTCTGTACGCCGGCCGGGACCTCAAGCCGACCACCGACCTGCGCTCGGTGATGAAGTCCGTGCTGCGCGACCACCTGCAGGTGCCGACGCGGCATATCGATGCCCAGGTCTTTCCGGATAGCCTGGCGGCGCCGTATCTCGACGGACTGGTGTAGGGGAGGACCCTGGCTGGGGATGGTGAGGGGTCGATCGAGCTGGCCTCGGCCACGCTGCAGCTGGCGGCCCTGCGGGAGGGACGCATCGGGTCCGTGGAGCTGCTGGACCTGATGCTGGCCCGCGTCGAGCAGGCGAACCCGGCGATCAACGCGGTCGTGACGCTGGATGCGGAGCTGGCCCGCGAGGCAGCCCGCGCCGCCGATGACGCGGCGCCGGTCGAGCGTGGCGTGCTGCATGGCCTGCCGATGACGATCAAGGATGCGTTCGAGGTCGTGGGCATGACCGCCAGCTGTGGCCTGCCGGACTTCGTGCAGCATCGTCCGCTGCGCGACGCCGATGCGGTGGCGCGCCTGCGGGCCGCCGGCGCGATTCCCTTTGGCAAGTCCAACGTGCCGGTGCTCCCGGTACGGCGTGGACGGTCGCTGCGTGGCCGCCCTGCAGGCCTTTGCCGCCACGCTGCGGCGGGCCGGCGCCCCGGTGGATGAGGTCGCGCGTCCGGAAATCGACTACGCGGTCAGCGACGACCTGTATGTCGCGATGCTCTTCCGGGCGATCTCCACCGGCCTGCCCGAGAGCCTGCTGCAGGCGACCGAGCAGGCCGCCCTCGACTATGCGGAGGGGCCGCGCGGCTATCCGGCCCGCATCGCCCGGGCCGTGCGCCTGGGCTATCCGGCGATGGAGCAGTTGCTGGAACAGCAGCAGCGCCTGTGCCGGGCGTGGGCGCGCTTCTTCGAGCGCTTCGACGTGATCCTCTGCCCGATCATGCCGACGGTGGCGTTTGCGCACGATCCTTCCGGCAGCGGCCCCCGGCACATCGCGCAGTACGCGCGGCGTCTGCGCATCGACGGGACGCAGCAGCCTTACCTGAACGGCCTGCAGTGGCCCGGGTTGGCAACAGTGGCGAACCTGCCCGCCACGGCCCTGCCGACCGGCCAGTTCGTCGAGGGCCTGCCCGTGGGTGTGCAGGCGATCGGTCCGTACCTGGAGGATCGCACGCCGCTGCGCTTTGCCCAGTGCGTGCAGCAGGCCCTCGGCGGCTTTGTGGCGCCGCCGCTCCGCGCGGGGAGCTAGGTCGAGGTCGACCGGACGGCGGCGGCGGCCTGGCGTGCCAGCCGCGCGGCCTCAACGGCCGATTCCGCAGCGAACTTGGAGGCGGCTGCCGCCTGGGCCGAGGCATGCGCGGAGATTTCACCGGCATATTGAGAGGCCGCTGCGGCCGCCGCCGCCGCCGCCGCTTCCACGGCCGACGCGGCAGAGGCTTCCGCCGCCGCCGCCGAGGCTGCAGCCGCGGAACGAAGCACGTGGTCGACGGCGATTTGCGCCGCTTGCGCTGCGCTACGGGTGGCTTCTACGCAACCGGCCGCGGCGGTGGCGGCCCGCGTGGCCGCCTCGGCGGAATTGCTCGTCAGTTCCTGCAAGGACGCCAGCGCCTCCGCATACCGCTTGTTGACGATGCTGTAGCCCTCCTGCAGGCGCGACACATCCCGCTGTAGCGCAGCAAGCTGGGTGTGAATTTCGGAGATGTCGTTGTCCATGGGAATCCGTCGGTTAATGCAGCGGGCCGTCCTGCCTGGCGGGAGACATCGTGGCGACCGCCGAGGGCGCAACGCTGCCGCTGGAGTTGAGCAGTCGGGCGATCGTCGTGCCGAGTTCCGCAACCGTATCGGGCTTGTAGAGCAGCGCCTGCACGCCGGCAGCGGGCGCGGCGACTTGCAGCTCGGGGCTAATGTAACCGGAAATCAGCACGACCGGCAGGTCCGGGCGGAGGGCCTTCAGGGCGCGGGAGAACTCCAGTCCCGTCATGCCGGGCATGTTGTAGTCCGTGATGGCCAGCGTATAGCGATCGGAATGGGCCTGCAGCTCGGCCAGCGCGGCGCGGGGATCCGTGTAGGCACTGACCCGGTAGCCCTGGCGCTCGAGCAGTCTCTTGACCAGGCTGCTCAAGGCCGGTTCATCGTCCACGTACAGCAATCTCGTTCCCGGTCGCACCACGGCAGCCTCGGCCGCGCTGGGTAGGATGGATTCGGCCGCCGGCCCTTCGGCGGCTGGCAGATAGATCCTAAAGACGCTGCCGGTGCCTGGCGTGGAGTCCACATGCACAGAGCCGCCGTGCGCCTGCACAATGCCGTAGAGCACCGACAGGCCCAGCCCCGTGCCCTCGCCCAGCGGCTTGGTGGAGAAGAAGGGCTCGAAGACCCGTTTGCGGACTGCTTCAGTCATGCCGGGGCCGTTGTCGCTGACGGTGATCCGGGCATAGCGGCCCGCTGCCCCGAGCGGCGGCTCCGTGTCGCTGGGTAGCGTGCAGGGGTCCACGCGAACTTCAATGCGCCGTGGCCGGCCGGCCACGGCGGGTGCCTGCCAGGCATTGTTGCAGAGATTGAGCAGCGCCTGTTCGATCTGCAGGTGATCGGCCAAGACCCGCGGCGCCTCGGGATGGCAGTGGACCGCGAGGTCCACGCCGGCGGGCAGCGCCGAGCGCAGGAAGGTGAGCGATTCGGCGACCACGGGCCCCAGCGCGATGACCTCCCGATGCAGCGGTTCCCGCCTCGCAAAGCCCAGGATCTGCTGGACGAGCCGCGTTGCGCGCTCGGTGGCCCGGGCGATCTCCTCCAGGGGAATGCGGGAGGTGGAGGAGGGCGCTATCTCCTCGCGCAGGAGGTTTACGCTTGCCAAGATGATCGCCAACGCATTGTTGAAGTAGTGCGCGACGCCACCGGCCAAGGTGCCCAGCGCCTGCATCTTCTGGGATTCCCGCAGCTGTTCCTGCAGCGCGACGTTCTCGCGCTGGATGCGCTTCCAGTCGGTGATGTCGCGCCCGATCATCAGCAGGCACCTCTCCGTGCCGAAGTCCACCGACTCCACCCACAACATCACCGCGCGCGTGCTGCCGTCCTTGCGGCAGAGCTCGACCTCGACGTCGAGGGCCAGGTGGCCCTCGATCGCATTCACGGCGGTCGCAGTGGCCTGCTGGGACTCATCCCACAAGCCCAGTTCCACCGCGGTATGGCCCACGGCTTCGGTCCGCCCGTAGCCCGTGATGCGCTCAAAGCCCATGTTCGCCTCGAGGATCTCGCCGGACTGCAGCCGCGAGAGCGTGATGAGGTCCGCGCTGGCGTTGATCGCCTTGGCGAACTTGAGCTCCGAGGTGCGCAGCGCCGCCTTGTTCCACTGCAGCTCGCTGATGTCGAGCATCACGTGGAAGTAGCCGCGCAGGTTTCCCGTCGTATCCCGCAGCGCCGTCAGCGTGGAGCGGGCCCAGAGCGGCGCGCCGTCCTTGCGCCGGTAGGCGCAGGTCTCCTCCAGGCGGCCCAGCAGCGCCGCCATGGCCAGCTGCGCCCGCGGCTTGCCGGCCACGGCGTCCTCGAGCGCAGACAGCCGCGCGTAGTCCTGACCGATCATCTCGGCGTTGCTGTAGCCGGTGAGGCTTCGCGCGCCATCGTTCCAGGTCAGCACCTTGCCATGCGCGTCGAGCATGACGACCGAGCACTCGGTCATGCGGTCCACGATGTCCCGCAGGTGGCGGGCATACTCGGCCGCGGCGGAGTCGACGAGTGGGCCCACTGCGGGCTGCTTTGCGAGGCTGATGACCAGCCATCGGCCCTCGACGAACAGGGCGCCCTGCGGGGCTTCCAGGAGCACCGCCGGCGTGCTGCGCGTCGGCACTTCATGATGGCAGGAGAGGCCGCTTTGGCTGGCGGCGATGGCCTCATCGCACTGCCGCTCCAGCTGCGTCTCGGACAACGCGAAGACCTCGCAGGGGGAGAGGCTCAGCAACTCCTCGCGGCTGCGGCCCAGCAGCGCACAGGCGGTGGTGTTGACGTCAAAGAAACGCAGCGTTGCACGATCCACGAGATAGATCGCGTTGGGAGAGAGATCCATCGCCGCTTGGAACCGGGTCAAGGCTTCCTGCGGCGGCAAGGCCCCCGTTGGCGCCATACCTAGTCACTCGCAACGTCTGCGTACGTGACGTCAGGCTACCGTAACTCAACTCGCCTGCCATAGGTATTTGTGCCGGTGCCGGTGGAATTCAAGGTCCGGCGGCTCGAACGGGTGTGAGGCAGCGCCTGGGGTACAAGCCGGCGCGGGGAGGGTGGCGACGCGCCGTGGAAGGCGCGCAGGCTGTAGATGCCGCACCGCAGCTTGCGTCGCTGCTGGCCGTCGTTGCGGCGGTCGAGCCGGCAGCAGCACCCAGCCCTCTAAGTGCAGCAGCACCACCAGCGCGCCCGTCACCGCGGTGGTGGCGACCCCGAGCAGGTTCACGGGCCGGTGGGTGTACAGCGCCGGCAGGTCTTGCTCAGGGCTTGGGGCGCAGCGGCAGCCGGGATGTGAGGAGCAGGCCGGCCACCGCGCCGGCGGCGGCCAGCAGCAGGGCGGCCGCCAGGCCCGTGCGGCTGGCGACCTGACCCCAGAACACGCTACCGGCGGCAAGGCAGCCGTAGAACACCGCGGTGTAGAGTGCCATGCCCCGCGCGCGCATCCAGTCCGGCACGGCCACCTGCGCGGCCACGTTCAAGGTGGAGAGCGAGGCGATCCACGACGCACCGGCCAGCAGGCTCGCCACCATGCCCAGGGCCGGGACGTGCAGCAGCGCGTAACCCGTCATCGCCAGGGCGGTGCCCACGGTACCGGCGACCAGGGTCCCGTCCAGGCCGAAGCGACCCCGAAGTCGCGGCAGGAACAGCGCGCCGGCGACGGCGCCGGCGCCGATGAGTCCCACCAGGACGCCGAACAGCTGTGCAGTGCCATTGAGCTGCACGCGGGCGATCAACGGCAGCAGCGCCCAGTAGGCGCTGCCGAAGAGATAGAAGAGGACGGAGCGCAGCAGCGTGTTCTGCAGCCCCGGGTTGGTGCGCGCCTGATCCAGGCCCTGCAGCAGGGCGGTTACGAAGCCCACCGGGGGTTCCTTGCGCGGCGGGTCGGCGGCGGGCTTCCAGATAAGGAGCGCCGCGATGACCGCGATGAAGCTGACCGCATTGAAGAAGAAGGGCCAGGCCATGCCCAGGCCGGCGATCAGCACGCCGCCCAGCGCGGGCCCGATCGCCCGGCTGATATTCATGCCCACCGCGTGCAGGGCGATGGCCGGCAGCAGGTTCTCGCGCGGCACGAGCTTGGGCAGGATCGCCTGCCAGGCCGGCGAGAGGATCGCGGTGCAGACACCCATGCCGAAAGTCACCAGCAGCAGGATCGGCTCCGTCACGGCGTGCTGGACCACCAGGACGCCCAGCACCCCCGCCAGCAGCAGCATGACGGTCTGCACGACCACCTGCAGGCGTCGCTTGTCCATGCGGTCGGCCAGCGTGCCGGCGGGCAAGGCCAGCAGGAACACCGGCAGGGCGGTGGCCGCCTGCACCAGGGAGACGGTGGCGGGCGACGCATCCAGCGTCGTCATCAGCCAGCCGGAGGCCGAATCGTGCATCCAGCTGCCGATGTTGGAGACCAGCGCCGCGCTCCACAGGAGCGCGAAGTCACGGTTGCGAAACGGACTCCAGGCGCTGGCGGTCAACGGCTTACAGGCCTTCGGTGATGAAGACGCGGTAGTCGCCGGCCTTGAAGCGATGCCGTACCGCTTCCTGGTAGGCGGTGCTTCTGTACCAGGCCAGTGCCTCGGCGTAGCTGGGGAACTCGGCGACGACGGCGCCCTCGATCGGCGGGCCTTCCAGCGTCTCGATCTTGCCGTAGATGGCCAGCGGCTTGACCGTATGGCCCGCGAAGGTCGCGGGTACCTTGCCCATGTAGGTTTCAAACTCGGCGGGGTCGCGCATCCGGTCACGCATAAAGACGATGTAGGCGGCCATGTGTCGGGCTCCTGATCGATTGTTATTGGTGGGTGAGCTTCTTGTACTTGATACGGTGGGGCTGCGAGGCATCCTCACCGTGGCGACGCTGGTAGTCCGCCGCGTACTCATTGTAGTTGCCCTCGAAGAACACCACCTGCGAATCCCCCTCGAAGGCCAGGATGTGCGTGGCGATGCGGTCGAGGAACCAGCGATCGTGCGAGATGACGACCGCGCAGCCCGGGAAGCTCAGCAGGGCCTCCTCCAGCGCGCGCAGCGTCTCGATGTCCAGGTCGTTGGTCGGCTCATCCAGCAGCAGCACGTTGCCACCGGTCTTCAGCACCTTGGCCAGGTGCACGCGGTTGCGCTCGCCGCCGGAGAGCTCGCCGATCAGCTGCTGCTGCGTCGTGCCCTTGAAGTTAAAGCGACCCACGTAGCCGCGCGACGGCGTCTCGTAGTTGCCGACCTTGATGACGTCCAGGCCGCCGGAGATCTCCTGCCAGACGCTCTTCTTGTCATCCAGCTGCTGGCGCGACTGATCCACGTACGCGAGCTTCACCGATGGGCCGATGCGCACTTCGCCGCTGTCGGGCTTCTCCTGACCGGTGAGCATGCGGAACAGCGTGGTCTTGCCGGCGCCGTTGGGGCCGATGATGCCGACGATGGAACCTGGCGGGAGGCTGAAGTTCAGGTTGTCCATCAGCACGCGATCGCCGAAGGCCTTGCAGAGGTTCTTAACCTCGATCACCACGTCGCCCAGGCGCTCGCCCGGCGGGATGTAGATCTCGTTGGTCTCGTTGCGGCGCTGGAATTCCTGCGAGGAGAGTTCCTCGAAGCGCTGCAGGCGTGCCTTGCTCTTGGCCTGGCGCGCCTTGGGGTTGGAGCGCACCCACTCCAGCTCCTTCTCCAGCATCTTGCGCAGGCCTTCCTGCGAGCGCTCTTCCTGCTTGAGGCGCGCATCCTTCTGCTCCAGCCATGAGGAGTAGTTGCCCTGCCAGGGAATGCCGTGGCCGCGGTCCAGCTCCAGGATCCACTCGGCGACGTTGTCCAGGAAGTAGCGATCGTGGGTCACCGCGATCACCGTGCTGGGGTACTCCTCCAGATAGCGCTCCAGCCACGCCACCGACTCGGCGTCCAGGTGGTTGGTCGGTTCATCCAGCAGCAGCATGTCCGGTGCCGACAGCAGCAGGCGGCACAGCGCCACCCGGCGCTTCTCGCCGCCGGAGAGCTTGCCGATGAGCGCATCCCAGGGCGGCAGGCGCAGCGCATCGGCTGCGATCTCCAGCTTGCGCTCCAGCTCCCAGGCGCCGGCCGCGTCGATCGCATCCTGCAGCTTGGCCTGCTCCTCCAGCAGCGCGTTCATCTGCTCATCGGACAGGGGCTCGGCGAACTTCTCGCTGATCGCGTTGAAGCGCTCCAGCTTCTGGAAGGTCTCGCCGACGCCCTCCATGACGGCCGCGCGCACCGTGTGCGCGTCATTGAGCTCCGGCTCCTGCGGCAGGTAGCCGATGTGGATGCCGGGCTGGGCGCGGGCCTCCCCGTCGATGTTCTTGTCGATGCCCGCCATGATCTTCAGCAGCGTCGACTTGCCCGAACCGTTCAGGCCCAGCACGCCGATCTTGGCGCCGGGGAAGAATGAGAGGCTGATGTCCCGAAGGATGACGCGCTTGGGCGGCACGACCTTGGAGACGCGGTTCATGGTGTAGATGTATTGGGCCATGCGCTGCTTCTGCTTATGATCTGCGGGGTGTGCCACGGCCGGCCGCGGCGGGGCGCATTATCGGGCAAACCCCTGGCGCTGTCGCCCCGCGACAGCGCCGATGGCCATGCTAGGCTCGCTTGCTGTGGATACCACCCCGCCCCGAGTGCTGGTCGTCAATGATGAGCCGCTGGGTCGCTACGGCTTCCCCGACGGGCACCCGTTCGCACCGGACCGGCTGGCCGCCTTCAACCGCGAGTTCCGCGAGCGCGGCCTGGGCGCCCGCGTCCTCGCGGCGGCCTCCCGGCAGGCGACGGAGCAGGAACTGCTGAGCTTCCATACCGCCGGCCACCTCAGCCGCGTGCGCGAGCGCTCGGTGCTGGGCAGCGGCTACCTGGACGGCGGGGATACGCCGGCCTACCGCGGCGTGTTCGAGGCGGCCGCGCAGGTGGTCGGGGCGACGCTGACCGCGGTCCACGCGCTGATGGCAGGGGAGGCGCGGCGCGCCTTCGTGCCGATCGCCGGCCTGCACCACGCCGCGCGCGATGCCGCGGCCGGATTTTGCGTCTTCAACGACATTGGCGTGGCCATCGAACTGCTGCGCCGGGAGCACGGGCTTGCGCGCATCGGCTACGTGGATATCGATGCCCATCACGGCGACGGCGTGTTCTATGGGTTCGAGGCCGACCCGGGCGTGATCTTTGCCGACATCCACGAGGACGGCAGCAGCCTGTACCCCGGCACCGGGGCGAGCTCGGAAACCGGCCTCGGGGAGGCCGCCGGCACCAAGCTCAACATCCCGCTGCCGGCGGAGAGCGGGGATGCGCAGTTCCAGGCGGTGTGGCCGGAGGTGCTGGCGCACCTGGCGCGCTTCCAGCCGCAATTCCTGATCCTGCAATGTGGCGCGGACAGCTTGGCCGGGGATCCGCTCACCCACCTGCGCCTGACGAGCGCCTCCCATGCGCAGGCCGCGCGGGACCTGGTGGCCCTGGCCGAGCGGCTGGGGCACGGCCGGGTGCTGGGCCTGGGCGGCGGCGGCTACAACCGCGGCAACCTCGCCCAGGGCTGGAACGATGTCGTGGAGAGCTTCCTCGCCCCCGCGCCGTTGCCGATCGGCTAAAATGGCCGACCACCTCGGAGAGCGCTTCATGTTCAGTAAGTCGATGAATATTGGTGATTTCGACCCGGCCCTGTCGGCTGCCATCCAGGCCGAGCGCGTCCGCCAGGAGGATCACATCGAGCTGATCGCCTCGGAGAACTACGCCAGCCCCCGGGTGCTGGAGGCCCAGGGGTCGGTGCTCACCAACAAGTACGCCGAGGGCTATCCGGGCAAGCGCTACTACGGGGGCTGCGAGAACGTGGACGTGGCCGAGCAGCTGGCCATCGATCGGGCCAAGGAGCTCTTCGGGGCGGACTTTGCCAACGTGCAGCCGCACTCCGGCTCCCAGGCCAACGCCGCGGTGTACCTGGCGCTGCTGCAGCCGGGCGATACGGTCCTGGGGATGAGCCTGGACCAGGGCGGCCACCTGACGCACGGCGCGAAGGTGAATTTCTCCGGCAAGCTGTTTCGAGCCGTGCAGTACGGCCTGCGTCCGGACGGTCTGATCGACTACGAGCAGGTCGAGCAGCTGGCGCTGGCCGAGCGCCCCAAGATGATCATCGCGGGCTTCTCGGCGTATTCGCGGCACCTGGATTTGCCGCGCTTTCGCGCGATTGCCGACAAGGTGGGCGCGCTGCTGTGGGTGGACATGGCGCACGTGGCGGGCCTGGTGGCCGTGGGCCTCTCGCCCAACCCGCTGCCGCTGGCCGACGTGGTCACCTCCACCACGCACAAGACGCTGCGCGGCCCGCGCGGCGGCCTGATCCTGGCGCGCGCCAACGATACGATCACCAAGAAGCTCAACTCCCTGGTCTTCCCGGGTACCCAGGGCGGCCCGCTGATGCACGTGATCGCCGCCAAGGCGGTGGCCTTCAAGGAAGCGCTGGAGCCCGGCTTCAAGGCCTACCAGCAGCAGGTGCTGGATAACGCCAGCGCGATGGCCGCCGAGCTCATGCGCCGTGGCTACCGCATCGTCTCCGGCGGTACCGACAACCACCTCTTCCTGCTGGATCTCTCCGACAAGCCGATCAACGGCAAGGAAGCCGACGCTGCCCTGGGCCACGCCAACATCACCGTGAACAAGAACGCGGTCCCCAACGACCCGCGCCCGCCCATGGTCACCAGCGGCATCCGCATCGGTACCCCGGCGTCCACGACCCGCGGCTTTCGCGTGCCGGAGGTCGTGCAGGTGGCGGGCTGGATCGCCGACGTGCTGGATGCCAGCGGCGCGCCGGAGAGCGTCGCGCGCACGCGCGGCAAGGTAGTGGAGCTGTGCCGCCGCTTCCCCGTGTACGGCAGTTGACCCCGTAGGGGCCCGCGGCAACCCGATACCAGCCTATGCACTGCCCATTCTGCGGACACGAGGAGACCAAGGTCACCGACTCGCGTTTGGCCGGCGCCGGCACGCAGATCCGCAGGCGTCGGGAGTGCCTCTCCTGCGGCGAGCGCTTCACGACGTTCGAGACGGCCGAGCTGGTCATGCCGCTGATCGTCAAGAGCGACCAGAGCCGCATGCCCTTTGACGAGGCGAAGCTACGCGGTGGCATGGAGAAGGCGCTGCAGAAGCGCCCGGTGAGCCGCGAGGCGATCGAGGAGGCGGTCGGGCGCATCTGCCACAAGCTGCGCAGCCTGGGCGAGCGCGAGGTGCAGTCGCGCACGGTAGGGGAGCTGGTGATGGAGGAGCTGCATCACCTGGATGAGGTGGGCTACGTGCGCTTTGCCTCGGTATACCGCAGCTTCCAGGACGTGGATGCCTTCCGCGACGAGATCGAGCGGCTGAGTGATCGGCGCAGCGCCAGTCGCGAGCAGCTGCCGCTCCTGCCGGGCTTGCCCGCCAAGGGGCCCCGCAAGCCATGAGCCGCACGGAACTCTCCTCCGCCGGCTGGAGCGACTTCGACCGCGCGATGATGACGCGGGCGCTCTCACTCGCGCAGCGCGGCCTCTACACCACCGATCCGAACCCGCGCGTCGGCTGCGTGCTGGTGCACGGCTCGCAGATCGTCGGCGAGGGCTGGCACCAGCGCGCCGGCTCACCGCATGCCGAGCCCAACGCGCTGGCGGCGGCGGGTGCGCGCGCGCGGCGCGACCGCGTACGTGACGCTGGAGCCCTGCAGCCACCAGGGCCGCACGCCGCCGTGCACCGAGGCGCTCATCCAGGCCGGGGTTGCCTGTGTGATCTACGCGCTCAAGGACCCCAATCCGCGTGTCTGTGGCGAGGGGGAGGGGCAGTTGCGGGCCGCCGGCATCCCCGTGCGCAGCGGGCTCCTGGCCGAGGCCTCGCGCGAACTCAACTGCGGCTTCGTGAAGCGCATGGTCAGGGGAGTGCCGTTTGTGCGCGTGAAGCTCGCGATGAGCCTGGATGGGCGCACGGCGCTGGCCAACGGCGCGAGCCGCTGGATCACGCAGGAGGCGGCCCGCAACGACGTGCAGCACTACCGCGCGCGCTCCAGTGCCGTCTTGACCGGCATCGGCACGGTGCTCGCCGACGATCCGGCCCTGAACGTGCGCCTTCCCGAGAGCGACCGGCAGCCCTGGCGCGTCGTGCTGGACAGCCAGTTGCACACGCCTCCCACGGCCCGGCTGGTGGCCGGCGAGGGCCCGGTGCTGATCCTGGCGGCGCGGGACGATGCGGTGCGGCGCGCGGCCCTGCAGGCGCAGTCGGCGGCGGTGGAGATCCTGCCGGCCGACGGGGCACACCCCTCCCTGCAGGCGGTGCTGCAGCGCCTGGGGCAGCTGGAGATGAATGAGGTCTGGGTGGAGGCCGGCCAGCGGCTCGCCGGTGCGTTCGTGCGCGAGGGGCTCTTTGATGAGCTCCTCGTGTACGTGGCCCCGTCGCTGCTCGGCGGCGATGCACGGCCGCTGCTGCAGTTGCCGGCGATCAGCAGCCTCGAGCAGAAGGTCAAATTGCAGTTCACCGATTTTCGCGCGGTCGGAGAGGACCTGCGCCTCACGCTGAGGCCCGCCTGACATGTTTACCGGCATCATCCAATCCGTGGGCCATGTCGTCGCGGCCGAGACGCGCGGCGGCGACCTGCACCTCACGCTGGATGTGGCCGAGCTGGCCGCGCGCGTGGACCCGGTGCGCCTGGCAGTGGGGGAGAGCGTCGCGGTGAACGGCTGCTGCCTGACGGTCGTGGAGCCGGCGGCCGGGCGCTTCAGTGCCGACGTGTCGCGCGAGAGCCTGAACCTCACGACGCTGGGCGCGTTGCGGCCCGGGGATCGGGTGAACCTGGAGCCGGCGCTGCGCGCCGGGGATCCGCTGGGTGGCCACCTGATGACCGGCCATGTGGATGGCCGCGCGCAGGTGCTCGCCCTGCAGCGCGATGCCCGGTCGCTGCGCGTGACGATCCAGGTGCCCCCGGAGTTTGCCAAGTTCATCGCGCCGAAGGGCTCGGTGGGGCTGGACGGCATCAGCCTCACGGTCAACGAGGTGGACGGGCGGCGCTTTGGGGTGAATCTCATTCCCCACACGCAGCAAGTCACCACGTTCGGCACGCTCGCGGTCGGCCAGTGGGTGAACCTGGAGGTCGATACCTTGGCCCGGTACGTTGAGCGGATTCTCGGGTCGACTCAGTCCGTGCCGCTGGGCAGGGAAGTCGGCTAGTTTCGGCTGCGGGTCTGCACGCGCACTTCCGGGGCGCGTGAATCAGGGGGGCCGCGGTACGCGGAACCGAAGCAGGCGGGTCGCCAGAGCGCATCCTGCCGCGCCGACCACGGTGAGCCGTTGCGGCGACGGGCCGTCCCGGGTGGCGTCACTCGGTGCGCTACAAGCCTGCCGGTGCGGTACGGGGTGGACGAGCCTGCCCGCGGGGAGCGGGTCAAGCGATGGAGCGTCAGGGCATCCGTGTCTCCCGCTTCACCGTTACAGTGCTGGCGCTGGTGGCACGGCGTCAGGAGACGGCGGCCTGTGCCCTGCTGCGCACCGACTACACCCTGCCGCTCCTCTCGGGACCGCAGGTCGCGCGCGAAGCCCGTGCGATCCGCGCCGACCTGCCCGGGGTGGTGATCTGCGGTTTCGTGGACGAGGCGCTGCGCGCCCAGGCGGCCCTGGGCGGACCTGCGCGAAGTGCTGCCCCAGGCCGATACGATCCCGGTGCTCGCCGCCACGGTGCAGCGCGTCATCACAGCGCAGGCGCCGCCGCCGGGCGACCCGACGAGCGGTGCATGCCGGCCACGCGCCCCGCGTCCGCGGCGGCGCTGGCGACCGGCGCTCACGAACAGTCCGGGTACGCCCGGGGGTTGGCCGCGCGCGGCCGGGCCTTGCGGCGCCATCGGGAGCCGCCCCACACCGAGCGCTGCTAGACTGCGCGGCATGAAAGCAGGCCCCAAGCTCGTCGAGTCCGCCAGCGGCTTCGACCGGATCGAAGACATCCTCGCCGACCTTGCCGCCGGCAAGATGGTGGTCATCGTCGATGATGAGGACCGCGAGAACGAGGGCGACCTGCTCATGGCGGCCGCCAAGGTGCGCCCGGAGGACATCAACTTCATGGCGCGCTACGGGCGCGGCCTGATCTGCCTGACGCTGACGCGGGAGCGCTGCGCGCAGCTGCGGCTGCCGCTGATGGTCAGCGACACGGATCGCGAGCGGCGCACGAACTTCACGCTGTCGATCGAAGCCGTGGAAGGCATCACCACCGGCATCTCCGCCTACGACCGTGCCAAGACGGTGCAGGCGGCCGTGGCGCCCGATGCCCGTCCGGATCACCTGCGCCAGCCGGGCCACGTGTTTCCGCTGATGTCCCAGCCGGGCGGCGTGCTGACGCGCGCGGGTCACACCGAGGCGGGCTGCGATCTGGCGCGACTGGCAGGCCTTGAGCCCTCCGCCGTCATCGTGGAGATCATGAACGACGACGGCACGATGGCCCGCCGGCCGCAGCTGGAGGTGTTTGCCAAGCTGCACGGCCTGCGCATGGGCACGATCCGCGACCTGATCCGCTACCGCCTGCGCAACGAGCGCAGCGTGGAGCGCATCGCCGAGCGCACCATCACCACCGAGTTTGGCGAGTTCCGCCTGTACTGCTACGAGGACCATGTGCATCGCGACCTGCACCTGGCGCTGGCCAAGGGCCCGCTCACGGGCCCGGAGCTGCCGCTGGTGCGCGTGCACCTGGCCGATACCCTGCGCGACCTCCTGTGCGTGCGCGGTGAAGGCCGTGCCTGGACGCTGCGGGCGGCGCTGGAGCGCATCTCCCGCGCCCCCAGCGGCGTGCTGGTGATCCTGCGCGAGCAGGAAACGCCGCGGGAGCTGGCGGACGCCATCCAGGGCCTGGCGCGGCGCGAGCCGCCCTCGCAGGGCGATAATTCGGTGCTGCGCACCTACGGCGTGGGTGCGCAGATCCTCAAGGACCTGGGCGTGCGGCGCATGAAGGTGCTGTCGGCACCCAAGCAGATGCACGGCATCTCCGCTTTCGACCTGGAAGTGGCCGAATACGTGGGCGAAGAGAACGCCTAACTCCCAACTTCGGGCGGGGGCCGCAGGGCCCTTTCGCTATACTCCGTCGCCTCATGTCCAAATATCGCCTCGTGGAGGGCGCGCCGCAGGTGTCGGCGACGTCCGAGCGCAAGACCAGCACGGTCGCGCGCGACCTCTCGGTAGCCATCCTGGCCGCCCGCTTCAATGAGTTCATCGTCGATCCGATGGTCGAGGGTGCCCTGCAAGCCTGGGAGCGCCACGGCGGCCAGCCTGACCGCATCACGCTCGTGCGGGTGCCGGGCGCGTTCGAGCTGCCGCTGGCCGCCAAGCGCTTTGCGGCCAGCAAGCGCTATGACGCCATCGTCGCGCTGGGCTGCGTGATCCGGGGCGATACGCCGCATTTTGACTACGTTGCCGGCGAGGCCGCGCGTGGCATCGCGAATGCCGCCATGGAGACCGGCGTGCCGGTGGCCTTCGGCGTGCTCACGGTGGAGAACGTCGAGCAGGCGATCGAGCGCGCCCAGCCCGCCCGCATGAACAAGGGCGGCGAGGCCCTGGAATGCGCCATCGAGATGGCCCTACTGTTGCGGCAGGCGTGAGTACCATGACCAGTGCCTCGGGCAAAGCCCGCATGAACCGCGCCTCCGCCACCCGTGCGCTCGCCCGCAAGCTGGCGCTGCAGGCGCTGTATCGCTGGCAGCTCAATCCCTGCGAGTGGCAGGACCTGCAGGCGGAATTCCTCGCCACCGAGGAGGGTCCGCGTGCCGACCGCGAGTATTTCCAGGTGCTGCTGCAGTCGATCTGCACGGATATCGCCAGCCTGGATGAGGCCATCACCGGCTGGGCGGATCGCCCGAGCGGGGAGCTGGATCCGATCGAGCGCGCGGTGCTGCTGATTGGCGTGCAGGAACTGCGCTCGCAGCTGGAAGTGCCCTACCGCGTGGCCATCAGCGAGGCGGTCAGCCTCGCGCGGCGCTTCGGGGCGACCGACGGCCACAAGTTCGTCAATGCCGTGCTGGATCGCGCCGCCCGCAGCCTGCGTCCGCTGGAAACCTAAAGAGGGCCGCATCCCCGTGCCGGTCGGCGAATTCGACCTGATCGATCGCTATTTTCGGCGCCTGGATCGCCCGGGCGGGCATGCGCGCGCCGACGTGCTGCTGGGCGTGGGCGATGACGCCGCGGTGCTGCGCGTACCTGCCGGGCAGGAACTGGTCGCGGCCATCGACACGTTGGTGGAGGGCCGGCACTTCCTGCCGGGCTGCGCCCCGCAATCCATCGGCCACCGGGCGCTGGCCGTGAACCTCAGTGACCTGGCCGCGATGGGGGCGGAGCCGGCCTGGGCGCTGCTGGCGCTGACGCTGCCGGCGGCCGAGGAGGCGTTCCTGGAGGCCTTCGCGGCAGGGCTGGGACGGCTCGCGGCCGCCCACCACGTGGCCCTGGTCGGGGGCGATACCACCGCCGGTCCCCTCACCGTCTCCGTCCAGGTCCTGGGTTTCGTGCCACCCGGCCAGGCGCTGCGTCGTGCCGGTGGCGCCCCCGGGGACCTGCTGTTCGTCAGCGGGACGCCCGGCGATGCCGCGGCGGGCCTGCAGCTGGAGCGGCGCGCCGCGGACGGCGGGGTCGCTCCGCCCGGCGAGGCGGCAGCGGGCCAGGCGCTGCGCGAGCGTTTCCTCTATCCGACGCCGCGGGTCGCCCTGGGGCGAGCGCTGCGCGGCCTGGCCTCCGCCTGCATCGACGTCTCGGATGGCCTGGCGGGCGATGCGGCGAAGCTGGCGGCCGCCAGCGGCTGCGGACTGCGGCTGGAGGCCGACGCGCTGCCGCTCTCCCCGGCACTGCGTGCGCTGGCAGGCCCCGAGCGCGCGCTGCAGCTGGCGCTGGAGGGTGGCGATGACTATGAGCTGTGTTTTTCGCTGCCCCCCGCGCAGCTGCCGGAACTTGCGGTCGCGGCCCAAGCTGGCGGCTGCCCGCTCACCTGCATCGGGGTGCTGGAGCAGGCCCCGGGCGTGCGCCTGTACCGCGGCGGCAAGATCCAGCCGTACGTTGCCACCGGCTACGACCACTTCGCGAACAGCGGTTGATCCGCGAGGCGCGTCACACTCGTGGATCGGGGGGCGGCATATCCTCCAACCAGTAAGGATCCAGAGTCCCCATGTCCCGACCCCTCGCCACCATGAGCCTTGACGCGCGCGCTGCCGTTCCGGACCGCATCGGCAAGTACGTCATCATCAACGAGGTGGGACGCGGCAGCACCGGCATCGTGTACCTCTCGCACGATCCGTATTACGGCCGCGATGTCGCGATCAAGGTCTACAACAGCGTCCAGGGGATGGATCCGGAGAAGGCGCGCGTGGCGCGCACGATGTTCCTCTCCGAGGCCCACATGGTGGGCATGCTGCAGCATCCCAACATTCTGCCGATCTACGATGCCGGCGAGGAAAACGAGCGCTGCTACATCGTCACCGAGCACGTGCACGGCGCGCGCACGCTGGCGGCTTTCTGCCGGGCCGACAACCTGCTGCGCACCGACGTGGTGGTGGAAATCCTCTTCAAGTGCGCCAAGGCACTGCACTACGCGCACTCGCGCGGCGTGATCCATCGCGACATCAAGCCCTCCAACATCATGCTCACGCAGGACGGGGACGTGCGCATCATCGACTTCGGCATCGCGCTGGTGGCCGATAGCGAGATCTCGCGCATCGAAGGCATCGCGGGCAGCCCCAGCTACATGTCACCCGAGCAGGTGCAGAACCAGGATCTCACCAACCGTTCCGACCTGTATTCCCTGGGCGCCGTGATGTACGAGCTGCTGACCGGCGCGCGGCCATTCCGCGCCGGCAACCTCGCCAAGCTCTTGCACCAGATCGTCTACGCGACGCCCGCCCCGATCCACACGCTGCGTGCGGACGTGCCGGAGGAGCTGGAGATGGTCGTGGCGATGGCGCTGCAGAAGGATCCGGAGAAGCGCTACCGCAGCGGCGTGGACTGGGCAGCGGCGCTGACGCGCGTGCACCAGAAGCTGCGCGCGCAGGCGGCCGACATGGCGCAGACCGAGCAGTTCGCGCTGCTGCGCCGCCTGAAGTTCTTCCACGAGTTCTCGCACTCGGAGATCTGGGAGGTGCTGCGCGCCAGTGCCTGGCAGGACTACGCGGCCGGCGAGGAGATCGTCAAGGAAGGCGAGATGGATGAGCGCTTCTACATCGTGGTCTCCGGGACCTGCAACGTGGAGCGCAACAACGGCACGCTGGGCAGCCTGGGCGCCGGGAATTGCTTCGGGGAGACCAGCTACGTGCCCGGTGCCAAGCGCCATGCCACGGTGCGCGCCGCCGGCCCCGTGACCGCGCTGCGCGTGAGCTCCACGCTGCTGGAGCAGGTCTCTGCCTCCTGCCAGCTGCGCTTTAACCGCGTGTTCCTGCGTTCCCTGATCGAGCGCCTGCAGGGCTCGGAGCGCGTTCCCGCCTCCTGATCCCCCCGGGGATCCTGCGCCAGCCCGTACCTGGCGCTGGCGCGCAGTACCCGGCCCGACGAGAACGGCAAGGCACCGGCGCAGTTCCGGTTGCCGCGGGAGGGGTTGCTTGCGGCAACGAGGCGACCCGGGAGAGCGGCGCCGTGCGCGCCGAACCGGTGTCGGCGGGAACCCCCATCGGTCCGCGGTCTGCGCGGATCGCTGCGCCGGCCCGGACGCTGGGCGCGGCACTGCGTGCCCACACCCTGCGGGAGGTACGTCGGGTAAAGGGCCTGCGCGTGGAGGACTGGCGGGCGCCGTAGCGCCTGGTGACCGTGGGATCAGGCCGCCGGGCAGGGGCGACAGTCGGGCGCCAATCAGGGATGATTCGGGCCTCTCACGTGGCCTACCAGGTACCTTCGGCCCCATGTCTTTCCCTATCGGCCCGGCGCACTCGGTGTCGCGTGGCGCGGGCGCGCTCATCGCCGCCGCGGCCTGCCTGCTGCTGGCGCTGCCTGGCGGGGCCGGTGCGCAGGAGCCGCCGCGCCGCATCCTCTCGCTGAACCTCTGCGCCGACCAGCTGCTGCTCGCCTTGCTGCCGCCGGAGCGCATAGTCTCGCTGACCTGGCTGTCGCGCAGCGAAGGGGATCCGGACCTGGTGCCCCTGGCGCGGCGCATCGCGGCCAACCACGGCACGGCGGAGGAGGTGCTCGCCGCGCAGCCGGACCTGGTGATCGCCGGCACCTACACGACGTCGGCTACGCGTCGCCTGCTGGCGCGCACCGCCACGCCCTTGCTGGAGCTGCCCGCCGTGCAGGACTGGGCGGGCATCCGCCGCGTGACGCGGCAGGTGGCGCGGGCGGTGGGCGCGGAGGCGCGCGGCGCGGCGCTGCTCTCGCAAATGGATGCGACGCTCGCGGCACTGGCACGCACGCGCCCGGCCGATCCGGTGCGCGTGATCAGCTGGGGCGGCGGCGGCAGTGACGTGCCGGGCCGCGATACGCTCTTTGACCAGATACTCACCGCAGCGGGCGGGGAGAACCTGGGCGCGCCCCTGGCGGGCCGCGCCAGCGTGGACCTGGAGCAGTTGCTGCAGGCCCGGCCGGAAGTCCTGATGCGCGGCTCGGCCTACGCGGCGATGCCGGCCGTGCGCAACCAGGCCGCCGCGCATCGGCTGATCCAGCGGCTCTATCCGCAGGCCCAGCTCACCTATCCCGAGGCGCTCTATGGCTGCGGGGTGCCGAAGGCGGCGCAGGCGGCCCTCGCCCTGCGGGCGCAGCTGCTGGCCGCGCGTGCTGCGCGGGGGCCGCGATGAGGGGACAGCGACGCGCGCCGTTGCTGGGGCTGCTGCTCGCGGCGCTGGCCGCGCTGTTCGTCCTGTCGCTGCTGTCCGGGCGGGTGTGGTTGTCGGCCGCGCAGGTCTGGGACGCGCTGCGGTCGCCGTCCGATCAGCTGCCCAGCCTGATCGTGCGGGAGCTGCGCCTGCCGCGCGCCGTGCTCGCCTGCCTGGTGGGTGCGACGCTGGGGCTGGCCGGCGCGGTGCTGCAGGGACTCACGCGCAACCCGCTGGCCGAGCCCGGGCTGCTGGGCGTCTCCTCCGGTGCCGCGCTCGGCGCCGTGCTCGCGATCTACACGGGCCTGGCCACGGCGCTGCCGCTGGCGACGCCGGTGCTGGGGCTCCTCGGGGCGTTCGCCGCCGCGCTGCTGACGCTCACGCTGGGCCGCGGCGGTGGTGTGCTGGTGCTGATCCTGGCCGGCGCCGCGGTCTCCGGCCTCATGCTCGCCGGCACCGCGCTGGCCTTGAACCTCGCGCCCAACCCCTACGCCGCCTATGAGATCTCGATGTGGCTCCTGGGCTCGCTGGCCGACAAGAGCTGGGACCACGTGCTGCTGGCCGCCCCGTTCATCGTGGCGGGCCTGCTGCTGCTGGCCAGTACGGGTCGCGCGCTGGATGCGCTGGGACTGGGGGAGGTGCAGGCGGAGAGCCTGGGTATCGACCTTGCGCGCGTGCGCGCCGTGGTGCTGGTGGGCACCGCGCTGAGCGTCGGGGCCGCGACCTCCGTGACGGGGGCGATCGGCTTCATCGGCCTGCTCGCGCCGCACCTGGTACGCCCGTTCGTGGGCCACGAGCCGCGGCAGGTGCTGCTGCCCGCCGCACTGGCCGGTGCGCTGCTGCTGCTGGCCGCGGACATCGGCACCCGCCTGCTGCCGTTTGAGCAGGAGCTGAAGCTGGGCGTGCTCACGGGACTCACCGGCACGCCGTTCTTCCTGTGGCTGGTGCTGCGGCTGCGGCGGGTGGCGCCGTGACCCGGCTCGCCGCGAGCGGGCTGAAGGTGTCGCGCGGCGGTCGCTGGATCCTGCAGTCCGTCAGCGTCGAGGCCCAGCGCGGGGAGTTCATCGCCGTGCTCGGGCCCAACGGCGCGGGCAAGTCCACGCTGCTGTCGGTGCTCGCCGGCCTGCTCAAGCCCGAGGAGGGCCGCGTGCTGCTGGACGGGCAGCCCGTGGCGGGCATCGCGCCGCGGCTGCTCGCGCGCCGGCGCGCGTTCCTGCCGCAGAACCCCCGCTGCGACTGGCCCCTCCCGGTGGAGCGCCTCGTGGCGCTGGGGCTGACCCCGAGCCTGCCGGCCTTCGGCGGCTTCACGGCCGAGGATGGCGCGCGCATCGAGCTCGCGCTGGCGGCCTGCGACCTGCTGGAGCATCGCCAGCAGAGCGCAACCACGCTCAGCGGCGGGGAGCTGTCGCGCGCGATGCTGGCGCGCGCCTTGGTCGGGGATCCGGACCTGCTGATCATCGATGAGCCGCTGACCGGGCTGGACCCGCGCCACGCGCTGGATGCGGCACGGCGGCTGGGGCGCCTGGCGCGGGAGCAGGGGAAGCTGGTGATCGCCGCGGTCCACGACCTGAACCTGGCGCTGCGGCATGCGACGCGGATCTGGGCCCTGCGGGACGGGCGCCTGCTGGCCGACGGGCCGGCGGCGACGACGCTCAACGCGGCCCTGCTGCGCGAGGTCTATGACGTGACCGGCTGCGTGGCCGGCGAAGGTGCCCAGGCCTACGTGGACTACGCCTAGCCGGCGCAGTCACGCAGGCCCGGGTTACAACCCCCGGGTCAGGCCTTGCGGCGCGCCCCGAGCTTCTTGGCGCGCTCGCGCACGTACAGCGAGTTGTGCAGCGTCGTGGTCTCGCTGCCCAGCCGGCTCTGGGGCGCCTGGGTGTGCGGCACGGAGGCCATCAGGGCTTCCACGCGCTCGCGCATGCCGGGGCCGAACTCCGGGTGCGAGAAGATCCACAGGTCGTTGCTGCGCACGCCCGCCAGCACGATGCGCCCCGCCTCCAGCGGGTCCATGCCCACGCCGATGATCTTGCGGATCATCGCCTCGTTGGCCGGCGCATCGGGGATGGCGACCTTGCCCTTCGCGTCGGCGAAGGCGGCGCTGACGTTCTTCTCCAGCTCGAAGATGTTGGTGTTGACCAGGCCCGGGCAGTACACCGAGACGCCGACGTTGGCCTTGGCCGTATCCAGTTCCGAGCGCAACGCCTCCATCATGCCGACCACGGCGAACTTCGTGGCCGTGTAGGCGCCGGCGCCGCCGCCCTCGGAGGGCAGGATGCCGCCCATCGAGGAGGTGGTCAGGACGTGACCGCCCTCGCCGTGCTTGCGGATGCGCGGCAGGAACTCGCGCACGCCGTTGAAGACGCCCGTGAGGTTGATGGCGACCGTCTGGTCGAAATCCTTGTACTCGGTCGCCGACAGCGGGCTCAGCAGGCCGATGCCGGCGTTGTTGGAGATCAGGTGGATCTTGCCGAACTTGCCCTCGATCTCATCGGCGGCGGCGCGCATGGCATCGCGGTCGATGACATTGACCTTGATCGCGTGCACGCGGTCGCGGTCGCCCTTGAACTGGGCCAGGGCGCTGTCCAGCTGGTCCTCGCGGATGTAGCCGATGACCACCTTCATGCCGGCCTCATGGAACACGCGGGCCTGTCCCAGGCCGATGCCGCTGGAGCCGCCGGTGATGAAGGCGACCTTGCCGGCGACGTCCTTCAGCGGGGCGGCAGCGGCCGGCGCGGCAGCAGCGGCGGGCGCCTGCTGGGCCACGGCAGAGGAGCCGGCGAGGGCGGCGAGGGAGGCCGCACCGGTGGTGAGCGCCAGGCGCTCCAGGAATCGGCGACGATCAAGACCCGAATCTTCAATGGACATGTGTACTGCTCTCCGCGGAATTGGATCGGCCCATGCTACACCGCCGCTTGCGTCGAGTGCCCGGGCCTGCGGATCCTCAGGCAGGTCATCGGCTGGCCGGGCGCCCGGCTGATCCTCACCGCCTGCCCGTGGCGCAACGGCAGGGGCTCGGCGTGCTGCGTGCGCCACAGCCGCTCCCAGGGTGCCGGGCCCTCGGCCGCGCTGAACCTGACCTGGATGGGCATCGGCACGGTCATGCTGTGGCAGCGGGCGCGGCCCGCCAAGTCAGGCGCTGCCAGGCGGCAAGCTTGGTGGCGCGCGCGATGCTGGCATTGGCCGGGCTCGTCGACGGCAGGGCAAGGTAAGTCAGCGGCTGCGCGCGCGGCGCCAGGCGCGGCGGGATGCGCTGGGCAAAGAGGCGCTGCGCCGTGGCGCCGTTGAAGGCGATCGCCTCCAGGCTGGGGTGGGTGTCGATGAGCTGCGCGACGTCGTTGTAGCGCAGCGTCGCGAGCTGGATCGCCGCGTCCAGGCTGCCCGGGCGCGTCGCCTCCTGCACCACGTCCCACACGGCGACGCCGCCCTGCGTGAGGAGCGCGCAGCGCTGCGCATAGGGCAGGGCGCGCGCGACGCCGAACAGGGACTCCATGAAGTCCCAGAACAGGTTGCGCGGATGGGCGTAGTACTGCCCGGCGGCCAGCGAGGCGCTGCCCGGGAGGCTGCCCAGGATCAGCAGGCGGGGGTGGGATCCCAGCAGCGGCGGGAAGGACCTAGGCCGCATCCTTGTCGCGCTCGATCAGCGCGTAGGCCGAGTGGTTGTGGATGGACTCGAAGTTCTCCGTCTCCACCACGTACGCGGCGACGCGATCCTCCTTGTTCAGGCGCCCGGCGACGTCGCGGATGATGTCTTCCACGAACTTCGGGTTGTCATAGGCGCGCTCGGTCACGTACTTCTCGTCCGGGCGCTTCAGGATGCCGTACACCTCGCAGGAGGCCTCCTGCTCGGCGATGTCGATCAGGTCCTCGATCCACAGGTGAGCGCGCAGCTTGGCGCGGATCGTGATGTGCGAGCGCTGGTTGTGCGCGCCGTAGTCGGAGATCTTCTTGGAGCAGGGGCACAGGCTCGTGACCGGCACGACCACGCGTACCCACATCTGCACCTGGCCGTCGCGCACCTCGCCGATGAGGCTCGCCTGGTAGTCCATCAGGCTCTCCACGCCGGAGACCGGCGCCTTCTTCATCACGAAGAAGGAGAAGTTCATCTCGATGTGGCCGGCCGTGGCATCCAGGCGCTGCGTCATCTCCGCCAGCATGCTGCCGAAGGACTCCACCGAGATCTCCCGCTCGCGGTGCAGGATCTCCACGAAGCGCGACATGTGCGTGCCCTTGAAGTTGTGCGGCAGCTGCACGTACATCGCGAAGGTGGCCACGGTGTGCTGCTCGCCGGCCGAGCGGTCCTTGAGCCGCACCGGGTGGCGGATGTCCTTGATCCCCACGCGGTTGATGGGCAGGCGGCGCGTATCCGGGCGGCCCTGGACGTCCTCGATCGGGGCGGGCGCCGCGGCGCGTGTGACGGCGGGGGTTCTCATCAAGGCAATGTACGGGCGGGGGTCAGGCGGTTCAACCCCGCCTGGGGGGGCTACAGCCCCGCGACCGAGCGCGAGGCCGCCGCGGTGAGGGTTTCCCACCAGCCCGTGACGCGCGTCACGATGCCGGCCGTGTCCAGGCCTGCCGCCTGCAGGCAGTCCTCGCGCGAGCCGTGCTCGATGAAGCGGTCCGGGATGCCCAGGTGCAGGCGCGGCACCAGCACCTGCGCCGCGTCCAGCACCTCGCTGACCGCGCTGCCGGCGCCGCCGGCCACGGCGTTCTCCTCCACCGTCACGATCGCGCGCGAGCGCAGTGCAAGCCGGAGGATCGCCTCCTCATCCAGCGGCTTGACGAAGCGCATGTCCAGCACCGTGGCGTCGAGCCGCTCGGCGGCGAGCAGCGCCGCCTGCAGCAGCGTGCCGAAGGCCAGGATCGCCAGGCCGCTGCGGCCCTCGCGGCGCTGGACCGCACGGCCCACCGGCAGGGCGGCCATCTCCTGCGCGATGGGCGCCCCGGTGCCCAGTCCGCGCGGGTAGCGCACGACCGACGGCTGCTTGAGCGTCGTGCCGGTGAAGAGCATCTGGCGGCACTCGTTCTCATCCGACGGCGCCATGATGACGAGGTTGGGGATGCAGCGCAGGAAGCTCAGGTCGTAGCTGCCCTGGTGGGTCGCGCCGTCGCCCCCGACCAGTCCCGCGCGGTCCAGCGCGAACAGCACGGGCAGGTTCTGCAGCGCCACGTCGTGGATCAGCTGGTCGTAGCCGCGCTGCAGGAACGTGGAGTAGATCGCCACGACCGGCAGCAGCCCCTCGCAGGCCAGGCCCGCGGCGAAGGTAACGGCGTGCTGCTCGGCGATCGCGACGTCGTAGTAGCGGTCGGGGAAGCGGCGCGAGTACTCCACCATCCCCGAGCCCTCGCGCATCGCCGGCGTGATGGCCACGATGCGCTCATCCAGCGCGGCGATGTCGCACAGCCAGCTGCCGAAGATCTGCGAGTAGCTGGGTCCGGTGGTCTTTTCCTTGAAGATCGTGCCGCTGCTCGGGTCGAACGGACCGGGCCCGTGCCACTTGATCGGATCGGCCTCGGCCGGCGCGTAGCCCTTGCCCTTGGTCGTGATGACGTGCAGGAACTGCGGGCCCTTCAAGCTGCGGATGTTCTTCAGCGCGCCGACCAGCGCGCCCAGGTCATGGCCGTCGATCGGCCCGATGTAGTTGAAGCCCATCTCCTCGAACAGCGTGCCGGGCAGCATCATGCCCTTGACGTGTTCCTCGGAGCGGCGGGCGAGCTCGCGCATCGTGGGCAGGTGGCTGAGGACCTTCTTGCCCCCCTCGCGCAGCGTGGAGTACATGCGGCCCGCCAGCAGGCGCGCGAAGTACTGCGACAGCGCGCCCACGCCCTCGGAGATCGACATGTCGTTGTCGTTGAGGATGACCAGCAGGTTGGCGGGCAGCGTGCCGGCGTGGTTCAGCGCCTCAAACGCCATGCCGCCGCTCATCGCCCCGTCGCCGATCACCGCCACCGCGTGGCGCTGCTCGCCCTTGCGCTGGGCGGCGATCGCCATGCCCAGGGCGGCGCTGATGGAGGTGCTGGAGTGGCCGGTGCCGAAGGTGTCGTAGGGGCTCTCGGCGCGGTTGGGGAAGGGGGCCAGCCCGCCCTTCTGCTTGATGCTGCCCAGCTGCTCGCGCCGACCGGTCAGCACCTTGTGCGGGTAGGCCTGGTGGCCCACGTCCCAGACGATGCGGTCGTACGGCGTGTTGAAGACGTGGTGCAGGGCGATCGTGAGCTCCACCGTGCCCAGGCCCGCCGCGAAATGGCCGCCGCGGGTGCTCACCGTCTGGATCAGGAACTCGCGCAGCTCCGCGGCGAGCTGCGTGAGCTCGGCCGTGGACAACCCGTGCAGGTCGGCAGGCGATTCAATACTGTCGAGCAACGTGGTGCGCACCGGTCCGGCCATGGGGGAGCAGTCTACACCGCAGCCCTAGTGGCTGCGGTCCACGACGAAGTGCGCCAGGGCCTCCAGGGAGGCGGCGCGCGCACCCAGCGGGGCCAGGCTCGCGATCGCGTTGTCGCGGGCCTGGGCGGCCCGCGCCCGGGCCTGTTCGAGCCCCAGCAGGCTCGGGTAGGTCGGCTTGTCGCGGGCGGCATCGGCCCCGACCTGTTTGCCGATCGTGGCCACGTCGCCCGTGACGTCCAGGATGTCGTCCTGGATCTGGAAGGCCAGGCCCAGCTCCGCGCCGAAGCGGGAGAGCGCCTGGAATTCGGCGCCCGGGCCCACCTGGGCCGTGACCGCCCCCAGCAGCACGCTTGCGCGGATCAGCGCCCCGGTCTTGGAGCGGTGCATTTTTTCCAGTTCCGGCAGGGTCAGGGGACGCCCGACGGCCTCCAGGTCAATGGCCTGGCCGCCGGCCATGCCGGCCGTGCCGATGCCCTGGGCCAGCACCCGCAGCCCCAAAAGCCGCGCCTCGGCGCTCACGCCGGGCGAGTCGTCCTCGGCGATGAGGCCGAAGGCCAGCGCCTGCAGCGCATCGCCCACCAGCACCGCCGTGCCCTCGTCGAAGGCCTTGTGGCAGGTCGGGCGGCCACGGCGCAGGTCATCATCGTCCATCGCCGGCAGGTCATCGTGCACGAGGCTGTAGGCGTGGATCAGCTCCACCGCGGCGGCCGGCGCATCCAGTGCCTGAAGGCTTGCGCCCAGGGCGGACCCGGCGCAGTAGACGAGGATCGGGCGCAGGCGCTTGCCACCGCCCAGCACGCTGTAGCGCATGGCCTGCAGCAGCCGCGGCGTGCCCGGATCCTCCAGCCGCAGGTAGCGATCCAGCATCTGCTCGGACCGCTCCCGGTAGCGCTGAATATCCACCGCCAGGTCGCCAGGCGTCCCGGCCTTATTCATCATCACCGTCCAGGCTGGCCGCCTCGGCGCTGAAGTCCCGCGTACGCGTCTCGGCGCCGTCCTTCAGCAGGATCTCCACCTTCTGCTGCGCGGCCGAGAGCGCCGTCTGGCAGTGGCGCGTCAGCGCCACGCCGCGCTCGAAGCTGCGCAGCGCGTCCTCCAGCTGCAGGTCGCCCCGCTCCAGGCGCTCCACGAGCGCCTCCAGCTCCTCGAGGGAGGCCTCAAAGTCGGGGGCCGGTTCGGCTTCTGCGGGGGTCTTGCGCGCCATAGGTATCCCGGTGGAAAACGGACTCAACGAGGTCAGCGCCCGACACGTTATACAGGCCGGGCGGAGGAGTCCAACGCTGGTTGACGCTCCCTGCGGGGCAAGTCTAGAGTCTGCGCCGCCTCGAGTCTGCCTCCGGCGCCGCGCCCTTTGCGCGGGCCACCGGGAGATACCGCTGAAGCTGACGGCCGACGACCTGCAGAGCCTGGAGAGTGATGCGAACTCGCAGGGCGCGCTGCGCCTGCGCCTCGCGGCGCTGCGTGGCGGGGGCTCGCGCTGTCTGCTGCGGCTGGCCGGTTGCGCGCCGGCGGGGCTTGTGCATTTCCTGCGCTTTGCGCTGACACCTGCGATGATTGGCGCCCTGCCGACGGGCGCCGGTCTAGCCGCTGGCGTCGACCACCCGGCCTGCCGCCACGGGGTCGACCCCGTTCCCCACCAGAGTCCTAACGCCCTTACGGCTGATTTCGAATGACACCGACCTATAGCGCATCAGATATCGAAGTCCTCTCCGGCCTCGACCCCGTCCGGCGGCGTCCGGGCATGTACACGGAGACCACGCGTCCCAACCACCTCGCCCACGAGGTCATCGACAACAGCGTCGATGAGGCGCTGGCCGGCCACTGCAACGAGATCAGCCTCGTGCTGCACAAGGACGGCTCGATCTCCGTGGCCGACAACGGCCGCGGCATGCCGGTGGACATCCATCCCAAGGAGAAAGTGAGCGGCGTGGAGCTGATCCTCACGCGCCTGCACGCGGGCGGGAAGTTCTCCGATACCGCCTACAGCTTCTCCGGCGGCCTGCACGGCGTCGGCGTGTCGGTGGTGAACGCGCTCTCGCGACAGCTGGAATGCTGGGTACGGCGCGGCGGCAAGGAATACAACATCGGCTTTCGCGATGGCCACATCGCCTCGAAGCTTGAGGAGATCGGCACCGTTGCCAAGAACAACAGCGGCACGACGGTGCGCTTCTGGCCGGACCCGAAGTTCTTCGACACCGACAAGTTCCAGGTCTCCGACCTCCGGCACACGCTCAAGGCCAAGGCCGTGCTGTGCCCGGGCCTTCGGGTCAAGTTCGAGAACGAGGCGACGGGCGAGAAGGAGGAGTGGTTCTACACCGGTGCGCTCAGCGAGTACCTGCTGGAGCAGCTGGGCAGCGTCGAGCGCCTGCCCAGGGAGCCGCTGACCGGCAAGGGCGGCTCGGCCCATGACTCGGTCGAGTGGGCGCTGGCCTGGGCGCCGGACATGACGCAGGCCGTGGCCGAGAGCTACGTGAACCTGATCCCGACCTCCGGCGGTGGTACGCACGTCAACGGCCTGCGCGGCGGCGTGTGCGCGGCGGTGCGCGAGTTCGCCGAGTTCAGGAACCTTTTGCCGCGCGGCGTGAAGCTCTCCCCCGAGGACATCTGGAGCGGGGTGTCCTTCGTGCTGTCGATGAAGCTGCGCGAGCCGCAGTTCGCCGGCCAGACCAAGGAGCGCCTGGGCTCGCGCGAGGCGGCGGCGCTGGTGGAAGGCTACGCCCGCGACAGCACGGCGCTGTGGCTCAACCAGCACCCGGATTCCGGCGAGAAGATCGCCGCCTTTGCGATCTCCAACGCGCAGGACCGCATCAAGGCCGCGCAAAAGGTCACGCGCAAGCGCGCCGTGGCGGGCCCCGCCCTGCCGGGCAAGCTGGCCGATTGCACCAACCAGGACCCCAAGCGCTCCGAGCTCTTCCTGGTCGAGGGCGACTCGGCCGGTGGCTCCGCGCGACAGGCGCGGGATCGTGCCACCCAGGCCGTCATGCCCCTGCGCGGCAAGATCCTGAACACCTGGGAGCTGGAGCACGGCCAGGTGGCTGCCTCCGAGGAAGTGCACAACATCAGCATCGCGATCGGCGTGGACCCGGGTTCGGCCGACATCTCGGAGCTGCGCTACCACAAGATCTGCATCCTCGCGGACGCCGACTCCGACGGCCAGCACATCGCCACGCTGCTCTGCGCGCTGTTCCTGCGCCACTTCCGCCCGCTGGTGGCCAACGGCCACGTGTTCGTCGCCATGCCGCCCCTGTACCGCATCGACGCGGGCAAGCAGGTGAGCTATGCGCTGGATGACGCCGAGCGCGACGCCTTCCTGCAGAAGCTCTCCGCCGAGCGCAGCCGCGTCAAGCCGGTGGTGACGCGCTTCAAGGGCCTGGGGGAGATGTCGCCGCTGCAGCTTCGCGAGACCACCATGGACCCGCCGACGCGCCGCCTCGTGCAGCTCACGGTGGAGGCCAAGGACGATACCGAACAGCTCATGGACATGCTGCTGGCCAAGAAGCGCGCGGGCGACCGCCGCGACTGGCTCGAGCAGAAAGGCAACCTTGCCGACGTGCAAGTCTGAACCTAGCCGGGACCCATCTTGAAAGACCAGGAACTGAACTTCGAGGGTGTCGAGCGTCAACCGCTGCGCACCTTCACCGAAAAAGCGTACCTCGACTACTCGATGTACGTGATCTTGGACCGCGCACTGCCCGCGCTCGGCGACGGCTTGAAGCCCGTGCAGCGGCGCATCATCTACGCGATGAGCGAGCTGTCGCTGAACTCCCCCAACAAGCACAAGAAGTCCGCCCGCACCGTGGGCGATGTGATCGGCAAGTTCCACCCGCACGGCGACTCCGCCTGCTACGAGGCCATGGTGCACATGGCGCAGCCCTTCACCTACCGCTACCCGATCGTCGACGGGCAGGGCAACTGGGGCTCCACGGACGATCCGAAGTCCTTCGCCGCGATGCGCTACACCGAGGCGCGCCTCACGCGCTACGCCGAGGTGCTGCTGGCGGAGATCGACGCGGGCACGGTGGACTTCGGGCCGAATTTCGACGGCACGCTGGAGGAGCCGCTGTTCCTGCCGGCGCGATTGCCGAACCTGCTGCTCAACGGTGCCTCCGGCATCGCCGTCGGCATGGCCACGGACGTGCCGCCCCACAACCTGCGCGAGGTCGCCAACGCCTGCATCCACCTGCTGGATGAGCCGCAGGCCACGGTCCGCGCGCTCATGAAGTTCATCAAGGGCCCGGACCTGCCGACCGGCGCGGAGATCGTCTCCTCGCGCGCGGAGCTGGCCGAGTTCTACGAGAAGGGCACGGGCAGCTACCGCGCGCGCGCGACCTGGGAGGTCGATGAGGACACCGGCAACATCGTGATCACGACGCTGCCGCACCAGGTCTCCGGCTCCAAGCTGCAGGAGCAGATCGCCCAGCAGGTACGCGACAAGAAGCTGCCGATGGTTGAGGACATCCGCGATGAGTCGGATCACGAGAACCCGACCCGCATCGTCATCATCCCGCGCTCCAACCGCGTCGACGTGCAGCAGCTGATGACGCACCTGTTCGCGACGACGGACCTGGAGCGCTCCTACCGCGTGAACCTGAACATCATCGGGCTGGACGGCCGCCCGAAGGTGATGAATCTCAGGGATCTGCTGGGCCAGTGGCTCCTGTTCCGACTCCAGACCGTGACGCGGCGCCTCAATACGCGCCTGGACAAGGTCAATCGGCGCCTGCACCTGCTGGACGGCCTGCTGATCGTCTACCTGAACCTGGACGAGGTGATCCGCATCATCCGTACCGAGGATGAGCCCAAGCCCAGGCTGATCGCGCGCTTCAAGCTCAGCGACGAGCAGGCGGAGATGATCCTGGACACCAAGCTGCGCCACCTGGCCAAGCTTGAGGAAATGAAGATTCGCGAGGAACAGGCGGAGCTTGCCGCCGAGCGCGACGGGCTCGTGGCGCTGCTGGCCAGCCCCGCGAAGCTTCGCAAGCTCGTGCGCGATGAGATCAGCGCCGATGCCAAGGAGTACGGCGATGAGCGCCGCTCCAAGCTCGTGGAGCGCGAGCAGGCGCAGGCGATCGAGGAGACGGAGCTCGTGGCCAACGAGCCGGTCACCGTGGTGCTCTCCACCGGCGGCTTCGTGCGCGCCGCGAAGGGCCACGAGATCGATCCGCGCACGCTCTCCTACAAGTCCGGCGACGGCTTCCTGGTGGCGGCGCGCGGGCGCAGCACCCAGCAGGCCGTGTTCCTGGACAGTACGGGACGCGCCTACAGCCTGCCGGCGCACACGCTGCCGTCGGCACGCGGCCAGGGCGAGCCGCTATCCGGGCGGCTGGATCCGCCGGATGGCGCGAAGTTCGCCGGCGTCGCGATCGGCGACCCCGAGGAGCTGTGGCTGCTGGCCACCGACGGCGGCTACGGCTTTACGGTACGCCTGGGCGAGCTGCACTCGCGTAACCGCGCGGGCAAGAGCGTGCTCAAGGTGACCGACAACGCCCGCGTGCTGCCGCCGGTGCCGGTGCCGGCGGGCGAGGCGGTCGTGGCGGTGGTGAACAGCGAGGGTCGCATGCTGGTCTTCCCGGTCGCCGACGTGCCGGAGCTGCCGCGTGGCAAGGGCAACAAGCTCTTCGGCATCCCGACCCAGAAGGCCGCGGACCGCGAGGAAGTGCTGGTCGGCGTCGCGGTGGTCGCGCCGGGGCAAAAGCTCACCGTGTGGTGCGGCGAGCGCCCGATGACCCTAAGCTACGCCCAGCTGGATGAGTTTCGCGGCGAGCGGGCGCAGCGCGGCGCCATGCTGTCGCGCAACTACCGCAAGGTGGATCGGTTGGAAGTGCAGTAGTTGCCGGTACCTGTGTTAGCGTTTCTTTTTCCCCGGAATCCTGGAATATGAAGTCAAAATACGCACTGTTCGGATTGGTCTGCATGGTGGCCCTGGCGGTCGCCGGCTGCTCCCGCAAGGAAGCCGCTGCCGGTGACAACAAGGCTGCCGCTGCCACGCAGGTGATCAAGGTGGCCGTCTCGCCCGCCTCGCCGCCGATGCTGTTTGAGGAGAACGGCAAGACCGTGGGCGTGGACCTGGACATCTTCCAGGGATACTGCGCGTCTCGGGGCTGCACGCTGCAGGTCACGGCCTACGACTGGCAGGGCATGCTTGGAGCGGTGTCCAGCGGCCAGGCCGACGTTGCGTTCTCCGGCATTTCCATCACGGCCAAACGCAAGGAGGCGATGGATTTCTCCAGCCCCTACTACGACAACGCCTGGCATCTGGTGAGCCTGTCAAGCCGCAACATCAAGATCACCGACCTGGCGCAGCTGAAGAACTACTCCATCGGCTATCCGCGTGGCATGGCCTACAACGACCTGATCAAGAACGAGCTGGAGCCCAAGGGCTACTACACGCTTGCCAAGGTCAAGCTGTACCCGACCTACAACGAAGTCGTGGCCGACCTGCAGAACGGCAACCTGGACCTGGCCTTCATCGAGGAGCCGGTGCTGGCCAACTTCAAGGTGAAGAAGTCCCTGCCGCTGGAGAGCAGCTACGTATTCCGGGGCTTCGACCAGCTTGGCTTTGCCTTTGCCAAGGGCTCGGCGACCCGCGCTGACTTTGACCGCTACCTGGTCGAGCTGGGCCCGGAGAAACTGCAGGCGATTCTTGATAAGTGGATGAAGTAGTGCGCTGGCGGAGCGGCGCCGGGCGCGGGGTGGCGTGAATTTTCTCGATATCCTCGCGCTGCTGGCGCGGGGCGCAGGCTACACCGTGCTGGTCACGCTGGCCTGCAGCGCCACGGGCCTGATCGTGGGGCTGGCGATAGCCACCCTGCGACGCCTGCGCCTGCCGGTGGTCCTGCCGCTGCTGGACGTCTACACCTATGTCTTTCGCGGCATCCCGGTGCTGGTGCTGCTGTTCATCGTGTACTTCGGCCTGCCGGGGATCGGACTGAAGGTGCCGCCCCTGCTGTCAATGGTGCTAAGCCTGGGTCTGATCGCCGGCGCCTACCTGGCAGAGGTGTTCCGCGGCGCGCTGGAGTCGGTCGACGCGGCGGAAATCCTCGCTGCGCAAGCATCAGGCCTGGGGCGCCTGCAGGTGCTGGCGCTGATCGAGCTGCCACAGATGCTGCGCTTTGCCGTGCCTGGAATGGTCAATGAGTTCACCACCGTGCTCAAGTACTCGCCGTTCGCCTACACGGTAGGCCTGCCGGAAATCACCAAGCAGGCGACGACCCTGACAGCGACCACTCAGCGCGGCCTGGAGATTTACCTGGCCGTGGGCCTGATGTATTTCGCCGTCTTTCGCATCCTGCTGATTGCGGTGCGCTGGATTGAGCGGCGCTACCGGGTACCGGGAATGGTGCCTGCGTGAGCCCGGTGCCGCTGATCCAGGTGCGCGAGCTGGTCAAGGACTTCGACGGCCAGCGCGTGCTGGCGGGCGTGAACCTGGACATCATGGAAGGGGGCATCAAGGTGGTGATGGGGCCCTCCGGCTGCGGCAAGTCCACGCTGTTGCGCTGCCTGAACCGCCTGGTGGAGCCCACGTCCGGTACGATCCATTTGCGCGGCCAGCTGGTAACCGGTGCCGGGGTGGATGTGCGGGCGCTGCGCCAGGGCATCGGCTTTGTGTTCCAGCAGTTCGCGCTGTACCGGCATCTCACGGTGCTGGACAACGTGAGCCTGGCGCTGCGAAAGCTGCGCGGGATGCGCCGCCTGGAGGCGGAGCAGAAGGCGATGTACGAGCTGGCCCGCCTCGATATGGCGGCGCATCGGGACAAGTACCCCGGGCAGATATCCGGCGGGCAGAAGCAGCGCGTGGCGCTGGCCCGTGCGCTGGCCATGGACCCTGCCGTGGTGGTGATGGATGAGCCGACCTCGGCGCTGGATCCGCTGCTGACCCGCGAGGTCGCGCAGCTCATCCAGCGGCTGCATGGCGAGAAGGTGACGCTGCTGTGCGTCACCCACGACGTGCTGCTGGCGCGCAGCATCACCGAACAGGTGGTGTTCCTGGATCGGGGGGTGGTGCGGGCGGAGGGCAGCATCGAGCACCTCTCCAGCGCTCATCCGGATGCGCTGATCCGCGACTTCTTCGGGCGCGAGTCCGGCGCATGACGGGCGGCTGGCCTGCGTTCTGCCGCGACCTGCTGGAGCAGTTTCCGCTGATCTTCACGGGCCTGGTGCAGACGCTGCGGCTCACCGCGATCATCAGCCTCACGGGCCTGCTGGGCGGCATCGTGGTCCTGTACCTGACGTTGAGCCGCAGCCCCATCGTGCGCCGCCTCACGCAGGCCTACATCTCCTTTTTCATCGGGATGCCGCTGATCGTCCTGCTGTTCCTCTTGTACTACGGGCTGCCGCAATGGGGTATCCGCTTGTCGCCCTTCGTGGTCGCCGTGGTCGGTTTCACGCTCAACGTGGCGGCCTACAACGCGGCCTATCTGACCTCCGCATACAATGGGCTGGAGCAGACGGAGCTGGAGGCGGGGCGCGCGCAGGGGTTCAGCCACCGGCAGGTTTTTGCCCTGTTGACGCTGCCGCAGGTGCTGCGCATGTCGGTGCCGGCGCTCACCAACCAGGTCATTCTCAACCTGAAGGACAGCACCCTGGCCTTCCTGATCCAGTACACCGAGTTCTTCGCGCGCATCCAGGAGCTGGCGTCGACCAACTTTCAGTTCTTCAAGGCCTACGCGCTGGCGGCGCTGGTCTACCTGCTGCTGGTCTCGGCCATCGTGCTGGCGGCGCGGGCGGTGGAAAAACGGGTGATCATTCCCGGCCTGCTTGGCTAGCGGGGTGATCGGCTGCCACCGGCCTACTTGGCGCTGATCACGACCTCCTCGGGGGTCTGCACGAAGTAGCCCTGCAAGTACTGCACGCCCAGCTGCCACAGTACGGCCATCGTGTTGGCGTCCTCGACGCGCTCGGCGATGGTCGCGATCTGTTTGGCGGTGCCCGCCTCCACGATGAGCTTGACCTTCTGCTGCAGGGCCTCGTCGTCGGGCAGGCCCTGCATCAGCGAGCCATCGATCTTCAGGAAGTCCAGCTGCAGCTTGCCGATCAGGCCCAGGGGATCGCGCCCGGCGCCAAAGTGCTCCAGCGCGAAGCGCAGCTGGCGCTCGTGCAGGGCGGAGGCCAGGCGGCGGATCTCCTGCACATAGCTGGCGGCGACCTCCTCGGTCACCTGGAAACAGATGCGGTGCGGGTCCACCAGGGACGCCTTGAGCTGGGCATCCAGCCACGCGGCCAGCGTCGGGTCCAGCGCGCTGCTGCGCGAGAGGCGCACGAACAGGCAGCCCGGCTTGTTCTTGGCGGCGAAGTTGAAGGCTGCCGCGATGACCCAGCGGTCGATGTTCTTCAGCAGGTCGTTGCGCTCGGCCGCCGGCATGAACTCCGAGGGCAGTACTTCCTTGCCCTGCGTGTCCACCATGCGCACCAGCACGTCGAACATCTGCGTGTCGGTGCCCTGCAGGCTGGCCACCGGCTGCTGCACGAGCCGGAAGCGGTTATCCATGAGGGCCGCCTTGATGTGCTTGATCCACACGGCATCGTAGGACTGCACGCGTGCGTCGGCATCCGTGTGGTCGAAGGCGCACAGCTGGTTGCCGCCGCGCTGGAGACCGCGGCGTGCCGCATCCAGCGCATCGCTGATGATCGCATCCAGGCGCGGGGAGACGTTGGGCACCAGGCTCATGCCCACCGTGAGCGTGGCCTTGATGGATTTGCCGGCGAGCGGGAAGTCGTGGCGCGAGACCTTGTCCAGGAGGTGCTCGGACCAGGCCTCCGCATCGCGTTGCGTACCGCGCTCCAGCAGTGCCATGAGCCCGGTGCCGCTGTAGTGGCCCAGCAGGTCGTTGGGCAGCAGCTGCGACTTCACCAGGTGGGCGAAGGCGGGGATGAACTCCTCGCTCTCCACGGCCCCCAGGTCGCGCTCGATGGTGGAGAAGTGATCGGGACGGATGCAGAGCAGGTAGCGGCCGCCGCCCTGCACCGAGGTCTTCAGGCGCTTGGCGATGAGCTCAAACAAGGACTGGCGGTAGAGCAGGCCCGTCCGCGGGTTGCGGCGCGTGGCATCGGCCAGCTCCGCGGCCAGCTGCCGGTCGTCGCGTTTCTGCGCGGGCACGACCAGGCGTACGCAGGACTCGCCCTCGCGCTCGCCCAGCGAGAGCGTGAGATCCAGCGGCACCGCGCTGCCATCGGGCAGCAGCGCGTGGACCTTCAGGGCGTGGTCTTTCCAGCGACCCTGCAGGCAGGCGATCAGCGCTCCCTTGAGCGCGGCGTGCGTGTTCTCCTCGAAGAAATCCATGATCGGCTGGCCGGTAATGGCGCTGGCTTCCTCCACGCCCACCAGCTCCAGCCACGAGGCGTTGGCCTCCACCAAGATGCCTTCCTGCACCTGGGCGATCGCATCGTTGGAGCGCCTGAGCACGTTCTCCAGCTGCTTGCGGTAGTCGTTGGCCGAGCGCAGCGTGCCTTCCAGCGCGCGCTCCAGGCGGTGGGCGCGCAACTCCCGCGCCACGACGGCCTGCAGCCGCGTCGGGTTGTTGAAGGTCACGCAGTCGCGCGCACCCAACGCCAGGTCCTGCGCGATGACGTCCTCATCGACCTGCGGGCGCACCACCACCAGCGGCAGTTCCGGTGCGAAGCGGTCGCGCAGCTTGGCGATCATCTCCAGCTCCGCCCCGTCCTGGCTGATGTAGACGAGCATTTCCGGGTTGATCTGGATCAGCGCGTCGGCCAGGTCCTGCAGCCCCGGGATCCAGGTGCAGTGGGCCGGAATACCGATACGCCGCAGCAGGCTGTTCAGGGCCTCCACGGGGTCGCGGGTCTGGCTGGCCACGACCAGGGGAACGGCGGCGGTGTCGAGCAAGGCGATCTCCGTTTGCGCTGCAGAAAATAGTAAACCAGAACGACGCTTGCGGTTGTGAGCGCTCACACCCCCGGGAGGCAGTGTGAGCGCGTTCTTGCGGGGGTCGCTAGGGGTTTAGCTGCTGGACACCGGGGTCTTGCCGGGCCGCCCGGCGATCTCGCGCACCAGCCGCGGCACGAGGTAGCCGGGCAGGCGCGCGTTGAGCTCGCGCAGCAGCTGCCTCGCGCGCGCCTCGCTCACGTCAAAGTGCGCCACGCCGCCGACCGGGTCCAGCAGGTGCAGGTAGTAGGGCAGGGTGCCGGCCTCGAAGAGCCGCAGGGAGAGTTCGGCGAGGGCCTCGGTTGCATCGTTCACGCCGGCCAGCAGTACCGACTGGTTGAGCAGCGTGGCGCCGGTCCCCCGCAGTGCCGCCAGCGCCCCCGCCACCTCCGCGTCGATCTCCGCGGCGTGGTTGGCGTGCACCACCACGAGGACCTGCGCAGCCGCCCCCGACAGCAGCGTGAGCAGCCCCTGATCCACGCGTGCCGGCAGCACGATCGGGGTGCGGGTGTGCAGCCGCAGGCGCTTGACGTGGCCCATGTCCTGCACCCGGTGCACCAGCTCCGCCAGGCGCGCGTTGCCCAGGCTCAACGGATCCCCGCCGCTCAGGATGAGCTCCTCGATCGAGGGGTCCGCGGCGACGCGGGCCAGCGCCTGCTCCCAGCGGCCGCTCTCGCCGCTGGCCTGGTCCTGGGCGTAGTCGTGGTCGCGCCGGAAGCAGTAGCGGCAATGCACCGCGCAGGCGCTGGTGGTCATCAGCAGCGCCCGGCCGGCATATTTCTGCAGGAGCCCCGGCGCGCGGCGCGCGGCCGCCTCCCCGAGCGGGTCGCCCCCGAAACCGGGCACGGCCGCCTGCTCCAGGGCCAGCGGCAGCACCTGTCGCAGGAGCGGATCCCGCGGGTCGCCGCGGCGCATGCGCGCCACGAAGGCGCGGGGCACGCGCAGCGGGAACTGCGCCTGGGCCCGGGCCACGGCCGCGGCATCCCCGAGCAGGGCGGGCTCCAGCCCCAGTTCGGCCAGCAACTGGACCGGGTCCCGGATCGCCTCGGCCAGCTGTTGCTGCCAGCTCGCGGCGGCGGCGCTGTGGCGGGCCGGGGGGCTATTCGTTACCATACGCGACCTTTTTTCATGGGGCGCATTCTGCGGTCCCCGGCAGCCGGATTGAAGCAGGAAGTACTAATGGGCAGTTACAACACAAGCGAATTCAAGTCCGGCCTCAAGATCCTGCTCGACAACGATCCGTACTCGATCGTGGAAAACGAGATGGTCAAGCCGGGCAAGGGCCAGGCCTTCAACCGCGTGAAGGTCCGCAACCTGAAGAACGGGCGCACCATCGAGCGCACCTTCAAGTCCGGCGACAGCGTCGAGTCGGCCGATGTGGTCGACACGGACATGCAGTACCTGTACTCCGACGGCGAGTTCTACCACTTCATGGTGCCGGACAACTTCGAGCAGTACGTCGCCGGTGCCGCGGCCGTGGGCGACAACGCCAAGTGGCTCAAGGACGGCATCGTCTGCATCGTGACGCTGTGGAACAACGTGCCGCTGCAGGTCCTGCCGCCGCCGCACATCGACCTGAAGGTCGTGGAGACGGACCCGGGCCTGAAGGGCGACACCGCCCAGGGCGGCCAGAAGCCGGCCAAGCTGGAGACCGGCGCGGTCGTGCGCGTACCGCTGTTCATCGGCGAAGGCGAGATCCTGCGCATCGATACGCGCACCGGCGAGTACATTTCCCGCGCCAAGAGCTAAGCGCTCCGCGGGACCGCTGGCGCCGTCAGGCCCGCTCGATGGGCAGCGCCAGCACCTCATCGATCGAGGCCGCGCCCAGGCGCACCATCAGCAGCCGGTCAAAGCCCAGCGCCACCCCCGCGCAGGCCGGCAGGCCCGCGGCGAGCGCCGCCAGCAGCCGGTCATCCCCGCCATGGGGCGCCAGTCCCCGCCGTTGCCGCTCCCGCCGGTCGGCCGCGAAGCGCCGGCGCTGCTCTCGGGCATCGCCCAGCTCCACGTAGCCATTGGCCAGCTCGATCCCTTGGGCATAGAGCTCAAAGCGCAGCGCCGTGCGCGGATCCTGCGCGTCGATCTGCGCCAGGGACGCCTGCGAGGCCGGGTAATGATGCAGGCAGGCAAGGCCCGCCTCGCCCAGCCGGGGCCCGACCTGGGTGGCCACCAGGAAATCCAGCAGTTCCTCCCGCGTGCTGGTGGCCAGGCTGCTGCCAGCCAGCCCGTGCGCGAGCGCCCGTTCCGCCAGGCGTTCGGTGCTCGCTGCCAGCGGATCCACCCCGAGATGCCGCAGGAAGGCCTCCTGGTAGCTCACGTACTCCACGGGCCGCGGCGGGCCGTCGTCCAGGAGCTGCTGGCACAGCGCCGCGGTCTCCTGCATGAGGGCCTGAAGGCCAAAGCCCAGGCGGTACCACTCCAGCAGCGTGAACTCCGGGTTGTGCAGCCGACTGCGCTCCCCGGCGCGGTACACGCGGCACAGCTGGTAGATGTCGCCCGAGCCGGCCGCCAGCAGCCGCTTCATCGCGTACTCGGGCGAGCTGTGCAGGTAGCCCAGGGCCGCGCCCTGGGGATCCAGCACGCGCAGGGACTGGATCTGGGGGTCGCTGGTGGCGGCGGCGCCGAGCGCCGGCGTCTCCACCTCCAGCACGCCGCGCGCGGCGAAGAACGCGCGCGTGCGCTCGGCCAGCTGCGCGCGCGCCACCCACGCCGCACGGCGGGCCGTCGGGCGCCAGTCGGACCCGCTCACGCGGGTGCCGCGGCCGACAGCTCCCCGAGCGCCTCGCCCATGCGCACCACGCGCCCCGCGTTGATCTGCGCGGCCAGCGTCGCGCGGTCCTTGCCGAACAGCAGGACCACCGTGGAGCCCATGTTGAAGCGGCCTAGCTCCGCGCCCCGGGAGAGCGTGAGCGGCGCGCGCTCGGCCGTGAGGGGCAGCTGCGTCGGGCGCCGCGGCCGGCGGGGCGTCACATCGCCGTGCCACACGGTGGTCATGCTGCCAACGAACAGCGCGCCGACCAGGATCACGGCGAAGGCGCCGGCCTCGCCTTCGAAGAGCAGCACCACGCGCTCGTTGCGCGCGAACAGGCCCGGCACCGCCGCGGCCGTCTGCCCGTTGACGCTGAAGAGCTTGCCCGGCACGTACCAGGCATCGGCGAGCGTGCCGTCGCAGGGCATGTGGATGCGGTGGTAGTTGTAGGGCGCCAGGTAGATCGTCGCGAACAGCCCATCCACGAAGCGCGCGGCCCAGGCCGGCGCCGCGCCGCCCAGCAGCGCCTGCAGGCTGTAGTGGTGGCCCTTGGCCTGGAACAGCTGGTCGACCGCGATGGGGCCGGCCTGGCTCACCGTGCCATCCACCGGGCAGGCCAGCGCCCGGGGGGGCGCGGCGATCGGCCGCGCCTCCGGCCGCAGCGCGCGCGTGAAGAACGCGTTGAAGCTCGGATACGCATGCGCATCGGGCTCCACCGCATCGCCCATTTCCGGGTCAAAGCCCTTGAGGAACGCGCCGATGAGGGCGTCCTTGATGAGCGGCAGGCGGATGCGCGTCGCCGCCAGCACCACCCGGGAGAACGTGTGCTGCGGCAGCACGTACTGCATGCCGATGAATAACTTGCCCATCACTGATCCAGCGCCCGCGCGGCTTGCCTTAAGTCCGATTCCAGCGCGGGCAGCGCGAAGGGGGGCGTGAAGACGGCGGCCAGCTGGCCCTTGCCATCGATGAGATACAGGGTCGAGGAATGATCCACCGTGTAGCTGCCGCCAGGCGTGTCCTGCACGAAGCGCACGGCCGAGAGGCTGTGCAGCAGGGAGTCGAGCTGCGGATCCGCGCCGCGCAGGCCCACCCAGTCGCTGCCGAACGCGTTGACGTAGCGCTGCAGGGTCACGGGGTCATCGCGCTGGGGGTCCACGGTCACGAACAAGAGCTGCAGGCCCGGCAGCGGCTGCGTGCGCTGCAGCTGCGAGAGCAGCGCGAGCGTCGTGGGACACACGTCCGGGCAGTGCGTGAAGCCGAAGAACAGCAGGCTCGGGTGCCCCTGCAGCCGGGCGTTGCCGAAGGGCTGGCCCAGGTGATCGGTAAGCGCGAAGGGCGCGATGGCGCGCGCCGCGGGCAGCCAGGTGCCGTTTTGCAATGCGATGGTGGCTCGGCCAACATGCCGGGCGATGAGCGCGCCGCCCAGGGCTGCGGCCAGGGCGATAGCGATGAGAAAGACAGCGGAGCGATTCTTGGCCACGAAAACAGTATCCCATAGCCGGACCACGCCGCGCCCGCGGGGCAGCACCGTCCAGCAGATCCTCGCCCGCAGCACGCGGCGCCTGGCCGCCGCCACGCTGCACTACGGCCACGGCACCGACAACCCGCGGGATGACGCGGCGGCGCTGGTGTTCCACGTGCTGGGGCTGGCGGGGGAGCTCACGGCCCGGGACCTGGCCCGCCGGCCGGGCAAGCGCGCGGAGCTTGCGGTGGAGGGGCTGGTGAGCCGCCGCATCCGCGAGCGCATCCCGGTGGTCTACCTCACCCAGCGCATCTGGTTCGCAGGGCTGCCGCTGTACGTGGACGAGCGGGCGCTGATCCCCCGCTCGCCGATCGCCGAGCTCATCGAGCTGCAGTTCCAGCCCTGGGTCGTCCCCGGGCGGGTCAAACGCATCCTGGACGTGGGGACGGGGTCTGGTTGCATTGCGATCGCCTGCGCCCTGGCGTTCCCGCGGGCCCAGGTGGACGCCGTGGACATCAGCCCCCAGGCGCTGGAGGTGGCCCGGATCAACCGCCGCGCCTACCACCTGGAACGGCGGCTGCGGCTCGTGGAATCGGACTACTTCAGCGCCCTGAAGGGCCCGCCCTACGATATTATCGTCAGCAACCCGCCCTACGTCGGCACGGCGGAATTCAAGGGCTTGCCGGCCGAATACGCGCACGAGCCGCAAGGCGCACTGCGGGCCGGACGGGACGGTATGGACGCCGTCAGGGTGTTGCTGCGCGAGGCCCTGCGGTTCCTCGCGCCCGAGGGCATCTTGGTCGTCGAGGTCGGCAATACCGAAACCACGGTGCGTCGGCAGTTTCGCAACTGGCCGTTCATCTGGCTGGAATTCGCGCGTGGCGGCGGCGGGGTGTTCCTGCTCGGCGCCGCGGATCTTCGCAGGATGGCAAAGGATCTATAGATCGTGTCCGGTAACAGCATAGGCAGCTCGTTCGTCGTCACCAGCTTTGGCGAGAGCCACGGGCCGGCGCTCGGCTGCATCGTGGACGGCTGCCCGCCGGGACTGGCGCTCACCGAGGCGGACCTGCAGGGCGACGTGGATCGCCGCCGTACCGGCACCTCGCAGTTCGTCAGCCAGCGCAAGGAGTCCGACCAGGTCCGCATCCTCTCCGGCGTGTTCGAGGGCGTGACCACCGGCACCGCGATCGGCCTGCTGATCGAGAACACGGATGCGCGCTCGCGCGACTACGAGAAGATCAAGGACCGCTTTCGCCCGGGCCACGCCGACTACACCTACCAGCAGAAGTACGGCCTGCGCGACTACCGCGGCGGCGGCCGCTCCTCCGCGCGCGAGACCGTCATGCGCGTGGCCGCCGGCGCCATCGCCCGCAAGTACCTCTCGACCCGGCTGGGCGTGCAGATCAGCGGCTACGTGAGCCAAGTCGGCCCGCATGTGCTGGAGCCCAAGGATCCGCAGTCCGCCTACGACAACCCGTTCTTCTGCCCGGACCCCGCGCGGCTGCAGGAGCTGGAGGACTACATCTGGGCGCTGCGCTCGGCCGGGGATTCGGTCGGCGCCAAGGTCACGGTCACGGCCAGCGGGCTGCCGCCGGGCCTGGGCGAGCCGGTGTTCGACCGGCTGGACGCGGACGTCGCGCACGCGATGATGGGCATCAACGCGGTCAAGGCCGTGGAGATCGGCGCCGGCGTCGCCAGTGCGGCGCAGAAGGGCAGCGAGCACCGCGACGAGATGACCCCGCAGGGCTTTGTCTCCAACAACGCCGGCGGCATCCTGGGGGGCATCTCCTCCGGGCAGGACCTGCTCGCGCACGTGACCTTCAAGCCCACCTCCAGCATCCAGGTCCCCGGCCGCACGATCGACCTGCTGGGCAACGCCGTGGACGTGGTGACGACCGGCCGGCACGATCCCTGCGTGGGGCTGCGCGCCACGCCCATCTGCGAGGCGATGCTCGCCATCGTGCTGCTGGACCACTACCTGCGTCACCGGGCCCAGAACGCGGATGTGCGATCATCCACCCCGGTGATCTGACGAATTTTCGATGGTGCCCGTCGTCCCGGCGGGTACTGCAGCGACTGTTTCATGCGAAACAAGAGGATGGAGATGAGCAAGGGTTGGAGAGTTGCGGTCCTGGGGGCCACTGGCCTTGTCGGCGACACCATGATGACCGTGCTGGAGGAGCGCGATTTCCCCGTGAGCGAGCTCTACCCGCTCGCCAGCAGCCGCTCGGTCGGCAAGACGGTGAAGTTCAAGGGCAAGTCCTACCCGGTGATCGACGTCGATACCTTCGACTTCTCCAAGGCCGACATCGGCCTGTTCTCCGCGGGCGCCGAGATCTCCGCCAAGTACGCGCCGATTGCGGCCGCCGCCGGCTGCGTGGTCATCGACAACACCTCCCAGTACCGCTACGAGGACGACATCCCGCTGGTCGTGCCGGAGGTCAACCCGCACGCCATCGCGCAGTACCGCAAGCACGGCATTATTGCCAACCCCAACTGCTCGACCATCCAGATGCTGGTGGCCCTGAAGCCCCTGCACGACGTGGCCGGCATCGAGCGCATCAACGTCGCCACCTACCAGTCGGTCTCCGGCGCGGGCAAGGAAGCCGTGGATGAGCTGGCGGGGCAGACGCTGGAGCTGCTCAACGGCCGCCCGGTGGAGGCCAAGGTCATCGCCAAGCAGATCGCCTTCAACTGCGTGCCGCAGATCGACAAGTTCATGGAGAACGGCTACACGAAGGAAGAGATGAAGATGTTCTGGGAGACCCAGAAGATCATGGAAGACAAGACCATCCTCGTGAACGCCACCGCGGTGCGCGTGCCGGTCTTCTACGGCCACTCGGAAGTCATCCACATCGAGACGCGCCGCAAGCTCACTGCGGAGGCCGCCCGCAAGCTGCTGGAGAAGGCCCCCGGGGTCACCGTCCTGGACGAGCGCAAGCCGGGCGGGTATCCCACGGCCGCTACCGAGGCAGCGAACCACGACACAGTTTATGTCGGGCGGATTCGTGAAGATATTTCCCACGCGCGCGGCCTGGACCTGTGGGTCGTGTCCGACAACGTCCGCAAGGGCGCGGCGACCAATAGCGTCCAGATTGCGGAGATTTTGGTACGCGAGTATTTATAAGTTATATTGCCGATGTTACGAAAGACTGAGATTTTGAGTCCAAGCCATTGTTTTCAAATTGGATTTTAAACAATCCCGGTCTGTCGGGGAGTCGTGATGCGTCGTAAAGTACTCAGCGCAGCGGCTTCGCTGCTTGCAGCCTTGCCGGTTACCTCCCAGGCCCTGGGCCTGGGGGACATCCAGCTCAAGTCCTCCCTGAACGCCCCGCTCGATGCGGAAATCGAGCTGGTGGGGGTCACGGCCGAGGAGATGGCCGGCCTGAAGGTCCAGATCGCCTCGCGCGAGACCTTCGCGCGCAACGGCCTGGACTATCCCGCCTTCCTCACCGGCATCACCACGCGCGTCGTGCGCGCCAGCGACGGCCGCAGTGTCATCCAGCTGCGCTCCGCCGCCCCGATGATCGAACCCTTCGCCACGCTGCTGGTGGAGGCCAATTACGCCCGCGGCCACCTGGTGCACGAGTACACGGTGCTGCTGGATCCGCCGGTGTTCGCGCCGGCCCCGGCCTCCGCCCCCGCACCGATCGCCGCCCCCGTGGTGGGCGCCGGCGAGCGCAGCGGCGGCGTCGCGCGCCCCGCCGCGGCACCCCCGCAGGCGGCACCG
>CAIPVV010000043.1 GCA_903868595.1 uncultured Pseudomonadota bacterium
CAACTCCGGCGCAGGCGGCATTATGGCAACAGCAGAAAGCGTTCTCTATGGCGGGTAGCTCGGATGAGGGCGAGCTGATTGTCGCTCTCTATCAACAAAAGCTTACATATGGAGAGTTCGCCAGAAAGCGATTTGAATATACTCGTGACGCGGCGGCTGCGGAGCTTGCATTTCGCCAATCTGTTATCGATAAGGGTCAACAGCGCCAATTGCAGTTACAGCAGTTGGCCCAACAAGAATATGCAACCAAAATGGCTGCTTGGTCGGCGTATATTCAGAGTGTTAACGCGCGTCAGCCGCAGACCGTTCACGTTGACGGTTCGATAACAGTATTTCACTAATTAGGTAAGGGGTGACGTTGGTCCCGTTTTGGTAGCACTGATAACTAGAGTTTCGGTGCTACGGCGAAAGCGGACCGGTTGGTCAAGCTGACAAGACCATCACCGGCATGAGAGGGTCAAGTCCGCTCCGTCACAGCTGATTGCGAGCGTCTCTCTCGTTCCTTACTAAGCATGAAAGTAGTCTGAAGTCCCCATTCTGGGGAATAGCAGGGTACGGCCCCCCTCTCGAAAGCCGCTGCACGGGCTTCTAATGCGATCAATGTGTTGCCGCCCGGCGATAAACGGCAGCTTCGCGGCGAATGCACGCGAACGTACAACGCCAGGCCGTTGCTATTCGGCAGCAAGTTCAAGCCCGAAACGAACGCCCTGCGCGCAGTGCCCGTGGAGGTAGTATCGATGGTACTGGCTGACCTTGAACCCAGCGGTTTCAGCCTGCGCGGCCGCGGCGGACCGAGCGGCATTTGCCCAAACTTGATTGTCCTCCGGCCATGGAATCCGACGGGAAATAAGCAGACAGCTCTCATCACGCCCAGAAAGGATCCATCTTCCGATTATGTGGGCATCATCGAACTCAGTTGTCAGCCCCTGATTGGCCATCATGAGGAACTCGATCGACACCGCGTGCCCACTGCCAACGGGTGGAATGCAATGGGCTTGTGCATCAGCTGGACCGGTTCGAAGCTCTTGGTCGGGAATTATAAGGTACCAACCTCGGACGGTACCGGGTGCAAGTTCTGGCCCGCGCTTCCATATGTCCCAATGACGTGATTCATTTGACGAAACGTGCGCCGGGTTGGCGTTGACCAATCCCGCCTGCCAAGACCCAGTCGCGTGCAAGCTTACCTTCACGGCTCCGCCAAACATCAACGGCACAACGTACATGTCGGCGGCGTTCTTCGCGGAGAAGACCCGCCACACTGTCGAGCAGCGATTGGCTCCATCGGTGAGCTGAAGTCTGCACCCTTTGCCCGGAGCGTAGTCAGTGACTGACATGCGAGCCATCAGATTGCATTAAATGCCCGTGGATGTTGGGATACGGATTATCCTAAGCGCTGTAGGGCTGACGACAAAAAAATACGATCCAAGTCCCTGATGCGGGGATTGTCGTCCCGCCGAGACCCGCGAACGCCAGAACCGGGACGACCTAGCGATTTCTGCAGAGATAGTAGGTGCAATATGCGGAACTCAGCACACATAGCGGCAGTCCTGAATTTGTTGGGGACTGTGTCCTTTGCGCTTATTTCAGAACATCCGAATTGGACCGGTCTATCCATGTCCCATGGTTTGAATTGACCAGATCGGATTGGATTAACTACAAACTGACTTTTTGAGCTATCTTGCATGACGTACTTCCCCTGCACGGTACTGTGATGGCATTGCTCGTCTTTGGTCCCCCTGAAGTTCGTCGTGCCTACGTGGGTGTCATGCGTCTGGTGGCCACGGCTGGCGGCACGCGGCCGTTTGACGGCGACAGTGCAGCGCTGGTGCGCATGTTTGCGGGCCTTCAGGGCTGCGCGGGCTGCCACGGCTTCGACAAATCGCTCGACTTCAGCGCGCTGCTGGGGTCCGAGGAGCCCTGGGTCGACGAGGAAGAAGCAATCGCATCGATCGCGCAGGGCCTGAGCACCGAGAAAGATCGGCAGGAAGCCGTACATGCCGGGCTGATGGTGTCGCTCTATTCACACGAGCCGGACCCGGCCGGTACCCGGATGGCACGCAGGGTCGCCGTCCGCCTTGGGGCTGACGATGCATTGTTCAGCGCCGTAGAAAAGATCGCCAACGAGAATGTCGCCACGGCCAAGGCCGAGGTGTTCAGGCGCATGCTTTCTGGTCGGACTGGCATTGGCAGTGAGCTCATTGCCGCCCACATGTCCGCTCATTCCCTGGGGCAGATGTCGCCGCCGGAGCTTGTAGCCCGCTATCACCGTTTGCTCGCCGATGCGCCCGCGGGGTCCTTGGGGGCAGAAATGCTTCAGTTCTACAAGGACGCGGATTTCGACATACCGGGCACGCCCGGCGTGCCGCTGCCGGTGGAGTTCCTGGGCTCCCACGACGTACACCACGTTCTGGCTGGGTATGGGGCGAGCCCACAGGGCGAGGTCTATACCGCGGTATTCAATGCCGCCAATTCCTCCGCTGGCATAGGCTGGCTGTCGGTGGTGCTCCTGCAGTGGCATCAAGGCGTCAAGATGGGCGTGTTTGCGCCCGTCCATTCGCACCTTGATCCGCAGCTGATGGGAGTAGCCGCGCAGCGCGGTGCCCAGACACCGGTGGACGTCTACGACAGTGCCTGGGACTGGTTGCCGCTGCTGTCGCTTCCGCTTGGGCAGGTGCGCCAGCAGTTGGGCATCCCGCCGGGCGGAACGGTTGGACCCGGGGTCTCCTGGTCCTCCTGACGGGGATTTGCTCGGGCGCGTGGTTCCTCAGGTCTCGATATAGGCGGCGCTGCGGGCATAGCCTTCTTCCCCTGCGGTGAACGATGGTTCATCGTCCACGAGTTGCGGGTCGAATCCATACTGGTTCTGCAGGAATCCGCCGCCCTGGACTGCTGTTTCCAGCGCATCGATCTGGTGGTGGGCCAGCTCCATGATCTTGCCTAGGCTGCGGGCCTCGCGGCTGGCCAGGTGTGACTGCAACTGGAAGCGCAGGAACGACAGGCGTGACAGGGGCTTAAACAACTCATACAGCCTGCGGATGCGGTCCGTGGCAAGGGTTTGCTGCTGGCGGGCGTCCGCACGCTCCAGATCCGACTCGATGCTGGGCCAATAGCGGGTCGTATAGAAGGCCGCATCGTCCTGACGGTACCACTCTTCGGAGCGGCTGATCGACGAGGACACGGTGTTGTGGAGCTTCCACAGGAACAGGCGCAGCGATGCGCCATCCACTACCGTCGCCAGCTTTTCGCGGATCGTTGCGCCGAAGTCCGCACTGCCGGGTTGCACGCCGAGCAGTATGTACTCCAGCGGGTACATCTCCACTTCCTTGTTCTGCACGACATAAGCGTTCAGGTGATGCCGGCAGTAGGGGCAGGGGTACAGGCTGGCAAACGGCACGAAGAAGGACTGGAACGTCGCCACCGATTGCCGCTGGCCGGCGGACGTCTGGCCGGCGATGATCTCCCCTGCGGTGTGCAGGCTGCGCCAGACGGCAGGGCCTATGTAGTACGGGAACGATAGGCGCATGTCCGCATTGCTGACGAAGCGGGTGCCTAGATACACGTCCAGGAAGGCGATGTACTGCGACAGTACGCCGGTATCCCGGCCGAACTCCGCCCGCTCGCGTCGTTTCTGCACGCCGTTAAGGTAATGACGGCACAGGCGCCAGGACTGACGGAAGCGAAGCTTTTCCGTGGGCGAGGCCTGCTCGAAGACCAGTGGGATATACGTGCCATGGCGCGCGAACTCGCCGGCGGCGTTGGCTTCCTGGTACCACTGCAGCAGCGCAGGAACATCGGGCACGGTGTTGTCCGGGATGTCTGCGGCGCTGCTGATGCTGAAGGCGGCCAGCAGCTTTGGCATGAAGTCCTCGTACCAGTAGGACACCGGCATCATGGCGCCTTCAATGGCCTCGTCGGCGTGTTCCAGGATCACCCGGTTCCAGGCCCCGAGGTAGGCCTTGGGATCTGCCTCCGGCTGGTTCGGGATCGAGGGACCCCGGGCCTCCTGGTTGCGCAGGCGGTGCAGTTCGTTGCGGGTCAGCACCTCGTTCACAAGGTCGATGAATTCCAGCGATGTTTTCTGGGCGGCCAGCATGCGCTCCACTGCCGCCACGTATTGTGTCCGGTGCTGGACCGCAGCCGCTGCGTTGGCACGTATGGTCATCGCCTCGCGCAGCATCTCAGCGGTCTTTTCGATCACCTCCCAGTTCTCGATGCGCCGCAGTAGTCGCTGGTATTCGTCCCGGATGGAAGTGGTGAGGGCATCCAGCACCGGGTGGCAGTCTGCGGAGACGATTCCCAGTTGTTTGTAGAACGCTATGGCGGTGTCCACGAATTCGACGAAGTCACTGATCCGGTAAGGCAGGTTCCTAACAGGCAGGTGGGTGCCGTGATTGGCCGAGAAGTTTGCGCGGAAGCAGCGATAGGCGGCGCCCTGCAGCAGACGGAAAAAACCAATTTGCATCTGCAGCGCTGAGGTGCCGTTGTCATTGGGCCGGCGTGTATCCTGCGGGCCCGGCCTGGCCGCCGGCCGGCTCGTTGGCGAGTCGGGGGCTTGCTGGGTGCCGGTCGCCACGGGGGCGGTCGTTTGCGTCGATGGCGTGGCCGGCACTGCCTGGGTGGCACGGTAGTAGTCATGCACCGGCCGGCAGAACTCTTCGAAGTTGAGGCGGCCGTCGCCGTCGGCATCCAGGTCACGGAAGACCTCGTCGGCTTCGCGTTCTGATAGCCCGGGACCTGCGATACCAGCGCGGAACTGTTCCTGGGTGATGCCGGCTTCCGGCGTACCGTGCAGCGCGCGGTAGACTTTCTGCAGGCTGTTCAGGCCGTCCACCCGCTTGGACAGCGCGTAGGACAGGAAGTCATAGACGTCGAAGCTGCCGCCCGCCTCGGCACTGGCCCTGACCTCGTTGATCAGCAGCAGTAGCTGCTCCCGGCTGGCCGGCTTCTGCAGCGTGACGGTGACGGCCTGTTGCAGGTCATCCACCGAAACCGCATCGTCCTGGTCGGTATCAAAGAAGCGGAATACTGCGCGCAGGTTCTCAATATCCGCAGCGTTGATCAAAGGTTCATAGACGCTCATGGACTCGCTCCGCAATGTATCCGTTATGGCGGTACATTAACTTCGAAATAAGTGCTTCTGGGCTAATCTGCCATCTTGAAAAGTCATCCCAGGAGAGCTCGAGTATGACAAGGTCTCGCATCGCTGTTCCGGCATCTTTCTTTGGTATCGTCCTGGGTCTGGTTGGACTGGGCGACTGCTGGCGCGCGGCGTCCAAGGCATGGGGTCTGCCACACACCATGGATGAGCTCGTCATGGATTGTGCGTTCGCCGTTTGGCTCCTTCTGCTGGTGCTCTACCTGGGCAAATGGCTGTGGGCACGCGAAGAGGCCTTGGCCGAGTTGCGGCATCCGGTGCAGAGTTGTTTCGTCGGGCTGGTCGGTGTCGCGACACTGCTTGCCGCAGTCGCCATCGCCCCTCACGCCAAATCGTTGGCCCTTGTGCTGTTTGTTGTCGGGGCGCTGCTGCAGGCAGGCTATGGCCTGATGTTCGTAGGCTGGCAGTGGCAGGGTGAGCGCGAACCCGGCGCCGCAACGCCTGCCCTGTACCTGCCGACGGTGGCCGGTAACTTCGTCACGTCCTTCGTGGCTGGCTATTTCGGGTATGTTGACATGGGTACTTTGTTTTTTGGCGCAGGCCTGTTGTGCTGGCTGGCGCTGGAGTCGCTGCTCCTGCATCGCTTGGCTTACCTCGCCATGCCGCCGCCGTTGCGGCCCACGCTGGGCATCATGCTGGCCCCGCCGGTGGTGGGCTGTGTGGCGTACCTGTTCCTGACGGGCGGCGTGGCCGGCAGCAAGCCGGACCTGTTCGCGCAGCTGCTGCTCGGCTACGGGATGCTGCAGTTACTGCTGCTGGCGCGGTTGCTACCGTGGATCCTCAAGCAGACTTTCGGGGCCTCCTACTGGGCCTTTAGTTTCGGAGTGACGGCACTGGCCTTCGATGCGATCGTGTTCGTCGTCCGCGGGCAGACCGGGTTCATCGAGTGGCTGTCGATCGGGCTGTTTGGCCTGGCAAATGCTGTCATCGCCGTGCTGGTGGCCGGAACGCTCTGGCGCCTGTTGACCGGCAAGCTGCTGCCGCCGCGGCTGGTAGTGCACGCGTGATGGGTATTCCACAGGAGTTTTCCCGGCAGGTCATTCTGGTTGCCGGCGGGACGGGTGGCCTGGGCCGCGCGATCAGCCTGGCGTTTCTGCAGGCCGGGGCCACGGTACTGGCGACCTATCGCACGCCATCCGACCTGGATTCCCTGCGGCTCGCGGCAGGCGAACCTGCCGCGCGGCTGGAGGGCCATCAGGTTGATGTGCTGGACGAGGAGGCGCTGCGCGGGTTCGTGGCTGACATTATCGCCAGGCATGATCGGCTGGACGGGGTAGTCAATGCAGTGGGTGGTTATGCGGCGGGCGCTCCGCTGTGGGAGATGGACGCCTCTGCCCTGGACAGGATGCTGTCCATCAACCTGCGTTCCGGCTACTGCCTGGCCCGTGCGGTCGTGCCTGCCATGCTCCGGCAGCGGCGTGGTGCGATAGTCAACATCGCGGCCATGGCCGCCGTGAATCATGTGGGTTCAGCGGGGGCCTACGTCGCCTCCAAGGCCGCAGCCGTGGCACTCATCGATTCCCTGGCCGCCGATCTCAAAGGCACGGGCGTCAGAGCCAACTCGATCCTGCCTAGCGTTATCGACACGGCGGCAAACCGCAAGGCCATGCCGGGCGCCGCGCACGACAGCTGGCCCAAGCCGGAGGAGATCGCCCAAGTTATTGTCTTCCTGTGCAGTGATGCGAGCCGTTTGATCAACGGAGCAGCGATTCCGGTCTGACCGTGGGCAATTTCAAACCCAGTTTTCCTTTCCCTACGTTCGGATGGCAACACCCCATGATATTTCGTATCTTGCAGATCTGTTGCCTGGCGATGCTGATGGGCCCTGGCGCGGGTCTGGTACTGGCGGCAACTCTTGATGCCTCCGACCTGGAGGAGGTCGTGGTCACCGGGTCTCGTATCCGCACCAGTGCCTTGCTGCGCAACCAGCCCGTAATCAATATTGATACCGAACTCATGGCCAGGCAGGGGCTCGTCTCTGCTGCCGACGCGCTACAGAGAATTCCCTCCGCTGGCGGCGGCTTGAACTCGAAATTCAATAACTCGGGTAATGTGGGGAATCCGCCCGACGGCGGCGGTGTCGGCGCCGGGTCGGCGGAGATTGATCTGCGCTACCTGGGTTCGCGGCGCGTTCTGGTGCTGGTGGATGGGCTGCGCTGGGTGCCGGGTACCGCGGCCTCTGGCGTTCCGGGATCAGTGGATCTCAATACCGTTCCCACGTCCATGATCAGCCGTGTGGAGGTGCTACAGGAGGGCGCCTCACCCGTCTACGGGTCGGATGCCATTGCCGGTGTGGTCAACCTCATCACCAAGGACCGCCAGAACGGCCTGGCCGCCAACGCGCAAATTGGCCAGACGGATCACGGCGACGGTTGGACGCAGGACTACAACCTCTCCTGGGGGGAGAGTATCGGCACGACCCACCTTCTGGTCGGTGGCGGATACTTCAAGCAAGATCCCATTTTCGCTGCCGATCGAGCCATCAGTCGGTTCCCGACGCCTTTTGCCACCTCCTGCCTTGCAGGTGGCTGCAGTTCCGCCACGGCGCTGGGGCGCTTCCTCATCAGCGATCCGAATACCGGCAGTAACCTGGATCTGACCTTGAAACAGCCGCTGCAGCCGGGGCAGCGTGCGGTGTACGTTCCCGGTGATCCGACCGGTGCGGCCTCCGGCTTCAGGGCGTTTGAAACGGGTGACCGGTTCAACTTCCAGCCGTATAACTATCTCTCCACGCCGCTGGAACGCATCAGTGTTTTTGGCTCGCTCCAGCAGGGGGTCGGCGACTCGCTGCAGCTGCGCGTGCGCGCCAGCTATGTGCAGCGCATCTCCGCCAATCAGGCAGCACCGCTACCGCTATTCCTCGGCCCTGATGCGGGTAACGGCAACCTGCTGGATGCGGTCCGCCTCGATGCCACCAACCCTTACAACCCCTTCGGCTTTACGCTGCAGCCGGGCAGCTACGCGCTCGTTGGCCGCCGCCTTGTCGAAAATGGACCGCGACACTATGCCCAGACCGTCGATACCTGGAACCTGACAGCCCAGGGGTCGGGCGAATTCAAGGTGGCTGACAGAAATTGGCACTGGGACTTCAACGCCCTTTATTCGGAAAACCAGGCCCGGCAGGTGTTCACTGGCAATGTCAACGCGCAACGCGTGCAACAGGCCCTGGGACCAATCGCAAGCTGCGCGGCTCCCTGCGTTCCGCTGAATCTCTTCGGTGGTGCGGGCACCATTACTCCGGCGATGCTGGATTTCATCGGTTTCACCGAGAGGGACAGTTCGCAGCAGCAACTGGCCGATCTCACAAGCAACGTGACCGGCGACCTGCTGGACTTGCCGTCCGGCCCGCTGGCCTTTGCCGCGGGACTGGAGCACCGGCGCACACAAGGGTCCTTCCACCCGGACCCCATTGTGGCAGCAGGACTGTCCGCCGACATCCCGGCCCAGCCGGCTCAGGGCCAGATAACGGTCGATGAGGCCTACGGTGAGCTGCGTGTCCCGCTGCTCTCTGGAGCCCCGTTGGTGCGTAGGCTGGAAGCCGCGGTGGCGGCCCGCGCCTTTGACTATTCGACTTCGGGACGCGGAGAGACCTACCAAGCAGGCCTGACCTGGCGGCCGCTGGATGAGTTGCTGTTCCGGGCCTCGTATGGTCAGGGTTTCCGCAGCCCCTCGATCGGTGAACTGTTTGGCACGGCTTCGCGCTTTGATCAGGAAATCAGCGACCCCTGCTCGGGCCTGCTGACCTCCGGTGCCAGCGCCGTCGTTCGCGCCAACTGCATTGCCCGTGGCGTGCCGGCCAATGGCGGTTACACGCAGCTGGGTTCGCAGATCGCCGTTGTCACCAGCGGCAATCAGCACCTCAAGCCGGAAACCAGCCAGAACCGCACTGTCAGTGTTGTCTGGGAACCTGCGGCTCTGGCGGGGACCGAGTGGTCGCGTGACGTCTCGCTCGAGGCGGCCTATACCGACATCACCGTTGACCAGGCCATCCAGGCGCAGAACGGCCAGGCGCTGCTGGATCGCTGCGCCCAGACCGGCGATGCCCTGTCTTGCGCCACCATTACCCGTTCAGCCGACGGCCAAGTGACCGCTATTGCCAATCCCTTGATCAATATTGGCGGCATCCGGACCCACGCGCTGGATCTCAAGGTGCAGTGGTCCTCGCCAGGGTGGAGAGCCGGGCAGTTCACGGCGCTCTGGGCCACCACGCGTTTGCTGGAGTTCAGTGAGTTCGTGCCCATTTCCGCAGGTCTGGCCACCATCCTGCGCGTGGGCACCGAGCGCGGCAGCCCCGACCAGGTTTTCCCGAAGACCAAGTCCACGCTCAATCTGGATTGGAACAGGGGCGGGATCGGTGCGACCTTGATCGGTCGGTATATCTCGGCAGTCTGGGAGGCGGGGAATCCGCAGGTACAGGGCGCACGCACCTATGTCGATGCCCAGCTGCGCTGGGTGCCGCTCTTCCTTGGCCCTGGATACCTGATGGCGCTTGGCATCAACAACCTGTTTTCCAAGGATCCCCCGGGCTGCCTCACCTGCATCCCGAACAACTTCGACCCGAATGCCTACGATAATCCGGGGCGATTTCTGTATCTGCGGCTCAGCTACAAGCAGTAGGTTCGTGGCCAGCAGAGGCCGGCCTGGGGTGCCCGGAGCGGGATGTCCCCTGGCGGGGCTAAGCCCAGCACGTTTTGGTGACGGCTACGGCCGCGCCGATTCGCGATGCAGCTGGATATCGGCGCTGGCTTTTACCCCGCGCGTCTGGCATTCGAATCGCGTACATCACACTACATAAACAATGGGTTGGCACAAAATTCAGCCGTGCTCGGTTTGTCTGAGTCACCACAACGAGAAATGACCACTGTCCGCAGAAGCTTGAACTGCAATCCCCACCAGTATCGACTGCCTCGATCAGGCCTAGGCGGCGCTGCAAGCCGTTGCTGCACAGACGGATCTGCTTGTCGGCAACTCAGAGCGGGTCGGCGCCGTCAGCCGTGGTCGCGCAAATCCGTAGCCCGCCGCACACGCCGGTGCCGGGCCAGTTCAAGCATAGGGTTAGGCGGGTTCATCACGAGGGAGGTGAATCAGTCCCATTACTTTTATACAAATAATGGGAAATTTAAGCTCACAAGGACGCCGGCATGCTCACCGTGCGCCCGTTCCGCAACTGGCCGCGGTGGCTTGTCCCCTGGCGTTTCGAACCGGGCCCGGCGCAAGTTTCGCATAGACTTGGCGGCATCCAAGGTCGTCGCCTTTTTCCTGCCGGGATTTCAAAGACGTAGGAGTTCCCCGGTTTGTTTTTGGCCGCGCACCACTGCATTATTCAATTCCGGGGCGGGGGAACCTATATGAAGTCGATGAAGTCGCTGTGGGCGGTGCTGGCGCTGGCGCTGCTGGGCGGAACGGCCCAGGCGGCGGACGCGCCGAAATGGGTAGAGGGTCGCCACTACGCGCTGGTGCAGCCGGCGCAGCAAAGCCAGGCCGCCCCCGGCAAGGTGGAGGTGACCGAGGTCTTCTCCTACGGCTGTCCGGCCTGTTTTAAGTTTCAGGTGGCCATCGACAAGATCAAGGCGTCCCTGCCGGCCAACGCCCAGCTCGTCCTCGTGCCCGCCTCGTGGAATACCGGTGAGTCCTGGCCCCTTTTCCAGCGCGCCTACCTCACGGCCCAGCAGCTGGGCATCGCCGAGAAGAACCATGCGGCGATGTTCACGGCGATCTGGGGCAGTGGCGGGGAACTGGCGATCCTCGACCTGGATTCGCAGCGCCTGAAGCCCAAGCAGCCGACCATCGAGGATGTCGCCCGCTTCTATGCCAGGCGCGGGGGCGTGACGGAGGCGCAGTTCCTGCAGGTCGCCAAGTCCTTCTCGACCGACACGCGCATGCGCCAGAGTGATGCGCTGGTGAAGGGCTACGCGACGCCGAGCACGCCGACCCTGGTCGTGGCGGGCAAGTATCGCCTGGATCTCTCGATGCTCAGTGGCAACGACGAGATCATCGCCTTGATCCAGTACCTGGTGCAGAAGGAGTCCGCCGCGCGCCACTAGGCGAATGCGGCGCGGGCAGCGCCGCAAACCGGTGATCGCCGGAGCCAAAGGCGACGATGCGGTCCCGTCGCTTCCCCAGCCTTCGCCCGCCCCGCTCCCTGAACTCGCGACGCCGGGCGGCCTGGGCCCGCAGGAAGGCTGCCTGGCGGCGCTGGTGCTCCCGCATCGGCTTGGCGGTCGCCGCTGCTGCGGGCTGCGCATCCGCGGACCCCGCACGCTTCCTTGACATCGTCATTCCGGTTTCATACTGCGCCGGATCCGACATGCCCGTCGTGGAGCGGTGCGACGCGCTGGGGCGTCAGAAGGCGGCGCTCCAGTTCAGCGCAAGGCCACCGCGCGTCGGCGAGACAAAGACTCGGGTCGCGGGGGTGCCATCCGGGCGCGCAAACGCCGCCTCGAAGAAGCGGGCGCTGAAGTGACCGATGGCCATGCCCACCAAGGTGTCGGAGGGGTAGTGCGCGCCCGCATCAACGCGCGCCCACGCGGTCCCCAGGGTCACCGCCTCGAGGCTGTAGCCCAGGGCCTGCTGTGTTCCGTGGCCCAGGTCCAGGGAAGCCAGGCGCAATTCCGCCTCCCGATCGTAGACCGCGGCCGTGGTGGCGTGTCCCGACGGAAAGCTCTGGTCATCCACGCCGGAGGGGCGGGAGCGGTGTGCCGTGCCCTTCAATACGTGCGTGGTCTCGATGGCCGCGGTGGCGGCGACCAGGTCGATCGCGTAGTCGCGTCCCTTGGTGAGCACCCAGTCGCTGCCGGTGGCGTCAGTCGGCGCGAGCAGCACGGTTGCCGCGTCCGCCACGACGGCAACGCTGCGCAAGTCATCGCTCCATCGCGTCGCACCGGACTGCGATCCAAAGAGCGGCGTCTCGCGCCGCGCCCATCGGGAGATGCGTCGATCCGCGTCGCTGACCTGAAGACCCGCCGCCCCCGCGAGCGGCGCCCAAACCCAAGGGTCCGAGGCGGCAGTCACGGCCGCCTCGCCGAAACGCGAGGCGGTGGGAAGCGTTGAGCAGCCGGACGCGGCGCCCAGGCACAGCAGCAGTGCGGTGGTGGCGTGGCCGTGGACGCCTGGACGCGGGGCTGCAGGAGCGGTGCTTATCGTGTTCATGGTGCAAGCCTAGCAGCGCGGGCGCGCCGCTTCAGCCTGTGCGGGGCCTGCCGTCCGGCGGTTGCGGCCCGGTGCCTGCGCTAGACTTCGCCCATGCAAGCCAAACGTCCGCCGCGACCGTCGCGCTACCTTGAGGTATCCCTGACCAAAGTCGACTTGACCCGCGGCGACACGGCGGTGCTGCACGAGGTGACGTGGCGTATCCGGCCCGGGGAACGATGGGTGCTGGCGGGCGGCAATGGGGCGGGCAAGACGCAGCTGCTGAAGCTCGTCTCGGGCGACGTGTGGCCGGCACCGGGCACTCCTCGCCAGCGCCGGTATCGCTGGCGCGGGCAGACGCAGGGAGAAACCCTCGGCGTAAAGGACGAGATCGCCTATCTGGGCCCCGAGCGCCAGGATCGCTACGAGCGCTACGACTGGAATTTCTCCGCCACCGAGGTGGTTGGCACGGGCCTGCATCGCAGCGATATCCCGCTGGAGCCGCTGACGCCGAGCCAGCGGCAGCGGGTGGCGGCGCTGCTGAAGCGCCTGCGGATAAGCCACCTGGCGGAGCGCCGCTTCCTTACCCTCTCCTACGGCGAGCGCCGCCTGGTGCTTCTGGCTCGGGCCCTGGCCTGGCGTCCGGCGCTGCTTCTCCTGGATGAGGTCGCCAACGGCCTGGATGCGGCGCATCGGCAACGGTTGCTGGCCTTCCTGTGCTCCACGGCGCGATCGCAGTTGCCGTGGGTGCTGACCACGCATCGGGCCGATGACATCCCCGCCTCCGCCACGCATCTGGCGATCATTCGCAAGGGTCGGCTGACCTACCGGGGTCGATTGACCCCGGTCGCTGTGCGACGCGCCTTCGCTCCGGAAGCGTCGGCGGTTGACGCGCGCACGCCGGAGCGCCGGGTCCGCGACCCGGGACCGCCGGGGGAGCCGCTGCTGAGCCTGCAGAAGGCTGACGTCTACGTGGACGGCATCCAGATACTTGCGGGCTTGAACCTGACGATCCGCAGGGGAGAGTGCTGGGTGGTCCACGGCGGCAACGGCGCGGGCAAGTCGACGTTCCTGCGCACCCTGTACGGGGACTATCCGGTGGCCTCGCGCGGCCGGATTAGCCGAGCGGCGATTGAGCCGGGCGTGCCCCTGAGCGAGTTTCGGACCTGGGTGGGGTATGTTGCTCCCCAGCTGCAGACCGATCACCCGCAGTACCTAACCGTCGTGGAGACCGCGGGCTCCGGCCTGCACGCCAGCATCGGGCTTAACGAACCCCTGACAGCCGGGGAGCGTCGGCGCGCGCTGGCAGCCCTTGCGGAGTTCGGCCTGGCGGACTACGCGACGCGCTCCTTGAAGCAGCTCTCCTACGGGCAACTGCGGCGCGTGCTGTTTGCCCGCGCGTGGGTAGGCCGGCCGAAGCTGCTGCTCCTGGATGAGCCGTTCTCGGGCGTGGATACGCCGACCCGCAAGGTGCTGCTGGCGGACATCGAGCGACTGCAGGAGCGGGGGTTGACGTTGGTCATCGCCTCCCACCACCGCTCCGAATGGCCGCGGGGGACCAGCCACGAGCTGGAACTGGCCGGCGGGCGGGTGCGCTATTGCGGGCCCGTGCGCCGCTGAGCGATGCTGCGGCCGGGCCCATCGCGCCACCAGCGGGAAACGCACGCAATGATTTACGACTATGAAGATCGCCGGCTGGAAGCGGCGGGAACCTACTACGTTGCTCCCAGTGCCGACGTGATCGGCTCGGTCCGCCTGGGACACGAGGCGAGCATCTGGTTCAACGCGGTACTGCGCGGCGACAATGACTGGATCGAGGTCGGCGATGGCAGCAACGTCCAGGACGGCACGATCATTCATACCGATCCCGGTGAGCCGGTCATCATCGGCAGGAACGTGACAGTGGGACACGGCGTGTTGCTGCATGGCTGCGTGATTGGCGATGGCTCCCTCATCGGCAATCGGGCGATCTTGCTGGACGGGGCCCGCATCGGTGCCAACTGCCTGATCGCGGCCGGTGCCCTGATCCCTCCGAACATGCAGGTGGCCGACGGTTCCGTCGTTATGGGCGCGCCGGGGCGGGTCATGCGGAAGGTCGAGGAGAAGGATCTGGCGCGTATGGCGACCGGTTGTGAGTCCTATCGCAGCAAGTCGGCCCATTACGCGAGTCTGCTGAAGGTTCGATCGGCCTGAAGATGAGCGTTGACGTCGCCCACGCCTTGGAGCGGGCCAGGGAGTTGCTGTTTCGGCCGCAGTTGCTGTGGCCCGTGATCGCCGGGGAGCAGGTCACGCCGGAGGCCTTGTACCGCGACTACATCGCGGTCCTGGCCGCCATCCCCCCGCTGGCGACCTTCCTGAAAGCCTGCGTCCTGGGTTACGACAGGGAGTTCGGGGTCATCCTGCGCGTGGAGATGGTGCAGGGCCTGGCCGCGATGCTCGTCTCCTACCTGTTGCTGCTGGTGGCGGTATTCGGCACCGCGCTGGCCATCGAGGCGCTGGCGGCCAACTTCGGGGGGCGGCGTGACCGCCTCCTGTCGTTGAAGCTCGCCGGCTACTCATCGACCGCCGCCTGCCTCGGTGCCGCCGCCGTGGTGGTGCCCGGGGTCGGCGGGCTGATCCACCTGGCCGCCGTCGGGTACGGCTTCTACCTCGCCTACCTGGGCGTACAGGTCTTGCTGGGTATGCCCAAGGAGAAGGCGCTGCCCTTCACCGCGCTGTGCGCCCTCGTCTCGGTCGTGCTCAACATGGCAGTCGTCAGCCTAGCGGCGAAATTGACGGGCTCGCCCGTGCCGCTCGCCGGATACGGCCTGCTGATCTAGGAGCGCCGCGCTAGAGCGCGATCTGCGTCTCGAAGATACGCACCGCCTGGCCACGTATGTGCACGGCCGTGCACTGGCCGCCCGCGTCCACGTCCAGCGCAATTCCCACGCGTCCCGGCCGGCCCAGGTGATGGCCCTGTGCGCCGGAGAACTGCGCCTGGCCATCGCGGACCTCCAGCAGCCCCAGCGACCACAGGTACAGACCCAGCATGCCGTGGGCGTTGCCGCTCACGGGGTCCTCCGGGATACCGAGGGCTGGGCAGAACATCCGCGATTCCAGCTGGCACTCCGGTAGCGTGGGCGAACGCGAGAACAGGAAGTAGCCCGCGCAACCGATCACCGGCGACAGGCTGGCCAACGCCGTCAGGTTCGGCGTGAGCCCCGCGAGCGACGTGCCTGCCTTGAGTCCCAGCAGCAGCCGCGTGCTGGCGGCGCCGGCAATGCGTGGCGGACAGAGAGGATCCAGCGCCGACTCCACCAGGCCCAGTGCAGCCAGCACCTGAAGGATTTCGGCATGCCCGAGCTCTCGGCCCAGCGGCGGCGGCGACTGGCGTATCGAAAAGCCTCGGCCTTGCTCCAGGCGGGTCACCTCGACGATGCCGCTCTGTCCTGCCTGCCGACAGACGGCGCGGGGCGAGTGGGTGGATAGCACCTCGTGCACGGCAAGCGTCGCGTGGCCGACGAAGGCCGCCTCGGTTCGGGGCGTGAAGAACCGCACCCGGATGTCGTGGTCAAGGGCGGTGGGCTTGAATACGAACGCGGTGTCGGCGTTGTTGAGTTCACGCGCGATGGCAAGCATCTGCGCATCTTCAAGCCCGTCCGCCTCCAGCACGACGCCTGCCGGATTGCCTGCGAAACGCGTATGCGTAAAGGCATCGACTTGGAATACTCGGACGGCGTGCGACATCGCGGCTTCCTGGAGATTAGCTTGCAAAGCGTGCAACTAACGCTAACATACGCCGCACCTTGGGGTGGCTCACACATGAGCCTGAGATGCCGGATGGGCCGGCGGACCCGTTGAACCTGATCCGGTTAAGACCCGGCGTAGGGAGCAGGTGTGAAAACCATCTATCGTTCGCATTCCATCCTGGTCTTGGCCAGCCTTGTCGCGCTGTCCGCGGCCAACGTCCGTGCGTCTGATCGCGTCGACGAGGATACGCTGCAGGAAGTGGTCATCAGCGCGTCCCTCCTGCAGTCGACTTTGACGCAGCTTCCTTCCAGCGCGACCGTGCTTGACGCCAAGACGCTGCGCGAGGCGGGCGTGGAGCACTTTGGAGACGTGTTGGGCCTCGTGCCGAACCTGAATTACGCCGGGGCAAGTTCCAGGCCGCGCTACTTTCAGCTGCGCGGCATCGGTGAGGTCGAGCAGTATGAGGGCGCGCCGAACCCCTCGGTCGGCTTCCTCATCGACGAAATCGATTTCTCGGGTGTAGGCATGCCGGCGATCCTCTACGACGCGGCGGGCGTCGAGGTGCTGCGCGGCCCGCAGGGAACGGCGTATGGCGCCAACGCGCTCGCGGGCCTCATCAGCATGACGACGCATGCGCCCTCGGATCACTTCGAACTGCACGGCGATGCGGACCTGGGTACCTACGGCGTCAGGGCGGGCGGCGTTGTCTACAACGATGTCATCGGCAACGGCGATGCGGCCTACCGTCTCGTGGCGCACACCTACCAGGGCGACGGTTTTCGCCGCAATGCGTTTCTGGGTCGCAACGACACCAACGGCTTCGACGAGAATCTGCTGCGCGGCAAGCTGCACTGGAAACTGTCCGACGACCTGCAGGCAGACGTGACCGCGTTCTTTGCCGACCTGAACAACGGCTACGATGCCTGGTCGATCGACAATTCGCGCGTCACGCAGTCCGACAAGCCCGGCAAGGATGCGCAGCGCTCGCGTGCGCTGGCGCTGCGCCTGCAGTACGACGGCCTGGAGTCGGTGAGCCTGCGGAGCATCTCGGCTTACGCGCACTCCGACATCCTCAACTCCTTCGACGGCGACTGGGGCAACGATGCATTCTGGGGCGTCAATGCGCCCTATGATTTCTGGGAGCGGACCAACCGCACGCGCCAGACGCTCAGCCAGGAAATAAGGGCTACCTCCAAGGGCCAGTCGGGAGTTCGCTGGGTGGCCGGCGCCTACGTGCTGCACCTCACCGAGGACTACAACCTGCTGGATCTGTATAACGGTGACGTGTACCGCAGGCTGCTCAGTAACTACGGTGCGACCAACCTCGCGGCCTACGGCCAAGTGGACCTGGACCTGGGAAGCCGCCTGACGCTGTCGGCCGGGTTGCGCGGGGAGCGCCGCACGGCGCACTACAGCGACAGCAGCGACCTGCGCTTTGACCCCTCGGACGACATGTATGGCGGCCATGTGTCGCTGAGCTACAGGGTTGGCGAGAACGAGACCGCCTATGCCACGGTGACCCGCGGGTACAAGGCCGGCGGCTTCAACCTGAGCGCTGTGCTCCCGGACAGCCTGCGCCGCTTCAATCCCGAGTACCTGTGGAACGGGGAGGTGGGCTTCAAGACGCGCTCGCCGGATGGCCGCTTCGACAGCCAGACCAGCGCCTTCTACATGCGCCGGCTCAGCATGCAGGTGAGCAGTTCCTACCAGGCCGATCCGAACGACCCGCTGACCTTCGTGTTCCTGACCAACAATGCCGCGCGCGGCGAGAACTACGGCCTGGAGACGCAGGTCGGCTGGCGCCCGGTCAATGCGCTGCGCCTGGGTGGCTCGCTGGGCTTGCTGCGCGCCCGCTTCGTGGACTACACGCTGGACGGCGTGAGCCTGGCTGGGCGCGACCAGGCGCACGCTCCGCACTACCAGTTCAGCCTGTCGGCGGACTATCGCTTCGGACCTGGCTTCTACGTGCGCGCGGATATGACGGGTGAGGATTCCTTCTACTTCAGCGCCAGCAACAACGAGCGCGCCAGTGGGTACCAGCTGGTCAACCTGCGGGTGGGCTACGAGGCGGAGCGCTGGACGGCGAGCCTGTGGACCCGCAACGCGCTGGACCGCCGCTACGCGACCGACGGTTTCTACTTCGGCAACGAGCCACCGGATTTCATTCCCAAGCGCTACATCGACAACGGCGATCCGCGCCAGGTCGGAATCAGTGTGTCCTTCAGCCTGTAGTTGCCCGGAGCCAGGGAGTCATTATGGATATCGGCGTTGAATTGAGCCTCTATCCGCTGCGCGCGGACTTCATCCCCACGATCCAGGATTTCATCGACCGGCTGAACGCCGATGCGCGCCTGAAGGTGGTCACCAACAGCCTGAGTACCCAGGTGTTCGGGGACTACGAGGTCGTCTTCGAGGTGCTGCGGCGGGAGATCAAGGGAACTTTCGCGTCCACCGAGAAGGCTGTGTTCGTGATGAAGGTGATTGGCAACTATACCTACAGTGATGCCTGAGGACTTGCTCGCGCGCCTGTTGCAGGGCCTTGCGGCAACCTCCCCGGCAGAGGCCGGGGCGGTCGTGCTGGGCTTGGCCTACGTGGTGCTGGCGGCGCGCCGCAGCCGCTGGTGCTGGGTAGCCGGTGCCCTGAGTTCCCTGATACTGGCGGTGCTGGCCTGGCAGGCCCGCTTGCCGATGCAGGCCGTCCTCAATATCTGGTACGTGCTGATGTCTGCCTATGGTTGGTACCACTGGTCGCGCGAGTCCGGTACCGTGATCCGCCTCTGGCCGGCGTGGAAACACCTGGCGGGCGTCGCCGCCTCGCTGATCGTGGCCGCTTCCGCGGCCTCCTGGCTCTCCGCCGGGACGCAGGCCGCGTGGCCATACCTGGATTCGGCGACCACGTTGCTGAGCCTGCTGGCAACGTGGCTGGTGGCGCGCATGGTGCTGGAGAACTGGATCTACTGGATCGTGATCGATGCGGTGCTGGTGTTCCTGTTCGCCGCACAGGGACTGGTGTTCGTGGCGCTGCAGTTCGTCATCTACCTCGTCGTGGCCGTCGTCGGGTTCATCTCATGGATACGCCTCTATCGTCAGCAGTCGCGCGCCTGATCCCGCCGGCGGCGCTCGCGTGCATCCCGGGTTGGGGGGAGGGCCTCTTGGGGCAGGGGGTCAGTCTCCTGGCCGGAGGTGGCCAGCTCAATCGCTGCGTCCTGGTATGCACCCCGGATGGGCGCTTCGTCGTGCGCCTGCGCATCGACCAGGCCTCGCGCCCCGGCGCCGTCGGTAGCCAGGAGCTGGCCTGCCAGCGCGTGGCGGCAGCAGCGGGCCTGGCCCCGCCGATCCTCGCCAGCGCCCCTGACGCCGGTTGGGTCGTGATGCCGTTCGTCGAGGGGGCGCTCTGGCAGGTCGCGGACCTGGCCTCGCGCGAGCGGGTGGCGCGGCTGGGGGAGCGCCTGGCGGAACTGCACGCGCTGGCGCCCCCGGCGGTGGCCCCGCTGGATGCGCTGGCGATTATCCGTGCCCAGGTCCGGGTCATTACCCAGGCCGATCCGTCCTCGGCCGAGCCCCTCGCGCGGACGCTGGAGCGGGCCCGGGGCCTGAGCGAGGCCTGCGGGTCCCTGGGCAGGTGCGCGGTCCTCAACCACGGGGACGTGAACGTGGCAAACCTGATCGGTCCGCAGCCCGTGTTGATCGACTGGGAGTACGCACAGGTCGCCGATCCGCTCTACGACGTGGCCTGCCTGCTCTCTTATTACCCCGGTCTGCGGGACCACCTGGACTGGCTGCTGGGGGGGGCGATGCTGGGGAGCGCCGCGGAGCGGCGCGTGCTGGAGGCGCACCTGGGGCTGTTTGAGGTACTCAACGGGCTGTGGAGCGTCGCGCAGGGCGCCGCGCACGGTGATGCTGCTGGATTAGTGGCGGTTCGGCCGGCAGAATAGACGATTCCGGATCTCCGGCTTACCAAGGTTTCTCGATACATGACGCTGCTGAGAGTGGTTGATAGAGACGGGCACGAGCACGAAGTCGACGCCAACACGGGCTTTACCCTGATGGAGAACCTGCGGGATCTGGATTACGGGGTTGGCGCCATCTGCGGCGGCATGTGCGCTTGCGCGACCTGCCACGTGTATGTCGACCCGGCGTGGCTGGCCAAGCTGCCGGCGGCCCAGTCGGATGAGACCGACCTGTTGCGTGACCTCTCCACGCGACGCGAGAACTCGCGGCTCTCCTGCCAGTTGAAGTTCACGCCGGACCTGGCAGGACTGAAGGTCGAGATCGCCCCCGACGAGTGAGTCAGGCGCGGAACGCCTAGTTCTGCCTTGACGCTTCGACGAACAGGCCGCGCAGCCAGGCGTGGCCCGGATCTGACTCATGGCGCTTGTGCCACATCAGGATCTCCCGGCTATCGGGGATCTCGTGGGGCGGCGCGAAGCTGCGAATGGGCAGCAGCTGCGCAAGCCGCAGGGCGACGCTCTCCGGTACTGTCGCGATCAGCGGCGTGCCCGGTACGATGAAGGGCAGCTCGAAGGGACTCTGCGTCGTGACCCGCACGTTCAGGTCCACCTTGGTAAAGCGCCGCATCAGCTCCATTGTCGAGACACCGGGCCCTTGCGGCTTGCTGAACACGTGCGGCATCGACAGGTAGAGCTCCTCGGTCAGCTCGTCGCGGATGTAGGGGTGGTCCTTGCATACCACGCATACCCACCGCACGGTCTTCAGTTCCACGCTGCGCAGCCACTCCGGGAAACCCTTGAGCCCGAACAGTTGGGGGTTGTCGATCATCACGCACAGGTCGCTGTCGCCGTGCTCGAGGCGCGAGAGGCTGGTCTGGGACAGCTCCTCCACCGCGCAGGTTACACGCGGTGCCTCGGCGAGCATGCGCTTGAGCACGCTGGGCATCAGTCGCGGCACGATGTGGTCGCGCACGATAACCGAGAAGTTGCGCTCCACGGTCGCCGGGTCGAAGGTGGGCTGCGTTCCCAGCGTGGCCTGCACGTGCAGCAGCGCCTCGCGCACCGGCTCCAGCAGCGAGAGTCCGCGGGGTGAGAGGCACAGCTCGCGGCCGGCCCGTACCAGCAGCGGATCATTGAAATAATCACGAAGTTTTTGCAAAGCTGCGCTCATCGCCGGCTGGGAGACGTGCACGCGCTCGGCCGCCCGGGTGACGTTCTTCTCCTGCAACAGGGCGTCCAGCGCGATCAGCAGGTTCAAATCGAACTTATTAAGGTGCATGGGCGCTGGCTGGAGCCCCGGGAGGGGCGGTCCGGCCGATGCTACCGGCCGGTTATAAGGACGGCAAATAGCTGCCATGCCGACAGTCGATCCTCCCCGGCCGGCAGGGGTGGTAGTGTTTGGCCCGCTCCGCCCCGCGGATACGACTCAATAATAATCGGGGGATCAAATGGTCCAGAGTAGCGCCCTGCAGTCCGCGGCGACGGCCACGGCCGATTCACCGCCCTTTCGCTTCTATGACAACCGCCAGAAGTACCTGGCCTTCGTCAGCACCTGCAGCGAGAAGTCTGCGGTCGCCCGCCGGGTTGGCAAAGAACTCGCCAGCCTGCATCCCTCGCCGCCGGCGATGCGCATTTTCGACGCTGGCATGGGCGATGCGACCATTCTCGCGCGCCTCATGCGACAGGTGCATGCGCTGCACCCGGCCGTGCCCCTGCTGGCGGTTGCCAAGGAAATCAGCCTGGAGGACGTGCGCCTGGGACTGGAGAAGATGCCCGACCGCTTCGTCGAGCATCCGGCCACGGTACTGGTTATCACGAACCTCAACTATGCCGAGGCACCGCGGCTCATGCCGCGCGACGTGCAGGCCGCGGCCGCCTTCAACTGGCAGGAAGTGCGCCTGACGGGCACGTCCTCGCATGACTACGCCGAGCAGATCGAGGCCCTGAGCGCGACCCTGGCCTATGGCTGGCAGACCAAGCCTTCGCCACGTACCGGCAACCCCGTCTCCGTTCGCCCGACGGTGCTGGTGCTGTACCGCGAAGACCATAAGTTCATGCTCGATAACGTCATCCCCAGGCCGGGTCGGATCGTGGACAATTACGATCTGGTACTGGCCTCGCAGCCGTGGCGCGCGCGCATGTCGGCGCAGTTCAAGGCGCAGAAGGTACTGGCCCCGCTGGCCCGCGCGCTGTCGCCCGGCGGCAAGCTGGTCGCGGTGCAGTCCTGCGGCCGCGACCCGGCGCTGGAGATCGTGCAGCGCCTGTGGCCGGAGGAGAATCCGTTCCAGATCGACCGTCACCAGCTGCTGGCCGCGCTCAAGACGGAGCTGGGCAAGGACGGCCGCGACTTCACGATGCCCACGCTGCCGGATGAGAAGGCGATCTTCCGCTACCAGATGCACACGCTGCCGTCCGAGATCGGCGACCGCGTGGGCACCTCCACGCTGTTTGCGGCCTGGAACGCGGCGATCTACGTCGCGCAGATCGAGGATGAGCGCGTCGAGCAAGTTGTCAGGAGCCACGGCTACCTGGACGCCACGTCGGAAGTCCTGCAGAGGCACGGCGGTCTCTGGTTCAATGACGAAACTTTCGTGGTCACGAGGCGACGCTACTGATGAAATCTCCCGTTGTGCAGAAGGGCAAGGCCCTGATCTGCGGCTCCATGGCCTTTGACACCATCATGGTGTTCCAGGACCAGTTCAAGAACCACATCCTGCCGGACAAGGTGCACATGCTGAATGTGTCCTTCCTGGTGTTGAACATGCGTCGCGAGTTCGGCGGCTGCGCCGGCAACATCGCCTACAACCTGCGGCTGCTGGGCGACCCGGGTTACGTCATGGCGACCGTCGGCCATGACTTCGGGCCCTATGCCGAGTGGATGGACAAGCACGGCGTGCCGCGCGACTACCTGCGCGCGATCGACACCGAGCACACCGGCCAGGCCTTCATCACCACGGACCTGGACAACAACCAGATCACCGCCTTCCACCCCGGCGCCATGGGCCACTCGCACCTGAACAAGGTGGGGGACTCCCAGGGCGTTGCCCTGGGTATCGTCGCGCCGGACGGCCGGGATGGCATGATCCACCACGCCCAGCAGTTCGCCGAGGCGGGCATTCCCTTTATCTTCGACCCGGGCCAGGGACTGCCGATGTTCGGCGGCGAGGACCTGCGGGCCTTCATCGAGCAGGCCACCTGGGTGACGGTGAATGAGTACGAGTGGAGCCTGATGGCCGAGCGCACCGGCTGGTCCGAGGCCGACATTGCGGGCCGCGTCGCGGCCCTGATCGTCACCAAGGGCGGCGAGGGCTCCACGATCTATGCCGGCGGTCGCGAGATCCACATCCCAGCCGCCAAGCCCGCCGGGGTGGTGGATCCGACCGGTTGCGGCGACGCCTACCGGGCGGGCCTCATCCACGGCCTGCTCCACGGGCTGCCCTGGGAGACCACCGGGCGCATCGCATCCCTGCTGGGAGCCCTGAAAATCGAGACCCGGGGCACCCAGAACCACCGATTTACCCTGCCTGAGTTCAAGGACCGCTATCTGGCGAGCTTCGGGACCGCCCTGTAGGGGCCCCCGGCCAGTTACAATAGACGTTTTGCCGCACACCGAATAACCAGGACGAGAGCAATGAGCCACAGCTACCTGTTCACCTCTGAATCCGTGTCCGAAGGCCATCCGGACAAGGTCGCGGACCAGATTTCCGACGCCATCCTCGATGCCATCCTCGCCGAGGACAAGTATTCGCGAGTCGCCGCCGAGACCCTGTGCAATACGGGTCTCGTGGTGCTCGCCGGCGAAATCACCACCAAGGCGAAGATCGACTACCACTCGGTCGCCCGTGGCGTGATCAAGCGCATTGGCTACGACAACACGGATTACGGCATCGACTACAAGGGTTGTGCGGTGCTGGTGGCCTACGACACGCAGTCGCCGGACATCGCGCAGGGCGTGGATGAGGGCAAGGGCCTGAACCTCGACCAGGGCGCCGGCGACCAGGGCCTGATGTTCGGCTATGCGGTGAACGAGACCGAGGAGCTGATGCCCCTGCCGCTGCACCTCTCGCATCGCCTGATGCAGCGCCAGGCGGAACTGCGGCATTCGGGCAAGCTCAAGTGGCTGCGCCCGGACGCCAAGTCCCAGGTCACCATCAAGTACGTGGACGGCAAGCCGGCCGAGATCGACACGGTGGTGATCTCCACGCAGCATCACCCGGAGATCGAGCACAAGGACATTACCGAGGCGGTGATCGAGGAGATCATCAAGCCGGTGCTGCCCAAGCACCTGGTCGGCAAGAACATCAACTACCTGATCAACCCAACCGGCCGCTTCGTGGTCGGTGGCCCGCAGGGCGACTGCGGCCTGACCGGTCGTAAGATCATCGTCGACACCTACGGCGGCGCCGCCCCGCATGGCGGCGGTGCCTTCTCCGGCAAGGACCCGACCAAGGTCGACCGCTCGGCGGCCTACGCGGCCCGCTACGTGGCCAAGAACGTCGTGGCCGCGGGCCTTGCGGACCGTTGCCAGGTGCAGGTGTCCTACGCGATCGGCGTGGCCAAGCCCACCAGCATCATGGCCACGACCTTCGGCACGGGTAAGGTCTCCGACGAGAAAATCGAGGAGCTCATCTCCCGCCACTTCGACCTGCGGCCCAAGGGCATCGTGCAGATGCTCGACCTGCTGCGCCCGATCTACGAGAAGACGGCTGCGTACGGCCATTTCGGCCGCAACGAACCGACCTTCAGCTGGGAAAAGACGGACAAGGCTGCGGCCCTGGCCGCCGACGCCGGCATCAAGCGCTAAGCCCCGGCGCTTCCTTAAGGAGTTTTATCTAATGAGTAAGCCTGATTACATCGTTGCGGACGTCTCCCTGGCCGATTGGGGCCGCAAGGAGCTGAATATCGCCGAAGGCGAGATGCCCGGCCTGATGGCGATCCGAGCCGAGTACGCCAAGACGCAGCCGCTGAAGGGCGCGCGCATTACCGGCTCGCTGCACATGACCATCCAGACCGCGGTGCTCATCGAGACGCTGCAGGCCCTCGGCGCCCAGGTCCGCTGGGCCTCGTGCAATGTGTTCTCCACGCAGGATCATGCCGCCGCGGCCATCGCCGTGCGCGGTACCCCGGTGTTCGCCTTCAAGGGCGAGTCGCTGGATGACTACTGGGAGTTCACCCACAAGATCTTCGAGTGGCCGGACGGCAGCTACTCCAACATGATCCTGGACGACGGCGGCGACGCGACATTGCTGCTGCACCTGGGCACGCGCGCCGAGACCGATCCGTCGGTCCTCGCCAAGCCGGGCAGCGAGGAGGAGACCTCCCTCTTCAAGAGCATCAAGGGCACGCTCGCGCGCGACCCGAAGTGGTATTCCAAGCGCCTGAAGGAGATCAAGGGCGTCAGCGAGGAGACCACCACCGGCGTGCATCGCCTGTACCAGATGCACAAGGAAGGCAAGCTCGCCTTCCCGGCCATCAACGTCAATGACTCGGTCACCAAGAGCAAGTTCGATAACCTCTACGGTTGCCGCGAGTCGCTGGTGGACGGCATCAAGCGCGCCACCGACGTCATGGTCGCCGGCAAGGTCGCCATCGTCTGCGGCTACGGCGACGTCGGCAAGGGTTCGGCCCAGGCGCTGCGTGCGCTCTCGGCCCAGGTCTGGATCACGGAAGTGGACCCGATCTGCGCGCTGCAGGCGGCGATGGAAGGCTACCGCGTGGTCACCATGGACGATGTGGCCTCCCAGGGCGATATCTTCGTGACGACGACCGGCAACTACCACGTCATCACGCACGCCCACCTGAAGGCGATGAAGAACAACGCCATCGTCTGCAATATCGGTCACTTCGACAACGAGATCGACATTGCTGCACTGAAGCAGTACAAGTGGGAGAACATCAAGCCGCAGGTTGATCACGTGATCTTCCCGGACGGGAAGCGCATCATCCTGCTGGCCGAAGGCCGGCTGGTGAACCTGGGGTGCGGCACGGGCCATCCGTCCTACGTGATGAGCTCCTCGTTTGCCAACCAGACGCTGGCGCAGATCGAGCTGTACGCGAACCCGGGCAAGTATCCGGTTGGTGTGTACACGCTGCCCAAGCACCTGGACGAGAAGGTCGCCCGGCTGCAGCTGGCGACGCTCAACGTGAAGCTGACGACGCTGACCGAAGAGCAGGCCAATTACATCGGTGTCCCGAAGGACGGACCGTACAAGTCCGACCATTACCGCTATTGAGGGGGGATCGTTTTCTGTGACCGCACGCATCATTGACGGCAAGGCCGTCGCCCGCAAACTCCGCGCTGAATACGCGGAGCGCATTGCGGGACTCAAGACGCACTACGGCGTGCTGCCGGGTATCGCGGTCATCCTGGTCGGTGAAAACCCGGCGTCCGAGGTCTACGTCCGTAACAAGATAGCGGCCTGCAAGGACACCGGGATTCATTCGGAGCTGTACCGGCTGCCGGCCGACACGCCCGAGGCGACGTTGATGGCGCGCATCGACGCGCTCAACGCCGACCCGGCCGTGCACGGCATCCTGGTGCAGTTGCCGCTGCCGCCGCAGATCAGCCTGCCCGATGTGCTGGAGCGCATTGCACCTGACAAGGACGTCGACGGTTTCCACCTCTACAACGTCGGTGGCCTGGTCACCGGCAACACCGTCTTCCCGCCGTGCACGCCGTTTGGCGTGCAGAAGTTGCTGGAGCACGAGAAGGTGGAGATCGAGGGTCGCAACGTGGTCGTCGTCGGCGCCAGCAACATCGTCGGCAAGCCGATGGCACTGATGCTGATGCAGCAGGACGCCACGGTCTGCATCTGCCACAAGAAGACGCGCGACCTGGGCCAGTTCACATTGCTTGCCGACATCCTGGTGGTGGCGGCGGGCGTTCCGGGGCTCATCGTTCCGCAGATGGTGAAGACGGGCGCGGTGGTCATCGACGTGGGCATCAACCGCCTGCCGGATGGCCGGCTCGTGGGTGACGTGGATTTCGAGGGGGTACGCAAGAAGGCCTCGATGATCACGCCGGTTCCGGGCGGCGTGGGCCCGATGACCATCACGATGCTGCTGCACAACACCCTGGTGTCCGCCGAGCGCGCCATCTCCGCGGGGCGCTAAGCCATGTGCATGGCCTGCGATTTCCTGCAGGGATTGGACATCGACGCCCTCTCGCCCGCCGACGCGGGCGGGGCGGCTGCTGTGCTGCTGCCCGACGGGCTGGGCAGCGCTGAACTGAAGTCCCTTTTCCCGCGCGATGACTCGGCCCTGGCGGGCCGGCTCAAGCGCTCTCCGGCGCGCCAGTCCAACCAGCACTGGGAGGCCACGGCCCTGCGCGCGGCGGTCACGGCCGCTGCCGAAGGCCCTGCGCCACGTGCCCTGGGGCTGGCGCAGGCCGCGATCGAGGAGTTCCGGCACTTCTGGCTGGCGAAGCTGGAGGGCGCCGTGCCGCTCGACACGCGCTTCCAGCTCGCGCTGCCAACCCCCTACACCTTGCTGGCGAGCCTCCTGCCGCAGGCGGACGTGCTGGCGGCATTGCCGCGCCTGGAGGCGGCGATGCGCGCGGAGGTGGCAAGCCTCCTGGAGACGCTGCCAGCGGAGGAGCTGGCGATCCAGTGGGATGCCTGTGCCGAGACACGAGTCTGGGAGACGCGCGGCCGGGACCTCTCGGCGCCGCGTGGCTTGCCGGAGCGACTGCTGGAGAGTTTCGTCGCGATCTGCGAGGCGGTTCCCGCCGCAGCACAGCTGGGCTTTCACTTCTGCCATCGCGGCGCGCAGGGCCAGCCGCCAATTGTGCCAGCCGACAGTGGCCAGGTTTCCCGGCTGCTGGGCGCGATCATCGCCAGTACCGAGCGCGAGCCGCAGTTCGTGCACGTGCCGGTGCCGGCAGGGATCGAGGATGGGGCGTATTTCCAGCCGCTGGCGAACCTTGCGCTCTGGCCCGCGATGGAGATCCACCTCGGCCTGCTGCACGAGGGACAGGAGCTGGCGGCGTCGATGCGCACGCTGGATGCCGCGCAGCGCGCGCTGCGCGGCTTTGGTCTCGGGCCGGCCTGCGGCGTGGATCCGCAGCAGGTTCTTTGGCCGCTCGTGCACCTGCTGGTGCACGAGCCGGCTGCCGAAGCCTAGGCCGCGCGTCCCCACAGCCGATCGCTGGCGCGCTGGGTGCCTTGTGCCAGTGCCGCGAGCTTGCGCCAGCAAATCTCCGCGTCCATCTTGCCGATCCCCGCAAAGGTGCCGAAGCCGCAGTCGGTACCGGCGATCACGCGGTCGCGTCCCACGATGTCGGCAAACTGCAGCACGCGCTGCGCGATGAGTTCCGGGTGCTCCACGTAGTTGGAGGTGGAGGTCAGCAGGCCGGGCACCAGGACCTTGTCTTCCGGCAGCTTGGCCTCGCGCCAGACCGCCCACTCGTGCGCGTGCCGCGGATTGGACGCCTCGAAGAGGATCTGCGAGGGCCGCGCCTTCAGGATGATCGGCAGCACCTTCTCCAGCGCGATGTCGTAGTCGTGGGGGCCTTCGTAGTTGCCCCAGCACACGTGCATGCGCAGGCGCTCGCGCGGGATGTTGCGCAGCGCGTGGTTCATCACCTCCACCTGCTGGTGCGCGCGCGCCAGGAACTGCTCCTCGGTGAGGGCCTGGAAGCCCGTGTGGCGGGCCATGGCCAGGTCCGGGCAATCCACCTGCAGGTCGAAGCCGGCATGGGCGATCGCCTCGTACTCCTCCTGCATGGCCGCTGCGACCGCCTCGATGTAGGCGGTGTGCGTCGGGTAGAAGTCGTTGGGCTGGAATGCGCTGACGACGCCCGGTGAGGCGGCATTCAAGAAGCCGCGGCGCACACCGTGGCGCTGGCAGGCGGCCTGCATGTTGGCAATGTCCCGGGCGAGCCAGTCGCGCTCGATCACCTTGATCGGGCCGATGCACGACTGGCGCTTGAAGGTCTGCTTGCCGGCGAAGACCGCCATGCGGCTGCGAAAATCCGGGAAGTCGACCAGGTCCAGCGCGATCTGGCGGGGCGTGTCGCCGCCGAAGCCGGAGAGGCGCTCCTTGATGTAGGTCGCATAGCTGATCTTGGAGGTCTCGCCATCGCTGGGGATGTCGATCCCGGTGGCCACCTGCCGCGCGATCAGCCCGTCGACGGCCTCGGCCATCGTGCTCCAGAACTGGCCCTGGTCGTAGGGCTCGCCGTTCTCGCGTTTCATCAGCAGGGCCACGACCGCCGCGCTGCGCGGCAGGCTGCCGACGTGGGTGGTCAGCACTCGATTTTCGCTCATTCGCGGGCCTCTGTAGATCCAGTCATTAACAAAGCCATGACACCCGAGATCCCGCGCTGCCAGGCTGCTAGCGGGGCGTACGGACGGTGAAGGCCAGCCCACCGGCGAGGATGCCCGAGAGGAGCAGTGCACTTAGGAGCAGGGAATTGTGAATGCCGATCAGCGCACCGATCAGACCCACCGAGACGCCGCTGAAGCCCCGCAGGCCCAGCGCCGCCATCGCGTACAGGCCGATCACGCGGCCGCGCTGGGCGGGCGGTGCGTTGAGCTGCACCAGCGTCTGCGCCATGGCGTTGAAGCTCAACTCCACGAACCCGGCCAGGCACAACAGCGGCAGGGCGAACAGGTAGCTGTGGGACAGGGCAAATGCCGCCAGGGCTGCGGACCAGAGCAGTGCCAGCACGAAGGCGCTGCTGCCGCGCGCCACCAGCATCCGCCGGCTCTCCAGCAGGAGTCCCGCCAGCAGCGCCCCGGCAGCGTCGGCCCCCAGCAGCAGGCTGTAAGAGAAGTCTACGCGCGCGTGGCCCAGGTCCTGTGCGAAACCCGGCATCTGCGCCTGGTACGCGTTGCCGATGAGCAGCGAAGTGCTGCCGCCCAGCAGCAGCATGGCGACGATCGTGCGATGCCCGGAGATCACGCGGAGGGTCGCGAGGATGTCCCCCAGGCCGCGCAGCGCCGGCCGCCCTGCGATCGGTTCGGCTGCCGGTGTCGCGGGCAGGCGCTGCATCCACAGCAGGGCCGGCAGGTAGATCGCGACGTTCGTGAAGATGCCAACGATCGGCCCCAGCACGAGCATCAGCGCGCTGCCCAACGCGGGACCCGCGAGCAGCCCCAGGTAGCGGGAGGTGGCGTTCAGGCGCACTGCGCTCGGCAGGCTCGCAGCGGGCACCAGGTGGTGGATCAGGACCTGGCCGGAGACGTTCCACAGCACGCCTGCCACGCCGTGCAGCACGAGCAGCAGCATCGCATTCCACATCTGCAGCGTGCCGGTCAGGAACAGCAGGCCCCAGCCCAGCGATACCAGCATGAACAGCAGGACGCCGATCTGGATGAGCCGGCGCGGATCGTAGCGATCGGTCAGGCCGCCCACGGCCACGGAGAGAAACAGGAAGGGGAACCAGTGCGAGGCTACTGCGAACCCTGCCAGTGCGGGCGAGTGGAACTGCTGGAAGACGACCCAGTAGCTGATCACGTGCTCGATGCTGTCGGCCATCATGGCCGCGGCCATGACCAGGAAGTAGGTGCGGTAGTGTGGGTGGCGCAGGGCCTCGAAGGAGCGCTGCGCGGGAGGCGTGGTCACGCTCGGGGGCTCAGGGAGCCGGCGGCGAGCCGAACTGCGCGCTCCAGGCGTACAGCCCCCCTTCCAGGTTGATCGCCGGCCGGCCGGACTGCGCGGCGAAGCGGCAGGCCGCCATGCTGCGGGCGCCGGCCGCGCACAGGAACACCACGGTGCGGTCCGCCGGGATCTCGCCAAAGCGCTCCGGCAGGGAACCCAGTGGCAGGTGCAGGGAACCGGGCAGGCGGCCCGCGGCCCATTCCTGCGGCTCGCGCACGTCCACGATCACGTATTTGCCCGCCTCGGGCGACTTCAGCGTGGCGGCCAGCTGTTCAGGGGTCCAGACGTCGATGGTGGCCAATTCAGGCTCCGAGTGGGTTGGCGCTGTGATCTGCGGATTATCGCCGCAGACGGCGCAATCGGTGCGACGTTTGAAGCGAAATTCCTGAAAGCGCAGGCTGAGGGCGTCGTAGACGAGGAAGCGGCCGACCAGGGGCTCGCCAACGCCCAGCAGCAGCTTGATGGCCTCGGTGGCCTGCAGGCTGCCCATGACGCCGGGCAGCACGCCCAGCACCCCGGCTTCCGCGCAGCTCGGCACCAGCGCCCTCTCCGCATCGGGGAACAGGCAGCGGTAGCAGGGCCCCTTGCCCGGCAGGTAGGTCATCGCCTGGCCCTCAAACCGATGGATCGCGGCCGACACGAGCGGCTTTGCCAGCCGCACGCAGGCGTCGTTGATCCGGTAACGGGTGGCCAGGCGATCCGTCCCGTCGATGATCACGTCGTAGTCGGCAAACAGTCTGGCCACGTTGCCCGCCTCCAGCCTCAGCGCGTGGGCATCCACCCGGATGCCGGGGTTCAGGGCGAGCAGGCGCTCGCGCGCCGCCTCTACCTTCAGGCGACCGATCTCGGCGGTCCCGAACAGCACCTGACGCTGCAGGTTGGAGAGGTCGACGCGGTCAAAGTCCACCAGGCCAATGCGCCCCACGCCCGAGGCGGCCAGGTACAGCGCGGCCGGGGAGCCCAGGCCGCCGGCGCCGACCACCAGCACGGCCGACTGCTTCAGGCGCGCCTGGCCCGCGGCCCCCACCTCGGCAAGCGCCAGGTGGCGGGCATAACGCTCGGAATCCGTGTCGGAAGCGGGGGGGATCGGCATGCCGGGCAGCATCACCGCGGCTGCGCGCAAGTGTCAACCAACCTGCGGCAGCGCAGGGCGCCAGGCCCCTCCCACGAGGGTGTGCCGGGCTGCTAGTCTTGCAACTTGTTTTGCCCCCCCCAATTGTGGAGATCGCTGCATGAAGAAGGCTGTCTTGAGGCTCGCCAGCGCCGCCCTTCTCGCCGCTGCCGGGGCGCTGAGTCCCTCGCTGCAGGCCCAGCAGGCCGCCGCGTCGCCGGACACGGTGGTGGCCCCGCACATCGCCTACGAGACCTACAAGCTGGCCAATGGCCTGACGGTGATCCTCTCGGAGGACCACCGGCTGCCGCTGGTGACGGTCAACCTCTGGTACCACGTGGGACCGGCCAACGAGAAGCCGGGCCGCACCGGCTTTGCGCACCTGTTCGAGCACATGATGTTCCAGGGCTCCAAGAACGTTGGCGAGGACGGGCACCTGAAGTCGATGCAGGGCGCCGGCGCGACCGACCTGAACGGCACGACGAGCTTTGATCGCACCAACTACTACGAGACCGTGCCGTCCAACCAGCTGGAGCTGGCGCTCTGGCTGGAGAGCGACCGGATGGGCTTCCTGCTGGAGACGCTCGACCAGGCCAAGCTCTCCAACCAGCAGGACGTCGTGCGCAACGAGCGCCGGCAGAGCTACGAGAACCGTCCCTATGGGCTCATGAACGAGGCGATCTACCAGAACCTCTTCCCCAAGGGGCATCCCTACCACGCCTCCATCATCGGCTCCCACGCGGACATCGAGGCCGTACGGCTGGACGACGTGCGTGAGTTCTTCACGCAGTACTACACGCCCAACAACGCGAGCCTGGTGATCGTTGGCGACTTTGACCGCGCCAAGCTCAAGGCAATGATCAACAAGTACTTCGGCACGCTGAAGGCGGGGCCGGCGGTGCCGGCCATCGACGTGCAGACGCCCCCGATCACTGCCGAGCGACGCGTCATCGTCACCGACAAGATCGAGCTGCCGCGGCTGGCCCTGGCGTGGATCACGCCGGCCACCTACCAGCCGGGCGATGCCGATGCCGACCTGGCGGCCGAGGTGCTGGCCGGCGGCAAGACCAGCCGCCTGTACCGCAGGCTCGTCTACGACCTGCAGATCGCGCAGTCGGTGTCCGCGGACCAGGAATCCTTCGAGCTGGGCTCGGTGTTCACGATCGAGGCGACGGCGCGTCCCGGCGTGAGCCTGGAGAAGCTCGAGCAGGTCATCGACGCGGAGATCGCCGCGCTTCGGGACAAGGGCCCGACGAGGGAGGAAGTGGAGCGGGTGCGCAACGGCACGCTCTCCGGGATCGTGCACAGCCTGGATACGCTGGGCGGCCTGGCCGACCGGTTCAACCGCTACGAGCACTACCTGAAGGACCCCGGCTTCCTGCCGCGCGACGTGGCGCGCTACAACGCGGTAACGCCGGAGTCGATCCGGAAATTCGTCGCCGGCTCGCTGCGCCGCGAGGCGCGCCTGGTCGTGCAGGGCGTGCCGGGCGAGAAGGTCATCGAGGACGTGCCGCGCGGCGGGGAGCGCGCGCCGGTGGCGCCGTGGCCCAGGACGCCCAAGGACTGGCGCGCCGTGCGTCCCAAGCCCGGCCCGGCCGGCCAGTTCGCGCTGCCCGTGCCCAAGCAGTTCGTGCTGCCCAACGGGCTGACCGTGCTGCTGGTGGAGCGTCACCTGCTGCCGCTGATCTCCGCCAACCTCGTCGTCCTGGCGGGCAGCGATGCCAATCCGGCGAGCAAGCCGGGCCTCTCCTCCTTCACCGCGGCGATGCTGGATGAGGGCACGCATACGCGCTCCAGCCAGCAGCTGGCCGAGGCCATCGAGTCACTGGGCGCCTCGATCTCGGCAGGCTCCTCCACGGATTCCTCGGCCGTCTCGCTGTTCACGCTGACGCACACCGCCGATGCGGCATTCGGCCTGTTCGCCGACGTGGTCCTGAACCCGGCCTTCAGCGCCGAGGAGATGGAGCGCCAGCGCAGCAGCCGCCTTACGCAGCTCGTGCAGCAGCATGACAATCCCACCGCCGAGTCGCAGCGCGTGTCGAACCTCGCCCTCTACGGCAAGGCGCATCCCTATGGCTACACCGAGCTGGGCACGGCCGCCTCGGTGGGATCGCTGACGCCGCAGGACCTGCAGGGCTTCTGGAAGACGGGCTACCAGCCCAACAACGCCGCGCTGATCGTGGCCGGTGACATCACCGAGGCTCAGCTGCGGCAGCTAGCGGCCAAACACTTCGGTGCCTGGGCGGGCAGCGCCAAGCGGCCGGGTGCGGTCGTCGCCCCGCAGGTGGAGTCCGGGGAGGTCCTGATCGTGGATCGCCCCGGTGCGCCGCAGACCGTCCTGCGGCTGGCGGAGGTCGCCACCACCCGCGCCTCGCCGGACTACGTCCCGCTCGAGGTGCTCAACGGCACGCTGGGGGGGCTGTTCGCCAGCCGCATCAACCTGAACCTGCGCGAGAAGCACGGCTACACCTACGGCGCGAACTCGCGCTTCGTGTACCGACGCGGACCGGGGCCGTTCCTGGTGGGCACCAGCGTGCGCACCGATGCGACCGTGCCGGCCGTGAAGGAGATGTTCAACGAGCTGAAGGGCATCCGCGCCGCCCCGGTCACGCCGGCGGAACTGGCGCTCTCCAAGGACGCGTTCTCCCGTTCGCTGCCAGGGCTGTTCGAGACCTCCGACGAGGCGGCCGCCACCAGCGCGCAGCTGTTCGTCTACGGCCTGCCGCTGAACTACTTCAATACGTTGCCGGCCAGCATCCAGGCCGTCACCGCGGCAGATGTGCTGCGCGTGGCACGCCAGTACGTGGTGCCGGAGAGGATCGTGGTCGTTGCGGTGGGCGATCGGGCCCAGTTCGAGGAGGGGCTTCGCAAGCTGCAGATCGGGCCCGTCGAGGTCCGGTCGGCCGACTAGGCGCCGCCGGCCAGATGCCATGACCCTGCGCCTGCGCGTGGTGCTGTTCACGCTGGCCATCCTGCTGCCTGCGGTTGGCGGGGGTGCGTGGGTCGTGGCGTCCAACGTCGCGCGCGAGCGCGTGGCCATCGACACGCGCCTGCGCGAGACCACCCACGCCCTCTCGCTGGTGGTGGACCGGGAGCTGGAGCGACGCGCGGCCGTCTTGCAGGTGCTGGCCGCATCGCCCCAGGCCCAGGACCTGGACCTGGTGAGCTTCTGCCGCCTGGCGCGCGCCTCGCAGTCCGGCACGCGCGGGTCGATCGTGCTGCGGGACATCGAGCACCAGTACCTGAACACCTTGTTGCCGGACTGCCTCGTGCCGCAGGGGAGCAGCAGTTTGGCCGCCCCGGGGTTCACGGACAGCGGGCTGATCCTGAGCGACCTGTTCACGGGTTCGGTCACGGGGGAGCCGCTGACCGCGCTCGTTGCCCCGATGATCGCCAAGGGCAAGCTCTACAACGTCGCCCTGGCCATCCGTTCCGAAGAGCTGCAGCAGATGCTCATCGACCAGAACCTGTCCGCCGGCTGGACTGCGGCGGTGGTCAACAAGCAGGGCCGGGTGGTGGCCCGGCGGCCCGACCCCCGTCGGTGGGTGGGCACCCTCGTCGACATCCAGGCGCGCGAACAGATGCGGCGTTCCCCCGAGGGGACGTTTCAGGCCAAGGGCCCGGATAAGCGCGACACGCAGGTGTACTTCAGCTCTTCCTCGCGCTTTGGCATGACGTTCTTCGTCGCCGTGCCCTATAGCGTGGTGCTGGGCAACCTGACGCGCTCGACGTTGGAAGTGTCTCTGGGTGCGCTGCTGCTGCTGGGCGGCGGTATCTCGCTGTGGGCCGGCCGGCGTGCCGGCCGGCCGATCGAGGCGCTGCAGGCGGCGGCGGTGGACCTGGAGGCCGGGCGCATCGTGGACGTCCCGATGACCGGCGTCGCGGAGCTGGATCAGGTGGGTGTGGCGCTCATGCGCGCCAGCGAGCGCATCCGCGCCTCCAACCAGGCGATGGAGCGGCGCGTGACGGAGGTCGTCGCGGAGATGGGCGCAACCCAGGCCCGCCTCGTGCAGAGCCAGAAGCTGGAGGTGATCGGCCGGCTTACGGGCGGACTGGCGCATGATTTCAACAACCTCCTGCAGACGCTCTCCACCGGGCTGCACGTGCTGGAGCAGCTGGTGGAGGATGCCCGCGCGAGGCCGCTGATCGATGCCGGCCTACGCGCGGTCAACCGCGCCTCCCGCCTGGTGCAGCAGCTGCTGTCCTTCGGGCGGCATGCCTCCCTTACGCGCCAGCCGATGGATTTTCGCAACCAGCTGCTCTCGATGGAGCCGCTGCTGGTCAAGGCCTTGCCGCCGACCATCGTGCTGCACCTGGAGCTGGCGCCGGACCTCTGGCCGATGGATACCGACCCGAGCCAGCTGGAGGTTGCGCTGCTGAACCTGATCTTCAATTCCCGCGATGCGCTGGAGCAGGGCGGGGTCATCACGATCAGCGCGCGCAACGAGGTGCACCCCGACGGCGACCGCGTACGGATCGAGGTTCGCGATACCGGGCCGGGCATCGCTCCGGAGATCCTGTCGCAGATCTTCGACCCGTTCTTCACCACCAAGCCGGTTGGGCGCGGAACCGGCCTGGGCCTGGCCCAGGTACAGGCGTTCGCGCGGGAGTCCGGCGGCACCGCCAGTGCACGTAGCGACGCGCGGGCCGGCACAACGATTACACTGAGCCTGCCGCGCTCGCTGCGCCCGGTGCCGCAGGAGGACTCCGCGTCGGTGCCGGCGGTTCTCTCGCGACCCTGTCGCTTACTGTTCGTCGAGGATGACGTGATGATTGCCGAGGTGGTTTCCTCTGCGCTGACTGGCGCGGGTTTCAGCGTGGTGCACGCCCGCAGCGGCGATCAGGCACTGGACATCCTGCGCAGCGGTTCCAAGTTCGACGCCGTGTTCTCCGACGTCGTCATACCGGGCGTGGTCAACGGGCTGGAGCTGGCGCGCATCCTGGCGCTGGAGTTCCCGCGCGTGCCGGTGCTGCTGGCCAGTGGCTATGCGGGCGAGGCCGGCGGCCAGAGCCCGACGACGCGCAACGTACTCTCCAAGCCGTATTCGGTGCAGGCGGTCATCCGCGCGCTGGTGGAGGCGCTGGGCCGCCATGAGTGATTCGATCCCCGAGGATTCCCTGCCCGGTGCGACGGAGGGACCGGAGCGCTACCGCCGGCCGGACCGGCGCGTGGCGCTGGTGACGGGCGGCGGCTCGGGCGCCGGCGCCGCGGTGGCCCGCGCCTATGCCGGGCTGGGCGTGCGCGTGGTGGTGTCGGACATCGACTACGCCCTGGCCGGCGCCGTGGCCGCCGAGATCCGCAGCGGCGGCGGGCTTGCCCTGGCGCATCGCTGCGACGTGGCCAGCGAGGAACAGGTCGTGGCGATGCTGGAGCGGGCGCAGCGGGAGTTTGGCGCGCTCACCTACCTGATCAACTGCGCGGGTCCCTATCTTGCCGATGAGCCGCTGGCGCACTGGATGCGAATCGTCAGCGCCAACCTGCTGGGCACGATGCTGACCACCCACCACGCCATCCAGGCGATGAAGGATCGCGGCGGGTCGATCGTGAACGTGGCGGCTGCAGCGGGCCTGGGCTTTGGCGACGAGGAGCAGCCGGCGTACGCCGCCGCCAAGGCCGGCATCATGCGCTTCACGACGTCGCTGGGGTTCCTGCGTGACCTGCACGGCATCCGCGTCAATTGCATCGTACCCGACTGGATCGCCACCGAGTACCGCCTGGGGTGGCTCGCGCGATTGCCTGAGGAGGTGCGGGCGGCCAAGGCCGTTCCGGCCGCGCCCACCACGCCCGAGCAGTTCGCCGCTGCGGTGGTGGACCTCTCGCTGCGGGAGCAGTACAGCGGCCGCGTGCTGCTGTGTCGTTCCGGCCAGCCCCTTGAATTCGTGAAGCACGGCGACCCCGGTTATCGCCGGCTCGAGCCCTACTGACGGCTGCCCGGCAGGCCACGGAGATGCCCATGCGAGAGATAGGTCATTACATCAACGGGCGCGAGCAGGCCGGGCAATCGGGTCGGTGCAGCGAGGTCTTCAATCCCGCGACCGGCGCGGCGGAAGCGCGGGTGAGCCTGGCCAACGCCGCCGAGGTGGATGCGGCCGTCGCCGCCGCCCAGGCCGCCTTCCCGGAGTGGTCCGCAGCGGCGCCGCTCAGGCGCGCCCGCATCCTGTTTCGTTTCCGCGAGCTCCTGGGCGCACACCATGACGCGCTCGCCCAGGCCATCACGCGCGAGCACGGCAAGGTGCTGGCCGATGCGCGCGGGGAAGTCACGCGCGGCATCGAAGTGGTGGAGTTCGCCTGCGGCGTGCCCGCGCTGCTCACCGGAAGCCATTCCGACAACGTGGGTGGCGGCATCGACAACTGGAATTTGCGCCAGCCGCTGGGCGTCGTGGCCGGCATCACGCCGTTCAATTTCCCGGTGATGGTGCCGATGTGGATGTTCCCGTTGGCGCTGGCCTGCGGCAACTGCTTCGTACTCAAGCCCTCGGAGAAGGATCCGTCGGCCTCGCTGCTGCTGGCGCAATTGCTGCGCGAAGCCGGGCTCCCCGACGGGGTGTTCAACGTCGTGCAGGGTGACAAGGAGGCGGTCGACGCGCTGCTGGCCCATCCGCAGGTGGCGGCGATCTCCTTCGTCGGCTCCACCGCAATTGCCCAGCAGATCTATGCGACGGGCGCGCGCCACGGCAAGCGCGTGCAGGCGCTGGGCGGCGCCAAGAACCACCTGGTCGTGATGCCGGATGCGAACCTGGAGCAAGCCGTGGACGCGCTGGTGGGGGCGGCGTACGGCTCGGCCGGCGAACGGTGCATGGCGATATCCGTGGCGGTGGCCGTGGGCGCCATCGCTGATCCCTTGGTTGAGGCGCTGGCCGAGCGCGCGCGGACACTTCGCATCGGCGATGGCCTTAAGCCGGACGTCGAGATGGGTCCGCTCGTCAGCGCCGCGCACAAGGCGCGCGTCGAGGGCTACATCGCGCAGGGCGTGGCCGAGGGGGCGCGGCTGGTGGTGGATGGGCGCGGCTATCGCGTGCCCGGCCGCGAAGGCGGCTATTTCACGGGTGGCAGTTTGTTCGACCACGTCCAGCCGCAACACGCCGTGTACCGCGAGGAGATCTTTGGTCCCGTCCTGTCCGTGGTGCGTGCCGCGGACCTGCGCAGTGCCGTTGCGCTCATCAATGCGCATCCGTACAGCAACGGGGCGGTGTGCTTCACATCCGATGGCGGGGTCGCCCGGGGGTTCGCGCGCGCGGTGGAGGTCGGCATGGTGGGCATCAACGTGCCGATCCCCGTGCCGATGGCCTGGCATGGCTTCGGCGGCTGGAAGCAATCGCTGTTCGGCGACCACCATGCCTATGGGGAGGAGGGCCTGCGCTTCTACACGCGCTACAAGAGCGTGATGCAGCGCTGGCCCGACAGCATCGGCAAGGGCGCGGAATTCACGATGCCGGTCGCCCGCTAGGCGCGTGGCTGCGGCCCCACCCACGCCCTTGCGCCTGCTGGTATCCCACCCGGACGAAGCACGTGGCGCCGAGTGGATGCAGGCGCTGGCGGCCTGCCTGCCGGATGCGCGGGTGGAGCGCTGGCAGCAGGACAGTCCCGCAGCCGATTACGCAGTGGGCTGGGCGGTGCCGCCTGCGCTCTTCACCCACCAGCCCCGGCTCAAGGCCTTCTTCTGCGCGGGTGCGGGGGTCGATGACCTGCTGGCCAGCCGAGCGGTGCCGCCCACGCTGCCGATCGTGCGCGTGGAGGATGCGGGCATGGGCGAGCAGATGGCCGACTACTGCTCGGCCGCCGTGCTGCACTGGTTTACCCAAGGCTGGCGCTACGCGCAGCAGCAGGCACGGGCCCAGTGGCGCGAGTTGCCCTTGCAGCAGCGCAGTGACTGGCCGGTCGGCATCTTTGGCCTGGGGGTGCTGGGGCGCGCCGTGGCGGCGCGCCTCGCCAGCCTGGGATTCCCGGTCCACGGCTGCACGCGCAGCGACCTTGCGAGCGGCGCGCAGGAACTGGGGCGCTTTCTGCAATCCAGCCGCGTGCTGGTGCTGCTGGCACCGCTGACGCCGCTGACCCGCGGGCTCTTCGATGCCCGCCGCCTGGCCCAGCTGCCGCGCGGGGCCTTCCTGATCAACGTCAGCCGCGGTGCACTGGTGGCCGAGGACGCGCTGCTGGAGGCGCTGCAGAGCGGGCAGGTGGCGGCGGCCGCACTGGATGTCTTTGAGCAGGAGCCGCTGGGCAGCGACCATCCCTACTGGCGCCACCCGGCCGTGCGGGTCACTCCGCACGTGGCGGCCTACACCGTCATTGAGCCCGCAGCCCGGCAGCTGGCCCTTCGGATCCAGGCGCTGGAGGCCGGCGCCAGTGCCGAGAGTCTGCCCGGGCGCGTCAGCCGGCAGCAGGGCTACTGACCCACGGCGCGGCCCGGCCGGACGTTCGTGCCGGTATGATGCGGCCTGCCGTCAGGCCTACAGAATAGGGAGTGGTATCGGTGCGAGTCCTTAACAGCATTGCCGACCTGCGCGAGGTGGCCCGCCGTCGCGTGCCGCGTTCCATTTTCGAGTACGTCGACCACGGCTCCTACGATGAGCTGACCTTCAACCGCAACCTCTCGGACCTGAAGGCCCTGCGCTTTCGCCAGCGCGTGCTCGTCGACGTGACCAGCCAGTCCCTGCGCAAGGACATCCTGGGCGTGACCTCCAGCATGCCGCTTGCAATCGCCCCGACGGGCCTGACGGGCCTGGTCCACCGGGACGGCGAGATCCTCGCTGCCCAGGCGGCGGAAGCCTTCGGCGTGCCGTTCTGCCTGAGTACCGTATCGGTCTGCTCGATCGAAGATGTGCGGGAAGCCACGACCGCGCCGTTCTGGTTCCAGCTGTACGTGATGAAGGACCGCGGCTACACCGCCTCGCTGATGGATCGGGCGGAGGCTGCGGGCTGTCCGGTACTCCTGCTCACGGTGGACATCCCCGTGTCGGGCCTGCGCCGCCGGGACGCCAAGAACGGCCTGGCGGTGCCGCCGCGCCTGACGCTGCGCAACGCGCTGGATATCGCCACCAAGCCCTCGTGGGCTTTTGGGGTGATGATGGGCAAGCGCAAGACCTTCGGTAACCTGGCCGCGGCGGTGCCACATACGGGCGTGGCCACGCTCTCGCAGTGGATCTCCACGCAATTCGACGCCTCGGTGACCTGGAAGGACTTCGAGGAGATCCGCCGCCGCTGGAAGGGCAAGCTTGTGATCAAGGGAATCCTTGACGCGGAGGACGCCAAGCGCGCGGTGCTGCTGGGTGCCGATGGCGTGGTGGTCAGCAATCATGGCGGGCGACAGCTGGACGGCGCACCTTCCAGCATCGCGGCGCTGCCGCGGGTCGTGGAGGCCGTCGCCGGTCGCAGCGAGGTATTCTTCGATGGCGGGATCCGTTCCGGCCAGGACATCCTCAAGGCCGTCGCGCTGGGCGCGAACGCGGCGCTCACGGGACGTGCCTTCCTCTACGGACTGGGCGCAGCCGGCCGCGCGGGCGTGACGTCGGCGCTGGAGATCATGGCGCGCGAGATGCAGGTGAGCCTGGCGCTCACCGGCTGTAACGATGTCCGCGACGTGACGCCGGAGATCCTCTCCCGCGACTGACGACGCCGAGCGCCCCTTACCAGGGGCGCTCTTCGCTGCCGGAGTCCAGATCCTCGAAGAACTCACTCGGGTCGGTGTGCTGCATCAACTCATCGATCTCTGCTTCCGCCTGGAGCCAGTCCTCCAGCTCATGCCCCGGCTCAAAGCCACGCCGCTCCGCATGGTAGTAGGCGGCCTTCTCCACCATCACATCGCGATTCAGGGGCCGCACGGTGCTGCTCAGCAGTCGCACGGATTCGGCCGGCTTGGGAGCCGGCGCCTTGCCCCGTGTCAGTTTGCCAATACGGTTCATCCGGAACTCCTCGGGTAGTCAGGCCTGGACCTGCATGGCGCAGGCGGGTAGTGAATCTGTGAGGGGTCGACTAAGCCGCTGCAGCAGCCCGTGAATGCCGGGCGGGGCGAGCTCCGCCCACTCTATGCCCAGTTCCTCGGGAGTACGCCGGACGATACTGCCGTAGAGGCGGAGGGCTTCCCCCTCCTCGGTGATCGTCGCCAGGATCACTTCGACCTCGCTGTCGAAGTAATCCGCGTCGGGGTTCAGCAGTTCCACGCGGCAACCGCTGATGCTTACGTCGCGCAGCCGCGCGGACCGTTCACGCGGGCACCCCAAATCCAACAAGACCGGAAGATCCGCTGCCGTGCGTTCGCCCCAGCGATGTTCCATGGCTATTCTCCGCACGAGACTAGACTTTCAAGCTGCCACGTATCGGATTGCGTGGCAATTATTAGAAGTGCCTACCGTGCTGCGCCTTTTCTTAACGCAGTTCTGGCACGGACCCTGCACAAGCCAACGATGAGCGAGGCGCCGACCGGTTTGACCTCCGAGCAGGCCGCGCGACGGCGGGTCGCGGACGGTCGCAACGAGTTGCCGCAGGATGCGCCGCGCTCGCTGCTGCGCGTGGTGGCCGAAGTGATGCGCGAGCCGATGTTCGCGCTGCTCGCAGCCGCGGCAGTGATTTACGCCGTGGTCGGTGAGGCTGCCGAAGCAGCGGTGCTGTGCGCTTTCGCGACCGTTTCCGTCCTCATTACCGTGCTGCAGCAGGGGCGCAGCCAGCACGTGCTGGATGCGCTGCGCGACCGCAGCAGTCCGCGTGCCCTGGTGCTTCGCGACGGACAACCGGTCCGGATTGCCGGGCGGGAAGTTGTTCGCGGCGACCTGCTGCTGCTGGCGGAAGGGGATCGGATCGCTGCCGATGCGACGCTGCTCTCCTCCAGTGCCCTGGAGACCGATGAGTCCCTGCTGAGCGGGGAATCTTTGCCCGTCGCCAAGGACAGCAGCGCGAGGGATGACGGCGCGGTCGTCTATTCCGGCTCGCTCGTGGTCAAGGGCCGTGGTGCGGCGCGGGTGACGGCGACCGGCGCGCGCAGCCAGATGGGCCAGATCGGCGGGGCACTGCGTACCACGCCACTGGCCGTTCCCAGCCTGCAGCGCGAGGTGGGTGCGTTTGTCCTGTGCATGGGCTATGCGGGCCTCGGCGTGAGCCTGCTGGTGCTGCTGGAGCGGGGGATCCGCCGCTTCAGGTCACCATCGGCGTCGCGATGAACTGAACGCCGCGGCGGCCGCGCGGTACGCGGGCGGCGAAGCTGGCGGGCTTGAGCACCAGCACGTCGCAGGGCAGGGAATCCAGGATGCGCTCGGCGGTATTGCCGATCAGCAGGCGCTTGATGCCCGTACGGGAGACCGCGCCCATCACGACGATCGCACTGCCGAGTTCGCGTGCCAGCTCCGGGATCGCATCCACGGCATGCTTGCCGACCAGGTGGCGGCGGGCCGGCGGGATGCCGCCATCCTTGAGTTCCTTGTCCATCGCGCCCTTGGCGAGCTTCGCCGCCTCGGCCTCGATGTGCGCGGAGAGGTTCGGCAGGTTCAGGTCGAGCTTGTCGACCTCCACGGTCGCCGGTGCAAAGGCATGCACGGCGTGCAGCTGGCCCTTCAGTGCATCGGCGAACTGCTGGCCGATGCCCAGGATGGCGGCATCCAGCCGGGCGGGCTTGGCGAAGCTGTGCACCGGGTCCACCGCCGCCAGCACGACCGGACGGTCGTAGGGCTGGCTGGATTTCACCAGCAGCACGGGTACGCGGCTGCGTCGCAGCAACTCCCAGTCGTTGAAACGCAGCAGCCACGGCGCGACATGGCGCGTCGCATGGCGCTCGGCAACCACGAGGTCGGCCTTGGTGCGGCCGGCGCGGCGCAGCACCGACTCGAAAGCGGGGAAGTCCCACTCGACGGCGGTGGTGACCTTCGTGCCTTCGGCGCGCAGTTTCTCCGCTACCTTCTCCAGCTTGGCGATATGGGCGTCATGCCACTTCTTCTGCAGTTGCTTGACGGTCTGGCCGGCGATGGCGAGCGCGTCCACGTACACGGGATCGGAGATCGCGTGGAAGAGCTCCAGCTTCGCGCCCAAGGCCCGGGCCAGCTGTGCAGCCTTGTGCACGGCGGGCATGTTGCGTGCCCCGGTGTCCTTCACGGCAACGAGAATGCGACGGATGGTGGCCATAGCGGAGCCTCTGGGTGAACTGTGGCGGAACCGGAGTAGACAAGGATGGTATGCCGTGTGCCGCGTGCTGACCATGGGTTCTCGCGACAGGCATTAGGTAGTTCTGCGGACGCGGCGACGATTTGACCCGGCTGACCCGCAGCCACTGGGTCCAGCGTTCCACGACGCGTGTCAGGCGGTAGGCGCCGAGCGCCCCCTTTTCGATGCGCAGCGTCTCGCCCAGAGTCAGCGGGAGGTAGAACTTGGCGCCCTGCGGGGGCCGGACCTGGCCAGTGTCCAGGGGGTCATCGTGACGGTTGCATCGCGCGGCTCCACCCGCCCGGTGAGGCGCGCGGTAGGGCTCGACACGGCGTCACCGCGGCGGTCGCCGCGCACCGCCGTGCCAGCCGATGGCGCCAGCGCCTAGCCTACTTGCCCGCCTTGAAGAGGTCCTGCGAGACGTAGCCCAGCACGTCGCGGATCTGGTCCGGCGTCAGGACACCGCGGAAGGGCGGCATCTGGTTGCGGCCGGTCCACGCCGTATTGGCCATGCCCGGGACATCCTTGCCGACGCCGGCCAGCGAGGCGCCGCCGCCGTGGCCGCCGATGCCCTCATCGCCGTGGCAGGAAATACAGAACGTCTGGTAGACCACCTTGCCCTTCGCGCGGTCCGCTGGGCCCGCGGGCAGGTCCACGCCGCCGGCGGCCGCACCAGCCGGCGTCTCCGGCGGTAGCGATTCGATCTTGCCATCCAGGGAGAACAGCCAGACGCTGTCACCCTTCTTGCCGCCGCCGAACATCGTGCCGGCCGAGAGCACCGCGACGTACTGCTTGCCCTTGTGCTGGAAAGTGCTGGCCGAGGCGGCCACGCCCGCGTCGGTCTGGAACTGCCACAGGCCCTTGCCGTTGGCGCTGTCCAGCGCGGTCAGGCGCCCGTCGCTGCGGCCGACGAAGATCAGGCCGCCCTTGGTGGCCAGCGTGCCGTTGAAGCAGCTGTTGGGCCACTGCTGCTGCCAGACGATGCGGTTGGTCTTCAGGTCCACGGCCGAGAAGATGCCGCGCCGGGCGACACCGGGGTTGGCACCGCCGCCACCCATGTACATGCCCTGGAAGGTCGGCAGGGTGAAGTCCTTCTGGTCGCTGACCGAGGAGGCGACGTGATCGATGCCACACACGAAGAAGTGGTTCGTCTCCGGGTCATAGGAACTGGGTGGCCAGTTGACCGCCATCTGCGGCTTGTAGAGCACGACCTTGTCCCAGAACGGCGTGAAGATGCGCCCCTGGTTCACGAGCTCAAAGCCCTCCGGCGCGTAGTCCATCTGCTGCGGGACGACCGCGTCGCCCACCACGTAGGGCTGGGTGGGCGCGGTGTGCTGGCGTGGCTCCTGCGGCACGGGCCGCTCCTCGATGCCCAGCAGCGGCTTGCCGGTGGCACGGTCCAGGAGGTAGACCCACCCGGTCTTGGAGACCTCGGCGATGCCCTTGCGCGGCTGGCCGCCGAAATTGGCGTCAAACAGCACGACCGGGTTGGGCGAGTCGTAGTCCCAGATGTCGTGGTGCACCTGCTGGAAGTGCCACTTGTAGGCGCCCGTCTTCACGTCCAGCGCGAGAAGGGAGACCGTGAAGAGGTTGTCGCCCTTGCGCGTGGAGCCGTTGAAGTCCGGCGCCGCGTTGCCCGTGGAGAAATAGAGGAGCCCCAGTTCCGGGTCCACGGCCGGCGTCTGCCAGATCGACGCGCCGCCGTACTTCCAAGCGTCGCTGTCGGCGGGCCAGGTGTCGTGGCCGAATTCCCCCGGGGCAGGGATCGTGTAGAAGGTCCACTTGAGCCGGCCGTCGGCCGCGTCGTAGGCCTTGATGCGCCCGCGCATGCCCATGTCGCCGCCGCCAAAGCCCGTGATCACCATGCCGTCGTAGTAGAGCGGCGCGCTGACGAGGCTGTAGCCCTGCAGCGGGTCCTCGGCCTGGATCGACCACAGCACCTTGCCGGTGCGCTGGTCCAGCGCGACGAGCTTGGCATCCAGCTGGCCGACGTAGACCTTGCCGTCGCCCAGCGCGACGCCGCGGTTGACCCAGCCGCAGCAGACCTTCACGCGGGCAGGATCCAGCTTGGCCTCGTAGTGCCACAGCAGGGCGCCGCTTTCCACGTCCAGCGCGAACACGTCGTCCTGGCCGGTACTGATGTACAGGACGCCGTCGTACACGATCGGCTGGCCCTGGCCGGAGTACTGCGCCCCGATGCCCGAGCCCTTGAGGTGAGTGCGCCACTTGGCCTTGAGGTTCTGGACGTTGCTCTTGTTGATCAGCGTCAGGGGCGAATAGCGGTGGTTGTAGAGGTTGCCGCCATTGGTCACCCAGTCCGTGGTCGGGGGTGCCATCAGCTGCTGGCTGGTGAAGGCCGGTGCCGCTGCGATCGCGCGGGCCGGCGGAGCAGGTTCCGCGGCGAGCACGAGCAGGGGGGCCGCCAACGCGGCGAGCAGCGCTGCGGCGCCGCGACGGAGAGGACTCGGCATGCTTGGTAGCCCCAAGAGAGTTAAGGTTGTCCTGGGCGGCTGGACCGGCTTGCATTCGGGTGTGTGCCGGGGCCGCCCGCGGATCTTACCGTGCGGCGCCGGAGCCAGTCATGCCGGCCTTTAGGGTAGGCTTGGCAGCCTTACGCAGCGAGTTTGCCAGGAGCCGGCGATGAAGAAAAAAGTAGCCCTAGTCACGGGAGCCGGTTCCGGTATCGGCCGCAGTGTCGCCATCGCGCTGGCCCAGGCCGGCTATGCCGTGGTGCTGGCCGGACGGCGCCGTGATCCCCTGCACCACGCCGCGCATGAGGCCGGGCCATCGGCGCTGGCGATCGAGGCCGACATCACCCAGCCGGAGTCGGTCACCGCGCTGTTCGACCGTACGGTGGAGGTCTTCGGACGGCTCGACCTGCTGTTCAACAACGCCGGCGCCGCCGCGCCGCCGACCCCGATCGAGGATCTGCCGCTAGAGACGTGGCGTCGCCTGGTGGATACGAACCTGACCGGGGCCTTCCTGTGCACGCAGGCGGCGATCCGCGTGATGAAGGCGCAGGATCCGAAGGGTGGCCGCATCATCAACAACGGCTCGATTGCCTCGGTTACCCCGCGGCCCAACATGGTGGCCTACACCGCCACCAAGCACGCCGTGAGCGGACTGACCAAGTCCACGGCCCTGGAAGGCCGGCGCCACAACATCGCCTGCGGGCAGATCGATATCGGCAACGTGCTGACGGAGCTGGGCATCCCGCTTTCGCAGGGCACGCTGCAGGCGGACTTCAGTCTCAAGCCCGAGCCGACCTTTGACGTGAAGCACGTGGCCGACGCCGTGCTGTACATGGCCGGGCTGCCGCTGGATGCCAATGTCCTCAACATGACCGTGATGGCCACCACGATGCCGTTCGTGGGCCGGGGCTGAGGGCGCCATGAAGGCACTCATCGGCATCTACCACAGCCCGCCGGGGCATTGGGTGGGTGACGGGTTCCCGGTGCGGACGATGTTTTCCTACGATCGCCTGGGCCGCCACCTGAGTCCCTTCCTGCTGCTGGATTACGCGGGTCCCCAGCAGTTCGGGCCGGCTGCGCAGCCGCGCGGCGTGGGCGAGCACCCGCACCGCGGCTTTGAGACCGTCACGATCGTCTACAGCGGCGAGGTCGCGCATCGCGACTCCGCAGGCAACGGCGGCACCATCGGACCGGGCGACGTGCAGTGGATGACGGCTGCGTCCGGCCTCTTGCACGAGGAGTTCCATTCGGAGGCCTTCACGCGCAGCGGTGGCCTGCTGGAGATGGCCCAGTTGTGGGTGAACCTGCCGGCGCGGGACAAGGGTGTCGCGCCGCGCTACCAGACGATCCTGAATGCCGATATCCCTGCGGTGGCATTGCCGGCCGGGGCGGGGCAGCTGCGCGTCATCGCGGGCGAATTCGACGCGCAGCGGGGACCGGCGGCCACGCACACACCGCTGGCAGTGTGGGACCTGCGCCTGGCCGCCGGGGCGACGCTGCAGCTGCCCATCCCGGAGGGTTGGAGCGCCTCGCTCGCGTTGCTGCGCGGTGCGCTCAGGCTCGGGGATTCGCAGGAACTGGGCGAGGCCGACCTAGCGGTCTATTCGACGTCCGGCGCCAACCTTGCGGTGCATGCGCTGCGCGACAGCGTGCTGCTGGTGCTGGCGGGCGAGCCGATCCTGGAGCCCATCGCCGGCTACGGCCCGTTCGTGATGAATTCGCGCCAGGAGATCGAGCAGGCGTTCGCGGACCTGCAGGCCGGACGCTTCGGCAGCATGGGCTAGCGGCAGGCCGCCGATGAGCCCGCAGGAGCCGCTGCCGATCTTCCATGACCCGCTCGCCAGGTGCTTTACGGTCGTGGTGGAAGGCGAGCGCTGCGAGCTGATCTACCGACTGGCGGGTCCCGTGCTCACGATCACGTATACCGGCGTGCCAGCCGCCGTGGGTGGCCGCGGCATCGCCGCCCAGCTCCTGCAGGCGGCGTTGTCGTTCGTGCGCGAGCGGGGCCTGAAGCTCGTGCCAGCCTGCTCCTATGCCGCCGCCTACCTGCGGCGGCATCCCGAGCAGCAGGACCTGCTGGCCTAGGCCGCGGATGGTCAGCGCGGTGTTGCGGGGGTTCGCCGAGCGGTACTGCAGGGTCGGGGCCTGCTGGGAGACTTGCTGGATCGTGTAGGTGCCGGAACGTGCGAGGTCCTCACGGCCTGTAGGCTTTTTCTGAACAGGGACGATCCTTGCTGTAAGTCACGGAGCGCCGGTGCGGTCACCACTGTGCGAGGGCGTGATACCGGCAAGGCCCGCCAGGGCGGGTGCGAACTGGGGGAAAGGGGGGTAGTCCCGGCGGTGATATCGCCGCCGGTTTCAGCGCGGAATGGGGGCTAGATCCCGGCCTTGCCCAGGGCGTCGATCAGGCGTCGCAGGGCGACGACCAGCGTGGGGTGCTCGGCCTCAAAGCCGACGGCGGCCTGCTCCAGGCGCTCCACGGCGGAGGCGCTGGCCGCGTCGCCCCGGCCCAGCGTGCCCTCGATGTCCTGCAGCGCCGACTTCAGCAGTTGGCGCGTCTCGCTGTCGGGGGCGTCGGTTTCCTGCAGCCGGGCATGCAGGGCGGCAAGCAGTTCGCGCAGTGCGGGTTCAGTCATGAAACCTTGTCCTTCGTGGGGTTCTCTCGGGCGACAAGCCGCGCCCCCACTGCGCGCAATGTTACGCCTTCGGCGCAGCCACCGGCATGTAGCCTGATTTTCTGCGGGAACGCCTTTCTGCCCGAGCTTGATGGCGATCCGTACAGCGCGGAAATGCGGTCGGATCCGTGTCCGTATTACGCGCGCAGGCGAGCGGCGGGCCCGGTCTGCCGTTCGAGCCGGCATGGCCTGCACTGCCTTAACGGCCATGCGCTGGCGCGGGCCGTGCTGCGGGACTGGCAGTGCTTCAGTTCCGCCCAGGGCATCGGCCTGGTGGATTTCGCCACGGCCAGGACGAGCCAGACGTTCAGCCCCCTGCGGGAGATGGATCCCCCGGAGCACGACCGCTACAAGAAGGTCGTGTCGCGCCTGGTCGCTCCCGTCATCCTGCTGCGCCTGCGCCTGCGCCGGTGCGCGTCCTGCGCGCGTCCCCGTAAACGAAAAAGGCCCGGATTACTCCGGGCCTTTCGTAGCTTTGGGGGCTACAGCAATCGCTTACCAGCGACCGCCGCCACCACCGCCGCCGCCGCCGCCGCCTCCGCCGCCGCGATAGCCACCGCCACCGCCGCCGCCGCCGCCGCCGCCCGTGCGGGGCTTGTCCTGGGCCTCATTGATGCGCAGCGAGCGACCGCCCATGTCCTGACCGTTCAGGGACTGGATGGCGCGGGCGGCATCGGCCTGGCTCATTTCCACGAAGCCGAAGCCGCGCGGACGACCCGTCTCGCGGTCGGTCGGGAGGGCAACCGACTCAACGGTGCCGTGCTGGGAGAACAGCGCGCGCAGATCCTGCTCGCTGGCCGAAAAGGGCAGATTGCCCACATAAATCTTGGTCATGAAAAGTCTCTCTATAAAACGAAGCAAAGGCAGGAGCAGCAAGCGAAGTCAGGGAGAGAGCGTCTCACGAGCCATCGAACGTATTCCTGTCACCTGATCGAAGGTGGGTTCGGCTCGAGCTCAGGCACCTGTAAAGGCGCGGGGGAACGACACACGGACGCAAACGATCAGCGTCGAGCATACCCCTTCACAGGGCCGGGTGTAGGACTTTTGCGCTAAAGTCGGCAAAACGACCAAAACAGGGGCTTCGCCATGTCCGATCTCTTCACCCAGGCCACCCACCGGGGCTTCGGCGCCCCCATCCGGGCGGAAACCTCCGTCGACGACTGCGAGGTCGTGGGAAAGATCCCCGAGGACCTGGACGGGGCCTTCTACCGGGTCGGGGCCGAATGGTACTACCCCCCCAAGTACCGCGACGACGCCATTCTGAACGCCGACGGCTACGTCACCAGTTTCCGGATCAAGGGCGGCAAGGTCGATTACCGGGGGCGCTGGGTCCAGACCCACCGCTTCGAGCAGGAACGGGCCGCCCGCCGCCAGCTCTACGGCTACTACCGCAACCCCTACACCGACGACCCGAGCGTGCGGGACCCCAAGCGCCCGAACCTGCGGACGGTCTCCAACACCGCCCCCCTGGCCCATGCCGGCAAGCTCTTCACCCTGAAGGAGGACGGGCTGCCCTACCAGATCGACCCCAACACGCTGGAGACCAAGGGCACGTGGGACTTCCACGGCAAGTGGAAGAGCGAGACGTTCACCGCGCACCCCAAGCTCGACCCGTTGTCGGGCGAGATGATCGCCTTTGGCTATGAGGCGACTGGCCTCGCCAGCGATGACCTGTTCATCTACACGATCGACAAGGGCGGTCAGGTGCGCCATGAAGTGCGCGTCAAGGTCCCCTACGTCAGCATCATCCATGACATGGCGATCACCCACCGCCACGTGGTCATCCCGTTCGGGGGTTACGTCACGGGCGAGCAGCGCCTGAAGGACGGCAAGATCCACTGGGGCTGGGACGAGACGAAGCCCAGCTACATCGGCGTGATTCCGCGCGACGGGGACGCCAAGGACATGCGCTGGTTCAAGGGGCCCGAGCGCTGCATGATGCACACGTTCAACGCGCACACCGAGGGCAACAAGGTCATCCTCTACGCGCCGTTCTACGATTCCAACTTCTTCCCGTTCTTCCCGCCCGTGGATGGCTCGCCGTTCAATCCGGCCAAGGCGCGCGCCTTCATCCGCAAGATCACGATGGACCTGGACTCCAGGGACGAGAACTACAAGGAAGAGATCCTCTGGCCGATGCAGGTCGGGGATCTGGGCAAGGTGGATCCGCGGGTGCTCAGCCTGCCGACGCGTTACCTGTACACCGCTTACAACGATCCGCAGCGTCCCTACGATCAGGCGGCTTCGGGTCCCGGTGCGCCGGCGCGCATGACCAATTGCTACGGTCGCTTTGACATCGCCACGGGCAAGACCGACGCCTACTTCGCCGGCCCGACGCACAACCTGCAGGAGTGCTCGTTCGTGCCGCGCGGCCGGGGCGAGGAGGGCGACGGCTACTTGGTGGGCATTGCGTCCAACTACGCCGAGATGCGCTCGGAGCTCATCATCGCCGATGCCCAGCGCCTGGGCGACGGGGACATCGCCCGCGTGATCCTGCCGTTCCGTGTGAGCTCGCAGGTGCACGGCGTGTGGGTCGGCGCCCACGAGCTGCCCTTGCGTTGAGTCCCGCAGGCGGCGCCAAGCACGGGTCGGGGCAATCGTCCTGGCGGGTGGGTTGCCAGCGGGTGCGCGCGGGGTGGCCTGACGACGCCGAAGTCGGCAGCCCTGGCCCGCCCGCCCGTTGTGCTATGCCGGTTCACGCTGCTGCGAAGCAGTAGAGGCAAGCGTGCTGGATTTCTACCCGCAGATTCTTGCGGCGCACATCGGGGCGGTGGTCCTGAGCGGCGGGCTCTTTGCCCTGCGTGGCGCCTGCGTGATCGGCGGCTTGCGCTGGGCAATGAGCGCGCCTTTGCGCTACGCCAGCTACGCCATCGATGCGGTGCTGCTGACCGCGGCGCTGATGCTCCTCACCCTCCTGCCCGCCGGGCTGTTTGCCAACCGCTGGCTGGCGACCAAGATCGGGCTGCTGGTCCTCTACATGGTGCTGGGGAGCCTGGCGCTCAAGCGTGCTCGCACGCCGTGGGTCCGGGTCGCCTGCTATGGCGCGGCACTCGTGGTCTTTGCGCAGATCGTCGGCATCGCGCTCGCGCATCAGCCGCTGGGCTGGTTCGCGACGGGGGCAGCGCGGTAGGGCGGCGTGGTGGTATCCCGCGCCGCCGGCCGTCAGGCCGCGAGCCAGTCCTGGCCGCGCAGGCCGGTCAGGTAGGGCAGGAGCTGCCCGTCGAGGTCCGCGTCCGGGGAACGGTAGGACCAGTTGGCCACCGGCGGCATCGACATCAGGATCGCATCCGTGCGCCCCCCGGACTGCAACCCGAAGAGCGTGCCCCGATCCAGCACGAGGTTGAACTCCGCGTATCGGCCGCGCCGATAGAGCTGGTAGCTGCGCTGGCGGTCCGTGAAGGGTAGATCACGGCGCCGCGCAATGATCTCCCGGTAGGCCGCCAGGTACCCGCTGCCCACGGCTCGCATGAACTCAAAGCAGCGCTCCCAGCTCATCCCGAACTGCGGCGTCTGCTCGTTGAGGTCGTCGTAGAAGATGCCGCCGATGCCGCGCGCCTCGGCGCGATGCTTGATGTAGAAGTACTCATCGCAGGTGGCGCGTGCTTGCGGGTACAGATCCGCGTGGAAGGGGACACAGGCGGCGCGTGCCGCTTCGTGCCAGCTCACCACGTCCTCCTCGAAGACCAGGTAGGGCGTGAGGTCGAAGCCGCCGCCGAACCACCACACGTCACCGGCGTTGAAGAAGCGCACGTTCAGGTGACTCGTGGGGGCGTTGGGATTGCGCGGATGCATGACGACCGAGACGCCCATCGCGCGGTAGCTTCTGCCTGCCAGCTGCGGATTGCGGGCCGTCGCGGCGGGGGGCAGCTTGCTGCCGCTGACATCCGACAGCGCAACGCCCGCCCGTTCGAAGACCGCGCCGCCCTCCTGTACGGCCGTGACGCCACGGCCGCTCAGGGACTGCTCGCTGCCGTCGCGCTGCCAGGGGTCGAGCAGGAACTCGCCCTCGAATCCCGCGCCACTAAAAGTGGCGCACAGTTCTTGCTGCAGCCGCTGCAGGTAGGCGTAGACGGCTTGGCTGCGCGTCTCGCTCATGGCTTGCGGGCCGCCAGTGCCGCCGCTTCCACCCTGGCCTGGCCGGCGACGTAGCCGCGGATGGCCTCGGCGCCGCCCTCGGGCAGGAAGCGCTTCCAGGCGATCATGCCGGTGTTCTGCAGCGCGCCGTCCTCGACGATGCTGCGCCAGGCGTCCTTGCTGCCCAGCGCGGCGGAGCGACGCAGGTCCGGCAGGATGTTGGGCGACATCGCATTGATGCCATGGCAGCGCGCACAGCGGTTGAGGTAGAGGTCCGCACCGACCTTGACCGAGTCGGCCGTGAAGTCCTCGGCGACGACGACCGGCGGTCCGGCGGCGGGCGGATCTCCCGCCAGGGTCGCGGTGCCGCCCAGCTTGAAGGCAACCAGCCGGCCGTTCTGGCGGGCACGCACGTCAGGCGTGCCGGCGATGATGCTGCCGCCGCCCTGGCCGGTGGTGACCAGCACGTACTGCTCGCCGTCCACCGCGTAGCTCACGACGCCACCGGCGACCGCGTTGGGGGTCTCGTGGCTCCAGATCTTCTCGCCTGTGTCGGCGCGGTAGGCGACGAGCTCTCCCATCACCACGTTGCGGCTGTGGCCTTGGAACACGACGCCACCGGCCGTGGCCATGACCGCCCCGCCCAGGCCGGGCATCTTCCACGCCGCTTTCTGCGCCACCGGGTCCCAGGCCAGCAGGTAGTTGGCCGGCTTGGGCGCGTTCGGGTCCGGGTTCGGGGCCGCCTGGCCCGGAGCGTGGTTGGTGAAGTGATAGGTGCCGATGTTGTCCAGGCCCTTCACGTACTCGTACGTCGGCCGCGGCACGTGCCGTGCGGAGCTGTAGTCGCTGGCCTGCAGGTACATGAAGCCCGTCTTGGGGCTGAACGCCGTCGGTGCCCACGAATGGCCGCCACCTTCGCCGGGGCTCGCGGTGAACGGCTGCTTGCGCGAGTCGTACCAGGCGAGCGGATTCATGATCGGGCGGCCGGTCTTCTTGTCGATGCCCTTGGCCCAGTTGATGCCGGCGATGTAGGGCTCGGCGGAAATGAGCTCGCCGGTCTTGCGGTCCAGCTCATAGAAGAAGCCGTTCTTCGGCGTGTGCATCAGCACCTTGCGTGCCTGCCCGCCGAGGTTGAGGTCCGCGAGGATCATGTCCGCGACGGAGTCGTAGTCCCAGATGTCCCCCGGCGTTTCCTGGTAGTGCCACCGGTAGGCGCCGGTCTTGGCATCCAGCGCCACGACCGAGTCGATGAACAGGTTGTCGCCCTTGCCCTCGGAGCGGAAGGTGCGCAGCCACGGGAACCCATTGCCCGTCGCCAGGTACACCTGGTCGAAGTCCGGGTCGTAGACAATGGAGTTCCAGACATTGCCGCCGCCGCGGTAGTCATTGGGCTTGCCGAACCAGGTCGCCTGCGCCTTGCTCGCCAGCACCGCGTCCGAGGCCGCGCCGTCCGGCTTGGCCGGGTCGCCCGGCACGGTGAAGAAGCGCCAGGCCATCTCGCCCGTGTCCGCCTTGTAGGCACTCACGTAGCCGCGGCCGCCAAACTCCCCGCCGCTGTTGCCGATGAATACCAGGCCCGCGCCCACGCGCGGCGCGCCGCTGATGGCGTGCGTGGATTCCGGGTCGAACGTGGCCGTGCTCCACACCTGCTTGCCGCTGGCCGCGTCGATCGCGATCAGGCGACCGTCGAACGTGGCCACATAGACCTTGCCCTGGTAGACGGCGGCGCCGCGGCTCACCACGTCGCAGCAGTTCATCGCGGCGTGGGGGCCTGCGACCTTCGGGTCGAATTCCCACAGTGCCTTGCCGGTCTTGGCATCGGCCGCGTAGACCTTGCTCCAGGCGGTGGTCACGTACACCACGCCATCGACGACCAGCGCGGTGGATTCCTGCCCCCGGTTGGTGTCGAAGTCCATCGACCAGGCGGGCTTGAGGTCCTTGATGTTGTCGGGTGTTATCTGGTTCAGGCCCGAGAAGCGCTGCGCCTGCTGGTTGCCGCCATAGACCATCCAGTTCTGCGGCTCGCTGTCGGCCTTCGCCAGTCGCGCATCGTCGACCTGGGCTGCGGGTTTGGGGGCCAAAGCGGCCGGCGGTGGCGCCTGCTTGGCGCAGGCGGCGAGCAGCAGGGCGAGGCTAAACAGTGCGATGGAGGTGTGCTTCATGATTGGGTGCTCTTGGGCCAGCTGTCCTTGAATTGCATCAGTACCGAGCGCAGCGTACGCGCCTTGCGGCCGGTCAACTGCTCCACGGCGTCCGTGAGCACGTTGAAATAGCCTTCGCGAATGGACTGCCCGAAGGTGACCATGTCGTCGCTGGACCAGGGTATGGGCGCGGTCACCGGGTCGTCCGACGCGTGGCGCGGCACGCCCAGGGAGTCGAAATAGGCGAACATCGCCGCATCGCTCACCGGCTTGTACTGCACCGGGATGCCACTGATTTCCACTGCCATCGCGATGGCCTTGGGGAAGCTCAGCAGCTCCGGGCCCGTGATGTCGTAGGCCTTGTACTCGTGCCCCGGGGTGGTTAACGCGCCGACGGCCGAGGCGATGCAGTCCTCGCGGGAGACGAAGGCGATCGGGCCGTCGTGGGCATTATCGGGCAGCACGCCGGAGGCCAGCGCCGGCGGCACGACGGCGGCGGCGATGGCCTCCGCGTACTGGCTGTCGCGCAGGAACGTCCAGGCGGCGCCGGAGGCTTCGATCAGCTCCTCGGTCGCGCGATGGTCGAGCTTCACGATGGCCGGGTTGGTTGGATTGGCGGCGTTCAGGATCGACGTGTAGACGATGTGCTTGACGCCGGCCTGCACAGCGGCGCGGATGGCGTTGGCATGCTGGCCGACGCGCGAGCCCACGCGGGCGGTACTGATCAGCAGCATCTGGGTGCCGCCCGCGAAGGCGGCGGGCAGCGAGGCCGGGTCGTCGAAGTCGGCAAAGCGCACGGCAGCGCCGCGCGCGGCCAGGTCGGCAAGGCCCGCCGGCTTGCGCGTGGTGAAGATGAGCTCGGATGGCGGGACCTTGGTCAGCAGCAGCTCGGCGGCTGCCCGACCGAATCCGCCCGAGGCGCCGGTAACGATAATGGCCATGAACTGTGTTCCCCCGGTTTTCTTCAAGCCTAGCATCCGTCCGGCGCCGCCGGCGTTTCCAGGCGGCTGGCGGGGGCGCGGTTAGGCGGTTATTTTAGCGTTGATGCCACAACTTGCCGCTAACGTTTCTACGCTCTTCACCGAGTTGCCGTTCCTGGCCCGCTACGATGCGGCCGCCGCGGCCGGCTTCCGGGGCGTGGAGTGCCAGTTCCCCTACGCCGTGCCGGCCGAGGCCATCCAGGAGCGCCTGCTGCGCCATGGCCTCAAACAGGTGCTGCTCAATGCGCCGCCCGGGAACGCTGCGGCGGGGGAGCGCGGCATCGCCGGGCTGCCCGGCCGCATCCAGGAGTTCCGGGATACCTTCCCCCAGGCACTGCACTACGCACGGGTGACGGGCTGCTCCCGGATCCACGTGATGGCGGGCCTGCAACCCGAGGCGGTGCCGGTGACCGCCTGCCGGGAGGTCTTCGTCCAGAACCTGGCCTATGCCGCCGACCTGGCCGCCCCGGACGGCATCCAGGTGCTGGTGGAGGCGATCAACACGCGGGTCGACGTGCCGGGGTACCTGATCGACTCCTCGGCCGCCGCCGTGGAGTGCATCCGCCGTGCCGCGCGTCCGAACATCGGTTTCCAGTACGACGTCTATCACATGCAGATCGTGGAGGGTGACCTGGCCCGCACCATCGAGCGCCTGCTGCCGGTCATCGGCCACATCCAGATCGCCGACAATCCGGGCCGCCACGAGCCGGGCACCGGCGAGATCAACTTCCCTTGGCTGCTGTCGCAGCTGGATGCTCTGGGATACGGCGGCTGGGTGGGCTGCGAATACCACCCGGCGGGTAGCACCGTATCCGGCTTGGGCTGGGCCCAGTCCTACCTGCATCCGGATTCATGACCACGCCGGTCGAGGCAACGGTTGCCATCGTCGGGGGCGGACCCGTCGGCCTGTGCCTGGCGATGGACCTTGCCGCCCGCGGCGTTGACGTGGTGGTACTGGAGCGGCGGGCGGCGGGCGAGCTGCCCAGCGTCAAGTGCAATCACGTCTCCTCCCGCACCATGGAGACCTTTCGGCGCCTGGGATTCGTTGCAGAGGTCCGGGCGGCGGGTCTGCCGGACGACTATCCCAATGATGTGGTCTTTCGCACGCGGGCCACGGGGTTTGAGCTCACCCGCATTCCCATCCCGTGCCGGACCGAGCGCTATACCCGCCAGGGCGGCCCGGACTGCGGCTGGCCGACGCCGGAGCCGGCCCACCGCATCAACCAGATATACCTGGAGCCGATTCTTTTCGATCGCGCCGCCCGCACGCCGGGCGTGCGCATCCTCAGCCGCGCCGAGGTCGAGACCTTCCAGCAGGATGAGGCGGGTGTCACGGCGACCGTACGAGACCTTGCGAACGCGCGGACCTACACCGTGCGGTCCCGATACCTGGTCGGCTGCGACGGGGGGCGCTCAATGGTGCGCAAGCGGATCGGCGCGACGCTCACCGGCGATGAGGTGATCCAGCGCGTGCAGTCGACGTATTTCCGCGCTCCCGACCTCTACGCGCGACTTACCAAGCCCGATGCGTGGATGAGCTACCTCTATAGTCCGCAGCGCCAGGGGAACCTGGTGGCCATCGATGGCCGCGAGACCTGGCTGTTGCATAATTATCTGCTGCCGCACGAGCCGGACTTTGAGTCCGTGGATCGCGATCGCTGCCTCCGCCAGCTGCTGGGCGTGGGGGATGACTTTCAGTACGAGCTGCTGTCCAAGGAGGACTGGGTCGGCCGGCGGCTTGTCGCGGATCGCTTCCGTGATCGCCGCGTGTTCATCAGCGGCGACGCCGCGCACCTCTGGGTGCCCTACGCGGGCTACGGCATGAATGCCGGGATCGCCGACGCGATGAACCTCTCCTGGCAGCTCGCGGCCCATCTTCAGGGGTGGGGGGGCGAGGGGATGCTGGCCGCACACGAGCGCGAGCGTCATCCCATCACCGAACAGGTCTCCCGCTTCGCCATGAAGCACGCCGTCGGGGCGATTCGGGAACGCACCAGCCTTCCCGCGGAGCTGGAGCAGGACTCGCCGGCGGGCGCCGAGGCGCGCGCGGCCGTGGGTCGGGCGGCCTATGCGCTCAACGTGCAGCAGTTCGCCTGCGCGGGATTGAACTATGGCTATTACTACGACCGCTCGCCGTTGATCGCCTACGACGGGGAGCCACAGCCGGCCTACACGATGCACGAGTACACGCCCTCGACCGTGCCGGGCTGCCGGACGCCCCACCTCTGGCTCCCGGACGGACGCTCGCTGTATGACGCGCTCGGTACCGGCTACACGTTGCTGCGCTTCGAGCGGAACGTGGCCGTGGACGCGCTGCGTGCTGCGGCCGCCGCCCGGCAGGTGCCGCTGGTCGTCCTGGACGTGGAGGCGACGCAGGTGCCAGCCTGCTACCGCCACAAGCTGCTGCTGAGCCGGCCGGACCAGCACGTGGCCTGGCGGGGCGATGCGATCCCGGCCGAGGTGGGGGCGCTGGTGGAGCGAATTCGGGGGGCTGGCCCACCTACAGAATAAAAAATTACAGCCCTTACAATCTTTTGCACTTTTTTCGTGCATGATGGGATGAGAAGTAATGAGAAGCCCGTCACAGGGCTCCACTGCAGGGGAAGCGTCCACATGACCACTTGCGGGATCGCCGTTGGCAGCCGCCGCGCTGCTGCCAGGAGTCACTGAATGGCCAGCCAGGAAGCGGTGCACCAAACGGAAGTCATCCTCGACGTTCGCGAGGGCTTGGAGCTGCAGGAGGAGTACTTCCACTCCCGCCAGGAATTGCACCAAGTGCTGCGGGAGCTGGGGTTCGACCTCCAGCCGGAAAGCCGGCCGATCGCCAGTGAGAGGAGGCGGTCCCGCAAGGGCCAAACCGCCTCAGGCCCTTAGGCCGTCGCCTCCAGCACGACGGTCGCGGCTGCTGTGTTGGATAGGGGGATGTAGGCGTTAAGGAAGAGCGCATCGTGCTCAAGGCATAGCCCTTCAGGGCTTCCACGCCGTCGAAGACGGGTGTGCCGGGAATGACTCGCCGGGTTGATGCCGCCGATACCCTGTCTGCTGCGCCGATATGGCGGGATCCAAATCCTGTTGCGACAGGGATGTGGGAGAAAAAAGGCCGTAAAATCCGTCTTTTGCGCAGGACGAGCGTGGCAAGTACCTAGAACTCCGGGCGGCTGGACTCGATGGCGTCAAAACCCGTGAAAGCCCCCTCGGACGGGTGCTCTGGGCCGCGGGCCATCACGATGCGCAAGGGCAATACTTCGAATTTTCGCGCTAGCGCTGCAGATAACTTCCAAAATGGTTATTTTGTGGAGTAGTATTTGAAAATACTACGTAGAAGGCATCTGTAAGCTTTTTGTCGGATAGGATTGGAGAGCTGTTTACGCCGTGTATTGAGCTCGCGTCGCGTTAGAGCCGGTGCCGCGTGCGGTGCTTCTCGCCGCTCGGGCTCCGCGCCTTGCCGAGGGGAAGCCGGAGCGTTGCCGCCCAGTGGAGGCTCGGGAGCACCCGGCTTGTCCAGGTCTGGGGCGATCCGGCTGAAGGCGAACCACGCAGGCGGTTGTTCCCGGCGACCAGGCGGGGCGTGCAGGTCGAACTCGAAAGTCGGAGCTGTAACGCCTCGGAAGCGATCGCTTCCAGATGGCTTTTCGCGGTGGAGAGTAACGGGATGCCTGACCGGAAGATGAATCAAGTCCTGCTGGTGGATGACGATCCACTGGTGCTGGAAATCTATGACAGCGTGCTATCCGCCTCCGGATATGCCTGCACGGCTGTCACCAGCCCGGAGTCAGCGCTTGAGCAGTTGAATTCGATGCCGGATTGCGCCGTGTTAGTTACTGACCTGCAGATGCCCGCACTGAACGGCATCGATCTGATGCGGGCGATTCGCGAGCGATTCCCGGAGCGCGGTTGGTTGCAACTGGTAGTGATCACCGGTATTGCGACCCTGGAGTCGGCTATCGACTCCCTGCGACTTGATGCCATGGAATACCTGCAGAAGCCGGTCTCTCCAGCGGACCTGCAGCGAACGGTATCCCGCGCGGTGCTTCGCGCTGAGACCTTGCGGCGGCTGGCCTCCCGGGCAGATGCCGGCGAGCCCCTGGACGACCTGCAGCAGGTGGCAGATCTGGCAGGTCAGTTGGTCAAGCAGATTCGAGAAATGCAGGTATCACCACCCCGCGCACCCATCGCAATGCGTGAGGTGCCGGGCACTCAGTCCGACGAACGCCAGCTTACCCTGCGATTTATCTGGCAGCTGCAGGAAACACGTCGCGAGGTGTTCCAGGGGTCAACCCTGTCTGAGAGTTCCTGGGAAATCCTCACGGAATTAATGTCCCTGGAGCTCTCCGGACGTCGGACTTCCGTCAGCGGGCTCTGCCTGGCGGCGAAGTGCCCGGTCACCACGGCGCTACGTCGCATAGATGAGCTTACTGATCTGGGCTTGATCTTGAAGGAGCCCGACTCGAACGACGCGCGTCGCATGTACGTGCGCATGACTGAGCTCGGGCACCAAAAGATGGAAATGTTCCTCTCCCGCGTCGCCCAGGGTCTGGGTAGGCAATAGCGCTCCAGAGAGTCGGCCGGTCTCGTTACGCGGACCGCACCCGTTGCAGCTTAAGCGGACTGCGGAACGCGGCGAACTGTACCCACGCCAACGGTGTCCCGGCACGCGTAAAGTCCGGTACGGACCTGAGAAACTCCGCCCCGACCGGGCGCGTGGCCAGGTGCGCGATCATCGAGCCCAGGCAGGCGTGCGCGCCTCCGCCAAATCCCAATGCCTCTTCGGCCGGCGCGCGATGTCGAATCGTTCGGCGTTCGGATACTTGCGCTCATCGCGATTGCCGGAGCCGTGGCACAGGGCTACACAGCCCCCGCGTGTCATCGCCTGCCCCTGCAGCGCCACATCCCGGGCCAACACGCGCGTGCCCTGTCGCTACGGGACAGCTGCAAGAAAGCAGCTGGATGTCTCCGTAGCAGCCCTTGGGCTAACGCCTGCCAGCGCATACACGGGGTTGGCCTCTCGGATCTGCAGCAAGCGCCGGGCCGGGGAGACTCCGATGGCCACGGCGCTCGACGGGAGGACGGCGGTACAGCGCCGTGTGCAGGCGGCTGCATTTCGGCCGTGCGTTTGCCCAAGCGGACGGTCCGGCAGGTGCGAATGCCTGAGAATGCGGTGCCTCGCGTACCTAACGGGATGACTCTGCAATCGACTTTGGAATTGACCTATGGATTGCGCCGTTAAGCCACTAGCGCAGTGGACTCCCGGTTGCGCACCCGTTTCGAGTAGATTGTGCAGTGAGCCAAACTGACCCGATGCCCGGGGGTGAAACATGTCGCAAGTCGTTCTGCAGTTGTTGTCTTCCATGGCCGCCCGTGAGGTGCTGCGCGAGTTGGCCAACCAATTCGAGCGGGTTTACGGCGTGCGGGTTGTAACGCAGGCCGCTGGTGGCGTGGATGTTGCCAAGCGCGTCCAGGCAGGCGAGGCGGTCGACGTTGTGGTGCTTGCCAACACGGCCATCGACAAGCTGATCGCCGACGGCAAGCTTCTGCCAGGAAGCCGAGTGGATATCGTCAAATCTGGCGTCGCCATGGCCGTTCGTAGCGGTGCAGTGGCACCGGATGTTTCCTCAGAAGAGGCGGTCAGGCGGGCAGTGCTGGCCGCCAGCACGCTGAGTTACTCCACCGGGCCCAGCGGCGTATACCTGGAAAAGATGTTCGCGCGCTGGGGCATCCTGGAAGCGATCCGCAGTCGCATCGTCGTGCCGCCGCCCGGTATTCCGGTTGGGTCGCTGGTGGCCGCGGGCCAGGTGGAGTTGGGATTCCAGCAATTGAGCGAATTGATGAACCTGCCGGGCATTAGGGTCATCGGGCCGCTTCCCGCCGAGATCCAGACGATCACCGTGTTCTCCGGCGGCATCAGTGCCGGCAGCCAGCTGCCTGACGCCGCTCGCGCCCTGCTGGCGCACATGGCCTCGCCGACGACAGGGGACGTCAAATCGCGCTTTGGGATGCAGAGCGCCTGAAGGATGCGCGGGCCGCAGGAAGCTGCTCCGAGGATGGTGCTCTCCAGCCTTATTCGCTGACGCACGCGCGAATGGCGCTATTCATTCTTGAGGGGAAGGCCCGGAGGAGTTCGTCCGAGACGTGCTGGTTGTCCCTGTGGACAACCCAGCGTGGACACTTCCTTTCCCCATTCCTGCAGGCGCCCCCAGACGCTAGAGCACAGCGCCGGGTCCCTGCCCTTGGTGAGAAGCTTCTTCCTTCCCGTAGTGAACTCGGGAAGGCTCTGGGTGCATTTCACGACGAGGCCTTCCACGATGCCGCGTTGCGAGTTCGCCGTTTGCTGGTTGCAGGCCGCGAGGCCCCAGAGCATGACGCCCAAGGCCAAGCTGCCGGAAACACGTCCTAAGGGTAACTGCCAGGCTCCACTTCAGTGCTACCAGGGAGCACGGACCAGATGTGTCCGCCCGACATGCCGACTGCGCCTCAGGCAGCGTCTGCAGCGACAATTCTAGCGCTGGTTTTATCTTGCGGAATTCAGGGATTCCCTCGACTCGACGGCCTGCTGATCCGACAGAAGTGAGTGGGTTCCTGCATCGGGACAGGTCGATTTTCGCGCGGGTTCACAGGCGGGAGTGATAGGCGAGCTTAAATTCTGGTCACTCGCGTTGCTCTCCCATCATGGGATGAGCAGCGCAGTTGAAATCCGCAGCGGAGGGCCAGGGACGCACTCTTGTCGGCGGCCCCCGGATGAAAGTTGAGCTCGGTTCGCGCGCAAGGGTCACTTGAGAGCGAGCGGCTCCGGCCTGCGAGAGGACGCGACCCGAGTCAATCGATATGTCGCCGAAGGGTGTCGGGCATCCGCCTGCGCTAAGGCGTCGCGTTCTCGCGCTGCGTGCCGGTATGGGGAGGCTCGGAGGCGTGCTTGGCCCGTCCACCCAGGCGGCCCAGCCGCGAGCGCAGGTTGCCAAGGCGGCGCTTGGAGGGTGGAAGAGTAATGTCGCTCACCAATTGCGAGCCACCCGGGCGATGCTCAAAACGCAATTGCCGATCATGAAACACCGCCAGCTCCGGCCTGTGGGAAATGCTGATTACCGCAACGTCGGGAAGCCGGTCTGCCAGCAGGCTCATCATGAGCGTCTGGCTATCCGGATCCAGTGCCGAGGTGGCTTCGTCCATGATGACGATGTCGGGTTGGCTTAGGAACAGGCGCACGAAGGCGATGCGCTGTTTCTCTCCTCCGGACAAGACCTGATGCCAGGGTTCCAGGGTGTCGAGGCGCGGCACCAGGTGCCCAAGGCCCGTGGTAGCCATGAGGTTCCGCAGTTCGGTGTCCGTCACGCTTCCGGCGGGCATGGGGCAGGTCATTGCACGACGCAGGCTGCCCAGCGGCATGTAGGGTTGTTGCGGCATGAGAAACATGCACGCGTCCTTCATCGTGGCGATTTCGCCTGATCCCCAGGGCCAAAGGCCCGCGATTGCGCGCACGAGCGTGCTCTTCCCGGTTCCTGATTCCCCGACGATCAGCACCCTCTCGCTGGGCCTAATGAGGACGTCCGTCTCACTGATAACAACCGTGCCGTCATCCAGGGCAACGGTAAGGTCCAGCAATCGGAGCGCTATGCCTTCCTTCTGGGAGTGGCGGATGGTCCCGATGCCGCCGGGTTCTTCCAGTGCCTCCAGCTGGTCTATGGCGGCGACCAGCGACTCCACGCGTCGGGCCGAGGCCATCCAGTCGGCGAAGCGGGGATAGTTGTCGACCAGCCAGTTGAAGGCGCTCTGCACCTGCACGAAGGCTGCCGCGGCCTGCGTGACGTCCCCGAGCGTCATGTCCCCGGAGAGATACTTTGGCATGCACAGGAAGATGGGAATGGCCGGGGCGATGATGTAGTTGGTGTTGGATACGACCGTCGCGCGCATGTGTTGATGGCAATAGAGGCGCCACCTCTCCACGACAGTTTTGAATGCCATAAGCAGGCCGACGCGCTCCTCGGATTCGCCGCCGAGCAGGGCAATGCTTTCCCCGTTCTCCCGGACATGCGTAAGTCCGTACCTGAATTCAGCCTCCGCTTGGTTGATGCTCTCCGATACCAGGGCGAACCGGCGGGCGATGTACATCATGCAGAGGGTGATGAGGATCGAGTAGACGACCGCAAAGACAACCAGGTAGCCGGGTACCCGCAGGACGGAAGATCCGATCTCCAGCGTCAGCGCGCCGCCGACGAACCAGAGAACCCCGATGAAGGTGATGCCGGAGACCACGGATTGGAACAGGCCGACGGCGAAATCCACCGGTGCGTCCGTGGCCGTGCGGGCGTCATCCGTGATGCGGCCCTCGGGCACTTGGTGATCACCCTTGAGGAGGTTGAGCTGGTAGTAGTGGCCGTGGGCGACCCAGCGACCCACCAGCTGGTGGACCAGCCAGGCGCGCCAGTTTCGCTGCATGGTCATCCGGCCGAAGACCGCGCCGACGGCCAGGGACACCACGAGGACGATCAGCGGCAGCAGTACCCACGCCTGGTGGACCAGGGCACCGGCGTCCTTCTCGCCCACGGCGTTGAAGATGTCACGTGTCCAGTAGTTGAGCCGATACTGCACGGCGATCTGGCTCAGGGAAATCGCAACCAGGCCAACGGTGAGGGTCCAGGCCTTAACGCGGGAGGGGCCCCTCCAGAACCCTGATGCCATCTTCCAAAATCGCAATACGAGTGCCCGTCGTGAGCCGGTCGCGATCATGGGACTCTTCTATTTGAGGTCACTGAGGAATCACCTTCGAAGCGTACGACTTTTCGTGCCCGGCGGGGAGTTCTCGGCCGACGGGCCCGCAGGCGTCCACTCGGGGAGTTTGGGGGGCGGCCGGCGGCGGTACCTGCTGAGCCGGATCCCGAAACGGCGGCCTGCGTGCGTCGCTAGCCAGTCCGGCGGGCTGCAGCGCGCGCCGCGGCGCTGCGGACGGGTGGGGGCAGCAGTCGGGGGTTGAGCGGGGAATTGGTGATCGGGGGGGCACGCAGTCCGAGCAGTCGGATCCGCCCTTGGCCGGCGGGATTGGAAACAATCCCCGACTCGGCCGCCGGCACCGGCACCGCTGTTTCGGTCCGGCTCCTGGCGCGATACCGTGCAACGCATCAGCTACGGCGCGCCGCTTTCGGTCATGGGGGGAGCTGCGCTCGACATCCGATGTGGGAAATGTTGTGGCCGCCACAACGGAGAAACTTCGCGAGTGGAAGCAGGATCAGCCCGGGCTACTCCAGCGGTTTGACAACAACCGCGACGGTAAGCTCGATGAGGCGCAGTGGGACGCCGTCCATGATGTTACCGCGAATGAATCTCAGGCCCGGACGCTGCGATCGGGCATTTCGCGTGAAAGCGTCATTTGCCAGCTGAGAGATGGCTCCCCGCTACGGATTGCCGCGCCATCCTCATTGCAGCGGGAGCATCGGGACGGACGGTTTGGCGCGCTGTATTTTTTTGATCGCGCTGGCCGGTGTCATCGGAAGCTTGCGGGCCATCGGGCAGGCCACCCAGCTGGCGGTGGCCATGCACTAGCCAGGCCGCGGCGGAAGGGCAGGCGCCTGGTATCTCCCACGCAGGGGCTGGGGAGGTATCGACCCGCGCTGTGCCAGGGCGGAAACCCGTGGTAGGGATTGCGCGGCGCCCCGGGAAAGCCGCCGGTCGGCGGCCGCAGACCGGCCGTCGACGGCCAGCGCCTCGTGAGGGCCATGCGGCCGGTAGCCGATACTCCCCCCGCTATCCTTCGACGTCCTTGCTCCCTCTGATATCGTCGTGCCCACGCAAATAAGTCACAGTCGGGGCTACATCATGAACTCAGTGTTGCGAAAGTTTGACATGAAGGGTCGGTCCGCACTCGTCACCGGTGGCGCATCCGGGCTGGGGTTGGCGTACGCGGAGGCGTTGGCGGAGGCGGGCGCGTGCGTCACGCTGACCGGCCGGGACCTGAAGAACGTGGAGCGCGAGGCCACGCGCCTGCGAGGGCAGGGATGGGACGTGCGCCCCTTCAAGGCTGATGTAGCCCAGCCCGAGGAAGTGGCCGCGGCTTTCGACGCACACATCACAGTGTTTGGAGGCTTGGATGCCGCGTTCGCCAACGCCGGGCTGGACGCTGGCGCCGGCTTCTGGAACCCGGCAACGCATTCCCGCAATCCGCAGGGGCAGATCGACACTTTCGATCACGCGACGTGGCGAAAATCGATGAGCGTCAACTTGGACGGGGTTTTCTTCACGGTTGCCGAGGCAGCCCGTGTCATGAAGTCAGGTGGTCGCCCGGGGTCGATCATCGTTACCTCTTCCATTGCGTCCTCCAAGGTGTTCCCGCCAATAGCCACGCCCTACATGGCTGCCAAGGCGGCCGTCACCCAGTTGGTAAAGCAGGTGGCGTTGGAGCTTGCCGAATACCGCATTCGCGTCAACGCGATTGCACCGGGGATGTTCGTCACGAATATCGGTGGTGGCTACCTGCAAAATCCGGCGGTTCGCGAGGCCTGGGGCAAGATCGTTCCGCTGGGCAAGATGGCGGAGCCGGAGCAGATCAAGCCGCTGGCGCTCTTCCTGGCATCCGACGCGTCCGATTTCGTCACCGGGACGGAGATGGTGATTGATGGCGGAGTACTGCTGGGTAATTTCGGCTAAGACCGCAAGCCCCAGTCCGTCAGTGCCGCGGGGGGGCGGCCGGAGGCCGCCGCGCGTGAACGTCAGTGCGAGGAGCGCGGCGCACCCCGGGTCGGTGTGTCGCCCTGTCGTCGGTGCTGCGATGGCGGTATCAGGGGACTTGCTACACTCGGGCAGTCGCCACCACGATCGACGGGGGATGCTCATGGGTCAAGCAAGCCGGTGGATAAGGGGGCTGGTCCTGGTGGCGGCTTGCGTTGCAGGCAACGCCAAGGCTGCGCAACCGGTTGATCAGATTCCAGTAGAGGTGGGCGCCACCGACATCGGCGGCACGGTCTCCAGCGCGAAGGGGCCGGAGGCTGGAGTCTGGGTAATCGCAGAGACCAGCGACCTGAAGACGCGCTACGCCAAGATTGTCGTCACCGACCAGCTCGGGCGCTACCTGATCCCCGCGCTGCCCAAGGCCAGGTATTCGGTCTGGGTGCGCGGCTATGGCCTTGCCGATTCCCCCAAGACCTCAGCGCTTCCCGGGCAGGTGGTCCCCCTCACCGCCGTCGTGGCGCCAAATGCAGCCAGCGCAGCACTCGTGTACCCGGCCGCCTACTGGTACGCCATGATGCGGATCCCGCCAGAGGCAGAACTCAATCAGGTGCAAGGCGGCCGCAACGGCTACGTCATGTGGATGAAGAACATGGGCTGCGTCGGCTGCCACCAGCTCGGCGAACTCTCCACCCGCACGATTCCTGCCAGCCTGGGGAAATTCAACACCTCGCAGGAAGCGTGGACGCGGCGCATCCAGTCGGGACAGGCCGGTGCGGACATGCTGGGCATCGCGATGGGAGTCCTCAAGGGCGTTCCCATCCGCTACCTGGCGGACTGGACCGACCGAATCGCGGCCGGCCAATTGCCGACGGTGCCGCCGCAGCGGCCGTCTGGAATCGAGCGCAATGTCGTCACCACAGTGCGCGACTGGTCGGACCCCAAGGCCTACCTGCATGACCTCTCCGGGACGGACCGCAACCATCCGACGGTCAACGGCTATGGACGGCTTTACGGCACGCCAGAACTCAGCACGGACAATTTCCCGATCCTGGATCCGGTTGCCAATTTGGCCACCACGTTCAAGGCGCCGGTCCGGGATGCCGATACCCCGACGACGCATGACAATCCGGTCGTAGCGGCATCGCCCTATTGGGGCGAGGAGCGGATCTGGGACAGCAAGGCGTTTGCGCACAACCCGCGGCTGGATTACCGCGGACGCGTCTGGTTTACGGCGCGGATCAGGGGGCCCAACAACCCCGACTTTTGCAAGAAAGGGTCCCCGCACGCGTCCGCCAAGCTCTTCCCGTCGGACCAGTCCGAGCGGCAATTGGCGGTGTACGAGCCTAAGACGGGTAAGTACACCTTCGTGGATACCTGCTTCGGCACCCATCACCTGCAGTTTGCAGACGATGCCAACCACACGCTTTGGACCAGTGGCGGTCGCGAGATGGTGGGTTGGCTGGATACCAAAAAATTCGACGAGACCGGCGATGCGGCACTCGCGCAGCACTGGGCGCCGCTGGTCCTGGATACCAATGCCAATGGCAAGCTGGACCCGTGGGTGGAGCCTGGGAAGGCGTCCGACCCGGCACGCGATACGCGCCTGGATGTCGGTTTATACGCCGTCATGCCGAATCCCGCGGATGGGTCGGTCTGGGGTTCCGTGGCGTTTCGCTACCCGGGTGCGCTGGTGCGCTTTGATCCCCGGACTATGCTGGCCGAGATCTACAACGTGCCGCTTCCCGGCTACGGCGTGCGCGGCGCGGACATCGATCGCAATGGCGTCGTCTGGGTATCGCTGGGCAGCGGACACCTCGGCAGCTTCGACCGGCGCAAGTGCAAGGGGCCGCTCAACGGTCCCAAGGCCACGGGCGACCACTGCCCGGAGGGCTGGAGTTTCTACCGCCTACCGGGCCCCGGCTTTGAGAACCTGCCGCAGGAGAGCGTTGAATCCAGCTACTACACCTGGGTCGACCAGTTCAACACGCTGGGGCTTGGGACGAACGTGCCGGTTGCGACGGGCAACCTCATGGATGGCCTACATGCCTGGGTGCACGGCAAGTTCGTGACCTTGCGAGTCGCCTACCCGCTGGGCTTCTATGCCAAGGGACTGGAAGGGCGTATCGACGATGCGAAGGCGGGCTGGAAGGGACGGGGAATCTGGGTGACGAGTGGCGATCGCACGCCCTGGCACCGGGAGGGCGGCAAGGGATCCAAGCCCCTTGTCGTGCAGTTCCAGGTGAGGCCCGACCCGTTGGCCAGGTGAATGGTTTCGGAATAAGGCGGTCAGGCCCAGCATCCACAATTCGACGGTGAGGCGAGGCAGATCTCTGTGAGATACGCATGGGTTGGATGTCTGATCGCCATGGGGATGGCCGCTAGCGCTAGGGCGCGGGCGGAGCAACCTCCGCTCCCCCAAGTCATGGGCCCCTTGGCCCTGTCCACCAGTTCCTACCCATTTGCGTCCGCATCTCATCAACGGGTTCCGGTAGACCTGGGCGCGGTGGGGTATGTCGAATCCGAATATCTCGTGAGCGGGCGTGCACGTGTGTTCGACTGGCCCCGCGATTCCGGCCTGAACGCGCTTGCCGAGGGTCCCTACACGACGCGCATCCTGGTGCGTCGGCCAAAGTCGGCGAACCACTTCAGCGGGACAGTGGTGGTTGAGCTACTGAATCCGTCCGAGAATGTGGACCTGCCCATCATGTGGGGCGAGTCGTACCGGCAGTTCCTGCGCGATGGGGATGCGTGGGTGGGTGTCACCATCAAGCCCAATGCCCTTGCGGCATTGCGTCGCTTTGATCCGATTCGGTATGCCGCCGTGGCGTTTCCCAACCCGCGGCCAGGAAAATCCTGCAGTGAAGCGCAGATAAACCCGCTATCGCGTCCCACTTCACCCAGCGAGGAGACAGGGCTGGCATGGGACCTTATCAGCCAGCTTGGCGCGCTGCTAAAAAGCAGTGCCCCGGACAACCAAATTCCCTGGACGGTACGACGGCTGTACATGACCGGCCAGTCCCAGAGCGCCGGCTATGCCCGCACGTATGCGGGCCTGTTCGCCAGGACCGTTACGGATGCTACCGGTCAGCCGCTATTCGACGCCTACCTCTACAGTGGCAGTCCGCCGTGGCAGGTGCCGCTGAATCAATGCCGGGCAGACCTCGCCGTCGGCGATCCGCGCTTGATCACACCAGCCGTCGGCGTCCCGGTGATGGAAATCTTTACGCAGGGCGACCTGGGCACGAATGTACAGACGAGGCGTCCCGATTCGGACTCGGACGTCGACCGCTTCCGCCGCTATGAAGTTGCCGGTGCGCCACATGTAGACCCCTGGGAAGAGCGGTCCTTTGCCAACGACGCGGATCGGGCCCGGGCCGGTGCGAGCGACGCTGCGGTTGTCGATACCCCCTGTCAGCCTAGGGGCGTGATGCCCGCGGACTTTCCCAATCTCTACGTGCTGGATGCGGCTTGGCGAAACCTGGTCCGTTGGGTGCGTACCGGCGTGCGGCCGCCGCACGGCGATCCGCTCGTCCTGAAGGCTACCGCGGGGCCGTTCGTTCCCGAAAGCGCCTTCGAAGCCGACCGCTACGGCAACGCCCGCGGCGGCGTCCGGTTGCCGGTGGTTGAGGTTCCGACGGCTCGCTGGGTCGGAGCAAAGACAGGGGCGTTTACGTGCCTCTTCGTCGGCTACAAGTATCCGTTTGGCAAGGCTGAACTGGCGCGATGGTATCCCGGCCCGGCCGCCTACAAGGCCAGGCTACGCGCGGCGGTCGCGCGGCTGCGTGCGGCGCACTGGCTAACGCCAGAAGACAGCGCCGAGATCCTTCGAGCTGCAGAACAGCAGTTCGCTGCGGCTAGGCAGGTCGATTGCTCAATCGTCACCTGTCGATAGACTAAATCGACGAGTTCAATTGATGTAAACGTGGAGAGTTTTGGAATATTCCGTTGATTCTCAAAGCGGCACGCAGAGCGAGACTACGGTATCCCTGCTGATGTATCCCGACCCCTGCGGCTAAGCTTCTGCCGTGTAGGTGACGGGCAGGTAGGTTACGGCCGTGGTCGCGGCCCCTTGCGGGCGTCTAGTCCGGTGTTCGACAGCGGCAGGGCAGTGCGCTAGCTTCGGCGTATGGAAAAAGACAACGCTGGACAGTCAATGACCGGGGCGGAGAGTCTGCTGCGCACGATGGCCGCCGCAGGCATCGAGGTCTGCTTCGCCAATCCCGGAACCTCCGAGATGCACTTCGTCTCCGCCCTCGGAGCGGTGGCGTCGATCCGGCCGGTGCTTGGGCTGTTCGAAGGCGCTGTCAGCGGCATGGCGGATGGATACGCGCGCGTCGCCGCCCGGCCCGCGATGACGCTGCTGCACCTGGGCACCGGCTTCACCAATGCCGGCGCCAACCTGCACAATGCGCGTCGCGCGAAGAGCCCGGTCGTCAACGTGGTCGGCGATCACGCCACGACGCACAAGCGCTGGGACAGTCCGCTGAAGTCCGACATCGAGGCCCTTGCGCGTCCGCTGTCCGACTGGCTACGCATGGCGCAGTCCCCCCAGACGCTATCGGCCGACGCGGCGGCGGCTGTGGCGGCGGCACGCACGGCACCCGGACAGGTTGCGACGCTGATCCTCCCGGCGGATGTCGCCTGGGGTCGCACCGAAGGATTTGCATTGCCGCGTACCGTAGTTCCGCCGCCGCCGCCGTCTGAGGCTGCGGTCGACCGTGCGGCGCGCGTCCTCCTACAGCGCGGCGCCAGCAGCGTTCTGCTGGTGCGCGCGGCGGCCGGCGAGCCCCGCGGCATCACGGCGCTGGAGCGTATCTGCGCGCATACCGGGGCGCGGGCCGTCCACGACCTGGTGGCGCCGCGGGCCCTGCGCGGGGCCTCCGTGTACCCGGTGACGCGCGTGCCCTATCGCGCCGAAGGGGCGGTGGCGCTGCTGGCCGGCGTCACAGACCTCATCCTTGTCGGTGCGCATCCGCCGGTCGCCCCCTTCGCCTACCCGCAGTTCCCGAGCTGGCTGACACCGGAGGGGGCAGCCCTCACCTGGCTGGCGCAGGAGCACGAGGACGAAGTGCTGGGGCTCGAGGCGCTCGCCGAGGCCCTGCGCGCGCCGCGTCTCGGCGCGCAGCCCGCCAGCGTAAAACCGGCAACCTCCTCGCCGGTACCCTGTCCGCGGGGCCCACTCGACGCCACGGCGATCGGCTGCTCGATCGCGCGGCATTTGCCGCAGGGTGCGATCCTGTCGGAGGAGGCCATCAGCAACGGGCCGGCGCTCGCCGCGCAGACCGGGCAGGCTGCCCCGCACTGGCACCTCACCAACACCGGCGGCGCGCTTGGCCAGGGTATTCCCCTGGCCACCGGCGCGGCCATCGCGGCAGGTAGTGATCGCAAGGTCGTCAATGTGCAGGCCGACGGCAGTGCGATGTTCACGCTGCAGGCGCTGTGGACCCAGGCCCGCGAGCGTCTTGACGTCGTCACGATTATCCTCGCGAACCGCAGCTATGCCGTGCTGCGAGCGGAGATCGAGCGTGTCGGCGCCCGGGTCGAGCCTGCTCTGGCGGGGAAGCTGCTGGACATCGGTAATCCGGACATCGACTGGGTCGCGCTGGCGCGCGGCCTGGGCGTGGAGGCGGTGCGCGCGAGCACCGCCGAGGCCTTCGACGACTGCCTGGCGGCGGCGCTGCGGCGTCCTGGCCCCCTGCTGATCGAAGCCGTGCTGTCCCGCTAGTGGAGTCTCTCGACAGCTCTGCGTGGAGCGCGGGCCAGAAGGGCGTAGTCGGGCTGGTCGCCATCGCGCTGGTGCTGGACGGTCTGGACGCCCAGGCGCTCGGCCTTGCGATTCCGGCGCTGATCCGGGACTGGGGCGTGACGCGCGCGGACCTTACGCCGATCATGGCGGCGAGCCTCGCCGCCATGGCGGTGGGCGCTACTTTCGGCGGCTGGGTGGGCGATCGGATCGGGCGCCGCCGCGCGCTGATCGGCAGCCTTGTGCTCTTCGGACTCGCCACCGGCGTCGCGGCCCGCACGCACGGACTCATCGCGTTCGGGGTGCTGCGCAGTGCCGCCGGCCTTGGGCTCGGCGCGACGCTCCCCGCCGCCAGCGCGCTGATCGCGGAGTTCACGCCCCCGCGTTATCGCAGCATCGGCATGTCGATCGCAATGCTGAGCCAGCCCGTGGGGTCGATGGCCGCAGGACTTCTTGCCGCGTTGCTGCTGGAAACCGCAGGCTGGCGCAGCCTGTTTCTGATCGGCGGCGGTGCGCCGCTGGCCCTCGCGCTCTTCTACCAGTGGCGGTTGCGGGAATCTCCGAGCTATCTTGCCGCCTCGGAGACGCAAGCACCCCGCGCGAGCCTCTGGGCGCTACTCGACCGGGAGCGGCGGCGCGACAGCCTGCTTGCGTGGATCGCCTGCTTCCTGTCGCTGCTTGCGCTCTACACGGTGTTGAGCTGGGGGCCGGCCATGCTCGCGGGCGAGCACTTTCCGTTGTCGTTCACCGGCACCGCGCTTGCGAGCTTCAGCGTCGGGGGAATCCTGGGCAGCGTTGTCTGCGGGCTGCTCATGCGCCGGCTCGGCTCGCGCGGCGCGCAGTTCGTCATCGGTGGCGTGGGTGCTGCGGCAGCGCTCGGGCTGTGCGCTCTGTTCGGCTTGGACCTCGCGACGCCCGTGAGCGTCGGCGTCCTGATGGCCTTCGTCGGCTTCAGCGCCGCCGGCACGCAGACGACGCTGTACGGGTTGGGCGCGCATCTGTATCCCACTTGGCTGCGGGCCACGGGCATGGGCGCGCTGCTCGGGATCGGGCGCCTCGGTGCGGTCGCCAGCTCCTGGGCCGGCGCGACCTCGCTGGACCTGGGCGGTGCAGTGGCGTTCTTCGTGCTGTTCGGCCTCGCGATCACGAGCGCGACACTGATCTGCGCCGCGATCCGCCGGCCGGTGCCTCCGCTGAGCTGATGGTGGGGCGGCTATGTCGGCTGCCGGCCATGGGGTCTGGAAATGCGCGCGATCCGGCGGAACCCGCGCCATCAATGTCTCCGCGATGTGCAGAAAGCCATGGGTATCCTCATCGACCGCGCGGACTTCGTCCACGCCGCGGACCGGGAAGCCCTGCCGACTGCGGGTGGCCCCTGCCGGTACTGCGCACTCGGGAACCGGTGGTGCCAGGTTATCGAGCCGGTTCTTAAGCCAACCGCGCGTTAGAATGACTCAATTCAACCCCTCTGCCGGATTGACCGGCCAGGATATCGGCTGTGATCCGCATTACCGAGTTGCCCTTGCCGCTCCAGTACACGCCCGAGGCGCTTCGTCAGGCTGTTTGTCGGCGTCTGTCGATTGCCGAGGCAGAGCTGCTTGAGTTCACCTTGTTCAAGCGCAGTTATGACGCGCGCAAGAAGAACAGCGGGATCCTGTTCATCTGCATCGTCGATGTCACTGTACGCGATGAAGCCGCAGTGTTGCAGCGCTGCGCGGGAGATCGACAGGTCGGCATCGCCCCGGATACGGCCTATCGTCCGGTAGCGCAGGCCCCGTCGCAGCTCAAAGAGCGCCCGATTATCGTGGGGTTTGGTCCCTGCGGGCTGTTTGCGGCTCTGCTGCTGGCGCAGATGGGCTTTAAACCCATTGTGCTGGAGCGCGGGCGCGACGTGCGACGCCGCACCCGAGACACCTGGGCGCTATGGCGGAAGAATACCTTGACGCCGGAGTCCAACGTGCAGTTTGGCGAGGGCGGTGCGGGCCTGTTTTCTGACGGCAAGCTCTACAGCCAGATCAAGGACCCGAAGTTCTACGGCCGCAAAGTGATGCATGAATTCGTTCGTGCTGGTGCACCGGCGGATATTCTCTATGTCAGCAAACCGCACATCGGCACCTTTCGTCTTACGGGCGTAGTGGCCGCGATGCGCGAGGAGATCATCTCGCTCGGCGGTGAGGTGCGCTTCGAGAGCAAGGTCACGGATCTGCTGATCGAAGATGGCCAGATCGAAGGCGTGATGCTCGCAAACAACGAAGAAGTGCGCGGTCGCCACGTGGTGCTGGCGCTTGGGCACAGCTCCCGTGACACGCTGCGCATGCTGGAGCAGCGGCGTGTGTTCCTGGAGGCAAAGCCCTTCGCCATCGGTTTTCGCATCGAGCATCCGCAGTCACTGGTTGATGTTGCGCGGTTCGGGCGCTTTGCCGGGCGCCCCGAACTGGGTGCCGCCGACTACAAGCTTGTGCACCACGCCAGCAACGGCCGAGCGGTCTACAGCTTTTGCATGTGCCCCGGAGGCACAGTGGTCGCGGCGACCTCCGAGCCGCATCGCGTGGTCACCAACGGCATGAGCCAGTATTCGCGCACCGAGCGCAATGCCAATGCGGGGATCGTGGTGGCAATCAATCCCGAGCTGGATTTCCCTGGCGGGCCGCTTGCCGGTGTGGCGATGCAGGAAGAGCTGGAGTCGGCTGCCTATGTGTTGGGCGGCAGCGATTACTGCGCACCCGCGCAGCTGGTCGGCGATTTCTTGCGCGGCGTAGGCTCTTCAACGCTCGGCGACGTCATTCCTTCGTACAAGCCGGGCGTGCGGCTGGGTGATCTTTCGCAGGCACTGCCGGCTTACGCCATCGACGCCATGCGCGAGGCATTGCCGGAGTTCGGCAAGCAGATCCGCGGCTTCGATCGTGACGACGCTGTGCTTACTGGCATCGAGAGCCGGACCTCATCTCCCGTACGCGTTACCCGGGAGGCCGAGTCGCTTCAGAGCCTCAACGTGCGCGGCCTTTACCCCTGCGGCGAAGGTGCCGGCTACGCTGGCGGCATCCTCTCGGCAGGCGTCGACGGCATCAAGGTGGCTGAAGCGGTGGCGCGGAGCCTGTCCTGAAATTGGAAATCAGCTTCGACAAGCCAAGCAGAGCCGAGTGGGCTGGTCTGGGGAGTAATCAGCATGAACCCTATTACAGTCGCACGCGCGTAGGGTCGCCTTCGGCCTCATTGCCCGGATGTTGTCCGACCATTTCGGACGCAGGCCGGCGATCTTCGGCAGTTTCCTGGTCGGCGCGTTCGGCTGGCTGGTGCTCGCCTTCAGCGGTGTCTCGCCGCCGCTGGTCTCTGCCGGCAGCATTCTTGCCGGCGGCAGTGCCGGGTCCGCCTTCCTGATCATGAACGAGATCCCCGGAGAGTCCGCCCCGCTGCATCTCAAGGCAACCGCGATGGGATTTAACGCGGCGTTCGGTGCGATGCTCGGCGCGGGCGCCATGCCGGTGGTGATCGGCGGGGCCGCGGGCAAGGCCGGCCGTGTCATCCTGCCCTGGGCGCTGGCCGGCTTCGCTGTTCCTGCCATCCTGGTGACGCGGGCCTGCGCGAGACGGCACCCAAGCTGCTGGCCCGAGGGTCCTGACCAGGTTCATCGGCCCCGATCGATCAGATCTCCGCCACTAAACGACGGCTCGACGCAAGCCTGTCAGACGACCGTTTCGCAGGATCCTAACACCGTTGAACTGGGAGACTTTCCATGAGTGCTTTGCCGCCAACCACTGATGACACCAGGATCTGGGACATCTGGGAATCGATGTTCATATTGCCCGTGGTCACCGTTTCGATCGAGCTTGGTCTTTTCAAGGCGCTGTCCGATGCGACGCTGACGACGGAAGAACTTGCCTCACAGCTCAGCCTCGATGCGAGGGCACTGGCGTTGCTTCTTGCCGCGCTCTGCTCCCAAGGGCTGGTCGACAAACGCATGGGCCGATGGAGCGCCACGCATGAAGCGCGGCGCTGGCTCCATCCGCAAGCCAAGGCCTTTTGGGGCGCCTTCCTCAGCCTCGACAGAATGCCCGGCGTCAATACCCTGCACGCACCGCTGCTGGACGCAATCAAGACCGGCAAGCGCCCGCAGAGCCGCTCTGATGCTCCGCCCGAATGGGAACGCCCCAGCATGACTGCGGAAGCCGCCGCAGGCGTCGCGGCTTTCATGCATGCCCACAGCCAGGCCCCGGCGCGCGGCACTTCGGTGCAGAGTGAATTTGCCGAAGTCGCTTCGGTGATGGACGTCGGCTGCGGCTCCGGCGTCTACGGGATCGAGATGGCCAGGGCGAACCCTCGACTTCAGGTCGGTCTGATGGATCTCAAGGAAATGTGCGTCGAGGTTAACAAGTACATTGCGGCCGACGGCGTGGGCGACCGGGTGCAGTCACTCGCGGTCGACATGTTCAACGAGCCTTGGCCGACCGGCTACGAATCGCATTTCTTTGCCAATATCTTCCATGACTGGTCGGTGGAGACCAATAAGCTGCTGGCGAAGAAGAGCTTCGATGCGCTGCCCGCCGGCGGGCGCATCTTCCTCAGCGAAATACTGATGGACGATGAAGGCACGGGTCCGTGGCCGGCGGCGGCGTTTTCGCTACTGATGCTGCTCAGTACGCTGGGAAAGCAGTACAGCCTCTGCGAATTCCAGGAAATTCTGGAAAGCGCAGGCTTTACCGAGGTGCGCGCCAAGCGTTCAGGCGGCGGGTACTACTCGCTGGTCAGCGCACGCAAGCCCTGACGGTGCCGAAACATACAATGCCGGGCGGGAGCTAACGCGCCGGCGTCTGTAGAAGAGCCGGAACTCTGGACTGCCCGTCTTGGGCCGTGACGAACGAGGGGTGCCGTTGAATGCCGAGGCGGTCGCCATCCTGCAGGCATTGCGCCAGTTTCGCAGCCGTCGTGCGTCGGTAGCACGGGTGTTCCCTGGTTCCGACGGTGAAGGGCTGCAGCGGATCGACAAGGCGTGGAGATCATTGCTCGAGATCGCGGGCATCGAAAATTTCCGATTCCACGATCTGCGGCATCATTTTGCGGGCCGGCTGGTTCAGTCGGGCATCGAGCTCAACACCGTGCGCGAGCTGCTGGGTCACGCGGATATCACGATGGTGCTGCGCTACGCCCACATGTCGCTGGATCGCCTGGCCATGGCGGTCGAGCGCGTGGCACGTGCAGCGGAACCGGCGCCGGACTCGCCGGCGCCGCAGCCACCGGGGTCTGGGGCGGCCGGCGCATCACCTGCACCTCCTTGATCGAGGGGTGACTTGGGCCGCTTCGCTCATGACTGGGCGGGAGTGCCTTGGATGGCCTATACGTTTGTGTATGCCTGCCTAAGAGAGAGAGCCCATGCAGCGCACAGCGAAGCTTTTCATGAGCAACCGGAGTCAGGCGGTCCGTTTGCCAAAAGAGTTTCAGTTCAACGCCACTGAAGTTTTTATCCGTTGGCATGGGGATGAGGTGATTCTGTCTCCCCGCCCCGAAGGCTGGACCGCTTATCTGACCTCGGGACCGGTTGCCTCCAAGGAATTCATGGAAGCAGTTGACGATCTTCGGGTCCAAGAGCGCGGACTCTAATGGCGGAGTACCTGCTGGGCACCGATTTATCGCCCCACATCATGAAGCTTTCCCATGAGGCCGTTCTGAGACGGCTGCAGACGGCCCCGATTGGTGTCATCGCCATTTCCGTCATCACCAAGTCAGAACTCCTTTACGGAGTAGAGGTCTCCCCCCGGCGGAGCAGGACCCGGTGGCGCTCAGCGAATATCTGCGTCACGTTGAGGTCCTGGATTTTCGGGACGAAGCTGCCTCGCACTACGTGCAAATTCGCGCTGCCCTCAAAGCGAGTGGCACGATGATCGGCGCGAATGATCTGTTCATCGCGGCTCACGCCCGTTCGCTCCGACTGACTCGAGTGACCAACAACACCGGAGAGTTTGGTCGAGTACCGGATCTAAAGATTGAATACTGGGCGGCATAGCACAGACGCGATGCCCCTTGGGCACCCGCACTGCAACGGTTGAGAAACAGCGCGACCGCCCTAGCGGCGACAGCTTCGAGTTCACCTTTGACCCGGTTCTGGTGGGAGAGGATCACGCTGCCCGTGAGGCGATCATGACCGTGGTGGTACTTAGATCAAGGTCGCGAACACCCGCTATCGATCACGTGCTAGGAGATGTGATCTAACCGGCTCTCCATAGCGATGTGCCCATAAATGGAGCGCCAAGGAGGGAGTGATCTTGAGGCATCGGCCAGGCACCAAGCCCCGTAGCCTGTTGCCACCTTGGCGTAAGCTGTGCCTAAGTGACTGATCCAATTGGTCGGGGTGACAGGATTTGAACCTGCGACACCTACGTCCCGAACGTAGTGCTCTACCAGGCTGAGCTACACCCCGAGTCAGGCAAGGCGGCGGAGTGTACGTTAGGGTGACGCGTCCTTCAACACGCGTTCAGCACGCCATTTGTTTTCCGTGCCGTGAGCCTCTTCTGCGGGGGTCAGGGCATCCCCGGCCTTCCGCGCTTCGATCGCGTGGCGAATGGCGTCCGGGAAAGGCGTGCCGCCCTGCCGATAACCCCCGGGCGCACTGCCATTTCGCGGCCGCGGGTTGCGCGCCAGAACCTCAACCACCCAGTCGCCGCGTTCCCGGCAGGCCAGGCCGGCGGGGCCGCGCGCGGTCGCGAAGGTGCGGCAGTACTGGCCGTTGGCGGTGCGAAAGCTCAGGCCGATGGTGGTGCCGGCGGCGTCGTGGCTTGCGGCGCCGGACGGTTGTGTCGAGAGCGTCGCCTCCAAGGTTCCCGTGGCGACCACGCGGCCCCCCTCCGAGACGAAGGGCAGGGGCTGCGAGGCCTTGAGGACATAAGGCCCCAGCAGCACGCCGACGACCAGCGCCGCGGCCACGACGCTGGATTCGCGCCAGGACCAGCCGGGTCGTTGGGGTGGAAGTGCTTCCTCAGGCATGGCCGCTATATTCTGCTACGGCCGCCGACAAATAAATGCGCGACCGCCAAGCCTAGCGGTCGCGACCCACCGCTACCCGGGCGAGGGCGGCCAGGCCTTCGCGGCAGGGCGAGGCGGACAGCAGCTCCAGCGCGGCGATCGCCTGCGTGGATTCCGCCAGGGCGCGGGCGCGCGTGTACTCGATGCCCCCGGTCCGGTCGATGCTCGCGATGATCCGCTGGATATCCACCGGCTCCTCGCCCTCATGGGTGATGGCGCCGCGGATCATCGCGGCCTCCTGCCCGGTGGCGTTGCGCAGGGCGTGGATCAGCGGCAGCGTCGGTTTCCCCTCGGCCAGGTCCTCCCCGAGGTTCTTGCCGCGCGTGGCGGGGTCCGAGCGGTAGTCCAGCACATCGTCGATGAGCTGGTAGGCGGCGCCCAGATGGCGCCCGTAGCTCGCCAGGGCCGCCTGGACGGCCTCGTCGCCGTCGCACAGGACCGCTGCCACCTGCGCGCCGGCTTCAAACAGGCGGGCGGTCTTACGGTAGATGACCTCCAGATACCGCTCCTCGGTGGTATCCGGGTCATGGGCGTTCATCAGCTGCAGCACCTCGCCCTCGGCGATCACGTTGGTGGCGTCGGACATGATCTCCATGACGCGGTGCGATCCGGTGGTCGCCATGATCTGGAAGGCGCGGGAATAGACAAAATCCCCGACCAGGACGCTGGCCTCGTTGCCGAACACCGCGTTGGCCGTGTCCCGGCCGCGACGCTTGGAGGAGTGGTCCACCACGTCGTCATGCAGCAAAGTGGCGGGGTGGATGACCTCGATGAAAGCCGCTGCCTCCAAGTGCCGGGCGTGGCCGATGGGGCGTCCGCCGCTCGCGGCATGGGCCGACAGCAGCACGATTAAGGGACGTAAGCGCTTGCCGCCACCGGAAATAATATGTTCGGCCACCTGGTCGACCAGGGGGACGGCACTCTTCAGGCGGGAGCGGATGACAGTGTCAACGGCGGTCATGTCCGCGCCCACCAGGGCGCGAATCTCATCTAGCGTCATGAAAAACCCCGAGGGAATCTGCGCGCATCCTAGCAGCCCGGGGGGCCCCTGGCGGGGGTAGCCTTGAGGGGGCGCCAAGTCGCTGTTTGGCCAAGGAAACCGGGGCGCAGTCTGGTTTGACCCGGGAGGCCCTGGACAGTAGAATGCGCGGCCTTTCGCATGTGCTGCCTTGGTTTCGCGCCGCGGGCGGCTATCAACTTCAGACAGGATCCTTACATGTACGCGGTTATCGCCACGGGCGGCAAACAGTATCGAGTGGAAAAGAACGGCACGCTGCGCGTGGAATTGCTGGACGCCGAGCCCGGCTCGACGGTGCAGTTCAATGACGTGCTGCTGATCGCCGACGGCGCCAACATCAGGATCGGTGCACCGCTGCTAGCGGGCAGCTCGGTCAGCGCAACGGTCGAGAAGCACGGTCAGGGCGACAAGGTGCCTATCGTCAAGTTTCGTCGTCGCAAGCACTACCTGCGCATGAAGAACCATCGCCAGAAGTACACGCTGGTTAAGATCACGGACATCGCCCAGGGCTGATTGGCCCGGGCTCGATTCGGAGAGTAGAGACACATGGCACACAAAAAAGCAGGCGGCAGTACCCGCAACGGTCGCGAATCCCACAGCAAGCGCCTCGGCGTGAAGCGTTTCGGTGGCGAGAGCGTTCTGGCCGGCAACATCCTCATCCGTCAGCGTGGCACCCCGGTGCGCGCGGGCGTGGGCGTGGGCGTGGGCACGGACCACACCTTGTTCGCGCTGGTCGACGGCAAGGTCGCCTTCAAGAAGAAGGGACCCGAACAGCGTACGTACGTGAGCGTGCTGCAGAGCTGATCGGCAATCCGCCGCTAGGTTCGACCTTGAAAGCCCCGGCCCCGCGCCGGGGTTTTCGTCTCTGGAATCGGAAATACCCATGAAATTTGTCGATGAAGCAACGGTAAAGGTCCAGGCCGGCAATGGCGGGCGGGGCTGCGTGAGCTTCCGCCGTGAGAAGTTCGTGCCCTTCGGTGGCCCGGATGGCGGCGACGGCGGCTATGGTGGCAGTGTCTACCTGCGAGCCGTGGAAGGCATCAACACGCTGGTGGATTTCCGCATCCAGCGGACGTTTAAGGCCCGCTCAGGCGAGGCCGGCTCGGGCAGTGGGTGTACGGGCCGCAGCGGCGAAGACCTCTACGTGGACGTCCCCGTCGGTACCACGGTCAAGGATACGGAGACGGATGAGGAGCTGGGCGATCTGAAAATCGCCGGCCAGCAGATCAAGGTGGTGGAGGGCGGCAAGGGCGGCTTCGGCAATACGCGCTTCAAGTCGAGCACGAACCGGGCGCCGCGCCAGTACGGGCCGGGCCTGCCGGGCGAGAAGCGCGTGCTGGCATTGGAGATGAAGGTCATCGCCGACGTGGGGCTGCTGGGCTTGCCGAATGCCGGCAAGTCGACCCTGATCCGGGCCGTCTCCGCGGCGCGGCCGCGCGTGGCGGACTACCCGTTCACGACGCTGTTCCCCAACCTGGGCGTGGTGGACGTGGGCCAGCATCGCAGCTTCGTGATGGCCGACATCCCCGGGCTCATCGAGGGGGCCGCGGAAGGGGCGGGCCTCGGGCACCGCTTCCTCAAGCATCTGCAGCGCACGGGAGTCCTGCTGCACCTGATCGATATCGCGCCGCCGGACCCAGACTCCGATCCGGTCAAAGACGCCCGCTCGATCATTGCGGAGCTCAAGAAGTACAGCAAGGATCTGGCAGGCAAGCCGCGCTGGCTGGTGCTGAACAAGGCCGACCTGCTGCCGGAGGCGGAGGCCGAGGCACGCGCGGCGGATATAGCCCGCAGACTGCGTCACCGCGGTCCGAAGTTCCTGATCTCAGGAGCCACCGGCGCCGGTACGCGTGAGCTGTGCGATGCAATTATGCAGGCGCTGGAGGAAGCGCGCCTGCCAAAGGAGAAGCCATAAGGCTTCTCCCGTCCACAGGCCTGCTTAGGCCTTGGTCGCGGTGGCCTTCACCTTGGCAGACAGGCGGCTCTTGTGGCGAGCAGCCTTGTTGCGGTGAATCAGACCCTTGTTCACCAGGGAGTCGATGGCCGGCACCGCAGCCTTCAGGGCCGCCTGTGCATCGTCCTTCTTCGAGGTGGCGACTGCGTCGGTCACCTTGCGGATCGCCGTACGCATGCGGGAGCGAAGCGCAACGTTACGTCCGCGATGCTTTTCCGCCTGCCGAGCCGCTTTTTCTGCCGATTTTGTGTTCGCCACGCCTATCTCCGCCAATACCAAAAATTCAAGGCGGCGTAGTGTGGGGAGCGCGAATCCCGTTGTCAATCAACCTCTTTGCAACGACCCCCTGCGGGGCCGTCTGATAGGCTCGCGGCCGAAATGAGGCAGCCCAAAACCAGAAAAACCAGGGGCTTGGGCACGGCTTTCGGACCGCCGACGCGGGAGCGGGGGAGTGGGCCGCAGCGCGGGCTGGCCACGGCTGCGGCGGGGGCCCCTGCAACGGGGGGCGCACCCTGCGACAGGTGCCCGCGCGGGCGGCTGGCAGCTTTACACGGGCGGCCAGCGGTCGGCCGGTTCGCGGCTTGCGGATCTCGCCCCTGGGCTTCGGTCCGGCGCGTCGTGGTGCCGGCCGGCGGTCGCTGGCACACGGGCTGCGGCGGGCGCAGACCGCCCCCGGGCAGCAGCCATCAGAGTGCTATTATCAAGCACTTAACGCTCAATCTCACTTTTCAAGCGCGGGCCCGATGGAGCTGATCCGCCGACTTACACAGCCGCGGTCCGTTGGCCCTGGATACGTCGCTACCATCGGTAGCTTCGACGGCCTGCACCGGGGGCATCAGGAACTGCTGCGCCGAGCGCGGCTGCGGGCGGCCGAGCTGGGTCTGCGCAGCCTGATGGTGACCTTCGAGCCGCTGCCGCGGGAGTACTTCTCGCCGCAGTCGCCGCCACCCCGGCTGACCAGCTTCCGCGAGCGTTGGCGGCTGCTGACGGCGTTGGGACTGGATACGCTGTGCGTTCTGCGCTTTGCGCGACCGCTACGCGAGCTGAGCGCGGCGGAGTTCGCGCGCCGGCTGCAGGCAGCCGGGGTGCGCGCGGTAGTGATCGGCCATGACTTCAAGGCTGGCCGTGATGGCGAGGCCTCCACGCAGTGGCTCTCCGAGCATGGTCCGGCGTTTGGGTTCGAGGTGGATGTGGTGGAGCCTGTGTTGTTTGACGGCTTGCGCGTCAGCAGCCGCGGCGTTCGGGAGGCACTGGGTCGGGGTGATCTGCTGGGCACGGCCCGAATGCTGGGGCGGCGCTATTCGATGGTGGGTCGCGTGCAGCGCGGCGAGCAGTTGGGCCGGACCTTGGGCTATCCCACGGCCAACCTGCGTATCGCCCGGCGAAAGTCGCCGACCGATGGGATTTTTGCCGTACGCGTGCAGGGCGTGGCCGAAGCGGGAGCGCGTGGGCTGCCGGGAGTGGCAAGCCTTGGCACGCGGCCCACGGTGAATGGGCGCGGCATGCTGCTGGAAGCGCACATATTTGATTTTGAGGGCGACCTTTATGGGCGCGAGATCAAGGTGGAGTTCGTAGCGCGCCTGCGCGAGGAGCTGCGTTTTGAGTCGATCGACGCGATGGTGGCCCAGATTCATCGCGATGCGGCCGAGGCGCGCGCGGTGTTGGAACGGGATGTTTGAACGCAATTCGTTGAAGTGAGGCGTGGGTGGCTGAGTACAAGCAGACGGTGAACCTGCCGCAGACCGACTTCCCGATGAAGGCGGATCTGGCGCGTCGCGAAGCTGCGATGCAGGCCTGGTGGGAGTCGGAGGATATCTACGGGAAGCTGCGTGAGCAGGCGCGTGGGCGCCCGAGGTTCGTACTGCACGACGGTCCGCCGTATGCCAACGGGGCGATCCACATCGGCCATGCAGCCAACAAGATCCTGAAGGACTTCATCGTCAAGTCGCGCACGCTTGATGGCTGCGACTCGCCGTACATCCCTGGCTGGGACTGCCATGGGTTGCCGATCGAGCTGCAGGTGGAGAAGAAGCATGGCCGCGTAGGCCAGAAGCTGGACGCCCGCGCATTCCGCGCCGCCTGCCGCGCTTATGCGATGGAACAAGTCCAGTTGCAGCGCAAGGACTTCAAGCGGCTGGGTGTCTTCGGGGACTGGGAGAAGCCCTACCTGACGATGGATCCGTTGTTCGAGGCGCAGCAGATCCGTGCACTGGGCAAGATCATTGCAAACGGGCACCTGTACAAGGGCGCAAAGCCCGTGCACTGGTGTCTGGACTGCCGCTCGGCCCTTGCCGAGGCTGAGGTGGAGTACGAGGACAAGACCTCGCCGGCCATCGACGTCGCGTTCCGCGTCGCGGACCCCGGGAACCTGGCCCAGCGCCTTGGCGTGGCGGACGCCGCAGCACAGCCGGCCTCCGTCGTTATCTGGACGACCACTCCCTGGACGCTGCCGGCCAATGAGGCGGTTGCTCTGCGCGCGGACCTTGCGTACGTGCTGGTGGACGTGGCGCGCGAGTCGGGTTCCGAGCGCCTGGTGCTGGCCGAGGGCCTCATGGTGGATTGCCTGGCCCGCTACGGGCTGGCCGCGGTCAGCGTCGTGGCGCGCTTTGAGGGCCGGGTGCTGGAGGGCCTGAAGCTGGAGCATCCGTTCCAGGCCCGTCAGGTGCCGGTGATCCTGGGCGATCATGTAACGCTTGAAGCCGGCACCGGGGCCGTGCACACCGCGCCGGCGCATGGCCAGGACGATTTCATCGTGGGGCGGCGGTACGGATTGCCGGTGGTTAACCCGGTGGGCGGTGACGGGCGCTTTTTCGCCGACACGCCGATGGTCGGTGGCATGAAGCTCGATGACGCCAGCAAGCTCATCATCGAGACCCTGCAGGCCAGCGGCCGCCTGCTCAAGCACCTGCCACTGCAGCACAGCTACCCGCATTGCTGGCGCCACAAGTCGCCGGTGATCTTCCGGGCCACCCCGCAGTGGTTCATCTCCATGGAGCAGAACGGCCTGCGCGCCAATGCGCTGCGCGATATCGGCAAGGTGCAGTGGATCCCGGGCTGGGGCGAGCAGCGCATCTACGGCATGATCGAGAGTCGTCCGGACTGGTGTATTTCGCGTCAGCGCACCTGGGGCGTGCCCATCACGCTGTTCGTGCACAAGGAGTCCGGCGCCCTGCACCCGCGCACGCAGGAACTCATCGAGACCGTCGCCCTTCGCGTCGAGAAGGAAGGCATCGATGCGTGGTTTGACCTGGAGCCGGCGTCGCTGATCGGGCCGCAGGATGCGGCTGCCTACGACAAGGTCGTGGATGTGATGGACGTGTGGGCGGATTCCGGCTTGACCTTCGAGTGCGTCGGGCACCTGCGTCCGGAGATCGCCGCCCCCGTGGAGATGTATCTGGAAGGCTCCGACCAGCACCGCGGCTGGTTCCACAGCTCGCTGCTGATGTCCGAGGCGCTGTACGCGCGCGCGCCGTACAAGAGCGTTCTGACCTACGGGTTCACGGTGGATGACAAGGGTCGCAAGATGTCCAAGTCGCTGGGCAACGTGGTCGCTCCCGACAAGGTCATGTCGACGCTGGGAGCGGACGTGCTGCGCCTGTGGGTCGCGGCCACCGACTACACCAGCGAGATGAGCTGCTCCGAGGAAATCCTGAAGCGCATGTCCGACTCCTACCGGCGCATGCGCAACACAGTGCGCTTCCTGCTGGGCAACCTGCACGGATTCGAGCCGGCGCGCGACGCCGTGCCGATGGCCGAGCTGGTACAGCTGGACGCCTGGGCGATCGGTCGTAGTGCCCAGCTGCAGGAGGAGGTCACCGCTGCCTACCGTGAGTACCAGTTCCACAATATCTACCAGAAGGTTCACAACTTCTGCATCGTGGACCTGGGCGGCTTCTACCTCGACATCATCAAGGACCGGCTGTACACGACGCCTGCCGGTAGCCACGCGCGCCGCTCGGCGCAAACGGCGATGTTCCACATCGTGCAGGCCATGGTGCGCTGGCTCGCGCCGATCCTGTCCTTCACGGCCGAGGAGATCTGGAAATTCCTGCCGGGCTCGGTCGATGCCCCGCAGTCCGTGTTCCTGACGACTTGGCATGCCTTCCCGCCGCTGCCCCAGCCCCAGATCGACTGGGATGGGCTGATCGCGCTTCGCTCGGCCGTGCAGCGGGAGCTGGAGAAGCTGCGCGATGCGGGCAGCATTGGAGCGCCGCTGGAGGCCGAGCTCGACGTGTACTGCCTGCCCGGCACCTACGCGCAGCATGCGGCACTGGGCGATGAGCTGCGATTCCTGACGATCACCTCGGCGGCACGCGTGCACCAGGTGGAGGCGGCGCCGGCAGGGGCCGCCGCCGCCGATACCGGCAGCGGTTCGATTGCCGGGGTGTGGCTGCGCGCCGCGCCGTCCGCCGCCACCAAGTGCGTTCGCTGCTGGCACCTGCGCGACGACGTCGGCAGTAATCCAGAGCACCCGGAGCTGTGCGCGCGCTGCGCAGGTAATCTTCTGGGGCTGCCGGAAACCCGGCGTTTTGCGTAAAGGAGGTATCGACCCGATGAGTGCAAGCGCCGATGACACAGCCAAGAACCCGGTGGTGCAGCCCGGGCCCAGCGGTCTGCCGTGGGTCCTGCTGACGCTGCTGGCCATTGTGCTGGACCAGATTTCCAAGGCCTGGCTGACGGCGCGCTTTGAACTGTACGAGACCCACGCGTTGCTGCCGGTGCTGGACATCACCCGGGCGCACAACATGGGGGCGGCCTTCAGTTTCCTCGCCGCCGCGGGGGGCTGGCAGCGTTGGCTTTTCACGGCCCTGGCGGTGCTGGTGAGCTCCGTGATCGTGGTGTGGCTGCGCCGGCTGGACGGCGTGCAGCAGCGCACGCTGGCGATGGGGCTGACGCTGATCATGGGCGGGGCGATCGGCAATGTGATCGACCGGATTCGCCTGGGCTACGTCGTGGACTTCATCTCGGTGCACTGGAGCAGCCACTACTTTCCCGCATTCAACATCGCCGATAGCTGTATTACCGTCGGGGCAGGGCTGCTGATTCTGGATGCCCTGCTGGAAGGTCGTCGCGCGAGGAGTGCCTGATGCGCATCCTGCTGGCCAACCCGCGCGGCTTTTGCGCCGGCGTCGATCGGGCAATCGACATCGTGGAGCGTGCCATCGAGCTCTTCGGTGCGCCGATTCACGTTCGGCACGAGGTCGTCCACAATCGCCACGTGGTGGACCGGCTGCGGGAGTTGGGTGCGGTGTTCGTCGAGGAACTGGAGCAGGTGCCGGATGGCGCGACCCTCATATTCTCGGCCCACGGCGTCTCCAGCGCGGTGGAGGAGGAGGCAAAGCGACGCGGCTTTGCCGTCTTCGACGCTACCTGTCCGCTGGTTACCAAGGTGCACCTGGAGGTCTCCCGCTATGCGCGCGACGCGCGCGACGTGGTGCTGATAGGGCACGCAGGCCACCCGGAGGTGGAGGGCACGATGGGGCGCTTCGACCCTTCCGCCGGCGGTTGCATCCACCTGGTGGAGAGCGTGGAGGATGCCCGTAGGCTGGAGGTGGAGAAGCCGGACTCCCTCGCCTTCGTCACGCAGACGACGCTGTCCGTGGACGACACGGTCGCCATCGTGGAGGCCCTGCGCGAGCGCTTTCCGAAGCTGCAGGCGCCGCGGGTCGAGGACATCTGCTATGCCACCCAGAACCGCCAGGATGCGGTCAAGAAGCTGCTGGAGCATTGCGATGCCCTGGTCGTGGTGGGCTCGATCACCAGCTCCAATTCAAACCGCCTGCGGGAGCTGGGCGAGCGGGCCGGGATTCCCTCGTTCCTGGTGGATGGGCCGGCCAACCTGGAGCGCGAGTGGTTTGCGGACAGGAAGGCCGTGGGCGTCACGGCCGGTGCCTCGGCGCCGGAACTGCTGGTGGGCCAGGTTGTCGCTCAGTTGCAGGCCTGGGGTGGCACCCTGCCCGAGGAGATCATCGGGCGCGAGGAGAGCGTGGTGTTTAGCCTGCCACGGAGCTTGCGGACGGCGGCTCGCGGCTAGGCCGGCAACCGGGCGGTGCTGCCCAGAGCGCGGCGGCAGCGCGGGCGGTGTCCTGCAGGTGACAGGGGTTCTCCAACATCAGGGATGCAGCGTGTGAGGCTGGGTAGAACTGAAACAAGCCGTCCGGCAGCCCTGCGCGGACTGACCCTCCTGGAGGTCGTCGTTACGGTGCTCGGACTGGGCATCGTCGCGGCACTGGCCGTGCCGTATTGGCAGGAACATCGCATCCGGCTGCACCGGGTGGACGCCCGCACGGAGCTGCTCAGTACCGCACAGCGGTTGGCTGGCTGCCACGAGCGCCTCAACGCGTACCAGAACCGCGCCTGCACGGTCGACTTGCCGGTGACCACGGCGGCTGGCACCTACCGGCTTACCGGGGAGATCCTGGCAGACAGCTACCGGCTGACTGCCCAGCCCATCGGGGAGCAGGAGGCCGACCAGGAGTGCGGCTCCTATTTCCTGGATGAGAGCGGCCACCGCGGCGTTTCGGGGAAGCTCGCGCCGACCGTGTGCTGGCGGGGCCAGGACTGACCACGGCGGCCCTCGGTGTCCCAGGGCGGCGCCTGGCGCGGGTCTTGGCCGCAGCGGCGTATCCGAGGGCGTCCAGCCGGTTCCGGGTCCCCGCTGCGGACATTTTTTTGCCGAAATGCGGGTTACCACTGGCCCCACTGGGCTAGTTTCCCTAGAATTCGTGCCGCGCCGGAGTAGCTCAGTTGGTAGAGCACGTCATTCGTAATGATGGGGTCGTAGGTTCGATTCCTATCTCCGGCACCATTTTGACTTCCAGGCACTTCCACAGACGTCCACCAGCATCCACAAAATGCCTGTTTTTCAGGCGTTCTTGCACCGCTGACGTCCACGGCGGTCAGTTGACAGCCACGGGTACGGACGGGTACGAATACGGGTACGCGAAGGCAATCAGGGGCTCCGTACCCGTTTCGTACCCATACTGCCACTCACGGAAAGCCAGATCCGGGCGGCCAAGCCGCGTGAGAAGCCCTACAAGCTGCTGGACGGCCGGGGGCTCGTCTTGCTGGTATCCCCGACCGGGGCACGCCTCTGGAGGCTCCGCTACACGTTTGCCGGGCGCGAGGGAATGATCTCGGTCGGCAGCTACCCGGCCACCAGCCTCAAAGAGGCGCGCGAGCGACGGGACGTCGCCCCCAAGCAGATCGAAGCCGGCCTCAATCCATCGAGCATTCGGGCCGAGGCTCGCCAACAGCGGGAAGTGACCTTCGAGGCGATCGCGAAGGAGTGGCTTGCGCGGCACACGTTCACCGAGAAGACGCGCACCAAGGCCGAGTGGATGATCAATGACCTGGTCGTGCCACTCATTGGCTCGCGGCCGATCAACGAACTGACTGCGCCCGAGATACTCGCGGTGCTCCGTCGCATAGAGTCGCGTGGCCGCCTCGAGACCTGCCACCGGACCAAATGGCGCATCGGCCAGATCATCCGCTACGCGGTTGCTACGGGCCGTGCCCTGCGTGATCCATCGGGTGACCTGCGAGGGGCCCTCAAGCCACCGAAGACCACCAACCGCGCAGCCATTACGACACCCCGGCGATTCGGCGAGCTGCTGCTGGCGATTGATGGCTACAAGGGGCAGGGCGGCACCTGGGCGGCTCTGCGGCTTGCACCGTTGCTGTTCGTGCGGCCTGGCGAGCTGCGCGCTGCGGAGTGGAAGGAGTTCGTGTTGGAGGGCGAGAGCCCGACGTGGCGCATACCCGCCGAGCGCATGAAGATGAAGGAGGAGCACCTCGTGCCCCTGTCGCGGCAAGCGGTCGTCGTGCTCCATGAGCTGCAGGCGTTCACGGGTCGTGGTGCGTAACCATGAAACGCGCCTCAATCGAACGCCTCCGCACGAAGTCTGTCTGGGCGCGTCACTTGCGCCTCAACAAGGCCTTAGTGGATCTGCCCAAGACCCTTCAGGTTGGGAGGTTTCGCAAGTCACTGCGGGTTGGTGGCTGTGGCAATGCGGCCTGCTGGCTCTGCCATGCAGGCAAGCTCTCTGGTGAGCAGCGCATCGATGAGCGACGCGCAGGTCTTCGTTTTGAAGAAGGTTTGGTAGAAGTGGTGCGGTCTAACAAATCGCTCGAACGCAACCGTGACAGCTAATGTGCCAAGGTCAGGCGACGGCGTGCCGCGCGCTCAGCTTGGTCCTTAGGTGGCGCATGTCCGCACTGAGCGAGATGGTTGTCGACGTCCATGCTGCACTCCGTGCCAAGCCTGGTACAGCGCGCTGTCGTTAGCATTGGCGCTGCCGGACATCTGTGGCCGAATCATAGACCCGACCAAGGGATCGGAGGCGCGATACAGTGACTGGTTTATTCGTTACGTTCGCCCAAAAAGTACACTGCGGCAGTCGGACCATCCCACACTCTGACCGTGTTCCTTGAGGGCAGCGACTGCTATGCACTTAGATGTGCCGACCTGCATCAAGGCGAAATCGAAATCACTAGCCAGCGTGCTCGGCAAGTACTCGAGCGATTTCATTTCACGAAGCCGCGTCCCGGAATGCTTATCCATGATAATTTGGTATCGCCATCCGGCGGGGTGCAAAAAGCGCTTCAGCTGCAGATCGATCAATTCTGTCTCGACATCTCAGAAGGCGTCACGAAGTGGCTGCGCGATGTCGAGTCGGATGCATCAATACAATCAAGAATGGATGCGCTGGGGGCCTTCTTGTGAAGGCAATCGTAGTGCCAGCTAACTGCGTCCTTTACCTCACCGGGATAGTTCCTTCGGTCTAGTGGATACCCTGATCTAACAATCAGGAGGGTCAGATGGGAAGACCCGGACCGAAGACGACTTGCGGTCGTTCCGTGCGATTGACGCCGGGGCCCTGTAGCGCCATAGGGTGCTCGGCCAGCAGGTACGCCGCCCGAAGGGCGAGGGCGAGCGTGGCCTGGCCTCGCCGGAGCTCGCATATCCGGTGCGATATCGGATACAAAGCACAAAAACCTAGAAAGGGTTTGACACAAAAGCCTAGATATAGTATCTCCTAATAACCTAGAAATGGGTAAGCGCGATAACCTAGTCAGGAGTCAGCTCGTGGCTGCGCCCGAAGACAAACTCGCCGCATCACTTGTCGTCTTGAAGGAGCTTCAAGACGCCGGGCGGGTTGCGCTGCGCGCCGCGGACATGACCCGCACCCACCGCGAGCGGCTCCTCAAGAACGGCTTCATCAGGGAAGTGATGAAGGGCTGGTACGTGGCCTCGCGCCCCGATGAACCGGCGGGCGAGAGTACATCCTGGTACACGTCATTCTGGCAGTTCTGCGCGGCCTACCTGGACTCCCGTTTTGGGGAGAAGTGGAGCGTCAGCCCGGAGCAATCCATCAGCCTGCACACCGGCAACTGGACAGTGCCAAGGCAGCTACTGGTACGCGCCCCCAGGGGTGGAAACAAGCCGATCGGACTGATCCGCGACACGTCCATCTTTGACGTGCGGCTCGACATGCCGCCCGCGGCGGACAGGGCCATCCTGAACGGAGTGCGCCTCTACAGCCTTCCTGCCGCCTTGCTCGGCTGCGCGCAAGCCCAGTTCGAGTCGCGGCCCACGGAGCTGCGCGCGGCTCTCGCGATGCTGAGAGATCCCTCTGAAGTGCTGCGCCGCCTGCTGGAGGGGGGGCACAGCAAGATTGCGGGGCGGTTGGCCGGGGCATTCCGCAACATCGGACGCCCGAAGTTTGCAGATGAAATCATCGGCGCGATGCAGGCTGCCGGATACACCGTCAGCGAAAGCGATCCCTTCGCAGAAGCTTCCCCCATCACGTTTGGTGCACGGGAGACTTCGCCCTACGTCAATCGGATGCGGATGGACTGGGCACGGATGCGTGAGGACGTATTGCGCATCTACCCCAAAGCTCCTGGCATCCCGGCGAATGCGGCGACGTATCTCAAAAGCGTCGACGAGTTGTACGTTAACGATGCCTACAACTCGCTGTCCATTGAGGGCTACAAGGTCACCGCCGAACTGATCGAGAAGGTCCGCTCGGGCAGGTGGAAGCCCGATACAGACAACAATGACCGTGGCCAACGCGATGCACTGGCGGCACGCGGCTACTGGCAGGCATTCCAGGCCGTCAAGGCAAGCATCAAGAAGGTTCTGGGCGGCGCCAACGCCGGGCAGATTGCCGACGGCGATCACGCTGCCTGGTACAGGGAGCTGTTTGGCCCGAGCGTGACGGCAGGTATCGTGAAGGCAGCCGATCTCGCGGGTTACCGCAATGGCCAAGTATACATCCGCCGCTCCATGCATACGCCGCCAAACTTAGAAGCAGTCCGCGACCTGATGCCTGCGTTCTTCGAGTTGTTGCAACAGGAAGAGCAGCCGGCCGTCCGGGTTGTGCTGGGGCATTTCTTCTTCGTCTACATACACCCGTATATGGATGGCAACGGGCGGATGGGGCGATTCCTGATGAACCTGATGATGGCTTCCGGCGGGTACCCCTGGACCATCGTTCCGCTGGAACGCCGAAAGGGTTATATGTCTGCCCTCGAGAGCGCGAGCGTCGAGGGCAACATCAAACCCTTCGCCAAATTTCTTGCCGAACTAAGAAACTAGGATCCGAACACGTGCAATGGATCGCCCCCACCGAAAAAGACTCCGCCTCGGCCTCGCTCGAGAAGCGCCTGTGGAACGCTGCCGACCAGTTCCGCGCCAATTCCGGCCTGAAGGCCCAGTAGTACTCCGGCCCCATCCTAGGCCTGATCTTCCTGCGTTTCGCCGCCCAGCGGGCGAAGCTGGAGAAGGCTGGCGGTTCATCGCGCCGTGGCAGCCGAGTGGATGAACCCGCCGCCTACCACGCCGATAACGTGCTCTATCTCGCTCCCGAGGCGCGCTTCGATTTCTTGCTGACGCTGCCCGAAGCGGCTGACGTTGGCGCCAAGGTCAACGCCGCCATGCGCGAGGTAGAGAAGCACAATCCGCAGCTCGCCGGCGTGCTGCCCAAGACCTTCAACATTTTCACTGGCACGCTGCTCAAGGAACTGCTGAAGAAGATTTCCGAGATACCGGCCTCGCTTGACTTCGACGCCTTCAGCCGCATCTACGAATACTTCCTCGGCGAGTTCGCCATGAGCGAGGGGCAGGGCGGCGGCGAGTTCTACACCCCGAGCAGCATCGTGCAGTTGCTCGCGCAGGTGATCGATCCCTTCCACGGCCGCATCCTCGACCCCGCCTGCGGCTCGGGCGGCATGTTTGTGCAGTCAGCGCGCTTCGTGGCCGAGCACCACAAGAACCCATCGGCCGAGCTCGCTATTTGCGGCGTGGAGAAGACTGACGAAACCGGCCGCCTCGCGCGCCTCAACCTCGCCGTGCACGGACTGGAGGGCGACATCCGCCACGGCGGCAACGTCAACAGCTACTACGACGACCCCCACTCCGCCACGGGTGCCTTCGACTTCGTGCTCGCCAATCCGCCCTTCAACGTGAACGCCGTAGACAAGGAGCGGCTCAAGGACATGGTGGGCGCCGGACGCCGCTTCCCGTTCGGCCTGCCGCGCTCCGACAACGCCAACTACCTCTGGATCCAGCTGTTCTACTCGGCGCTCAATGCCAAGGGTCGCGCAGGGTTCGTCATGGCAAACTCCGCCGCCGATGCCCGGTCTTCGGAGCAGGAGCTGCGACAGAAGCTGGTCGAGGCCCGCGCGGCGGATGTTATGGTGGCCCGCACCGCCGCGGTGGTCCTGGGTGACCACTTCTTGTGCATCGCCGCCGCGCCGCCCACATCCAGTTCCCGCATACCCGTCCGGGAACCGCGGCCCGCGGGCGATTCCACTGCAGCGTGTTGCAGTTGCAGCAGCAGGAGAGGAGCTTGGCTACGCCCTGCTGTGCGGGGCACGCCACGGCACGGGACTGCGGGCAGTCGCCGTGGGCCTTTAGACAGTTGAGGAACCGAGGCCAGGCGTTGCCGAACTGTTTGCGGCGCGCCTTCCCGCTTAGTTGGAACCGGCTGGAAGTGGTCCACTTCCAGCCAGCCTTGCCGGCATCCCGCGGAAACCCCTGTGGACGGGGCTCAAAGCCAACGGGAGGACAACCTAAATACGTCCCGGCCAACGCCAGGGCTGCCGCTCCGCGCCCGAAGCGTTCAGCTGACGTTCAGAAAAGATCGGCGGCCGTGTCAGCCGAACGAGGGCTGGCGGATACGCTGCCGAACCACGGCGAAGGCCGAGTGCCCAATCAGGCAAACAACAGAAATGGCATGAAAAACAACGATCGAGATGGCGATATCGGACATGATTTAATCTCTCAGCGAGAAACGGAAACACAAATTACTGTCTAGACAGCTATATTGTGAGGGCTGGAAATTAAAATGCAAGTCCTAACAGCGTATCGAAACAAAATTCGAGACGCGGATCACGTTGCGAGGGGTCTGTGGTGGTGTACGGGGAGTGATTTGCCGGCCGAGCCGGCGCCGCGGGCGCTCTGCGCCCGTGAGGCTCCTGCGGTGGGTCCACTCGGCAGGTTCCCACGGTAAGCGGTGCGAAATTCGCCCGCCCGGCGCAGCAACGCGACATGGGCGAGAAGCGCCCGGCGGGTCGTCGTGCGCTCGCCATCGCGAACCGACGCCTTTGCGCCCCGCTGGCGACGCGCTGTCGCGCGTTCAGCGCTTCGGGGCGATCCTGAGCAGTCCGCCGTCCTCGGTCAGCACGTAGATCAGGCCATCCGGCCCCTGACGAACGTCCTGCACGCATTGATTGCGATTGGCGAGCAAGGGTTCCTCGCCCACGACCCGTTCGCCCTCGATGACCAGGCGAATCAACGACCGGGTGCCGAGGGAACCCACGAACAGGTTCCCCGTCCATTCCGGGAAGCGATCCGCAGTGTAGAACAAGAGGCCGGAGGGCGCGATATCCGGAAACCAGTAATAGAGCGGTTGATCCATGCCGGACTTGGCCGTCAGTCCCGAGCCCACCTGTTTGCCGCTGGTGTACTGCAGGCCGTAGGAAATGACTGGCCACCCGTAGTCGTGACCGGATCGGATGACGTTGAGTTCGTCTCCGCCGGCCGGACCGTGCTCGACTTCCCAGAGTTCTCCGGTCTTGGGTTTGATTGCGGCCCCCTCGGGCTCGCGGATGCCGAAGGCGTACACGTCGGGGGGTACGAGGGGATCCGAGAGGAAGGGGTTGTCTTTCGGAATGCTTCCGTCCGTGTTGATTCGGCTGATCCGGCCGGCGAAATGCTTGCGGATGGTCGGGTCGGCCTCGTAGCTCCTACGGCCGCCACTCAGGTCGCCGTTATAGAAGCGAAAGCGATCCGCGCCCGTCGCATGCAGCGTCGTCCCGTCGGGGGCGAAGGCCAACCGCCGCTCGGCTCCCTCGAGAATGACAGCGACGTTCTCGAGCCGCGTCTCGTCCTCGCTTAGGCGGGCCCGCGCCACGACCTCCATCCCCAGGCGCGTCCGGCGTCGTTCGGCCACGGAAACGTTGAAGACGCGGTCGTAGGCCATGTCCCCCGGCACATGCCGCCGGGTTCGCCGGAAGGGGGGGCGAAGTAGGCGAGGTACAGCAATCGGTTGTGTGCAAAGTCCGGGTCGAGAACGATGTCGTGCAGGCCCTGCGCCGCCACGGACCGGACCGGCGGAACACCGCCAACGACGGTGCGCCTGCCGTCCGGGCTGAGGATCTGCAGGGTGCCCGCGCTCTCGGTCACCAGGGTCTTGCCGTTAGGCAGGAACGCGAAGGACCACGGTGCCGCGAGGCCAACCGTGACGGTCTGCACGTCGAAGGGCGTTGCCGATGAACGCGTAGGAGCACCGGTTTGCTGTGGGAAGGCCGGTTTCGGCTTTCGCATGGTCGCCGGCGTTTGCTCATCAGCGGTGAAATTGTTGGGGGGAGAGGCGGCCGCATCCGCGGCAGCGGTGGCAGGGGCCTTGATCACAGTGACCGCCAGAACGGTCAGCGCAAGCAGGGCGGGGCGGTTGGACTTCATCATGCCGGGATCTCCTTGCCGACTTGGTTTGAAGTCGGGTGTGAGGGGTTCTCCGGCGCCCCTGATGGCACTAGGGAACCACGCTGATCGCGGCCGTATCAATGCGTAGCCCGCAGTGCCGATTGCGCTAATCGCGCTCTGTCACGTGCATTGGCGTGGTTCGGGGAAGCTCACACTGGGGAATTCGCCGGAAGCGCCCGATGAGCGCCAGAGCTTGGGGGATCTTGTCGCGCAAGAAATGTGCAAAACGCGACTGCGTGGTGACGTTGCGATACATCAGCGTGGCGATGAACCACCTTACCGCCCGGCGGTACGGTCGACGGATGCGAGAGTACCGACTATCGGCTTGATCGCGGTATGTCGCCCAGGCGTTGCCGGGGCCTTGCTCAGTCCGTGAAGGGGGGCATAGGCTCGGATCCTGGTTACAGATCACCCGTGGTGGTCTGCAGTGGTTGGCACACAGGGAGTCCACCCGTCCAGAGCGACTGTACAGCGCGGCTCGAAACGGGTGTGCACAGTAAAACGGACGGGGGATGTCATGAGGCGCAGCACGGATCGAATTTTGGTTACCCACGTGGGTGCACTGCCCGGGCCAGAGGATCTCTGGCAGGGTGCCAAGGCCACTGAGGGGCGCCTGGGCGCGGAGGTGTCGTCGCTCATCGCCCGGCAACGGGCCGCGGGCGTTGACTTCGTGAACGAAGGGGAGGCAACTAAGGGGGGCAGCTGGGTTCAGTTCGTCAACTCCCGCATCGGCGGCTACCGGCCTGACAAGGTGCAGGGCGGGACCGCGAAGCTTCTGACCCAAAGCGCGGACTGGAAGGAGTTCGCCGATTTCTACCGCGATCGCATGGCGGCGGGAACGCTGTTTGAGGAAAGCCACAAGGCGCCGCTGACCGGTGCCGAGGTTCGCCTGGATTGGGAGTGCTTCGAGCCCCTGCGCTACGTCGGACAAGCCGCGCTGCAGGAGTCGGTCCGCACCGTTTTGGATAACCTGGGCGGCGTGGATCCCGCGGACGCCTTTATCACCTCCACCGCGCCCATGAGTATCGAGGTGGGGCGGACCAATCGCCATTACCCCTCGGACGAAGCGTACGTCTATGCCCTGGCCGAGACGCTGCGGGTCGAGTACGAAGGCATTGCCGCGGCGGGCCTGCAGGTTCAGGTCGATGACGCCTGGATGGCCGCGCTGTGGGACCGTATTGGCATCCAGATGGGTCTCGCGGCGTACAAAAAGTACTGCACGTTGCGCATCGAGGCGTTGAACCACGCCCTGCGCAACATTCCCGAGGAGCAGGTGCGCTACCACCTGTGCTGGGGCAGTTGGCATGGACCGCATGCCTACGATATGCCCATGGCGGACATCGTTGACCTGATGTTGATGGTGAAGGCTCAGACCTACCTGTTCGAAGCGGCGAACGTGCGGCATGAGCATGAGGTGGCCGTCTGGGAGACGGTCAAGCTGCCGGACGGGAAGATACTGGCGCCCGGCTGCGTATCGCACGCCACCACGCTCATCGAGCACCCGGACCTGGTGTCCGCCCGGGTGCAGCGCTTTGCGCGCCTGGTCGGACGCGAGAACGTCATCGCCTCGACGGATTGCGGCCTGGGGCTGCGGTGCCATCCGCAGATCGTGTGGGCCAAGCTAAAGACGCTCTCGGAGGGCGCTGCCCGCGCCAGCAAGGTCCTCTGGGGTCGCTGAGGGATCCCGCAGCGGAAGGGCCGCGGGCAGTCGGACCGAATCCCCCCGGGCTGCCGCAGGGACGGCAGGAGAGGCGATGTCTTGACCAGACTCGCGTTTCGCCCTGCCCCCCTGGGGCGGGGACTTCCCGCCGCCGTGCGGCAACGTGGGCGGACTGTCTACGGCGTAACGAACTGGGTGCCGTTGGGGCCGTAACCGGTAACCAGGATGACCACCGGCTCCTCCGTCGTCAGCGAGAAATGCGGCTGGCCGGCCGGCTCGGTGTAGACGCTGCCCGGCGGCAGCACTTTCAGCGCCTTCGGGTCGAATTGCGTGCCGTATCCCATCTGCCAGGTTCCGGAGAAGACCGTGACGGAGCGATTGTCCCGGTGGGTATGCGGCCGCACCTGGGTGTGGGCGGGAATAGAGACCCGCACGGTGTACAGGCCTGGCTTGGTCGGGTCACCAATCAGCACGGTGGACTGCAGGCCGGTGCTCCCGGGCGTGCCGGGGCCCGCCAGCGCGACGATCTCCGGGGCGGTCAGCCGCACCAGGGCGACCGGTTCGTCGGCGAGCACGGTGGCAGCCGCCGACAACGACAGCAGGGCAGTAGGCAGGAAGATCCGTCGGCAGTTCATGATGTCCCCCAAGTGGTTATCGATGCGCGGTCGCGGCCTGGCGGGACCGCCGTCGTCCTGTCACCCAGAGCCCCGTGCGCTTCGCGGGCCTAGCGTACCCAAAAGCCGCTGCTGCTGGCGGGTCGCGCGTTACTTGAGGAGCTTCTCAACCGCCTCGCTGAACCGGGCCGAGCCGGGCGTCACCTGGCTGTCGAAATACTGCGTGACCTTGCCGTCGGGCTGCACGAAGTACTTGTTGAAGTTCCAGCCAGGCGCCTGCGTCTGGCGCGCCAGTTCCCTGAAGACGGGATTGGCATCGGGTCCCTTGACGTGCTGCGGCGCCAGCATCGTGAAGGTCACGCCGTAGTTCAGGAAGCAGGTGTCGGCGGCCTCCGCCTCATCCTTGGCTTCCTGGTTGAAGTCGTCCGACGAGAAGCCGACGACGATGAGTCCGCGCTCCTTGTACTTGGCGTGAATCGCCTCCAGGCCCTTGAACTGGGGCGTGAAGCCGCAGTGGCTGGCCGTGTTGACGATCAGCAGGGGTTTGCCGGCGTAGGCCTTGCACAGGTTCACGCTCTGCGAGGAGTGCAGTTTTCGGAAGTCATGATCCAGGAAGGCGGGGCATTGCTGGGCCTGATGTGTTGCTGCCGCAACAGGCGCAGCCGCTCCCTGGAGAACCGCGGTGACCCACAAGGCGGAGAGTAGGGTGGCTTTGACCTTCATGGGCGGTGGACTCCGGTGACGGCGAGAGAGGGGGATACGTTAAGCTTTTCCGGCGGGCCGTTGTAGGGGCCGAAGGCCCGTGCCAGCGATTACCCGCCGAGTCAGTTCGGCGTGTAGCTGGCGCGCTCGCTCAATAGCGTTGGATCGAAGCCGGCGATCACCTTGTAGTCCTGCGCGATCTGTGCGCGCTCTGCCATCGGAAAGACCGTCGCCAGGTCTGTGCCCGGATCGGCGGCGCGCGCCGCCGCAATCTCCAGCACCTTGTCCGGTCCATGGGCGCGGTTGGTCAGCACGATGCGGCTGGTCTTCTCGCGCCGGTCCGCCTCGTACCGTTCCAGCGCTTCCTCCGGTGTCGCGGAGGTCGCCAGGTAGTAGGCCACCGCCCGGGCGTCGAGGATGCCCTGCGTTGCCCCATTGGAACCGATGGGGTACATGGGGTGCGCCGCGTCGCCGGCCAGGGTCACGCGTCCGTGCGTCCACCGGGGCAGCGGGTCGCGATCCACCATGGGGAATTCGAAGACCTCCTGGGAATCCGACACCATCTGCTGCACGTCGATGCTGGGCCAGCTCCAGTTCTCATAGCGCGGCAGCAAGGGCGCCCGGTCCACGCGCCGGTTCCAATCCTCGCGCGGCGTGCTGCCCGGCTCGGCCGTGCGAAGGTCGCAGATCCAGTTAAACAGCACGCCGCCACTCTGGGGGTCGATCGCGATCGGATAGCCGGCGAACTTCTGCCGCGAATGCCCCGTCCAGTGCATCATCGGTCCGACGGCGTCTCGCGGCATCACCGTGGTGCCGCGAAACAGCGAGACGCCGCTCCACTTGGGAATGCCCTCGGTCGGGTAGAGCTGCTTGCGAACGGCAGAGTGTATGCCGTCGGCGCCAATGACCACATCCGCCTCGACGCTGGCCAGGGCGGCATCTGTACTGCGGTCGATGAAGTCGAGGCTGGCGCCCTTGTCGTGCAGGCGGAAGGCGCCCAGTGCGTGACCGAAACGCACCGAGTCCGCTCCCAGCACGGCCCGGACCTCCTCCAGCAGCAGCATCTGCAGGTGGCCGCGATGCACCGCGACCTGCGGCCATTCATAGCCGGCCGCCCGTCCCCTCGGCTCGGTCCAGACTTCCCGTCCATCGGCCATCCGATAGGTCAGCTGCTCGATGGCAACGCCCAGACCTACCAGCTTCTCCAGCAGCCCCAGTTCCGTCAGCTCCCGCACGGCATGGGGCAGAACGTTGATGCCAACGCCCAGCGGTGTGGGGTTGCGGACGGCCTCGTAGACGACGGGCTTGAAGCCGACACGCGCCAGGCTCAGCGCCGTGGTGAGTCCGACAATGCCGCCGCCGATGATCGCTATTCGCACGTAAGAAGCCCCCTCGTTGTCCTTTTTCTTCTTCCCATCCTGCCGGGCCCGCCTCAGGGCGTCGCCCCCAATCCGGCTGGCACTGCGCCAACGCGGCTGCACCGCCGTTTCCCGCGCAGGCGCGAGGCACGACGGCGCGCGAGTCTAGTGGCCCGCCGTGGCCAGCGCGCGGTTGGCCTCGCCGCGGATGTAGTGACGCAGCGCGAGCATCTGGGCGTCGCTGAGCTCGCCAAAGGCCGGCATGCCACGCGCGACCAGTGAGCCCTTGCGCACCACTTGGTCAAACGACTGGGCGGACAGCACGATCGCCGAGGCCCTCAGGTCCGGCGCGGAACCCACCGACCGGGCGTTGCCGCCGTGGCAGGGGCCGCAGCTGTAATAAAGAATCGTCCCCGTGGCCGCCAGCGCCGGGTCCGGCACGAGGCTCTTGTCCGCGAGGGGTTTCTCGCCGCTTGCCTTGGGCAGGGCGGGAAGGGTGCCGGTACCGTCCAGGGCGAACGTCAACAGCCGGGCGGGGTGGTCGCGGTAGCTCCAGCCGTAATCGTTGGAGCCGTCCAGCTGGAACACCGCGCCCACCGGCGGTGCGCTCACGACGGCGATGAACTGCTTACCCGCCGCGCTATAGGAAATGGGGGCGCCCAGGACCGCATTGCCCACGGCATACGACCAGACCTTCTTGCCGCTGGTGGCATCGTACGCATTGAGGTAGCCATCGATTTGGCCCTGAAACACGAGCCCGCCGGAGGTGGCCAGGGTCCCCCCGTTCCAGGGCGCTGGCGTTGCGATCTTCCAGGCCTGCTTCTGGGTTACCGGATTCCAGGCCAGCAGGGCAGTGGTTGCCGTGGGCTCCACGCCGTCCCCGTAGTTGGGGCCCAGCCCGCTGTTGAATTGCCCCGGCGCGTGCTTCCAGGTGCGTGCATTGATGCCGTCGTCGCCCATGCGCCCGCCCGACTCGATGGTCGGGAGGTAGGCCAATCCCGTCTTGGGGCTGTAGGACATCGGCGGCCAGTTGTGCAGGCCGAGGTTGCCCGGCCAGAGGATCGAGGCGCCGTGCTCGTAGCGGATGCCGGGTCGCTCCACCGGCCTTCCGGTCGCGAGATCGATCCGGTCGGCCCAGGTCACCTTGCCGAGCTTCTCGGCGCTGATCAGCTGGCCGCTCTGGCGGTCGATGACATAGAAGAATCCATTCTTGGGCGCCTGCATCAGCACTTTTCGCGGCTGTCCCTGGATGTTCACGGTCGCCAATTCAATGTCCTGGGTGGCGGTGTAGTCCCAGGCCTCGTTCGGGTTCTCCTGGTAGTGCCACAGGTACTTGCCGGTATCGGCATCCAGCGCGACGATCGAGGCGAGGAACAGCGCGTCGCCGCCGGCGGGATTGCGTACCTTCCAGTTCCACGGACCGCCGTTGCCGACACCCAGGTACACCTGGTTCAGCTCCTCGTCGTAAGTGATGGCATTCCAGACCGTGCCGCCGCCGCCGTACTTCCACCATTCGCCGCTCCAGGTCTTGGCGGCCATCGCCTGGGCGGGATCCTCGAAGGGCTTGGCCGGGTTGCCCGGCACGGTATAGAACCGCCACAGCTGGCGGCCGGTCGCTGCGTCATAGCACGTGACGTAGCCGCGCACCGGCGAGAAGTCGGCACCGCCATGGCCGATGAGGACCTTGCCGCGGAACACCCGCGGCGCACCGGTGATGTAGCGGCCGTCATCGGCTCCCTCGGTAGTCTGCGCACTCCAGAGGAGCCGGCCGGCCTTGGCATCCAGCGCGATGAGCCTGCCATCCTGGGTCCCGACGAAGACCCGACCCTCGGCGTAGCTCAGGCCACGCACGCCCCAGGCGTAGCGCAGCTTGATGCCCGCGGCCTGGCCGGCCTGGGGGTCGTAGCGCCACAGGCGCCGGCCGGATTGGGCGTCGAAGGCTTGCACGATGCTCAGTCCCGCCGCGACGTAGACGATGCCGTCCACCTCGATTGGCTCGGAGTTGGCTCGCGGCACGTCCAGCGCCGTCGTCCAGGCCGGTCGCAGGCGGCTGATCGTCGCCGGGGTGATTGCCTCCAGCGGGCTGTAGTGCTGCTCGGCGGCCGCGCCGCCGTATCCGGTCCAATGACTCTCCTGCGGGCCTGCGGCATCCGCAGCCACCCCCGCGGCCTGGCCCAGGAGCACCACCGCCATGCCGAGGGCAGAGCTCGCCCAGCGCCCACGCTCACGGGGGCGACGGGTGGCTGCGCGTGCGATGTGGAGCGAATTCTTCATGAGCTCTCCTGCCCTGGACCTGCCAAGCCGGCTGTAGCCTAGACAGGCGCCCGGCGTTGAGCAATCAAAGCACGCCCGGGGTCGCCCGGGCGAGGCGACGGCACGGCCGGAGGGGCTAAGATAGTTCCCTCGTCGACAAACATCGGGTGGACGGTATCGCTAAGATCGAGCGCTCACAAAAACAGGCTCCCGGGGGACGACATGTACGTGGATTCTCGCCCAATTGCGATGGTTGGCAGCGTGCCGTGCGAAACGGTGGATGAAGTGCTGGATCTGGTGGGTCCGGGCGTGGGAGACCTGCTGGTCGGGCTGTCGGACGGCGAGCCTGGCTACCGCAACAAGTGGATCGTGTTCAACGGTCCCCACGTCTACGAGCCGCATCCGGACATCATCGTCGTCAACAAGCCCAAGCCGCGCCCGGACCAGAGCGTATTCAAGGACCTGCCGGACTGGGTGCCGACGAGCTGGGAGGAAATGTGGCAGTTCCGCGTGCGCGACGGGGTTGAGCGGATCCAGTTCGAGAACCTGCACTACGCCGAGTTCGCGATCGCCTCCTACCAGAAATTCAAGCAGAAGCGCGCCGCTGGCGTGGTGCCTGCCGGAACGCGCTTCCAGGTCTCGCTGCCGCTGCCGGAGGACTTCACGCGCTGGTGCACGACGGCACCGCGCGATTTTGCGATCATGACGCGCGCCGTCGAGGACGCGATGGCCGTGGAAGTCGGCAAAATCCTGGCCGCCATCCCGCACGATGAACTGCTGCTGCAGTGGGATGTGTGCTGGGAAGTCTTCGCCTGCGATTGCGGTGACAGCCTGGGGCGCGAGCCCCTGGCCTGGGCCGCCGGGGGCGACCCGTATGCCCGGTTTGCCTCGTATGTCGCCCGCCTGTCGCCGCTGATCCCGGAAACGGTCGTCCTGGGCATGCACCTTTGCTACGGGGACCTGGAGCACAGCCACCTGATCGAGCCGCGGGATCTGGCCGTGTGCGTTCGCATGGCCAACCTTGCCGCCCAGGGGGCAGGCCGTCGCCTGGATTACGTGCAGATGCCGGTGCCCCGCAACCGGACTGACGATGCGTACTTCGCGCCGCTGAAGGACTTCGCCGCCCGGGACACCAAGCTGTACGTCGGCCTGGTTCACCTGACGGATGGCCTGGAAGGGGCCAAGCAGCGCCTGGCGGCCCTGCGCCGGCACTATACGGGACGGCTCGGCGTGGCGACGGAATGCGGCTGGGGCCGACGCAAGCGCGAAACCATCCCGGCGCTCATGAAACTGCACCGGGATGTCGCGGCCCTGCTCTAGGGCCAGGTGCCGCGCGGCCGACGGACGGCGGGGCTTGCCGGCAGCCAGGGTCTGCAGGCAGTATCCCGCGCAACATATGAACGGGGGTTGAGATGGCCGCAGGCATGAACGCTGAGATTCTCGAGCACCTCCAGCAGGTGATCCGTGCGGATATCGGCGCGGGCCTGTACCACGGCGTGGTGCTGCAGGTCGCCCGGGGCGGACAGCTGGCGCTGGACGTGGCGATCGGCAGCGCCGATGCCGCACAGACCAAGCCGCTGGCGCGCGACTCGGTGTTCAGCATCTTCTCCGTGACCAAGGCGTTCACCAACGTATTGACCCTGCGCGCGATCGGTCGCGGGCAGTTCGCGCTGACTACGCCGATCTCGGAGCTGATCCCCGAGTTTCGTGGCGATGGCCGCGAGAAGATCCAGATCTGGCACCTGCTCTCCCACCAGGCCGGATTCCCGATCATCTTCGAGGTGAAGCCGGGAATGTACATCGACCGCTTCGATGAGATGATCGCCGCAGTGATCGAGGTGGTTAAGCCGATCGAGCCGCCCACCGAGCGCGTCGCGTACTCGCCCCTCGTGCACCACGTGCTGATGGCCGAGGCGCTGCGTCGCACGGATCCCAAGCGCCGCTCGTATCGCCAGATGGTGCAGGAGGACCTGCTGACGCCGCTGCGGATGAACGACACGGCCGTTGGCCTGCGTGCCGACCTGAAGGCCCGGCACGTGGTGCCGGACTTCCGCGGCAACTACCCCATTGGACACCGCGGGCACAGCAACTACGGCCCCAACGGTGCGTTCGAGGAAGAGCATGCCGAGATGCCGTGGGTTGGAATCGCCTCCACCGTCCCGGATATGTTCCGCTTTGCGGAGATGCTGCGCCGTGATGGGTCGCTGGATGGGGCCCGCATCCTCTCGCCCGCGATCCTGGCGCAGGCCCGCCTCAACTGGACGGGTGACAAGCCCAACGAACTGAGCTCCCAGCGCAGCAAGGATCTCGGCTGGACGCCGGCGCCTGCCTACATTGGCCTCGGGTTCTCGCTGCGCGGCACGGCGCTGTGCAACCACCTCTTTGGTACGCTCGCCTCGCCGGGCACCTATGGCAACAATGGCGCGGGATCGACCCTGTACTGGATCGACCCGGAACGCGATATTACGTTCGTCTGCCTGACTGCCGGCGTCATGGAGAGCAACGCCAACGTGGAGCGCTTCCAGCGGCTCTCCGATATCGTGCTGACCGCGGCCGACTAGCGCCGGCCGCGGCGATGTAGTCTCAGGTGAATCGGATCCGCACGGGCACCCGTACGGGTCCGTGGCCGATGGTGGTCATCCACGGCTCGGCGGGGCCGGCCGGCTCGAAGCTTTCCACTTCACGCACCATGGCGCCCAGCAGGGCGTCAGCCTCCAGCAGCGCCAGCACGCGCCCCACGCAGGCATGCACGCCGAAGCCGAAGCCCAGGTGTCCGGCATTGTTGCGGCGAATATCGAACTTCTCCGGGTCCTGCCACTTGCGGGGATCGCGATTGGCGGCGGCAAACATCAGTCCGCAGCGCTCGCCCTTCGGAATCACGTACCCATCGATCTTCACGTCGCGCATCGCGATGCGACCGGCCATGCGGGAGGGCGAGTCCCAGCGCAGGCTCTCCTCGAAGGCGGCCCGGATGAGCGAGGGCTCGGCGCGCAGCATGCGGTACTGCTCCGGGAACTCGCTGAAGGCACGGATCGCATTGGCCATCGTGATCACCGTCGTGTCGGCAGCGGCCGAGAGCATGATCCCCACCAGCAGGCTGGCCTCCTGCGCAGTGATTTCGCCGCGGTCGGCGGCGCGGAACATCTCCATCCCCAGGCTGTCCTCGGCCAGGTTCTCGCGCTGGCAGGCGGCGGTCGCCCACTCGATGACCGGGCCCGTATCCTGCATGGCCGCGGCGAAGAGCTCGTTCTCCGGACCCATGGTCGCCCAGACCATGTTGCCGAACGCGGTCATGTGCTCGCGGCCTTCCAGGGGCACGCCCAGCAGGTCAGGCAGGACCTTGTAGATGAAGGCCTGCGTGATCTCCGTCACGGCATCGATGTCCTGTCCCGGGCGGTCCCGCAGGCGATTCACGATGATGTCGGCGTCGGCCTTGAACGCTTCGGCCATCCGGGAGAGCGCCTTGGGCGAGAGGGCGTTGGCGACGACGGCGCGCACGCGCGAGTGCTTCGGCGGATCATCCGTGAGCAGCAGCTCCGGGCGCACCGAGTTGGGGTCGTGCCACGGGCGCGAAGTGGAGGAGAAAGTGCGCCAGTCCTTGAGGCCCTCGGACACGTGTTCAAAGCGCGCGAGCATCGTGATGTTCTCGCGCGTGAGCCTCACGACCGGCGCCAACTCGCGCAGCTCATCGTCCACGGCGCGCGCGTTGCGAACGGATTCGGCACTGAAGATGTCGCCGGTGTATTCGGGAAGTGGCTTGGACATGGATATCACCCCGCGGCGGCAATGCCGCCGTCTACATGTAGGATTTCGCCATTGATGAAGGACGCTTCGGGACTGAGCAGGAACGCGCAGGCCTCTGCGTTGTCCTCCTCGCGCCCGAGGCGCCGCATCGGGATCGTGCGCGCGCGGCGCTCGTACTCGGCCTTGTCGTTGAGACCGAGGGCTCCCGGCGTGGGCACCGAGCCCGGCGCCAGCGCGTTGACACGGACGCCGCGCGGGCCCAGCTCCGCGGCCAACACCTTCGTAAGGGTCACGATTGCGCCTTTGACCAGGCTGTACGCGGAGGTGTTGGGGAAGCCGCGCTCCGCCACCGGCGAGGCCATGTTGATGATCGCGCCACCGCGCTGGGGGTCCAGGTGCGCAAGCAGGGCCTGCGCTCCCCAGACGGAACCGTTGATGCCGATGGAGACCATGCGCGAGAGCACGTCCTCGGTCACCTGGTCCACGGGCTCGTAGCGCAGCAGCATCGCGTTGTTCACCACGGCGTCGATACGGCCATGGATCTGGGCGAATCGCGCTGCCACGTCCAGCACGGCCGGGCGGCTGGAGACGTCGGCCGCATAGGCGTGGGCCTTGCCGCCCTGCGCGCGTATGCCGGCGGCCACGGCCTCGCCTGCGGCCGGATCCAGGTCCACCACGGCAATCGTGGCGCCGCAGGAGGCGAGCTTCTCGGACATCGACTTGCCCAGGCCGCGGCCGGCTCCGGTCACGAGGATGGCGTGGTCGGTGAGGTTCGGGGTGATCGCCATGAGCTTAGTTTTCCACCTTGAGTTTCCAGGCTGAACCGTCCGGCACGATGTGGCCGGCCGACGGGTCGGAGAAATGGCTGCCGATCACCAGGGCGCCGGACCCGGAGAAGCGCTCCACGAAGCTGCGCCGGGTGGCCGCGCCTTGCGCCTTGTCCATGTCGAAGTTGGCATGGGTTTCGGGCACGGCGAGCTGGATGGGGTGGTGCATCATGTCACCGGTAATGATCGCCTCCTGGCCCTGGGAGCGGATGTGCACGCTCACGTGGCCCGGCGTGTGGCCCGGCGTCGAGATCAGCGAGACCTCATCGGTAAGGCGGTGCTCGGGACCAATGAAGTCCACCAGGCCCGCTTCCATGACCGGATCGATCGAGTCGGCCAGGTGCGCCAGGTCGTGATACCCATGGGTGTCGCGCAGGTGCTTCCAGTGCGCCCACTCCTGCTTGCCGAACAGGTAGCGCGCCTGCGGGAAGGTCGGCACCCACTTGCCGTCCACCTTGCGGGTATTCCAGCCCACGTGGTCGAAGTGCAGGTGCGTGCACAGCACGGCGCTGACCTCCTCGGGCGGGAAGCCGGCCGCCGTGAGGTCTTCCAGAAACGAGGTCTGCAGGTTGCAGAACACCTCGTACTCCCGCTCGCGCTCGGCGCCGATGCAGGTGTCGATCATGACGGTCTTGCCCATCGAGCGCAGCACGAAGGCTTGGAAGGAGAGGATCATCTTGCCGTCGGGTGTCGCGAAATGCGGCACCAGCCACGGGAACTGCTGCACGAACTGCGGCGTCGCGCCGGGCAGCAGCATGGCGATGTCGTCTTCGAAGGCGTTGACCTCGACGATGCGGGCGATCTCCACCGCGCCGACTCGCCAGTGCCTGATGTTCTCTGCGGCCATGGATTCTCCTTTGGGTTCTGGTGCAGGCCCGGTAGGTTGCTTAGGGCGGTGTGGGCGCCGGTGCCGGCGCGGGTTGGCCGCGCAGCAGGTCGGCGGCCTTCTCGGCGACCATCACGACGACCGCATTGGGATTTCCGCCGACGATGCTGGGAAAGATGGAGGCGTCCACGACGCGCAGGTTCTCGATGCCGTGGACCCGAAGCTGCGCATCCACCACGGCTGCCGGATCGCTGCCCATCCGGCAGGTGCTGGTGGGATGGTGGACCGTGCTGGCGCTGCGGCGGATGAAGTCGATGAGTTCCTCGTCCGACTGCAGCGCAGCCCCAGGGGCCACCTCGGTCGCGCGCAGGCCCGCCAGCGGCGGGGCGGCGATCAGGCGTCGCGCAAGCTTCAGGCCGCGCAGCAGGGGCAGCAGGTCCGCCGGCTCCCCCAGCAGATTCGGATCCAGCAGCGGCGGCTCGCGCGGATCGGCGCTGGCCAGCATGATGCGACCGGAGCTCTGCGGGTAGAGGTTCACGCAGCTCATGGCAAAGCCATGGCCCAGCGGCAGCGGGAAGCCATGCGGGTTGCGCCGGGCCGGCTGGAAGGCGATCTGCAGGTCCGGGCGCGGCACCTCGGGTGCACTGCGGATGAAGGCGGTGGACTCAAACAGGTTGCTGGCGAGCGGGCCTGTCCGGCCCAGCCCGTACTGCAGCAGGTTCCAGGCGGCCCGCGGCAGCGTGCGCAGCGAGAGGCCGTAGGAGCGCGTGTCCCGCATCTCCATCAGGATCGACACGGCGAGGTGGTCTTGGTAATGCGCGCCCACCCCGGGCAGGTGGCGGACGACGGGGATCCCGAGCGGCGCCAGGTCCGCCGCATCGCCGATGCCTGAGAGCTGCAGCAACTGCGGGGTCTGTATGGCGCCGGCGCACAGCAGGGTTTCCCGCCGGGCGGCGATGCGTCGCGGGACGCCCTCGACCCGCACCTCGACGCCGACCGCGCGCTGCTGCTCCACCACGACCTGGGTGACCAGCGCCTGCGTCAGCACCGTGAGGTTCGAGCGCTTGAGGGCGGGCCAGAGGTACGCCGTGGCGCTGGAGTCGCGCCGGCCCCGCCGGATGGTGCCCTGCCGCAGCCCGTAGCCCTCCGGCTGCGCGCCGGCGAAGTCCTCGCAGGCCGGGTAGCCGCCGACCGAGGCGAAGGCCTCCAGGAACAGGCGATTGAGGGGATTGGGGCGAGGGATATGGGTCACCGCGATGGGTCCTCCCTGTCCGTGGAAGGGCGAGCCCGGGTAGTTCTCGTTGTGTTCGGAGCGGATGAAGTAGGGCAGCACCTCGCGCCAGCTCCAGCCGGCGTTGCCGGCGGCCGCCCAGCCCTCGAAGTCCGCCGGCTGCCCGCGGTGGTAGGCCATGCCGTTCAGGGAGCCGGTGCCCCCGACCACGCGGCCCCGCGGTACCGGGATGCGCCGGTTGGCCAGCTGGGGCTGGGGCTGGGTCGCAAAGCGCCAGTTGGTCGCGGGCCGGGACAGGGCGGCGCCCACCAGGGCCGGCACGTGGATGTACGGGTGGGTGTTCATGGGGCCCGCCTCGATCAGGCAGACGCGGATCGCCGGGTCCTGCGTCAATCGCGCCGCCAGCACGCAGCCGGCCGTCCCCGCACCCACGATCACGTAGTCATAGGCCTCGGACACGACGCCGTCGTTGCGCTTGCCGGCAACTGCCATCCCAAATCCCCCGGGGTGCAAAGTCACTTCACGGCGCCGGGTTGGCGGCCGGTGATATCAGGTGCCCATACTACCAGCGATCGCCGGCGTTCGGGTCAGTCGCACCGCGCCGGGCGCCTGCCGAGTGGAGATATTCCCGGATGGAAAAAACGCGCCCAGTAGGGTATTCCTGCGTGTAGCGCAGAGCATGAGAGAAGTAGGGGCGGGGTCACAAACATGTCGCGGTCGGAGGCGGTATCAACGGACGGCATTGCGCCGGCCAAGCGTCTGGCGTTCTGGAACGACGCGGCCTGCCAGGCTCTGGCGGCCATGTCGGCCGAGCCCCGCAGTCCGCAGACCTTCTCCGGCCGGATGATTCGCGGCGACATCGGGGAACTGCGCTTCGTGGAATTTTCATCGGACGCGGCAATCGTCCGCAGTGCCCACGCGCTGGGCACCCGTGCCAGCGAGGCCCACTACTTCTTCCTCCTGCAGCTCACCGGCGAGAGCCGGAGCATGCAGGAGGGTCGCGAGGTTCACCTGCGGCCCGGGGACTTCACGCTCTGCGACAGCGGCCGTCCCCACCATCTGCGCTTCGACGACCATGTCTCGACGCTCACCCTCCGGGTCAGCAAGGCCAGCCTGGCGCGCTACATCGGTTCCCCGGAGACGTTGATCCATCGCGCCGTCTCGGGTCGCTCGGGTCCGGGTGCCCTGGCCTCCAACATGCTGCGCCAGATGTGGAAGGCGACGGAGGACATGATCCCGCCGGAAGTGGAGGCGCGTGTTGCTCACGTGGCCCTGGAGCTGCTGGCCTGTGCCTACACGGGCATTGCCGGCGCACGGGCGGATGAGCCGGCCCTCTCCTCCTCGCTGCGCGTGCGGATCCTGCACTACATCAACGATCACCTGCACGATCCGGAGCTGACGCCCTCGACGGTGGCGCGGAGCTTCCGCATCACGCCGCGCTACCTGCATCGGCTCTTCCTGCAGGAGAGCGAGACCGCCGCGCGCCACATCCTGCGGCGGCGGATCGAGCGGGCGCGCCAGGCCCTGGCCGACCCGCTGCTGGCGGGCATGAGTCTTACGCGGATTTCAGGCGAGTTGGGCTTCAAGAGCCTGCCGCACTTTTCGCACGTTTTTCACGATGAGTGCGGTATGAGCCCCAGCGCCTACCGTAATGCGGTCAGAAGCGCTTCAAATTTCCCTGAAGAACAAAAAAGTGTTCCCTCCAGGACAAACAGCTAGCAGCGATTCCCCCTAGGATCCGATCCCAGACCGGTTCACCGGTAGACTGTTGTTTTAAAGCAACAAATTAGGTCGGCAGAGCCTGATGACGCGATAAAAGTATGCGTCCGGGCGCACACAGCCAAGGGGGTTTTGTAATGGTTCGCTCAGTTTTAGTTGGTTTTAATCGCAACCGCTTCGCCGCCAATTCCGTGGCGATGGCGGTCTCGCTCTGCCTGGTAGGCGCTGCCTATGCCGATGGCCTCGAGGAGGTCGTCGTTACGGCTCAGAAGCGTTCAGAAAACATTCAGAACGTGCCCATCGCGATCTCGGCGTTCACCGCCGAGACCATGCGCAGCAAGGGTATCGTGGACATGCAGGGGCTCTCGGCCCTGACCCCGAACGTCAACCTGGATGGCGGCGCGCCGTTCTCCGGTGACAGTTCCGTGCTGTCGGCTTCGATCCGCGGCATCGGTCAGGACGACTTCGCCTTCAACCTGGACCCGGGCGTCGGTGTCTATCTCGACGGCGTGTACCTTGCACGCACGATCGGCGCGAACCAGAACCTTCTGGACGTGGACCGCATCGAGATTGAGAAGGGCCCGCAGGGCACGCTCTTTGGTCGTAACACCATCGGCGGCGCGATCAGCATCGTGACCCATACGCCGGGCACCGAGTCGAAGGTCGACGCCCAGGCGACGGTCGGGGCGTACAACCGCCACGACATCAACATCACGGCTGACATGCCGATCAGCAGCAACATCCTGACGACCGTCAGTGCGTCGTCGCAGACCCAGGATGGCTGGCAGAAGGTCATCCCGTATCCGGCCAGCTCCGGCATCGGCAGCGTCCCCTATGCGGTCACGCCGCAGGATGCGTATCCGAAGGCGGCCGACCAGGCCTCTTACGGCGCCAACGGCGGCAAGAACGTGCAGGCGATCCGCGGCAAGATGCTCATCCACGCGACCGATGCGCTGGACGTGACGCTGTCGGCCGACTACACGCATGAGAATCAGCCCGGCCTGGCCAACACGGTCCTGAGCGTGACGACGGCCAACGCGAGCCAGTACCTCAACCCGAACTCCGCTCAGGCCGGTGCGCTCTACGGCACCAACCTGATGGGTAACTTCTACAACATGTGCATCACGACGCCGTCGTCGGCTCTGGCGACCGGTGCGTTCAACACGACCAACGGGTTGTGCGGTCCGCTGGGCGTGGGCACGTGGAACTCGGCGACCGGCGCCTTCCGTGGCAATGGCACCGGTTATCCGGGCAGTGCGGCGCTGGGCGGCGTGGGCGCCGTTGGGGTCCCGAACTCGGTGCTGCAAGGCCTGGCCGCGGCCTATCCGTCGATCGCGCAGTTCATCCAGCAGGGTTCCAACGGTGTAGGCAACGTGATCTACCCGGGGCAGACCCCGCGCATCTACTGGGACTTCGCCAACACGAACACGGGCAACAAGGACTCGACCTACGCCAGCGGCGTGCCGAGCTTCGCGCATTCCGATGCGTATGGTGGCTCGTTGACGTTTGACTACCAGATCACGGACGACATGAAGTTCAAGTCGATCACCGGCTGGCGGGAGATCACCTGGAACATCGGAACCCATCTGGATGGGACCCCCGAGTCGATGCAGGAGGTCACGGACTCCCAGCAGCAGCGCCAGCTGTCGCAGGAGTTCCAGTTGAACGGCAAGGCCTTCGATGGCCGCCTGAACTACTCCACCGGTCTGTACTACTTCACCGAGGCGGGCTACGTGCACGATTTCGTGCCGTTTGATACCGGCTACCTGTACGTCGACGACTTCAACAACGACGTCAAGACGCAATCGTATGCGGCGTACGCGCACTTGGACTTCAAGCTGACCGACGCCTGGGGTCTGACGGCGGGTGGCCGCTACTCGATGGAGCGCAAGCAGTTCATGGGTGGCCAGGGCGATCTGGACGGCTTCTCGTACAAGATCTCCGGCTGCCTGGATCCGGCTGCCAACGCGAACACGTTTGCCGGGTTCGGCAAGGTGCCCGCCGGCGTGACCTGCCAGCAGGTGTTGGGATTCCCGGATCCGAACAACCCGCTGCGCTACTTCCCCAACAGCTGGGATCACCAGGACTGGAACGTGTTCACGCCGACGTTCGGTACGCAGTACCGCATCGACCAGGACGCGATGGTGTATGCGAGCTACTCGAAGGGCTTCAAGTCCGGCGGCTGGACCACGCGTCTGTCCTCACCGATCCTGGATGCCTCGCTCGCGCGCTTCGGACCGGAGTACGACAAGACCATCGAGCTCGGCCTGAAGTCGCAGTGGTTTGATCGCCACCTGCAGGCCAACCTCGCGGTGTTCGAGAGCAAGTACCAGGGTATCCAGCTGAACGTGCAGGAAGGCCCTTCACCGGTTGAGCAGAACGCCGGCGATGCGACCATCAAGGGCGTTGAGCTGGAGTTGCAGTCGGTGTTCGACAATGGCTTCTCGCTGAATTTCAGCGCGGGCTACCTCGACGCCTACTACACCTACCTGAACCCGTGCTTGATCTACAACAACTGCGTGGCTGCGCAGGGTAACCAGTACATTGCTGGCTTCGGTGGATTCTCCTACAGCAGCGAGCTGCCGAAGACGCCCAAGTACAAGGCAACGCTGAGCCCGACCTATGACATCCATCTGGCCAATGAGGGCATGGTGCGCATCGGTGCGGACTACACGATCACGGCGCACATGTTCAACGATGCGCCGAACACGGTCCTGCTGGAGCGTCCGGCAACGCATGTGTTGAATGCGGGTATTCATTACATGCCGCCTGGTGATCGCTACGAGTTCGTGCTCGGTGGCACCAACCTGACCGATGACCGCTACCTGACGGTGGGTTCGGTGAACTACACGGCCGGTCAGGTTGTGGGTTCCTACAACGCGCCGCGGATGTGGTACTTCACGGTTAAGGCCAAGATGCCGTAAGGGCAAAGGCCTGCTGCGGGATCTTTACCGCAGTGTGATGAGAACTGGCCCGGTGGAACGCAGGTTCCACCGGGCTTTTCATTGTGCGCCCGGCAGGGCGCACTCATTTGGAGGTGGAAGTCCTCTACACAGCCGACATGGGCAAGTGTTAGCGGAAGGCAAGGGTTCCCCGGGCGACTGGGGGTCTGAAGGAAGCCGGAAGCAAAGCGCTGGCGCGACGAACAGGAAGCGGATAGAGGCGGCACCGCGGGGTAAGCAGGCAATGAAATGCAAAGCCCGATACATGTACGGAACGCGGTGACGTAAATCCGACGCGCATAAGCGTGAAGATGGGTGCGCAATACCCGGGGAGATCTGGCCATCTGCCTTGTGCTATTGGCACTGCAAGGTGCCGAGATGGATGGCCAGAAGTCAGCCGAGGCCATAGTAGGTGCGGGGCCAATGCTCGCAGCGAAGGGCTGAACCTGTCATGAGTGGAGAAGTCAGGCGTGATCTCTGACCGATCAGAACAGAAGGCACTGGCTCGGCAGTGCGCCTGCCGCGAGACCTGTAGAGACCGGAAGTCTCGATGGGCGCGGGGGTGTTCGCGTACGATCGACAGGCGACACGGCGCACGAAACGCAGCTCGCTGTGCCGTTGGCACAGTAGACAGGAACCGCCGTATGCGGAACCGCACGTACGGTGGTGTGGGAGGGCGGTGAGCGCAAGCTCACCCCCCTACCCAATTTGGGGCGGGAAGAAGGCGACGGGGCTGGGCGTGCCGATGGGGGTAAGTTGCGGGTCAGGGCAACTGCTGCGCGTCGCAGGCAGTGCCGCGGGCTCTCGTGCTGTCCCATGATGCCGCCTTCAAAGGCGGCGAAGCGGTCGTCCTGACGCTTCGCGTAAGGCAGGCACGCGGTCGTTATCGCATTGGCGGTAGCCCGCGTGGGACAGGGCAGCCGGCCCGTCGTGCACGGCCTGCTGGGCCGTGCCGGTCCCGATCAGGGGCGCAGTCCACCTCCGCCGGTACCCCTTAGGCACAAGGCTGCTTCGGGCTGCAGAACCCGCCGGTCGGTGACGATGCACTCCATGGGAATGTCGTGGGGTAGGGGATAGATCGTGGCCAGGGCAGCCACTTCATAGCCCACCCCAATCACGCGCGGTTGAGGCCGCAGCGCCGCCAGCGTGCGGTCAAAGTAGCCGCCGCCGTAACCCAGGCGATAACACTGCCGGTCAAAGCCCACGACCGGTGCCAGTGCGATGTCCGGTGTGACGAAGGCTCCTTCGGCTGGGTAGGGGATATCCCAGACGCCCCGGGCCATCACGCAGCCCGGAGTCCATTCGCGAAATGCCAGGGGCTGGCCTTTCTCAACGACAAGGGGCAGCGCGCACTGCATCCCGCGCGCATGCAAGGACCGCAGCAGCTCTCGCAGGTCCGGCTCGCCCCGAAGGGGCCAGTAGGCGCTGATGCACTGGCCCAACGGGGAGCCCAGGAGCGTCTGCAGTTGGTTGCAGATGGCGGCGGAGGCCGCAATACGCTCCTCAGCGGTGAGTGCCATACGGGCCTGGATGAGGCGTAGCCGCTCTAGGCGGCGCCAGGCCATTATCTCGGTACGCGTTTCAATTCCCACGTTGCGCCACGCCTCCGCAAGACTTGCATTCCACTATACGCAAATGCCCAGATAACTTTCCTGGACGGCAGGGGGCGTGGTTTGCAACCGAACATGGGCGTTCGGGGCTTCCCTACGCCCGCTGGCGCCATCATGGGTATGCGGTGCCGGGGATCGCGGCTGCAACGTGGTTGGGTCCTCCACTGGGTCCCCTGGTCGGGTCTGATCCCGGTCTTACGCGATGCCGTTTTGCGCTTCTCGCGATCACCTGGGTGGACGGCCTGGGGCCGGCGCGGGCGCGGTGGTTGCAGGTCTGGCTGACTGCTTTGTGCGGTCATCCCGCGGCAGCCTGCGGATCTACGGCCTGCCCGATAGCTTATCCCCGGTGGCTCAAGGGACGCGGGCCAAACGCGTCGCAGGCTGCGGGGAAGGGCCATAAATAAAAGGGGCGGACGCCTTGCGGCGCCCGCCCCTTGTTCATCGACGCCCGTCCTCAGATCGGGTAGTGGCGATGCTGGGTCGAGATGCTGATCCAGCGCAGGTCGGTGAACTCAGCCACGCCGGCGGAGCCGCCGAAGCGGCCGATGCCGCTGGACTTGGTACCACCGAACGGCATCTGCGCCTCATCCTGCACGGTCGGGCTGTTGATATGGCAGATGCCCGAGTCGATTCGCTGCGCCGTGGTGAGCGCCGTATTGATGTTCTGGCTGAATACCGCGGCCGACAGGCCGTACTCGGAGTCATTGGCCAGTTCCACGGCATGGTCGACATCGCGTGCGCGGATCACGCCAACGATCGGGCCGAAGGACTCCTCGCTGTAGATGCGCATGCCCTTCTGCACCTTGTCGATCACGGTCGGCTCGAAGAATGCACCGCCGGGGCCGGTGCCACCGGTGGCAACCGTTGCGCCCTTGGCCGTCGCGTCGGCGATCAGCGCCTTCACGTGGTCCACGGTCTTGGCATCAACGCAGGCGCCGATCGGGAAGTTGCCCTTGGTCGGGTCGCCCATCGGTAGCGACTTCACCTTGGCGACAAAACGCTTCATGAACTCATCGGCAATCTTGTCGACCACGATGATGCGCTCGGTGGACATGCAGATCTGGCCCTGGTGCATGAACGCACCGAAGGCGGCGGCGGCCACGGCCTCCTCAAGGTCCGCGTCCTCCAGCACCAGGAACGGGGCCTTGCCGCCCAGTTCCAGCAGGCACTGCTTGAGGTACTTGCCCGACAGCTCGCCGATGATGCGACCCACGCGGCTGGAGCCGGTGAAGTTCACGCGGCGCACGGCCGGCTGGGCGATCAGGGCCTCAACGACCTGTGGCGCGTCGGCCGCGGAATGCGTGATGAAGTTGATGACGCCGGCCGGGAAGCCGGCCTCGACGAACGCATCGACGATCAGGCGGTGCACGGCGGGGCAGAGCTCGGAGGCCTTCAGCACCACGGTATTGCCGCAGGCCAGCGGCATCGCGATAGCACGCACGCCCAGGATGACCGGCGCATTCCAGGGGGCCATGCCCACGCACACGCCGGTGGCCTGGCGCACGCCCATGGCGAAGGTACCAGCCTGGTCGGTCGGAATCGTCTCGCCGATGATCTGGGTGGTCATCGCGGCGGCTTCCTCGATGATCGAGGCGCCGAAGGCGGTGTTGAAGTGGCCCCAGCCACCGATGGCGCCCGTCTCCTCGACGCACAGGCGGGAGAAGTCGGCGCTGTGAGCGCGCAGCTTGGCGGCTGCATCCAGCAGCAGCTTGCGGCGAGCGGTCGGGCTGGTCTTGGACCAGGCCGGGAAGGCCTTCTGTGCGGCGTCGATCGCTGCACGAACGTCATCTACGCTGGCGGCCGCAGCGCGCGTGACTACCTCACCCGTAATGGGGCTCTTACGCTCGAATGTGGCGCCGCCCTTGGCGCCGACGTCCGCTCCACCGATCAGCAGCTTCGTTTCATTCATGGCTTTTGACACCGGGTCTATGTGTTTGTGGGCGTGCCGCCCCCGGCCCGAAGGGCCCCCCGAGGCGGCAATCGCTCTGGAGAATACCACCCTCGGCGGGCTGCGGCTTTGCCCGGAGCGCGCGGGAGTGTGGGAACATAATAGGGTGAATCCTGACCTGCGACCCCTCTGGCTGCGCCTCGTGGCCCGCCTGCCGCTGGGCCTGCTGTACGCCGTGACGGCGGGCCTCATGTTCCTCGTCTACCGGGTGCTGCGCCTGCGTGTGCCCATCGTGCGGGCAAACATAACCGGGTGCTTTCCTGAGCTTTCCGGCGGGGAGGTGGAGCGTCTGGTGGCGGGGCACTACTACCAGGTCGCCCAGATGGTCGCTGAGACCTTCAAGGCCGCCGGCATGACGCGTGAGCAGTGTGCCGCCCGTGTCGTGCTGCGCAACCTGGAGCTTGCGCAGCGACTGCTCGGGCAGGGACGTCCGGTCCTGCTGATCGCCGCCCACCAGGCCAACTGGGAGTGGGTGCTGCACGCGCTGGCGATGAATCTGGGCTATCCGCTGGACGTGGGCTACAAGCCGATCAAGTCTGCGTGGGCCGAACGCATGATGTATGCGATCCGCACGCGCTTCGGTGCGCACCTGGTGCCGGCCAAGGAACTGCTGGGGGACATGCTGAAGCGTCGCAATATCGTCCGTGGCATCGCGATGCTGGCCGACCAGGAGCCGCTCTCCAGCGACCATAAGCAGTGGCTCACCTTTCTGGGGCGCGATACGGCCTTCTACATGGGGCCGGAGCAGATGGCGCGGGCGACACGCTATGCGGCGCTGTTCGTGGCGCTACGCAGGCGCAGCCGTGGCCACTACGAGATTGAGTTCATGCCGCTGGCCGAGCCGGCAGAGAAGCTCGAGCCGGGGGAGCTTACGACGCGCTACGCGCGCCTGGTCGAGGCGGAGATCCGCGCCGCGCCCCGGGACTGGACCTGGGGCCATCGGCGCTGGAAGCTGCGGAAGGGCCTGTACGGCAACGACTGACGGCGCAGGCCCCGCTCAGGGGCTCGCCTGCGCCAGCTTCAGGGTCAGATGGCGGGAGAGCTCCGCGATCGTGGGGTGGTCGAACAGCTCGGTCAGGTCCAGCAGGCCCGGGTAGTCCTTGTCGATCTGCTCGTGGATCTCGATCAGTTTCAAGGAGCTGGCACCGATCTCGAAGAGGTTGTCCTTTGCGGTCACCGGTCGGTTCGCCAGGACGTTGTTGCAGATCTGCAGCAGCCGCGCCTCGATGGTGTCGGCCGACTGCGTGGCCACCGCGCCCTGGGAGCCGCGCAGCTTGGCCACCTCCGCCAGCTCCGCCGCGAACTCCCCGTCGATGTAATGCTGCTCCAGCAGGTGGCGCTGGATCTTGCCGCTGGTGGTCTTGGGGATGCGCTTGACCGGGACCACATCGGCGACTTCCAGCCCCGTGTGCTCGTTGATGAGCCGGGTCACCTCGGCGGCCACTGGCACAAACTCGGCGGCGTCGCCCCGGTGCAGCAGGAACACGACCAGCTGGTCGGTCTCGGCGCCGGGCGGGCGCACGCCGGCCACGACCACCTTACCCAGCTCCATGCCCTGGGCACGCTGCGCGATGGACTCCAGGTCATGCGGGTAGTAGTTCTGGCCGTTGACGAAGAGGATTTCCTTGGCACGACCGGTAATGTAGGTCTCGCCCTGCAGGATGAGGCCCAGATCCCCCGTCCGCAGCCAGCCGTCGGCCGTGAAGGTCTCCGCGTTGACCGACGGCTCCTCGTAGTAGCCGCCGGTGACGTTGCCGCCGCGGATGTGGATGTGGCCGATGTAGCCCTCCGGCAGCGCGGCATCGTCGTTGCCGGCGATCCGCAGTTCGCACAGCGGGATCACCTGGCCGACGCTCACCAGGCCCAGTGCGTCGCGGCTGGCGGAGGCCAGGACCTCGGCTCGCTCGCCCACGCCCAGCTTGTGGCGGTTCAACTGGATCGCCTTGTAGGGTCGGCCGACCGGCGGGAAGCTAACGGCCAGGGAGGCCTCGGCAAGGCCATATACCGGGAACATCGCGTTGCGGTTCAGTCCCACGCTGGCCAGGCGCGCGAGGAACTCCTCGCACAGCTCCACCGAGATCGGTTCCGCGCCGTTGAAGATCAGGCGCACGGCGGAGAGGTCCAGGTTCCCGGGCGAGCGCTCGCCCAGCACCTTCAGGTAATGGCGGTAGCCGAAGTTCGGCGAGCAGAGGATCGTGGCGCGCTGCTGCGAGGCGATGCCGAGCCACAGCAGCGGGCGCCGCACGAACAGCTCCGTCGGCATGAGGTTGGCGTGCACGCGGTTGGCGAACATCACCAGGTGAAAGCCGATGAGCCCCATGTCGTGCGTGAGCGGCATCCACGAGAGGCTGGTGTCGTTCTCGTTGAAGCCGCCGGCCTGAGTTGAGCCGTCGATGTTGGCGATGAGGTTCGCGTGCGTCAGCACCACGCCCTTGGGCTCGCTGGTGGAACCGGAGGAGAACTGGATGAACGCCGTGTCCTCGGGGCGGGCAGTGTGCGGGCGGCCCTTGACGGTGATGTCATGCAGTTCGTCCACCAGGAAGGCGCGCTCGCGCAGCGCCGCGAACGTCGCGCCCTCCGCGGCATCGCCTGTCTGCACGGCGAAGCTGCCAATGCGCTCCAGCGTCTTGCGGTCGGTGTAGATGTACGGCTGCCCCAGCTTGCGCGCGATGCGCAGCAGCTTGTGGCGGTGCTCGTCGCTGATACCGATCGCCACCGGCACGGGGATGATGCCGCCCAGTACGCCGCCCCAGAAGGCATCGACGAACTGCTCGTTGTTGTTCAGCAGCAGTAGGAGCTTGTCGCCGGGCTTGGCGCCCAGCTGCTGCAGGTGGTGCAGGATCCCCAGCGCGCGGTCATGCAGCTGGGCGAAGGTGACGGCGTGCGAGTCGTTCTCGCCGCTGTGATAGGTGATGCTGCGCGGCGCGTCTCGGTTCAGCGCCATCAGTTCGGTCAATGTCTTGGCTTGCATGAGGGTACTCAGGCGCGCGGTTCAAGTCGCATGAAGATCGGCTTGCGCGTGCGCAGGTTTATCAGGGCCTCGAACTCGACGGGCTCGTTGTCGATGCGTCGGAGGCGATAGCGGCGTGCCACCTTGGAGAGGTGGATCAGGCCTTCGTAGATCGCCAGCGTCTCGCCGATGCAGTGGTGGGCGCCGGCGGAGAAGGGCAGGTAGGTCAGGCGCTTGCGGTCCTGGTCGCCGGACTCGAAGCGCTCGGGCAGGAAGCGCTCGGCGTCCTGCCAGAAGTCGGGGTGGCGGTGCACGAAGAAGGGGCTGATGAATACATCGGTGTTGGCTGGCACCGTGTAGCCACCCAGCACGTCCGGCTCGATGGTCCGGCGGGAGATCACCCAGACGGGCGGGTAGAGGCGCAGCGCCTCCTGCAGCACCAGGTTCCCGTAGTGCAGCTCCTCCATCGACTCCAGCGAGGGGATCGGCTCGTCGGCCTTGGCGTCGATCTCCGCGAGCAGGCGGGCCTGCGCCTCCGGATTGCCGCCCAGCAGGTACCAGGTCCAGTTGAGCATGCTGGCCGTCGTCTCGTGGCCGGCTACGATCAGCGTCGTGATCTCGTCGATCAGCTCCTTGTCGCTCATGCCGTCGCCGGATTCCTTGTCCCGCGCCAGCAGCATCATCGAGAGGTAGTCCGGATCCTCCCCCGCGGGCTGTCCGCCGGCGGCGCGGCGGCGCGCCACGTACTTGCCGATGAGCGTGGTGAGCTTGCGGAAGCGGTAGGCGAACTTCAGGTCCCGCTCGGACTCCTCCGTCAGCACCGCGAAGGGGTTCTCCCCGGATTCCGCCGCCATCGCGTCCACGTCATCGCCGAAGATCATCCGCAGTATGATCTCGATGGTCATCGTGCTCATGTCGTCGGTCACGTTGACCGGCTCGCCGCGCGCGGCCTTCTCATCCCAGCGCGCCAGGCAGGCGGCGTTGGCGCGGGTGATGATCCCCCCGAGCTGCGTGAGGATGCGGCGGTGGAAGGTGGGCTGCAGAAGGCGACGCTGGCGCTTCCAGAACTCGCCCTCGCTCACTATGATCCCGTTGCCCAGCAGGATCTTGATGCGGTCGAACCCCACACCCTTGGCGTAATTGCGATGATTAGTGATCAGAATGCGACGCACGTCGTCCGGGTGGTTGAACACCCAGGTGTGCGAACCCCTGCCCGGCGCATAGATGCGGTAGGCATCGCCAAGCTGCGCGTAGATCCCGCGCATCCGATCGAGGGAGTCTTCCGTGGAGCCGACGTCGAACTGCTGGTCCGATTCGGGGGGCAGGGCCGGTACGGCGCTCGCCGTCATGTGCTGTAAACCATCATGATTTCTCGCATTTTAACCCAGGTGAGGCCTTGCGGCATGGCCGTGTGGCATGGTTGAGGCCGCGCCCGCCGTCTCCAGCCGTCGCCTGACTTGGCAGCGGCGCCTGGCCTATCGCCTGGCGACGCCCGTCGCGCTGGCTATCCTGCGCTTCTGGTGGTCCACCTGCCGCATTGTGAAGGTCGTGGGCGAGGAGCACCTGCAGGCTGCGCTGGCGCAGGCGCCCTCGCTGCTGCCCTGCTACTGGCACCAGCACGAGCTGTTCTGCGCCCGCTGGCTGCTGGAGCAGCGCAAGCGGGGGCTGAAGCTGGGGTTCCTGATCAGCCCCTCGGTGGACGGGGAAGTGCCGGCGATGATCGCGCGCCGGCTGGGCGCGCAGGTGATTCGCGGCTCCTCCACCCATACCGGCGCGCGCGCGCTGCGCGACTACTACAACCTCCTGGTGAAGGAGCAGATCTCCCCGGTGATCACGCCGGATGGGCCCAAGGGCCCGCGCTTTAAGTTCAAGCCCGGGGCGCTCCTGCTCGCACAGATCTCCGGCCGGCCGCTCCTGCCGATGGCCTACGCGGCCTCCAGTGCGTGGCTGGTGAGCTGGGACAAGTTCGTCATCCCGCGGCCTTTCTCCCGAATCGTGATCGCCGTGGGTCCCCCGCGAGCCGTGCCGCGTACACTCGGCGCGAACGACAGCGCCGCCATGGGCGCCCTGCAGGAAGAGATGGAACAAGAGTTACACCGCCTGGCGCGCCAGGCGCGGGCCGCCCTGTGAAGGCCCGCCTCGGCGGACGACCGCTGACGGCCACGTTCCTGCGCTTCGTCGTGGTGGGCGTCATCGCCACTGGCGTGCACTACCTGGTGCTGGTGGCGGCCGTGGAGCTGGCTGGCTGGAGCGCCGTGTGGGGCTCCGGGCTCGGCTTTGGGACCGGGGCGGTGGTCAACTACCTGCTCAACCGCCGCTTCACCTTCCGGAGCCAGGTGCCCCATGGCACGGCCGTCTCGCGCTTCGTGGTGGTGATGGGCGGGGCCTTTGCCCTGAACCAATTGCTGATGCACCTGCTCACCCAGGTGGTCGGGCTGCCCTATCTGGTTGCTCAAATCCTGACGACGGGGATAACCCTGTTCTGGAACTTCGCGGGCAACGCCCTCTGGTCCTTCGCCCATCCGGTCGAAAAGACCGATTAGTGGATACATTAGTTGTTGAAAGACAATGATTTAGGTATATCGTTTAAGGCGATGGACGAGAATTCGGATGTAACTTGACGTTGACACCGCGTGGGTGAAGTGTGGCGCAGGTCCTCTTTTTGAGATCCGGAAACCCGTATCACTGCGGTCTGCTACCAGGAACATGAGCCAGATGTCGCCGACCACCCCGGTCAAACTGCCCGATTTCACCGCCTCGGATATTCTGGCTCCCAATTTTTGGTCCGGACGCCCCGAGAAGTCGGGCCCGGGCCTGGACGTCGCCTGTACCAAGATCGCCGTCGACCTGCAGAACATGACGCGCGAGGGGGCCGACCTGACGCTGCGCACGAGCCTCTCGGCGCTGCGCGAGGCCATCACCGCCGAAGCTGCCTTCGTGGCCCTGCTGGACGCCGCTGGCGCGAACATTGAGACCGTGCACGTCGCCAAGGACGGTTTCGCCGAGTGCCGGGTCGATGCGCTGCGCGGCAGCCCGCTGAGCGAGCTGCCGCTGCTGGCGACGCGCACCGAACACCTGCGGATCACCGAATTCATCGACACCCTGACGCCCAAGCGCGAGCAGGCCCAGGACGCCCAGCGCCTGCTGGGCCTGCAGGTCGGCTCGCTGCTGGTCGTCGCCTTCCACATGAACGGCAAGCTGGCGGGCCTTTTGGGCCTGGCGCGGGGTACCTCCCGAGGTGCCTGGGACGTCAACGTGCGCCTGCTGCTGAAGCTCATTGGTTCAAGTCTCGCGACGGGCCTGGACCGCGTGCGCATCGCGCACCGCCTGGACTGCATCGAGGAGCGCGAGCAGCTCTCCTACCTGGCCGCCAACGATGGCCTGTGGGATTTCGACATCGAGCGCAACGACGTGTACTTCTCGCCGCGCTGGAAGGCCATGCTCGGCTACGAGGATACGCAATTGCTGGGCGCCGTCGACTGGCGCGGGCTCGTGCACCCGGACGACATGGCGCGCGTGCAGGAGACGATCCGCGACCACGTCGCCGGGAAACTGCCGATCTTCGAGAGCACCCATCGCATGCGCCACCGCAACGGCGAGTGGCGCTGGGTCATCAGCCGCGCCAAGGCGCGGGTGGATGAACACGGCCGGCTGCTGCGCCTGGTGGGCGTGGAGCTGGATATCACCGAGCGCAAGATCTACGAGGAAGCACTGTTCCGGGAGAAGGAAGGCGCCCAGATCACGCTGCAGTCGATCGGCGATGGCGTCATCACCACGGATGCCAGCTCGGTGATCGACTACATCAACCCCGTGGCCGAGCAGCTCACGGGCTGGCGCCTGGAAGACGCCATGGGCAAGCAGGTGGAGGAGGTGTTCCGCGCCTTCCACGAGGAGACCTGCGAGCCGCTGGAGAACCCGCTCACCGCCTCCATCCGGCGCGTGCGTCCGTCCAAGTCCGTCCGGCCGATGCTGCTCATCCGGCGCGACGGCAACGAACTCTACGTGGAGAGCACGGCTGCCCCCATCCGCGATGGCAACGGCCAGGTGGTCGGCGCGGTCCTGGTGTTCCACGACGTCAGCGAGAGCCGCGAGCTCAACCGCAAGCTCTCCTACCACGCCAGCCACGACCTGCTTACCGGCCTGGTGAACCGGCGCGAATTCGAGAGCCGCCTGGAGCGGGCCCTCAAGAGCGCCAAGGCGCGCGAGGCCTCCTACGCGCTGTGCTACCTGGATCTGGATCAGTTCAAGATCGTCAACGACACCTGCGGCCACGCCGCGGGCGATGCGCTGCTGGGGCAAGTCGGTGCGCTGTTGAAATCCAAGGTGCGCTGGCGCGACACGCTCTCGCGCATCGGCGGCGATGAGTTCGGCGTGCTGCTGGAGAGCTGCTCGCTGGATGAGGCCATGCGCACCGCCGAGGTGCTGCGCGAAGCCGTGGGCAATTTCCGCTTTACCTGGGAGGAGCGCGTGTTTCGCCTGGGGGCGAGCATCGGCGTCGTGCCCATCACCGCGGACAACGAGGACGTGGCCTCGATCCTGTCGGCCGCGGACGGCGCCTGCGCGGCGGCCAAGGAGCAGGGGCGCAACCGCGTCCACAGCTTCGCCGAGAACGACATTGAGCTGATGCGCCGCCGGCGCGAGATGCAGTGGGCGGCGCGCATCAACGCGGCTCTGGAGGAAGGGCGCTTTGAGCTCTACCGCATGCCGATCATGCCGCTGCAGCGCACCGAGCGGGGCACGCACTACGAGCTGCTGCTTCGCATGCGCGATGAGAGCGGTCGCATCGTCGCGCCGGACAGCTTCATGGCCGCTGCCGAGCGCTACAACATCATGCCCAACATCGATCGCTGGGTCATCGAGAACGCGTTCCGCTGGCTGGTCTCGGAGGCCGACGAGCGCGAGGCGCTGGCAGTCTGCGCCATCAACCTCTCAGGGCAGAGCTTCGGGGACGACAAGTTCCTGCCGTTCGTCATCGAGCAGTTCCAGCGCAGCGGCATCGAGGCGCACAAGATCTGCTTTGAAATCACCGAGACTGCCGCAGTATCCAGCTTCTCGCAGGCCAATCGCTTCATCCAGTCGCTCAAGGAGCTGGGCTGCCAGTTCTCGCTGGATGACTTTGGCACCGGCCTGTCTTCCTTCGGCTACCTCAAGCACTTCCCGGTCGATTACCTGAAGATCGACGGCAGCTTCGTGCGCGGCATCATGACGGACCCGATCGACCGGGAGATGGTGCGGTCGATCAACGAGATCGGGCACCTGACGGGGAAGAAGACGATCGCGGAATTCGCCGAGAACGCGGAGATCATCGATATGCTGCGCAGCCTCGGCGTGGACTACGCCCAGGGCTACGGCGTGGCGCAGCCCTCCCGGGTCTACAAGACCGCCTCGGCGCTAGGGCAGTAGCGTAAAGCGCAGGGAGAGATCCACTGCGCGCAGGTGCTTGGTGAGGGAGCCCACCGAGATGTAGTCGACGCCCGCCGTGGCGACCCGGCGCACCGTCTCCAGGTCCACGCCCCCTGAGGCCTCCAGGCGCACCGGCTTTGCCGTGGCGCGGTTCAGGGCCACCGCCTGGATCATCGAATCCTGCGAGAACTCATCCAGCAGGATCACGTCCGGTCCCGCAGCCAGCGCCGCCCGGAACTCCTCCAGCGTCTCCACCTCGATTTCCACCGGCACCCCCGGTGCCGAGGCGCGGGCCTTGGCCAGGGCCGCCGCGACGCTGCCGGCCGCGATGATGTGGTTTTCCTTGATGAGCACCATGTCGTAGAGGCCCAGTCGGTGGTTGCGGCCACCGCCCACGCGCACGGCGTACTTCTGCGCCTGGCGCAGACCGGGGATCGTCTTGCGGGTATCCAGGATGCTGCAACCCGTGCCCTCGACTGCCTCGGTATAGCGACGCGTGATGGTCGCCGTGCCGGATAGCGTCTGCAGGAAGTTGAGCGCGGTGCGTTCGCCGGTAAGCATCGCGCGGGCGGGCCCGGCGATGTCGCAGAGGATGGAGTTGGCGGCGACCTTGTCGCCTTCCTGGGCGTGCCAGTGGATGCGCACGGCCGGGTCCAGCTGGCGGAAGGTCTCATCGACCCAAGCCGTGCCACAGAGCACGGCTTCCTCACGGGTCAGCAGGGTGGCGCGCGCCTGCGCACTGCCGTCGATGAGGGCAGCGGTGACGTCACCGCTGCCGACATCCTCGGCCAGCGAGCGGGCAACCTGTGCCGGTAGGTCCGGCGGCAGCATGCTCATCTGGCCGAGTTCAGCGTCAGAACGGCAGGCCGTGGTTGGCCGAAGCCATGCACAGCAGCATCGGGATCGAGAGCACGAAGTTCGTACGCGAGGCCAGCATGGCCACGCGACGCGCGACGGCCTTCTCCTCGTCGCTGGCGGCGACGATGCCCAGGATCTTCTTCTGGTTCGGCCAGATCAAAACCCAGACGTTGAACAGCATGATCGTGCCGAGCCAGGCGCCGATGCCGATCACCAGCCCGTAGCGGTCCTGGCCCAGGTGGCCGAGGGTGAAGGCGGAGGTGAACTGGTTGCCCAGGTACCAGGCGCCCGTGAGCCAGGTGGCCAGCGCGGCGTAGCGGAACCACAGCAGGGCGCGCGGGGCGATGTACTTGTTGACGCCGGCGCCGCCGGGGCCGCCCTTATCAGCCGCCGCGGCCGCCAGGCCCGGCATCTGCACGACGTTGAAGTAGTACAGCAGACCGATCCACATCACGCCGGCCAGGATGTGCAGCCACCGCGCGAGGCCCGGCAGGCCCGCGCCCGGGGCGATGAAATGGTGCGGTCCCAAGAGAAGCGCCAAGATCACGGCGAGCACGGCGCCGGTGACGATGGCGCCCTTTACGGAATTCAGCGGATTCATGGCGTCTCCCTAAGTACTTGATTCGATTTGATTCTGGCCGTCGACGGCGGTTTGAAGAATAGTCGTCCAGCCCCCATAATTCAACGCATGTACAAGGCACGCATTCTCGTTTCGGTTCTGGCGCTGGCGGCAGGCCTGCAGGGCTGTGTCGTCGCGGCGGTCGGCGGGGCCGCTGCGGGCGGCTATTACGTGGGCAAGGATGAGCGCTCGGCCGAGCAGATCGCCATCGACGCGGGCATCACTGCCGAGGTGAAGAGCCTGCTGATTGCCGAGCCGGGGGTCCGTGCCTTGGATATCAACGTAGACACCTACAACGGTGCGGTGATGCTGAAGGGAACAGTTACCAGCGGATTTCAGCGTGGCGAGGCCGAGCGCGTGGCGCGCGAGGCCAAGGGCGTGAAGTCCGTCCAAAATGAATTGAAGACGAGGTAAGCGATGGACGTCCAAGACCGAATCAAGAGCCAACTCTCCGCCCAGCCCGTCGTGCTGTTCATGAAGGGCACGCCGGACTTCCCGCAGTGCGGGTTCTCTGCCCAGACCGTGGCCGCCCTGCGCGCCGTGGGCACGGCATTCCACGCCGTGAACATCTTCGACGACCCGGAGCTGCGGGATGCGCTCAAGCGCTATTCGAACTGGCCGACCTACCCGCAGCTGTACGTGAACGGCGAGCTGATCGGCGGCTGCGACATCACGCTGCAGATGTACCAGAACGGCGAGCTGAAGGACCTGCTGACCAGCGCCACGGCCGCCAAGGCCTGACGCGGCAACGGCGGCGGATCAGTCGCCGTCGAGGTTGACCAGATCCAGTGGTGCCGGCTGGCCGTCGTTCCAGCCGAGCGCGCGCGCCTTCTCCTCGGCGCGCAGGAAGCTGGAGTGCATGTCGTTGCAGATCCGGCAAAACAGGTCCGCGGTGCGCTCGGCGTCGTAGGCGGCCGAATGCGCCGAGCTCTGGTCCCATTCGATCCCCAGCACCGAGGTGGCCCGGGCCAGGACCGTCTGGCCCAGCGCCACGCCGGCCAGCGTCGCCGTGTCGAAGCAGGAGAAGGGGTGGAAGGGGTTGCGCTTGATGCCCGTGCGCGCCACCGCCGCGTTCACGAACCCCAGGTCGAAGGCCGCATTGTGGCCCACCAGGATCGCGCGCCGGCAGTTGTGGTTGCGGATCGCATGGCGTACTTCGCGGAACATGCGCTGCATGGCGTCCAGCTCCGGGATCGCGGGACGCAGTGGGTGGAACGGGTCGATGCCGGTGACTTCCAGCGACGCCGGATCCAGGCGCCCGCCTTCAAACGGCTGCACGTGCCAGGCGTGGGTTGCCCCGCGCCGCACACGGCCGTCGCCATCGACCTCGATGATGACCGCGGCGATCTCCAGTAGCGCATCCGTGGCGGAATTAAAGCCGCCGGTCTCCACGTCTACCACCACGGGCAGGAATCCGCGGAAGCGTCGAGCCATCAGGTCCTGGGAATTGGCCATGTGTCCTTGTTCGTTTCAATCAGTCATGCGCCAGGCGAGGGGCTCGCCGGCGCGCAGCGGGACCAGTACGTCGCCGCCTGCAAAAGGGTAGTGCTGCGGCACGATCCACTCGCGCTTCTCCAACGTAATGAACCCTGCGTTCAGCGGCAGTCCGTAGAAGCGCGGGCCGAACTCGCTGGCGAAGCCTTCCAGACGCTCGAGCGCCCCGGCGGCCTCGAAGGTCTCGGCGTAGAGCTCGATGGCCGCGTGCGCCGAGTAGATGCCTGCGCAGCCGCAGGCCGTCTCCTTGGCCGCCCGCGCGTGCGGCGCGCTGTCGGTGCCCAGGAAGAACCGCGGATCGCCGCTCACCGCCGCCTCCAGCAGCGCCACGCGGTCGCTCTCCCGCTTCAGTACCGGCAGGCAGTAGTGGTGCGGGCGGATGCCGCCGGCAAACAGCGCGTTGCGGTTCATCGCGATGTGCTGCGGCGTGAGGGTCGCGGCGACGTTGCTGCGGGCGGCCTTCACGAACTCGGCCGCGGCGCGCGTGGTGGCGTGCTCCAGCACGATGCGCAGGGACGGCAGGCGCAGGTGCAGCGGCACCAGGATCTCGTCGATGAACCGCTTCTCGCGGTCAAAGACATCCACGTCCGCTGCGGTGACTTCGGCATGCACCTGCAGCGGCACGCCATGCTCGGCCATGCGCTCCAGCACCGCGTCGATGCGCCGGATGTCGGTGACACCGGAATCGGAATTCGTGGTGGCGCCGGCGGGGTAGAGCTTGCAGCCGGCGACGATCCCGCTGGCCCTGGCCACGGCGATCTCTGCCGGATCCGTCCGGTCCGTGAGGTACAGCGTCATCAGCGGCTGGAAGGCGCTTGTGGCCGGCAGCAGCGCCATGATGCGCTCGCGATAGGCGCGCGCGGCCGCCGTGGTGGTGACCGGCGGCTTGAGGTTGGGCATCACGATCGCACGCCCGAACTGCCGGACGGTGTGGGGCAGCACCGCGGCCAGCGCCTCCCCGTCACGCAGGTGCAGGTGCCAGTCGTCGGGACGGCGGATACGCAGTGTCGTCATTTCTTGGGAAGCTCCTGGTCCAGCAGCAGCGAGAGCGTGTAGCGCACGCCAAAGCCGGTGATTTCGCTGGGCACGTGCGCCAGGCCCCCGCGGCGCGTGGCCGAGGAGAGGTCCAGGTGCACCCACGGCGTCGCGTCCGGCACGAAGCGCTTGAGGAAGCGCGCCGCCAGGATGTGGTCGCCCTTGCCCTCGACCGCGCACTGCGCGACGTCGGCGTTGCTGCTCTCGATGTCGCTGTCGAAGTCCTCATACAGCGGGAAGTGCCACACGCGCTCGCCGCTGTCTTGGCCCGCGGCCACCAGCGCGGGCACGTATGACTCGCGGTTGGTGAACACGCCGCTCATGCGCTCGGTCAGCGCGTAGACGCAGGCGCCCGTAAGCGTCGCGTAGTCCACGATCAGGCCGGGCTCGGTGCGTGCGGCCAGGGTGAGCGTGTCGGCCAGCACCATGCGCCCCTCGGCGTCGCTGTGGATGACCTGGATCGTGGTGCCATTGGCGGCGCGCACCACTTCCTGCGGGCGGTAGGCCTTGGGCCCGATGGCGTTCTCGGTGATCGCCAGCCACGCATCGGCCGCCACCGGCGCCTTCAGGCGGGCCAGGGCGATCAGGGAGGACAGCGCGACGGCGCTGCCGGCCATATCGGTGTGCATGTCCAGCATGCTGCGGTGGGGCTTTAGATTAGTGCCGCCGGTATCAAAGAGGATGCCCTTGCCCACCAGCGCCACGTCCGGCGGGCCCGCGCGCCTGCCGCGCGGTCGGTAGCTCAGGTGGGCGATGCCGGCGTCGCGGGAGGCGTTGCCGCGGCTGACCGCTAGGAAGGCGCCCGCGCCCAGCTTCTTCAGGGCGGCCTCGCCGTACCAGCGCAGGGTCAGGCCGTGGCGCCGGGCGAGCGTGGCCAGGGCCCGGCGGTACGCGCGGGCATCCAGCACGTTGGGGGGTAGGGCGGTCAGGTGGCGGGCGAGGTTCCCGGCGTCGGCCACGGCGCCGCTGCGGCGCAGGTCGAGGCCGCTGCCCCCGTAGACCTCCACCCGCTCCAGGTGCTTGGGCGTCTTGGCGCCAGGCTTGCCCGCCTTGGCGCTGGGCAGCGAGAACGCATGGGCACCGGTGGCCGCCAGCAGGGCCTCCAGCCCGCGCCCGCGGTGGGCGGCCGTGCCGGGGGCCAGCACGGCGATCCGCTGGGCCTGGGGGCTCAGGGCGAGGGTCTGGCGCAGCATCTGGCCGGCCACGGTCAGCAGCTGGAAGGTGCTGGCGTCGGGTCGGCAGTAGCCCAGGGTGGCCGTACAGCCGCTGGCGAGGACCGTGCAGCGCACGTCGCCAGGGCGCGGGCTGGCCTGGGCGTGGAGGGTGCGCCACCGGGCGGCATCGGGGAGCCTACGGTCGGGCTGCCCATCGATGGGCAATAGCACCACCACGGCATCGAGGCCGGCCACGGCTTGCGCGGCGGGCAGCCCCTCGAGGGCGCGCAGCTTCAAGCCACCAAAGTCGGGTAACAGGCTTAACATCACAGACTCGGGGGCAAACTCATTGAAAGGTCAAAGCATATGGGAAGCTTGCTTGACCCTGATGGATTAAAACCGGATCATCGCGCGCGTCTTCGCGGCGCCCCGTGCATCGTAGCATAGCGCCGCTATTCGCTTTTTTCCCCAAAGGGGGAGCCTTCAAGGCACCGCTAATGACTGACCTTCCGAACACACAAGACCACGATCCCCAAGAAACCCGAGAGTGGCTGGAGTCCATAGACTCCGTGCTGCGTGCGGGGGGCGCCGACAGGGCACATTTCCTGCTCGATCGCCTCATCGACCACGCCCGCCGCTCCGGGGCCTACCTGCCCTATAAGCCCAACACGGCTTATGTCAATACGATCGCCACCGGCCAGGAGCCCCGGTACCCGGGCGACCGCGCGATCGAGAAGCGGCTCGAGGCCTACATGCGCTGGAACGCGGTTGCCATGGTCGCCCAGGCGAACAAGGTGTCCTCCGAGTACGGCGGCCACCTGGCCAGCTACGCCTCCTCGGCGACGCTTTATGAAGTGGGCTTCAACCACTTCTGGCGCGCCCATTCCGACACGCATCCCGGCGACATGGTCTTCATGCAGGGGCACAGCTCCCCGGGTGTCTATGCTCGCGCCTTCCTGGAAGGCCGCCTGGGCGAAGAACAGCTGAAGCGCTTCCGCCAGGAAGTCGGCGGCGGGGGGCTCTCCTCCTATCCGCACCCCTGGCTCATGCCGGACTTCTGGCAATTCCCGACCGTCTCGATGGGCCTGGGGCCGATGATGGCCATCTACCAGGCGCGCTTCGTGCGCTACATGGAGAACCGCGGCCTCTCGGCGCCCTCGGACCGCAAGGTCTGGGCGTTCTGCGGCGACGGCGAGATGGACGAGCCGGAGTCGATGGGCGCGCTCACCATGCCGGTGCGCGAGAAGCTCGACAACCTCGTGTTCGTCGTCAACTGCAACTTGCAGCGCCTGGACGGCCCGGTGCGTGGCAACGGCAAGATCATCCAGGAGCTGGAGGCCGCCTTCCTGGGCGCCGGCTGGAACGTGATCAAGGTCCTGTGGGGCAACCGCTGGGACCCGCTGCTGGCCAAGGATACCAACGGCATCCTGCGCTCGGTGATGGAAGCCTGCGTCGATGGCGAGTACCAGACGTTCAAGGCCAAGGGCGGCGCGTTCACGCGCGAGCACTTCTTCGGCAAACACCCGGACCTCAAGGCGATGGTCGCCACGATGTCCGACGAGGAGATCTGGCGCCTGAACCGCGGCGGCCACGATGCGCAGAAGGTGTACGCGGCCTACGCCGCGGCCGCGGCGCACAAGGGCCAGCCGACGGTGATCCTGGCGCATACGGTCAAGGGCTACGGACTGGGCAAGGCGGCCGAGGGGCAGATGGTTGCCCACCAGCAGAAGAAGATGGACGCGGAGTCGCTGCGCCACTTCCGCGAGACCTTCCGCATCCAGATCAGCGACGACGACATCGCCAAGTTCTCCTTCCGCAAGCCGGCGGAGGACAGCGAGGAGATCAAGTACCTCAAGGCGCGTCGCGAGGCGCTGGGCGGCTACCTGCCCAAGCGCAACACGAACGTACCGGCACTGGTCGTGCCGCCGCTGGAGACCTTCAAGTCGCTGCTGGACGGTTCGGGGGATCGCGAGATCTCCACGACCATGGCCTTCGTGCGCATCCTGACGGCGCTGCTGAAGGACAAGACCATCGGCAAGAACATCGTGCCGATCGTGCCCGACGAGGCACGTACCTTCGGCATGGAAGGCCTGTTCCGCCAGATCGGCATCTACTCCTCCGTTGGCCAGCTGTACACGCCGCAGGATGCGGAGCAGCTCATGTCCTACAAGGAGGACAAGAAGGGCCAGATGCTGGAGGAGGGCATCAACGAGGCGGGCGCCATCTGCTCATGGATCGCGGCCGGTACGGCCTACGCGAACCATGGCCAGAGCATGGTGCCGTTCTACATCTACTACTCGATGTTCGGCTTCCAGCGCGTCGGCGACTTCATCTGGGCGGCCGGCGACATCCAGGCGCGTGGCTTCCTGCTGGGCGCCACGGCCGGGCGCACGACGCTGGCGGGTGAGGGCCTGCAGCACCAGGACGGCCATAGCCAGATCGTGGCCACGACCGTGCCGAACTGCCGGGCGTACGATCCGGCCTATGCCTATGAGCTGGCCGTGATCATCCACGACGGCATGCAGCGCATGTACGTCGAGCACCAGAATATTTTCTATTACATCTCGGTGATGAACGAGAACTACCTGCAGCCGGCGATGCCGGCGGGCAGCGAGGCAGGCATCCTCAAGGGTGCCTACCTGCTCAAGGAAGGTGGCAAGGGCAAGCTGCGCACGACGCTGCTGGGCTCCGGCACGATCCTGCGGGAGGTCATCGGCGCGGCGGAGATACTGGAGAAGGACTACAAGGTCGCCTCCGACGTCTTCTCCGTGACCAGCTTCAGCGAGCTGCGGCGCGAGGCCCTGGAGGTCGAGCGCCACAACCTGCTGCAGCCCGCTGCGGCTGCCCGCACGCCCTACGTGCAGCAGCTCTTCACGGGCCGGGACACGCCGATCATTGCCGCGACCGACAACATGCGACTGGTCCCCGACCAGATCCGCCAGTGGATCGGTTCGCGCTACGTCACGCTGGGTACGGATGGCTTTGGTCGCAGCGACGGCCGTGCCGCGCTGCGCAGCCACTTCGAGGTCGATCGCCGCTTCATCGTGCTGGCTGCCCTCAAGGCGCTGGCGGACGAGGGCAAGATCGAGAAGGCCATGCTTACCCAGGCCATCGCCAAGCTGGGAATTGATCCCGGTAAGGCCGATCCCCTGAACAGCTAAAGGATCGACCGCTTGTCGCAGTCAATCGATGTAGTCGTGCCCGACATGGGCAATTTCGCCGAGGTCGGCGTGATCGACGTGCTGGTAAAGCCCGGTGATCGCGTCGAGATCGACACGCCCCTGGTAACGCTGGAGACCGAGAAGGCCACGATGGACGTGCCGTCCACCGTCGCTGGCATCGTGGAGAAGGTGCATGTGGCCGCAGGCGGGAAGATCTCCGCCGGCAGCCTCGTGGTGACCGTGCGAAGCGATGCCGCCGCCGCTGCGCCTGCAGCGGTCGCTGCAGCGCCGGCCGCACCGGCCGCACCCGTGGCACCGGCTGCCGCGGCGCCCGCGCAATCCGTGGAAGTGCGCGTTCCCGACATGGGCAGTTTTGGCGAAGTCGGCGTGATCGACGTCCTGGTGAAGGTCGGTGACCGCATCGAGCTGGATACGCCGCTGGTGACCCTGGAGACCGAGAAGGCCACGATGGACGTGCCGTCCACCGCGGCGGGCATCGTCGAGAAGATCCACGTCGCGAAGGGGGGCAAGATTTCCGCGGGCGGCCTCGTGGCCACCGTGCGGGGCACGGGCGCTGCCGCGGCGGCGCCGGTCACGGCGGCCGCTGCGGCCCCTGTTGCCGCGGCCACGGCCGCTCCGGCTTCGGCTCCGGTCGTTGCCGTGCCGCCGCCGCCGCCGCCGCCGGCGCTGATGCCGATCAACGAGGCGGGCTTTTCCAAGGCCCATGCCGGTCCGTCCGTGCGCAAGCTCGCCCGCGAGCTGGGCGTGGACCTCTCGCGCGTCAAGGGCAGCGCCGAGCGCGGCCGCATTACCCACGATGACGTGAAGGCTTTCGTCAAGCAGGCGCTGAGCAGCGGCGCTGCCGGCCGCGCCGATGGCGGCGGGTCCCTGCCGGCTGTGCCGGTGGTGGACTTCGCCAAGTTTGGCGCGGTGCAGGTCAAGCCGCTCTCGCGCGTGCAGAAGATCTCCGGCGCCCGGCTGCATGCCAGCTGGGTCAACCTGCCGCATGTGACGCAGTTCGACGAGGCCGACATCACCGAGCTGGAGGCGACCCGCCAGAAGCTCAAGGACAAGGCCGCGACCGAGGGCGTCAAGCTCACGCCGCTGGCGTTCATCATTCGCGCCTGCGTCAAGGCGCTGCAGGAGTACCCCACGTTCAACGCCTCGCTGGATGCCAGCGGCGAGAACGTGGTCTTGAAGCAGTACATGCACATCGGCTTCGCCGCCGACACGCCCAACGGCCTGCTGGTACCCGTGATCCGCGATGCCGACAAGAAGGACTTGTACGAGATCGCGCGCGCGCTGGCTGATCTCTCCGACAAGGCCCGCAAGGGCAAGCTGTCTGGGCAGGAGATGCAGGGCGGCTGCTTTACGGTCTCCAGCCTCGGTGGCATTGGCGGCACGGCTTTCACGCCGATCATCAATGCGCCGGAAGTGGCGATCCTGGGCGTCTCGCGCACGCAGACCAAGCCGGTATGGAAGGACAATGCCTTCGTGCCACGCCAGATGCTGCCGCTGTCACTCTCCTATGACCATCGCCTGATCGACGGCGCGCTCGGTGCCCGCTTCTCCACTTACCTGGCGGGGGTTCTCGCAGACCCGCGCACGCTACTCGAGGCAGTCCCTTGAGCCAGATTGATATCGCGGTTCCCGACCTGGGCAATTTCGACGAGGTCGCGGTGGTAGAGGTGCTGGTGAAGGTGGGCGACGACGTCGACATCGACACGCCGCTCCTCACGCTGGAGACCGAGAAGGCGACGATGGACGTCCCGTCCAGCGCCGCCGGCAAGGTTGGCGAGCTGCTGGTCAAGGTCGGCGACAAGGTCCGCAAGGGCTCGGTCATCGCGCGCCTCGCGGGCGCTGCCGCCAGCGGGGCCCCGGCCAAGGCCGACGTTGCCAAGGCTGCCGCCGCCGCGACGCCGGTTGCAGCAGCCGTGGCCGCGGCTCCCGCATCCGCCGCGCCTGATCCGAAAGCCGACCGCAACGTGAAACTGCTGGTCCTGGGCGGTGGCCCGGGCGGTTATACGGCGGCCTTCCGCGCGGCCGACCTGGGCGTTGCCGTCACGCTGGTGGAGCGCTGGGAGAGCCTGGGGGGCGTCTGCCTGAACGTGGGCTGCATCCCGTCCAAGGCCCTGCTGCATGCAGCCAAGGTCATCGACGAGACGGCCTCGATGGCCTCGCACGGGGTGAGCTTCGGCGCGCCGAAGATCGATCTGGACAAGCTGCGCAGCTGGAAGGTCAGCGTCGTCAAGAAGCTGACCGGCGGGCTCTCGGGCCTGGCCAAGCAGCGCAAGGTCGAGGTCGTGCGCGGCGTGGGCCGCTTCGTGAGTCCGCGCGTGGTCGAGGTCACTTCGGTCGATGGCCGGCTCCAGACCATCGGATTTGAGCAGTGCATCATCGCCGCCGGCTCGGAGCCCGTGAAGCTGCCGTTCATTCCGGAGGATCCGCGCATCATGGATTCCACCGGGGCGCTGGAGCTGCCGGACGTGCCCAAGAAGATGCTGGTCATCGGCGGCGGAATCATCGGCCTGGAGATGGCGTGCGTTTACGACGCGCTGGGCGCCAAGCTCAGCGTGGTGGAGCTTACCGACCAGCTCATGCCGGGCGCCGATATCGACCTCGTGCGTCCGCTGGAGAAGCGCCTCAAGGGGCGCTACGAACAGATCCTGCTGGGCACCAAGGTCACCAAGGTGGAGGCGCTCAAGGAAGGTATCCGCGTGACCTTCGACGCAGCAGGCAAGGTTAGCACCGCGGTGTACGACCGCGTGCTGGTCGCGGTCGGGCGCGTGCCCAACGGCAAGCTGATCAACGCGGGCGCCGCCGGCGTCAGCGTCAACGAGCGCGGCTTCATCCCGGTCGACAACCAGATGCGTACCAACGTTGCGCACATCTTCGCAGTCGGCGATATCGTCGGCCAGCCCATGCTGGCCCACAAGGCGACGCACGAGGCCAAGGTTGCTGCCGAGGTGGCTGCCGGCCACAAGGCTTTCTTCGACGCGAGGGTCATCCCGTCCGTGGCGTACACGGATCCCGAAGTGGCCTGGGTCGGCGTGACCGAGGGCCAGGCCAAGCAGCAGGACCTGAAGATTCGCAAGGCTGCCTTCCCGTGGGCAGCCAGTGGTCGTTCGCTCGCCATCGGGCGCGATGAGGGCATCACCAAGCTCATCGTCGATGCGGCCACCAACCGCGTCATCGGCGCCGGTATCGTCGGCACCAACGCCGGCGATCTGATCGCCGAGGTGGGGCTGGCGATCGAGATGGGCGCCGATGCGGCCGACGTGGGCCTCACGATCCATCCGCACCCGACGCTCTCCGAGACGGTGGGCATGGCGGCCGAGGCCCTGGAAGGCACGCTGACCGACCTGTACATGCCCAAGAAGGCGTAGTCACCGCACCGCACGGAGGGCGCGCCGCATGACCTACACACAGCGCTGCCTTCTAGCCGGCTGGCTGCTGGCGATCCCCGCCGTGCAGGCGGGGGCGGTTTCGATCCCCTCGCCACGCAACGCCGTTTACCCGGGCCTCATCACGCTGGCCGTAGACGTCCGGGACGTGGAGCGGCGCATCATCCGCGTCGAGGAAACCATCCCGGTCGAACCCGGCAAGCTGACGCTGCTGTATCCGCGGTGGTTGCCGGGCAAACATGCCCCCCGCGGCGTGGTGGAGCAGTTGGCGGGTTTGCTCATCGAGGGCAACGGCAAGGCGCTGTCCTGGCAGCGCGACCCGGCGGACGTCTTTGCTTTCCACGTCCAGGTACCCAATACCGTCACCTCGCTGCACGTGCAGTTCCAGGTGGCGACGCCGCAGGCCAATGACGGCGACACGCGCGTCGTGTTCACCCCCTCGATCCTGAACCTGCAATGGAACCAGGCGATCCTCTATCCCGCGGGCTACTACGCCTCCGACATCGGCGTGGAGGCCAGCGTGCAGCTGCCCAGCGGCTGGCGGCAGGCCAGCTCCCTGCCGGTGAAGGTGCCCGGCGATACGACGCATTTCGCGGCGGTGACCCTGGAGTCGCTGATCGACTCGCCGCTGTTTGCCGGCCGCTATACCGGAATGCTGGACCTGGCCCCGGGTGACGCGGTGCCCGTGCACCTGGACCTCTTCGCGGAGTCGCCGGCCGACATCGTGCCGACCAACGAGGAGGTCGCGGCACACCGGGCACTCGTGCGCGAGGCCTACGCGGCCTACGGCAAGCCCCACTACGATCACTACGACTTCCTCGTGGGGCTCACCGGGATCCTGGGCGGCATCGGGCTGGAGCATTACCGCTCCAGCGAGAACACGCTGGGTACCGGGTACTTCAGCGCCTGGGACGAGGCGGTGGGGCAGCGCGACCAGCTGGTGCATGAGTACACGCACGCCTGGAACGGCAAGCGGCGCCGGCCGGCGGACCTGTGGACGCCCAACTACAACGTGCCGATGCAGGACAGCCTGCTGTGGGTCTATGAGGGCATGACCGAGTACTACGGCTTCGTGCTGGCGGCGCGCGCGGGCCTGTGGACGCAGGAGTTCGCACGAGAGAACTTCGCCGCCGTGGCGGCAGTCTATGATGCGAAGCGGCCGGGACGCTCGTGGCGTCCGCTTGCCGACACCACCCACCAACCGATCCTCAACCCGCGGCGCCCACTCGCCTGGGTGAGCTGGCAGCGCAGCGAGGACTACTACTCCGAATCCTCGCTGTTGTGGCTGGGTGTCGATGCGCGCCTGCGCGAACTGACCGGCGGGGCCAAGGGCCTGGATGCGATGGCCAGCCTGTTCTTCGCCGCGCCCGCCCAACGGGGAGCGGTGTCCACGTATGAGTTCCAGGACGTGGTGCGCGCGCTCAACGAGGTGGCGCCGTACGACTGGAAGGGTTTCCTCGAGCAGCGCGTCTATGCCACGTCCGCCCCGCTGGATGGCCTGCAGTGGGCAGGGCTCAAGCTCGTGTACGACGATCGCCCCAACGCGTCCATCAAGGACGCCGAGCGCGAGCGCAAGAACCTGGACCTGAGCTACAGCCTCGGGCTGGTGGTCTCCAAGGATTCGGTATTGACCGAGGTGGTGTGGGAGGGTCCCGCCTTCAAGGCTGGCCTGACCACCAATACCACCCTGGTTGCGGTCAACGGTCGCAGCTACAGTGGCGAGCTGCTTAAAGAGGCTCTGTTGCACGCCAAGACGGCTGCCGAGCCCATCGAACTGCTGGTGAAGAGCCAGGACCGCTACCGCACGGTGCTCATCGACTACCACGATGGACTGCGCTATCCGCACCTGGTGCCCATTGCCGGTGCGACCGACCGACTGGTGGAGATCCTGAAAGCAAGGCGACCGCAACCCTGATGAACCCGCACTAAAACCGCCTGAGTACCGTCGGCGCGCATCGCTACGCAAGCAAGGCGCAGTACGCCACCTTGATCGCGCGCCTGGCGCTGCCGATACACGACTCGGGCTGGCAGTTCGATGCCGCGCCGTGCCTGGCACGCGGGGGGCTGCGGCCGGGGACGTGCTCTCCCGGCCTCTCGACACGCCGCTGGCAATGATCTCCACCAGCTCCTGTCGCGCGGCAGCCGGCACGGTGCTGGGGCAGCTGGATATTTAGCGGTTCATCAGCACGCCGCGCGGCGAGGTCGCAGGCCGCGTGGTGCGGGTGCAGGATCTTGCCGATACGGGGCGTACGCTGCCCAGGGTGGTGGAGCGGCTGCGCACGGGGTAGCCCGCCGTCAGGGAGCTGCGCAGTGCGGTGCTCCGGAGGAACGCGATCTTCGCCTATACGCAGCACTACGGGGTGCAGCGGCTGCCGACGAACCCGTGGATCCACCAGCCTTTTGAGGACTACGACGGGATGGGGATCGAGGGCTTGCGGCGCAACATGCGCGAGCGCGCCGGTTCCTGAGCAAGGCCGCGGGATCCGCCGCCTAGAGCTTCCTCAGCAGCTCCAGATAATTCTGTTCATCCGGTGCGCGGCCGGCGCGCTGCGCATCCCATAATGTCTGGGCGAGCACCTCGATCATCCGGTGCTCGGCATCGTGTCTGGAGCCCAGTTTGCGCGTCAGGCGGGCGTGCACCGCCTCGATGCCGGCGGGGCGGCGCGTGGCCAGCTGCTCGCGCAGGCCCAGGTGCAGGCCCATATGCAGGAAGGGGTTGGTTTGCCCCTGCTCTACGGTAAAGGCTTCGCCGAGGGCGGCATCCGACTCGAAGAGGGCGTGGTACTCCGGGTGCAGCTGGATCACGTCGGCTATCGCGGCATCCAGCGCCTCCAGCGGCAGCCCCTGCTGGCGGCGCTGCCATGCCTGGTAGTAGCGACGGCGCAGTTCATCGCGGCCCGATCCTGCAAACAACATCACTGCACCTCCGCGACGGTCTTGGTCTTGTACTCGCACAGCTCCGCAATGGCGCAGTCCGGACAGCGGGGCCTGCGCGCCACGCACACATGCCGTCCGTGCAGGATCAGCCAGTGGTGCGCGTCCTGCAGGAACTCCGGTGGCGTGAATTTCAGCAGCTTCCTCTCCACTTCGGCCACGGTCCTGCCCGGCGCGAGGCCGGTGCGGTTGGCGACCCGAAACACATGCGTGTCCACCGCGATGGTGGGCTCCCCGTAGGCGACGTTCAGCACGACGTTGGCCGTCTTGCGCCCGACGCCCGGTAGCCCCTCCAGTGCCTCCCGCTCCCGCGGGACTTCGCCGGCGTATTCCTCGATGAGGATCCGTGCCGCGGTGACGATATTCTTCGCCTTCGTATTGTAGAGGCCGATGCTGCGGATGAAGGGAGTCAGGCCCTCAATGCCCAGCGCGAGGATCTGCTGGGGCGTTCGAGCCCTGGCGAAGAGTTTGCGCGTGGCCAGGTTCACGCTCTTGTCCGTGGCCTGGGCCGATAGCGTCACCGCCACCAGCAGCTCGTAGGGCGTGCTGAACTCCAGCTCCGTGCGCGGGCTGGGCGTGGCGCAGCGCAGCCCGCGATAGATCGCCTCACGCCGCGCCGGATTCATGCCCTGGGCCTGCCTAGCTGATCTTCATGCCCGGCTGCACGCCGGTGTCGGCCGACAGCAGGAACACACCGCTGCCCGGTGCGCTGGCGCACAGGACCATGCCCTCGGAGACGCCGAAGCGCATCTTGCGCGGCGCCAGGTTGGCGATCACCACCACGAAGCGGCCTACCAGCTGTTCCGGCGCGTAGCTTGCGCTGATGCCGGAGAACACCTGGCGCTGGTGGTCGCCCAGGTCGAGCTTGAGCTGCAGGAGCTTATCCGAGCCCTCCACACGGGCGGCCTCGATGACCTTGGCGGCCCGCAGATCCAGCTTGGCGAAATCCTCCATACCGATCATGCCGGGCTCCTGGGTCTTGACGGGTGCGGCGGGCGCTGCCGCCGCGGGTTTGCCGGTGGCGGCCTGGGCGGCGACGGCCGGCGCCGCGGCGATCGTGGCCGGCGAGGCCACCAGCTGCTTCACGACGGCAGGGTCGACGCGGGAGGCCAATTGCGGGTACTTGCCGATGGCCGTGCCCAGCAGCGGGGCCTCCACGTCATCCCAGCTCGCAAAGGCCGTGGCTCCCAGCCAACTGGCGGCAGCCTGCGTGATCTTCGGCAGCACCGGGGCCAGGTACATCAGCAGCACGCGGAACAGGTTGATCCCCTGCGTCGCGATCGCCCGGGCCTCCTCCATGCGCGCAGGGTCCTTGGCAACCTGCCAGGGCTTTTGATGGTCCACGTACTGGTTCGCGCGGTCCGCCAGCTGCATGACCTCGCGGATCGCGGCGGCTGTGTCGCGGTTCTCGTAGAGCTGGGCGATGCGCTCGCGCACGGCCGTGAACTCCAGGAAGAGCGCGTGCTCGGGCAGGGAGTCGGCCAGGTGCCCGCCGGCGCGCTCGATGAACGGTGCGCAGCGGCTGGCGATATTTACCAACTTGCCCACGATGTCGGAGTTCACGCGGGCGGTGAAATCCTCCAGGTTCAGGTCGATGTCCTCGACACCCCCGGTGAGCTTGGCTGCGAAGTAGTAGCGCAGCGGCTCCGGTGGCAGCAGTTCCAGGTAGCGCTGCGCCGTGATGAAGGTGCCGCGCGACTTGGACATCTTCTGCCCGTCGACCGTCAGGAACCCGTGCACGTGCACACCGGTCGGCCGGCGCATGCCGGCGCCGAACAGGACGGCGGGCCAGAACAGCGTGTGGAAGTAGCTGATGTCCTTGCCGATGAAATGGTGCAGCTCGGTCTGCGTCTCCGATCGCCAGTAGCTGTCGAAGTCCAGGCCGCGCTTGGCCGCGAGCGCGGCAAAGGCGCCGATGTAGCCGATGGGTGCATCGAACCAGACGTAGAAGTACTTGCCCGGCGCGTCGGGAATCTCAAAGCCGAAATACGGCGCGTCGCGCGAGATGTCCCAGTCCTTCAGGCCCGACTCGAACCACTCGCCGAGCTTGGCCTTGACCGATTCCTGCAGGCCGCTGCGGGTCAGCCAGTCGCGCAGCATCGTCTCGAAGTCGCCGAGCTTGAAGAACAGATGGTCGGAGTCGCGCAGCACCGGCGTCGTGCCGGTGACCGTGGAGAGGGCGTCCTTCAGGTCCGCCGGCGAGTAGGTTGCCCCGCAGGATTCGCAGCTGTCGCCGTACTGGTCCGGCGTGTTGCAGCGGGGGCAGGTGCCGCGCACGTAACGGTCCGGCAGGAACATGCCGGCCTGCTCGTCGTAGGACTGCCGCACCGAGCGGCGGGTGATGACGCCCTTGTCGCGCAGCACCGTGTAGAGCGCGTCGGTGTAGCTGCGGTTCTCCGCCGAGTGGGTGGAGTGAAAGTGGTCGAAGCCGATCAGAAAGCCGGCGTAGTCGCGGGCGTGGGCACTGGCGGACGCGGCAATCAGCTGCTCGGGCGTGATGCCGTCCTGCTGGGCGCGGATCATGATCGGCGTGCCGTGGGTGTCCTCGGCGCAGACGTACAGGCAGCTGTTGCCGCGCAGCTTCTGGAACCGTACCCAGATGTCGGTCTGCACGGCCTCGATGATGTGGCCGAAGTGCAGGGGGCCGTTGGCGTACGGCAGGGCGCTGGTAACGAGGATCGTACGCGGCATGGTGTCTGGCGGGGTCCGGGGGGGTGGCAATCGGGGCCCGGATTATCGCACGGCAGGAGCCGCCGGTTGGCGGCAGACCCCGCCCGGGGACCCTTCGCGGGCGACGACCGGCGGCACCTCGCCCCGCAGGCGAAGGCCGAGCAGGCCGGCCTCCGGGCCGAGGCGTACCGCGAGCAGACCCTGGTCGCTACCCCTCGGCGGCCGACACCCGGATGTGTCGGCCAGACTGCAGCACGCCCGGCGGGGCGACGCTGCATCGCGGGTTGCTGCTACGGGGGGGAACCCGGGAACTCGATGCGGCCGCGCCGGAGCAGGTCCGAATCGCCGAGCGCGAGCCGCGCCAGTGGAGGCCGTGCGGCGTTGGAATCAGGGTCTTAGCGCCTGCCGGTCTGGGCCATCACCGGCATCCGTCGGGTCGTCCTTGTCGAGCCGTCCGTGTCGGGTGCGCTAGCCGCTGTCCTTGACCGCCTCGAAGCGGGATTTGCTGATGGCCTTCTTGTACGCCTCGCGTCCGGTGACGATGCGCTGCTCCAGCAGCGCCTGGATGGAGCTGTCCATCGTGCGCATGCCGGACTGGGCGCCAGACTGCATCGTGTTCTCCAACTGGTCGAGCTTTCCCTGGCGGATAAGGTTCGAGGAGGCGGAGTTGTTGATCAGGATCTCCAGGGCCGCCACGCGCCCCGACTTGTCGGCACGCTGCAGCAGCTGCTGGGAGATCACGCCGCGCAGCGACGTGGAGAGCATGGTGCGAACGTGGGGCTGCTTGTCCGACGGAAACACGTTGATCATGCGGTCTACGGTCTGGGCTGCGCCGTTGGTGTGCAGGGTGCCCATGACCAGGATGCCCATTTCGGCGGCCGTGACCGCGATGCTCATGGTCTCCAGGTCGCGCAACTCCCCCACCAGCACCACGTCGGGGTCCTCGCGCAGGGCTGAATGCAGGGCGGCCGAGAAGCTCGGACTGTGCACGCCGATCTCGCGCTGGCTGATCAGGCAGCCCTTGCGCTGGTGCACGAACTCTATGGGGTCCTCGATCGTGAGGATATGGCCCTTGGTCCGCGTGTTGATGTCATCGACCATAGCCGCCAGGGTCGTGGACTTGCCGGATCCGGTCTTGCCGGTCACCAGGATCAGGCCGCTGGTGGCCCGGGCCATCTGGTGGATGGCCTCGGGGAGCTTGAGCTCCTCCATGGTCATGGCCCTGGACGGAATGGCACGGAACACGCCGCCCATGCCGTTCAGCTGGCGCATCACGTTGACGCGGAAGCGGCCTTGCCCTTCCAGAGAGTACGCGAAGTCCGCCCCTTCCTTGCTCTCGAACCGCTCCACGGCCTTCTTGGGCATGATCTCGTAGAGCGCCTGGCGGACGAACTCCGGCTCCAGGCGTTCCACACGCAGCGGCGCCAGGTCCCCGTGCAGGCGGATACGGGCGGGATCGCCGGCTAGAAAATGCAGGTCTGAGCCGCGGCGGCGTACCACTTCCAGCAGGTATTCATCTATTTGGGCCATGTCGGGTGCCTAGAGTCCGGTCTGGCTCTGGGTGAGATCCATCTTCGGCAGGACGCTCGCATCGGTCGCGAACTTCTGGAACAGGCGCTTGTCGGTCGCGTACGCATAGGCGTCGTCCGGGTCGATTTCCTTGGCCTGCAGCGCCGCCAGCAGCGACTGGTCCATCATCTGCATGCCCAGGTCGCGACCGGTCTGCAGCTGGCTGGGGACCTGGTGCGTCTGGTCAGACTGGATAAGTTTGGCGATGGCCTTGGTCATCACCATGACCTCGCAGATCGCCTTGCGGCCACGGCCGTCCACGGTCTTCACCAGGACCTGCGTGACCACCGCCAGCAGGCTCTGTGCCAGGAAACTCTTGGTCTGTTCGCGCTCCTGCACCGGCAGGGCGTCGATGATGCGGTCGATGGTCTTCACCGCGCCGGTGGTGTGCAGCGTGCCGAGCACGAGGTGGCCAGTCTCGGCAGCCGTCATGGCCATCGAGATCGTCTCCGCATCGCGCAGCTCGCCCACCAGGATCACGTCCGGATCCTCGCGCATCGCGGCGCGCACGCCCTCGGCGAAGCTCGGCACGTGCGTGCCGTATTCGCGCTGGATGATCTGGCTTGACTTGCTTCGGTGCACGAACTCGATCGGATCCTCCAGGCTGATGATGTTCAGCCGGCGGGTCTGGTTCAGCAGGTCGATCATCGCCGCCAGGGTCGTGGACTTGCCCGTGCCGGTGGAGCCGGTCACCAGGATCATGCCCTGGTGGTAGTCGCACAGCTTCTTGACGATCGGGGGCAGCCCCAGCTTGTCGATGCTGGGGATCTCGGTCGGAATCGCGCGAAAGGTGGCGCCGACGCCCGTGTCCTTGCGAAACACGTTCACTCGGAAGCGCCCCCCGTCGCTGGAGATGTAGGAGAAGTCCAGATCATTGCCCTTCGCGAAATACTCGCGCTGGTTCTGGGTCATGATCTCCTGGATGTAGGTCTCCAGCTCCGAGTCGCGCAGCTCGCGGAACTTGATCGGCAGCAGGTCCCCGAACATGCGCAGCATGGGAGGCACTCCGACAGCCAGGTGGATGTCGGAACAGCCTTGCTGCATGCCTAGCTTCAGGAACGCATCAATGCGTGCCAAATGGCGTACTCCGTTGATTATCGGGGGGTCTTTCGACCTTGCGTACGGTTTACCTGCCCCGTGGCACGGTGACAAGCGCCGCGCCTTGGGATTTTGACATACCGCACGAAACGGGTGCGCAGGAAGGTCGAGGGGGGGCTCATGAGCCCCCGGGACGCCGCCTGCGGGGGTGGCTAGATGAAGCGCTCCAGCGCTGCGCGCAGCTCATCCATGGACTGCCAGCGCTTGGCCTTGTCCACGGTCATGGCCTTGATGATCACGTCGCCCAGTCCGGGCGGCAGCGCGGGATTGACCTCCTGCGGTGGGCGCGCCTTGCCCTGCACGTGCTGGTACATGACGGCCATGTGGTCGCCCCGGGAGTAGGGCGGCACGCCCGTGAAGAGCTCGTAGAGGATCACACCCACGGCGTAGACGTCGGCGCGCTCGTCGACCTTGCGGCCGAGGATCTGCTCCGGGGCCATGTACTTGGGTGAGCCGATCACGTAGCCGGTCTTGGTCAGCTGCGTCTCGCCCTCGCGGTGCGCGGCCGCCACGCCGAAGTCCACGATCTTCAGCAGGCCCTCGTTGTTGATCAGCACGTTCGCCGGCTTGAGGTCGCGATGCACAATGCCGACCTGGTGGGCCACGGCCATGCCGGTGGCCATGTCGATGCCGAACTGGATGGCGCGCTTGGTCGCCAGCGGCTTCTCGTTGACCACCTCGGCGCCGAGCGTGTGCGAGGGGAAGTACTCCATCGAAATGGCGTAGTTGCCCTGGATATGCAGGAAATCGTAGATGCGGATGACGTTTTTGTGCGTGATCTTGCGCGAGTAGCGCAGCTCATGCACGAAGCGCTTCATGATCTCCTCGTCCTCCGAGACGTTCGGATTGAGGAACTTCAGGATCAGGCGCTCATCGACGACCGTATCCTCCATCAGCAGCACGGTGCCGAAGGCGCCCTTGCCGATGCGCTCGATGTACTTGTAGCGCCCCTCGATGATATCGCCGCTGCGCAGGTTGGAGATGTCGAGCTTGCTCTGGGCGGAGGCCTGCTCGACCTGGTGCATCGAAGCCTGCAGGTCCGCCTCCGGCGCGAGCACGGTACGCATCGCCTCGGTCGAGCGCCGGCTGGAGCTGTTGTGGCCGGCGCCCGCGGCGGCGGCCAGGGGCGACTGCAGCGTGGCGCCGGAGGAGAATTTGTTGTCCAGCTCCATGAGCGCTGCCGTGGCGGCCCGGGAGATCGTCTGGTCGGCCCCGCTGGTCTGCGCCTGAAGCTGCAGGCGCACGTGCTCGGCGCGCCGCTCGTCGCTGATCTTGGCCAGGCTGTTGATGACCTCCACGCGGATGTCCTTCTCCGGGCGGTTGATCAGGGCCAGCAGCGCATCGACCAGCTTGTAGTCGCCCAGGTTGCCCAGGGCGCGAACGACCACCGGCAGTGAGCGCGGACTCCCCGTGGTCAGCATCTCCTGCAGCCGGGGCAGCGCGCGCTTGTTGCCGATGGAGGCCAGCGCGTCCACGGCGCGCTCGCTCACCCACCAGTCCTTGTCGCGGGTGGCCTCGATCAGGTGGCTCACCGCGTTCTCGTCCTTGGTCTGGTTGAGGATCTCGATGGCCGAGCGGCGGATGTTCTCATCGTCGTCGCGCACGAGCTGCAGCACTGCGTCGATTACCTTGGGGCCGCCGATCCTGCCCAGCGCGTCGCCGGCGCGCGTGCGCACCCACCAGTCGTCGTCCTTGATCGCCGTCATGAGGAACTTGACCGACTTGGCGTCGCCCACTTCGTTGAGCACTTCCACCGCGGCGCGGCGGCAGTTCTCGTTCTCGTCCTTGAGGACCGGCAGCAGGTACTTGATCGTCTCGGGATCGTTCGCGCGGATCAGCAGGTCGATCGCGCGGTTCTGCACGTTGATTTCCGGGTCGCGCAGCAGCCCGGCCACCAGCTGCGTGTCCACCGGTCCGTCCATGCGCGAGAGCGCCGCCAGCGCGGCGGCACGGATCATCTTGTTGTTGTCCTTCAGCTGGTCCTGCAGTCCGCGCTTGACCTCCGGCGTATTGAACCGAGAGACGATGTTGATGATGTGCATCCGCGCGATCGGGTCCTTGCCCTGCATCCGGCTCAGCAGCTCCGGGATCATGTCGGCGTCCGACATTTCGGCAATGACGCGGAACAGCGCGGCCTTTTCGTGGGGCTCCTGCACGTAGGCGGCGTTCAGCAGCTCACGCGTGGTGAACCGCTGGCGCTGCGCGTGGATCACGTCCAGCAGCGCCGACTTGGAGACGCCCTGCGCGCTGAGCGCCTCCAGCAGCAGGGAAGGCGAGTAGCTGCGGCTGCTGGAGAGGGCCCAGGCGACGCCGGCAATGATGCGCGGACCGCCCTCGGTCAGGGCCTTGACGTACCGCGGGAAGGTCTTGTTGGAGACCAGGCTGGAGAGCACGTCCACGAGGGCGACCGTGCAGTTCTTGTTGGCGTCCGCCAGGGCTTGAACGACCGGCTCGATCGCCCCTTCGCCAAGTTCCTTGAGCTTGGCGACGGCCTTCTGGGTGGCGTCGCCGAGCGGGTCATTGGAGGTCTTGATCTGGGTGATCAGCCGGTCAGAACGCAGATTCGCAAAGAAACTCATTGAACGCATCTGGCCGCTGTTTTTTCGTTCCTCAATTATGCCACAGGGGGGGCTCGCCCCGCGCCGCAAGGGTCCCGGGGCTGGTAATATCCCGCCCCTCCCCACCGTTTGCAGGCAGTCCATGGCCCCCACAGAACAGGCCGACCCGCTGGGCCTCGCCCGGCAGATCCTGAGCGCCTACGTCGACCCCTGGCTAGGCCGCAGCCTCGGCGAGCTCGGTGCCGTCCGCGACCTGCGCCTGGACGGGTCCCGGCTGCTCGCCAGCCTCACCTTGCCGGTGCCGGTCATCGGCTACCAGTCGGAGCTGGAGGACGCGCTGTCGGCGGCCCTGGCGGCCGGCGGTGTGAGCCAGGCCCTACAGCTGACGCTGGCGGCCGATATCGTCGCCCACGCCGTACAAAAGCAGCTTAAACCCCTGGAGCGCATCCGCAATGTGATCGCGGTCGCGTCCGGCAAAGGCGGCGTCGGCAAGTCCACCGTCGCGGCCAACCTGGCGCTCGCCTGGGCCGCCGCCGGCGCCCGGGTCGGCCTGCTCGATGCCGACATCTATGGCCCCAGCCAGCCCCTGATGCTGGGCCTGACGGGGCAGCGGCCCACCTCCGCGGACGGTAAGCGCATCCAGCCGCTGGCGGCCCATGGGGTGAAGGCCATGTCGATCGGCATGCTGATCGACCCGGACCAGCCGATGGTATGGCGCGGGCCGATGGTCACGCAGGCCCTGACGCAGCTGCTCGCGGATACCGACTGGGGCGAACTGGACTACCTGGTGGTCGACATGCCGCCGGGCACCGGCGACATCCAGCTCACCCTCGCCCAGCGGGTCCCCGTGGCCGGCGCCGTGATCGTGACGACGCCGCAGGACATCGCCCTGGCCGACGCCCGCAAGGGCATCAAGATGTTCGAGAAAGTGGCGGTGCCGGTGCTGGGCGTGGTGGAGAACATGAGCCTGCACGTCTGTTCCAAGTGCGGGCACGAGGAGGCCATCTTCGGCGAAGGCGGCGGCGAGCGCCTCGCGGCCGAGTGCAACGCCACGTTCCTCGGCAAACTGCCGCTGGATGCGCGCATACGCGCCGAGGCCGACGGTGGCCGTCCGACGGTGGTGGCCGCGCCGGATTCCGCCCGCGGGCGCGCCTACCGTGACCTTGCGCGCCGCACTGCGGCGGCGCTGGCATTGCGTGGCCGCGACCGCAGCAGCCTGTTTCCCAAGATTGTCGTCGAGGAGACCTGATGAGCATCAAGTCCGACCATTGGATACGCCGCATGGCCGCCGGAAGCGGCATGATCGAGCCCTTCGAGCCCGGCCAGGTGCGCGAGTCCGGCGGGACACGCATCGTGTCCTACGGTACCTCCAGCTACGGCTACGACGTGCGCTGTGCGCGCGAGTTCAAGATCTTCACCAACATCAACAGCACGATCGTCGATCCCAAGGCTTTTGATCCGCAGAGCTTCGTCGACGTCGAGTCCGATGTCTGCATCATCCCGCCCAACTCCTTTGCGCTGGCGCGCACGGTGGAGTTCTTCCGCATACCGCGCAACGTGCTGGTGGTTTGCCTGGGCAAGTCGACCTATGCCCGCTGCGGCATTATCGTCAACGTGACGCCGCTGGAGCCGGAGTGGGAAGGGCATGTGACGCTGGAGTTCTCCAACACCACGCCGCTGCCGGCCAAGATCTACGCGAACGAGGGCGTCGCGCAGATGCTGTTCTTCGAGTCGGACGAAGTCTGCGGCACGTCCTACCGGGACCGCGGCGGCAAGTACCAGGGCCAGCGTGGCGTGACCCTCCCCAGGGCCTGATGCTGTCAAGCCGGGCGCGGCGGCGCGTAGGGGAATGGCGCAGGCCCTGCGGCCCGCGTTACTCGCGTGATGCGGACTGCACGCTCATCGCCCATTCCACCTTGTCGGCGCCGTCGTGGCGCTCGACCTTCAGGGGCAGGTAGCCCAGGTCCGGCGCGCACCAGAACAGCGTGCTGCTGCGCGAGCCCACCTTGCGGCTGCGGTAAATCACGACCTTCTTCAGGCCCAGGCTGGTCTGCAGCATCAGGCTGCCTTCCTGCGAGTACTGGTAGTTCTTGATGAGGTTGCGGTCGATGAGCCGGAAATTCATCGGTGTGATGCCGCGCAGCAGGTCGTTCATCAGGGCGACCTGGATGGACATGTCGTCGTGCACCCCTGGCTCGATCGGCAGGTCCACCGGCACGTCCTCGTAGATGCCGCTCACGCGGTGCGCGTGCCAGTCGAAGGTCAGGTTCACGTCGCGCTTGGTAGCCGGGGTGCCATCGTCGCCGCGGTAGTGCTCCGGCAGCACCTGGTCCCCATCCAGCCGAAACACGCTGTCCTGGGTGATGTCGCCCGGGGCGATGAGCCGGAAGATGCCGCGGGCCACGCTGCGCGAGCTGTAGATCCAGCGGCCATCATCCCGCCGTGCCAGGCTCAGCGTGCTCTGGCCCGCGCTGATGCCCCGGTAGGTCCAGGCGTAGCGGGCGATGAAGGGCTTGAGCTCCTGGGCGGCGACCGGCTGCAGCAGCAGCGCGGCGATCACCAGCAGCGCCAGCGGGGCTCTCACGTGGCGCCAGCGGTCCGCTGCAGCGGCGCCGCCAGTGGCGCGCCGTCCAGCTGGAGCTTGCCATCGATACATTGCAGGCGGCCTCGCGCGATCCAGTCGATGACTTGAGGGTAGATGATGTGTTCCTCGCGCTGAACGCGTGCTGCAAGGCTCGCGACGTCGTCGCCCGGCAGGACCGGGACGCGGGCTTGCAGCACCACCGGGCCCCCATCCAGCTCCGCGGTCACGTAGTGCACGCTGACCCCGTGCTCCGCGTCGCCGGCGGCGAGCGCACGCTCGTGCGTGTGCAGTCCCTTGTGGCGGGGCAGGAGCGAGGGATGGATGTTGAGGATGCGGCCGGCATAGTGCGCCACGAAGGCCGGGGAGAGCACGCGCATGAACCCGGCCAGCACGATGAGGTCGGGGTTCGCCGCGTCGATCGCCTGCGCCATCGCGGCCTCCAGCCCCGCCTTGTCGAGGCGCCCCTCCTGGCGAAACCGGGCCGGATCCACGCTCTGCACGGCCAGACCCAGCGACGCGGCAGCCGCGAGGCCGGGTGCCGCCGGCTGGTCGGCCAGCACCAGGGCGAGCTGGGCGGCGAGCCTGCCCGCCAGGCACTCCCGCGCGATGCTCAGCATGTTGCTGCCGCGGCCGGAGATCAGCACCGCGAGCCGCAGCGGCTTCACGGCCTGACCACTCATCCTTCTACGATGGCGCCGCGCGAACCCTTGCGGATCTCGCCGATGAAGCTGGCATCCTCGCCGCGCTCGCGCAGCAGGCGCAGCGCCGCGTCGGCATGGGTTGCCGGTACGATGACCACCATGCCGATGCCGCAATTGAAGGTGCGGTACATCTCCGCGGCCTCGATCCGGCCGACCTGCGCCAGCCAGTCGAACAGCGGGTTCTGCGCCCAGCCGCGGCGCGTCAGTACCGCCTCGAGGCCCTCCGGCAGCACGCGGGGGATGTTGTCCGTGAGGCCGCCGCCGGTGATGTGTGCATAGCCCTGCACGGGCAGGACGGCGTTGAGCGCCAGCATGCTCTTCACGTAGATGCGGGTGGGTTCCAGCAGGCGGTCAAACAGCGAGCGCCCCGCCAGCTGCGTGCTGGCGTCGGCTTTGGCGACCTCAATGAGCTTGCGGATCAGCGAGTAGCCATTGGAGTGCGCGCCCGAGGAGGCCAGGCCGATGACCGCATCGCCCGCGGCGACCTTGCTACCGTCGATGATCAGGCTTTTCTCCACGACGCCGACGCAGAAGCCCGCGAGGTCGTAGTCGCCCCCGTGGTACATGCCCGGCATTTCCGCGGTCTCGCCGCCAACCAGCGCGCAGCCCGCCTGGAAGCAGCCCTCGGCGATGCCACCCACGACGGACTCGGCGACCGCCACGTCCAGCTTGCCGGTGGCGTAGTAGTCGAGGAAGAACAGCGGCTCCGCGCCCTGCACGGCCACGTCGTTGACGCACATGGCCACCAGGTCGATGCCGATACGCTCGTGGCGATGGGTATCGATGGCCAGGCGCAGCTTGGTGCCGACGCCATCCGTGCCGGACACCAGGATCGGCTCGCGGTACTTGCCTGGCAGGCCAACCAGGGCGCCGAACCCGCCGATGCCCGCCAGGACCTCGGGGCGCTGCGTGCGGCGCACGAGCGGCTTGATGCGTTCGACAAGTTCGTCGCCAGCGTCGATATCGACACCGGCGTCGCGATAGGTAAGGCCCTGCGGCTTTTGCATGGGTGGGATCATTCCAACGGTCGGGCGGCCGCATGGCCGAGGCGCTATAGTACCGTACGGGAGTCAGCCGCGGCATGCGCCACATACCCAACCTCATTTGCCTGTTCCGTATCGCCCTGATCATCCCGCTGGTGATCGCGATGCGCGAAGCGCAGCACGGGCAGATCATCGTCCTGTTCTCGCTGGCGGCCGTCTCCGACGGCCTGGACGGCTACCTCGCCAAGCGCTTTGGCTGGACCTCGGACCTGGGCCGGGTGCTGGACCCGGTGGCCGACAAGCTCCTGCTCATGACGGTGTTCATCACCGCGTCGTGGCTGGATATCGCCCCGTGGTGGCTGACCGCCGTGGCCGTGGCGCGCGATCTGATCATCGGCTTCGGGGCGGTGATCTACCGGCTGTGGTTTGGCCCCCTGAACGGGCGGCCCACGGTGATCAGCAAGATCAACACGACGATGCAGCTGGGCTACCTGCTGGCCGTCGTACTGGCCAGCGCGACCGGATTTCCGCCGCGAGAGGTGCTGGAGGCGCTGGCCGCCGTCACCCTGGTGACGATCCTGGCCAGCGGCACGGAGTATGTCGCGCGGTTCACGCGCCGGGCTTGCGCGCACGCTGCAGCGCAGCAGGGTGCGGGCTAGCCCCGTGCAGCAGCTACCGCTGGGCGTCCGGCTGCGCGACCGCGCGGTGCTGGAGAGCTTCTACCCCGGAGACAACGCGCAGGCGCTGGCCTGGCTGGCGGGCCTGGTGACCCCGGTCGGGCGAGGCGTCGGCTGGCTCTGCGGGCCCGCCGGCAGCGGCAAATCCCACCTGCTGCAGGCGGTCTGCGCCCAGCTGCCCGGCAGCGGCTACTTCCCGCTGGCGGAGCTGGCCCGCCTGGGTCCCGGGACCCTGGAAGGGGCGGAGCGCCTGAGCGGCGTGTGCATCGATGACCTGCAGGCCGTGGCCGGGCAGGCGGACTGGGAGGCGGCCCTGTTTCGCCTCTACGTGGAGATCGACCTGCGCCGGGGCCGGCTGCTGGTGGCCGCCGACCAGCCCCCGGCCGGGCTGCCCCTGCGCCTGGCGGACCTGGCGTCCCGCCTGGCGGTGGCCAGTGTGTTCCCGCTCAAGCCCCTGGACGAGGCCGAGCAGCGCGCAGCGCTGCGCCTGCGTGCCCAGGCGCGGGGCCTGGAGCTGCCCGAGGAGACCGCCCTGTACCTGCAGCGACGCTTCCCGCGCGACATGGGCACGCTGCAGCGCCTGCTCGACACGCTGGACACGGCGTCCCTGGCCGAGCAGCGGCGCCTCACGCTGCCGTTCATCCGCGGCGTGCTGAAGGACCACCTGCCGCGAGGCGAGTAGCCAGCCGCGCCACGCGCCGGCCCAGCGCCTGCGCCAGCTCTACCTCGCTGCGCGAGAGCTGGCCCTCGTTCGCGGCACCTGCCACGTGCGAGGCCCCGTAGGGCGAGCCGCCTTCGCGCGTGTCCGTCAGGGCCTTCTCGGTGTAGGGCAGGCCCACCAGGTACATGCCCTGGTGCAGCAGCGGCAGCATCATCGACAGCAGCGTGCTTTCCTGGCCGCCGTGCATGGTCTGCGTGGAGGTGAATACCGCCGCGGGCTTGTCGGCGAGGCTGCCATCCAGCCACAGGCTGGCGGTGGAGTCGATGAAGTACTTGAGGGGCGCAGCCATGTTGCCAAAGCGGGTCGGGCTGCCGAGGATCAGTCCATCGGCGGCGCGCAGGTCCTCCAGCGTTGCGTAGGGCGCCCCACTGGCCGGCACGGCCGTCACCGGCCGCTCGCTCTCGGCGCTGACCGGCGGCACGCTGCGCAGCCTCGCCCGGGCGCCCTCCACGCTCTCAACCCCGCGGCACACCTGTCGCGCCAGTTCCGCCGTGCTGCCATGACGGGAATAATAGACCACCAGTATTTCGCTCATGCCCCCACCTTAAAAGGCCCTGCCCGTGATCTGCAAACGCTGTTTCGTCGCCGGCCGTGTCCAGGGCGTCTACTACCGCGCGAGCACCGCCCAGCGGGCCCGCGCACTGGGCCTGCGTGGCCTCGCCCGCAACCTGCCTGACGGCCGCGTGGAAGTGCTGGTGTGCGGGGAGCCTGCGGCGGTGGAGGCGCTGCTTGCCTGGCTGTGGGAAGGACCTAGCGCGGCGCGCGTGACGGCCGTTGAGGTGATGGACCTGGACTGCGCCCCGCAGCACATCGCCCCGGAATTCCTTATCGCCTGACGGTGCTCGCCGTGCCCAGGTCGTCGGCCCCGTTCCAGCGGCTGGTCCAGCGCACGATCACCAGGTCCGGGTATTCACGCCGTCCGATGCTGCCGTTGTAGCGCGCCAGGGCCTTGCGCACGTCATTGCCCTCGCGCGCGAGATAGAAGCGCAGGATCGCGCAGCCCATGCGCAGGTTCTCCTCCACGTGCGTGAGCTGGAAGCGCTTCATGCCGAGTTGCTCGGGCCAGAAGGGCATCACCTGCATCAGGCCCACGGCGCCGGCGGAGGAGACGGCCCAGCGGTTGAAGCGGCTCTCCACGTCCATCACCGCCAGCACCAGCCCCGGGGGCAGGTGCTGCTGGCCGGGGCGATGCGTCTCGCAGTAGACGGTCTTGAGGACCTGCATGCGCTCGTCGTGGTCGGCGACGATGCGGCGCAGTCGCGGCTCCATCAGCGTGTACCAGACGGCCGAGTCGTACTTGTCCGGGAAACACTCGGCGGTCTCGATCGCCTGGGAGACGACCGCGCGCAGTTCCGGATCGCGCTGCGCATCGGCTCGCGCGATTGCGCTCACGGCGCCGCCGCTGCAGAGCAGCAGCGCCAGGGCTAGCTTAGCCCGCCATCCGGGAACGCAGGAACTCGACGACGCCATCGGCAGGGATCTCCTCGTTGCCGCCACTGCGGCGGTGACGGTACTCCAGTTTGCCGGAGGCGAGCCCGCGCTCGCCAACCACCAGGCAGTGTGGGATACCGAGCAACTCCGCGTCTGTGAACTTCACCCCAGGTCGTGCATCCCGGTCGTCGTAGAGCACCTCGATGCCCGCCGCCGTCAGGCTCGCGTAGAGCGCATCGGCCGCGGCGCGCACGCCCTCGGACTTGGCGTGGTTCATCGTCACCAGCAGCACCGCATAGGGCGCCAGCGGCTCCGGCCAGATGATGCCGCGCTCGTCGTGGTTCTGCTCGATAGCCGCGGCCACCACGCGCGTTACGCCAATGCCGTAGCAGCCCATCAGCATCGTGAGCGGCTTGCCGGCCGTATCCAGCACCGTGGCCTTCAGGGCCTCGCTGTACTTGCGACCGAGCTGGAAGATGTGGCCAACCTCGATGCCGCGCACGATCCGCAGCGTACCGACACCCGAGGGGCTCGGGTCACCGTTGACCACGTTGCGCAGGTCGGCGGCGTCGGCCTCCGGCAGGTCGCGCCCCCAGTTCACGCCCGTCAGGTGCGCCTCGCGCTGGTTGGCGCCGCAGACGAAGTCGGCCACCGCCAGGGCCGAATGGTCGGCAACGATCCGGCAATTCAGGCCCACCGGGCCGAGGGAGCCGGGCTCCGTTCCCGTGCCGGCGAGCACGCGCTCCGGGGTCGCCATCCGCAGCGGATTGGCCACGCCGGGCAGCTTTTGCGCCTTGACCGCGTTGAGCTCGTGGTCCCCGCGCAGGATGAGGGCAACCACGGCGCCGTCATCGCCTTCAACGATCAGGGTCTTCAGGCACTGCGCGGCCGGCACGCCCAGCAGCGCCGTGAGCTCGGCGATCGTGCGGGTCTTCGGCGTGGAGACCGTCTTCATCACGGCGCTGGGCGCGGGCCGCGGCGCGGTCGGCGCCAGGGCAGGGGCAAGCTCCAGGTTCGCCGCGAAGCCATCGCCATCCGACACGGCGATCGCATCCTCGCCCGAGTCGGCCAGCACCTGGAATTCCTCCGACGCGCTGCCACCGATGGCGCCGGTGTCGGCGCGCACCGCGCGGAACGTGAGCTCCATGCGCTGGAACATGCGCGTGTAGGCCTCGCGCATCAGCGCGTAGCCGGCGGTCAGCGAGGCCTCATCGGCATGGAAAGAGTACGCGTCCTTCATGAGGAACTCGCGTCCGCGCATCACGCCGAAGCGAGGGCGGATCTCGTCGCGGAACTTGGTCTGCACCTGGTAGAAATTGACGGGCAGCTGGCGGTAGCTCTTCAGTTCGCGCCGGGCCAGGTCGGTGACGACCTCCTCGGCAGTCGGCCCGATCACGAAGGCGCGCTCGTGGCGGTCCTTCAGGCGCAGCAGCTCCGGGCCGTACTGCTCCCAGCGGCCGGATTCCTGCCACAGCTCAGCCGGCTGGACGGCCGGCATCAGGACTTCCAGGGCGCCGGCCCGGTCCATTTCCTCGCGGATGATGCGTTCGACCTTGCGCAGCGTCCGCAGGCCCAGGGGCAGCCAGGTGTAGATGCCGGCGGCGAGGCGGCGTATGAGGCCTGCCCGCAGCATGAGCTGGTGGCTGATGACCTCGGCCTCGGCCGGGGTTTCCTTGACGGTATTGATCGGATACTGGGAAAGACGCATGGGGGCCGGGAGGGGGTGGGCTGGGAAGCCTCCAAGTCTAGCAGCCTGCTATCATTCCGGGCACTTATGAGCACCGAACCGACCCTGTCCAAGCCCCGCAGCCGCGGCGTCTACCTGCTGCCCAACCTGCTGACGACCGGAGCGCTGTTCTCGGGGTTCTACGCGATCGTGGCGGCCGTCGACGGCAACTTCGAGCGTGCGGGCATTGCGATCTTCGCCGCCATGCTGTTTGACACCCTGGACGGCCGCGTGGCGCGGCTCACCAGCACCGAGAGCGCCTTCGGCAAGGAATACGACAGCCTGGCCGACATGGTGTCCTTCGGCGTGGCGCCGGCGCTGGTGACCTACCAGTGGGGCGTGGAGCGGATCTCCGAGTATGGCCGCGTCTGGGGCCGGGTCGGCTGGCTGGCGGCGTTCTTCTACTGCGTTTGCGCCGCGCTGCGACTGGCCCGCTTCAATACCCGCGCCGCGCAGGACAAGCGATTCTTCGAAGGCCTGCCGAGCCCCTCGGCCGCGGGCATCGTCTCCGCCTTCATCTGGTCCGCCAGCGAGTGGCACGAGCCGGGCCTGCCGGGCCTGGTGATCGCCTTCCTGGTGACCGCCTGTGCCGGCGCGCTGATGGTCAGCAGCTTCAGCTACAACAGCTTCAAGCAGTTCAACCTGGAAGGGCCGGTGAAGTTCGCCACCTTCATCATCGTGCCGCTGATCTTCGTGGGCGTCGCCGTGTATCCGCCGACCACGTTGCTGGTGATCTTCGGTGGCTATGCCGCGGCCGGTCCGATCACCTGGCTCTATCGCCGTTTCCGCCGCTCCCAGCGCGCAGCTCCCGTCGACGGACCTGGCTAGAACCCGGGCTGTATCCCCAATCGCCCATGCAGAATCGAGGCTCCTATCTTGATGCGCTCGGCGTGGAACAGTGGGTATCGCGCGGCGGTGCTGCCGTCGCCGACCCGCTCCTCGCCACGCCGGTAGCGCCCCAGGCGCCGGCCGCGCCGGCCCCGCCCGCCGCCGTGCGCGCGTCGCAGGCCACGCCGGTGACGCCGGCGGCTTCCGGCGAGCCGGCATGGCTCACCCTGCAGGCGCAGGTCGCCGCCTGCCAGCGCTGCGCGCTGCATGCCGGGCGCCTCAACACTGTGTTTGGCGTCGGCAACCCCGGCGCCCAGTGGATGGTCATCGGCGAGGCGCCGGGGGCGGAGGAAGACAAGCAGGGCGAGCCCTTCGTCGGCCGCGCCGGCCAGCTGCTCAATGCGATGCTGCTGGCCATCGGATTGCCGCGCGAGCAGGTGTTCATCGCCAACATCCTCAAGTGCCGCCCGCCGGGCAACCGTGACCCGCTGCCGCAGGAGGTGGCCGAGTGCCTGCCGTACCTGGAGCGGCAGATCGCGCTGATCAAGCCGCGCATCCTGCTGGCGGTAGGGCGCATCGCCGCGCAGAACCTGCTGGCCACCGATACGCCGATCGGCAAGCTGCGCGGACAGCTGCATCGTTTCGGTGCTGCCCAGACGCCGCTCGTGGTCACCTACCACCCGGCTTACCTCCTGCGTTCGCCCGGCGAGAAGCGCAAGGCCTGGGATGACCTGAAGTTTGCCCGTCGCGTGCATCGCGAGCTCGGGCAGGCGGGCTGACGTGGCCGTGGCCAGCGATCGCATGGACAACCTCCCGCAGGTGCTGATCCGCGACATGACGCACCCCGACGTGGTCTCGGTCATCCGCATCGAGAACGAGTCTTACGCGTTCCCGTGGAGCGAGGGCATCTTTCGCGACTGCCTGCGCGTGGGCTACGTCTGCTGCGTCACAGAACTGGATGACATCATCATCGGCTACGGCGTGATGAGCACCGGGGCCGGCGAGGCGCATGTGCTGAACGTCTGCGTTGCCGCGCCGTACCGGGGCAAGGGGTTGGGCGCACAGATGCTCGAGCACCTCCTGGAGTTCGCCGGCAGCCTGGGCGTGGGGGAAGTCTTCCTGGAGGTTCGTCCCTCCAACACCTCAGCGCTACGGCTCTACCAGTCGCTGGGCTTTACGCAGATCGGCATTCGCCGCGGGTACTATCAGGCCGTGGGTGGCCGCGAGGATGCTGTGATCCTGCGTCGCCTGCTGGGAAAACGTCGATAAAATGAGTTTATTTGCAGACGAAGTGGCGCGTCGGCGCACCTTTGCGATCATCTCCCATCCCGATGCGGGCAAGACCACGCTCACCGAGAAGCTGCTGCTGTTCGGGGGCGCGATCCAGCTCGCCGGAACCGTCAAGGGGCGCAAGGCCGCCCGTCACGCGACCTCCGACTGGATGAGGCTGGAGCAGCAGCGCGGCATCTCCGTGACCTCCTCGGTCATGCAGTTCCCGTTCAACGGCTGCATCGTGAACCTGCTGGATACGCCGGGCCATGAGGACTTCTCCGAGGACACCTACCGCACGCTCACCGCCGTCGACTCGGCGCTGATGGTGATCGACTGCGCCAAGGGCGTGGAGGAGCGCACGATCCGCCTGATGGAGGTTTGCCGGCTGCGCGATACGCCGATCATGACCTTCATCAACAAGCTGGATCGCGAGGGCCGCGCGCCGATCGAGCTGGTGGATGAGATCGAGAAGGTACTGGGCCTGAGCGTCTCGCCGGTCACCTGGCCGATCGGCATGGGTCGCGACCTGCAGGGGACCTACCACCTGCTGGAGGACCGCATCTACGTGTACGAGGCGGGTGAGCGCGGACGGGTCGGCGAGAACCGCGTCATCGAGGGCCTGCACAGCGATGCAGCGCGCGAGTTTCTGGGCGACCGGGCCGCCAGTTTCTACGAGGAGATCGAGCTGGTGCGCGGCGCCTCGCCTGCCTTTGATCCGGTGGCTTACCTGGCCGGCAAGCAGACGCCGGCGTTCTTCGGGTCCGCGATCAGCAACTTTGGGGTCGAGGAGCTGCTGCGCAGCTTCACCCTGCATGCGCCGCCGCCGCGCTCCCGCGCCACGCGCGACCGGGTGGTCACGGCCGATGAGCAGAAGCTCAGCGGGTTCGTCTTCAAGATCCAGGCCAACATGGACCCCAGCCACCGGGACCGGATCGCCTTCTTCCGCATCTGCTCGGGCCGCTATGCGCCCGGCTTGCGCCTGTACCACGTGCGCCTCGACAAGGAAGTGCGCATCGCGGATGCGCTGACCTTCATGGCGGGGGATCGCTCGGCGGCGGCGGAGGCCTTCGCAGGCGACATCATCGGCCTGCACAACCACGGCACGATCAACATCGGGGATACCTTCACCGAAGGCGAGAAGCTCACCTTCACGGGCATCCCGAACTTCGCGCCGGAGATGTTCCGGCGCGCGGTGCTCAAGGATCCGCTGAAGGCCAAGGCGCTCTCCAAGGGCCTGGGCCAGCTGTGCGAGGAGGGCGCGACGCAGCTGTTTCGCCCACTGCGCAACAACGACATGATCCTGGGCGCGGTCGGCCAGCTGCAGTTCGAGGTCGTCGCCTTCCGGCTGCAGGATGAGTACAGCGTGCAATGCGCCTTCGAGGGCATCGGCGTGCACACGGCACGCTGGGTCTACGCCAAGGATGAGCGCAAGCTGGAGGAGTTTCGCTCCAAGGCCTATGACAACCTGGCCGTGGACCACTCCGGGGCACTGGTGTACCTGGCGCCGTCCCGCGTTAACCTGGCGCTCACCATCGAGCGCTGGCCCGACATCGATTTCCGCGAGACGCGGGAGAGTCAGTCTTAGCCCTGAGGAGGGATGTGGCCGTGAAGCGATACCTTGCCGCGCGGCCCGCCGTTTCCTGGGCCCTTTACGACTGGGCCAACGCCGCCTTTTCCACGACGGTGCTGGCGGGCTTCTTCCCGGCCTTCTTCCGCCAGTACTGGAGCCTGGGCACGGATCCCACCGAGGCGACCTTCCGGCTCGGGCTGGCCAACGGCACGGCCGGCCTGGCGATGGCCGTGCTGGCGCCGATCCTGGGCGCCATCGCCGACCGTGGCGGGCACCGCGTGCGCTTCCTGGTGGCATGGAGCCTGCTGGGCATCGCGGCCACGGCGGGCCTGTACTGCGTAGGGCAGGGCCAGTGGGCGATCGCGGCCGTGCTCTTTACGCTCGGTACGCTGGGCTACAACGGCGGCATGGTGTTCGCGGACGCGTTGCTGCTGGATGTCGCGCAGCCTGCCGAGTACGACCGGGTCTCGGCGATGGGGTATGCCTTCGGTTACCTGGGTGGCGGCCTGCTGTTTGCCTTCAACGTGCTGATGGTGGTGCAGCCGGCCTGGTTCGGCCTGGCGAGCGCGGCGCAAGCCGTGCACCTCTCCTTCCTGATCGTGGCGGCGTGGTGGCTCGTGTTCATGCTGCCGGTGGCGCTGTTCGTGCCGGAGCGCGCTGGCTCTGGCACCACCACGTCGTGGGGCGCCGTCAGCGCGGGTCTCAAGGAGCTGCGCAATACGCTGCGCCACGTCCTCTCCTATCGCGCCATGCTCTCCTTCCTGATTGCGTACTGGCTCTATATCGATGGCGTCAACACCATTATCAAGATGGCGATCGACTACGGCCTGGCACTGGGCCTGGACAGCAAGTCACTGCTCGCCGCGCTGCTGTTGACGCAGTTCGTGGCCTTCCCGGCGGCGCTGCTGTTTGGCCGCCTGGGCGAGCGCTACGGTGCCCGGCGCAGCGTCCTTGCGGGCCTGTGCGTGTACGGCGCGGTCACGCTATGGGCCTACTACCTGCATAGCGTTGCGGAATTCTTCGCCATGGCGATCGTCGTGGGCCTGGTACAGGGCGGCGTGCAGAGCCTGTCGCGCTCCTTCTTCGGCCGCCTGGTGCCTGCGGGCAAGTCGGCGGAGTTCTTCGGCTTCTACAACATGGTCGGCAAGTTCGGCACGGTCGTGGGGCCGCTGCTGGTCGGGTTCACGGCCTTGTGGACGGGCAGTTCGCGCGGCTCGATCCTTTCCCTCTCGGTGCTGTTCATCGCCGGCGGCGTGCTGCTCTATCGCGTCAAGGATCCCGCCCCGGCCTCCACCGGATCGCCCCAGAGCGCCGGGTCCACGCCGTAGAAGTCGCGCAGCGTCGCGTACAGCGGCGGATGGCGCTGGCACAGCGCCCCGGGCAGCTCGAAGAAGGTTTCCGTGCACACGGCAAAGAACTCGGCGGGGTCCTCGGCGCCATAGGGATCGATCAGCGTGTCCAGGCCGCGCTCCAGCGTGGCGCAGAGCGCCGCGTACTCCGTCTCCATCACGTCATGCCAGGTGGAGCCCTGCGCCTCGCCGCGGCGCGAGAGTTCCCCGCCCACTGCGTGATCCAGCAGGTGCGCGAATTCATGCAGCACTACGTTGTAGCCGTCCTGTGCCCCCAGACCCTCCAGCACGTCCGCCCAGGAGATCAGGATGCGACCCGTGTCCTGCGTCTGGCCCGACAGCAGCTCATCGCCCTCGGTGACGACGCCCGCCTCATCCTCATGGCGCTGGGGCACCAGGAACTCATCCGGATAGACCAGTACGCTGCGCAGCTCGCGGTAGGCGCCGATGCCGCGGTTCACGACCAGCAGGCTTGCCTGGAAGGCGATCAGGTTGCGCATCGCTGCGGTGACCAGCAGCCCGCCGCAGCCTTCAAAGCGCACGCGCCGCTGCAGCTGCACGGCCAGCGCCGCGCAGCGCTGGCGCAGGACCGGCGGCATCTTGCGGTACAGGGGTAGCGTCAGGCGCAGCTGTGCCAGGGCCTCGGCGGGCAGGATCGGCAGCGCGCTCTGTGCCTGGTGGGGCTTCAGCCGCGGCAGCAGCGTGCGAATCCGCTGCGCGAGGGCATCCGCGTCCTGCGAGGGGCCGTCCTGCGGTTCGTAGCGCAGCGCGATGTAGCGGCGCGCGACTTCCGATATCGCTCCCTGGAGTTCGGGGAACTCCGCGCCCGCGCGCTGCGCCAGGTCCAGGGGGCCGGCGCCGGCAAGCCCGTGCAGGCCCGCCTTGCCCAGGGCCTGGCGCAGCTGTTGCCAGGCCTGTCCCAGCGCATCGCCTGCGGGCGGTGCGCGGCGCGTGCGCAGCTGCCACAGCAGAAATGCCATCCATGCCGCGCAGCCGCCCGTGAGCAGCAGCGCCAGCTGGCGGTAGTCCGCGTCCGGCAGCCCCAGCTTGTCCAACAGGCCCAGCTGGGCACGCAGGTTGTAGCCCAGCGCCTTCTCCTGCCACCAGCGGTTGCTGGCGTCCCAGGCCATGCGCATCCCGCCGAAGAACGCGTTGCCGCGCAGGTAGCGCCCCATCATCCCACCGCTGTCGGGCAGCAGCTCCCGCAGGCCGCGCTGCAGGCGCTCCGGGGATACCACGGCCGTGGGGTCCACGCGTATCCAGCCCCGGCCGTCCAGCCAGATCTCCGTCCACGCGTGTGCGTCGGACTGGCGGATCGCGTAATAGCCGCCGACGCTATTCCACTCGCCGCCCTGGTAGCCGGTCACCACGCGCGCCGGTATGCCGGCGGCGCGCATCAGCATCGCGTACGCGGAGGCGTAGTGACCGCAGAAGCCCTTGCGGGTGTTGAAGAGCAGATCGTCGATGGAGTCCAGGTCCAGCAGGGGAGGCGTGAGCGTGTACTCAAAGCCCTGCGTGCGGAAGTACTCCAGGACCAGCCGTGCGTAGTCGGCCTCGTTGCCGGCCCTGGCGCGCAGTTGCTGCGCCAGGGCGGTGCTGCGCGGATTGCGGCCCGGTGGCAGGCGCAGGTCCACGCGCCGCGCCAGCGCCGACAGCGGCGCCTGGCTTCGCGTCTGCAGGTAGCTCTCCGCGTCGTAGCTCACGGGCTGCACGACCGGCTGCGTCGAGAGGAGTTGCTGGTCGAAGGTCAGCAGGACCCGGGGCGAGGGGCTGCGGGCTACCGTGTCCAGCGCGAACCACCAGTTCTGCTGGGTGGGCTCCAGCATCACGTGGTAGCGCAGGGGCGCGCCGATCATCGTGGTGGGCAGCGCCGCCGCGAACTGACCGGCGATGCGCCGCCAGGTGTAGCCGTCGAACTCATGCAGCACCGGGCCGCGCCAGTAGCGCTGCGCGGGCGGCGGTGGGGTGCCCGCGAAGTTCACCCGGAACGCGATGGCATCGGAGATCGTGAGTTCGGAGATGCTCCCCGGGCTCATCTCCTCGGTGAGGCCGGTACGCGCCTGCTCGTTGGCCGGCATCGCCCACAGCGCGCCGGGCAGCCGTGGAAAGAACAGGAAGACGATCAGCGCAAAGGGCAGGGCCAGTAGCAGCGACTTGCCGGCCGCGCGCAGGGCAGCGCCCGCAGGCAGCGTCGCCGCGCTGCCGCCCAGTGCCGTCAAGGCGGCGCAGGCGAGCCACGTCTGCAGCGCATACAGCGGCAGGCGCGGCAGCGACTGGCGGTCCAGGCAGGCGGCGGCAAGCAGGAACAGCGCGACGCCGGCGATGATCAGCCCGTCCCGGCGAGCGCGGCTCTCCAGCAGCTTCACGGCCCCCATGACGAGCAGCAGCGCGCTGCCGGCGGCCAGCCCGTTCAGGGTGCGGAACGCACCGAAGGTGACGAGCGTGAGCGTGAGGGTGATCGCGATGCGCAGCCAGCGCGTCGGCAGCCTCGTGGCCCGCAGCGCGGCTGCGGCACGCCACAGCAGGGCGAGAAGGGCCACGGCCGTGCACCACAGCGGCGCGCGGTCGACGTGCAGCAGCACGGCCCCGGCGTAGGCCAACGCCGGTAGCACGAGGGCACGATCGGCCTGCCCCACGGCCGGCAGCCTCATCGCGGCGCCTGCGCCGGCAGTCCATACAGCGCCAGTGCGGTGAGGCACTCCCGCAGGTGCTGTGGCCCGGTGTCGGCCGGGTAGTGCTCGCCCGGCAGCTTCAGCGCATAGCGCTCGCCGCGCCGTTCGGCCGCCAGCACCCATTCACACAGCTGCGAGAGTCGCGCCTCCAGCCCCAGGTTCCCCAATGTGCCGAAGTCGAACTCGTGCTCCTGCCCCGAGTATCCCTGGTACTCCTTCACGAGCAGCGGTGCGCCCCGGGCGTAGGCCTTCCAGGCCACCTGCCGCGGCGAGTCGCCGGCGCGGAACGCGCGCAGGCTCGTCAGCTCCTCCAGGCCGCTGCCTGCACCGTGCTCGCCGGGTATCTCGCCGCGCGCCTGGGGCAGCTCGCGCGAACCGCCGGGCTGTGGATAGACCACGGCCGTCACGTCCAGGTGCAGCCATACCCACGCCCGGAACAGGCCTGCCGGCGCACGGGTGCGCAGGCTGACGGCGCCCAGCCGCCACAGGCCGCGCGGCCCCGCGGGCCAGCGCAGCAGGATTTGCGCGGCCCCGCCGGTGCCGCTGGCGCTCGCGCTGGCTACCGTGCGTCCGTTCTCCTGCAGCAGCGCCTCCAGATCGGCGGCCTGCGCCGCGTGCGGCTGGGAGAGCTGCATCGTGAGCTGCAGGGATTCCCCGACGAAGGCGGGGCTGGCGGTCACCTCCCGCAGCTGCAGCGTCAGGAGGCGGCGATGGCACTGGTGCATGCCAACCAGGACGTAGCCGGTGAGCGTGAAGGTGAGCAACAGGGCGAGGCTGTTGTTGTAGTTCAGGCCGGCCCCGAGCATGGCGAGCAGCAGGGCGCCCAGGCCCAGTCCCGCGCGCGTCGGCACGATGTAGATGCGCCGCGCCGTCAGCACCAGCGGCAGAACGTCCAGCCCCTGTCGCCGGCGTGCCCAGCGGGAACCGTGGTCCGCAATGAACCGCCGCAGGCGGGAGGTGAGGCTGCCGGCGGCCACCGTCAGTCGGGTACGGGCACCGCGGCCAGCAGCTCGCGCACGAGGTCCCGGCCGGCGGCCAGGCCCGGCGTCAGGCCGGGCAGGCCCTGGCGCAGGACCAGGCGGTGGCTGGCCACCGCCGGCAGCACCGCCTGCACGTCCTCCGGCAACACGGCGCGGCGCCCCTGCACGAGGGTCCAGGCACGTGCGGCGCGCACCAGGCCCTGGCCGGCGCGGGGCGAGAGGCCCAGCTGCAGCTGCGGGTTGGCGCGCGTGTGGGCGATCAGGGCCTGCACGTAGTCCAGCAGCGCCGGGGCCACGTGGATGCCGGGCAGGCTGTCCTGCAGGGAGATGACGTCGCTGGCCGACAGCACGGGGCGAACCTGTGCCAGGCGGATGCGGCGGTCCGGCTCCAGCAACAGCGTGCGCTCCTGGCTGGCGCCGGGATACCCCAGGCCCACGCGCATCAGGAAGCGGTCCAACTGCGACTCCGGCAACGCGAAGGTGCCCAGCTGTTCGTGGGGATTCTGCGTGGCCACCACGAAGAAGGGGTCCGGCAGCGGATGCGTCGTGCCATCGATGCTGACCTGGCGCTCCTCCATCGCCTCCAGCAGCGCACTTTGCGTGCGGGGGCTGGCGCGGTTGACCTCGTCGGCCACCAGCAGTTGCGTGAACACCGGGCCCGGCCGGAACTCAAAGCGCTGCGTTGTGCGGTCGAACACCGAGACGCCCAGGACGTCCGCGGGCAGCAGGTCGCTGGTGAACTGCACGCGCTGCCAGGCCAGGCCCAGCACCTGGGCCAGCGCGTGCGCGAGCGTGGTCTTGCCCACGCCTGGCACGTCCTCGATCAGCAGGTGTCCGCGGGCCAGCAGGCAGGCCAGGCACAGTCGCAGCTCCGCCTGCTTGCCGAGGATGACCTGGTCGAGTGCGTTCAGGGCCTCTGGCAGAGGGTTCAATACGGCTACCTCAGGGTGGGACTAGAGCAGACCCTGCACGACCTCGATCTGGCGCGCGAGGCTCTCCGTCACCTTTTCGAACTGCGCGATGCGCTCCCGCTCCGTGGCCACCACCTCCGGCGGCGCATTGGCCACGAAATTGGCGTTGCCGAGCTTGGCCGTGGCCTTGGCAATCTCCTGGCGGTTCTTCTCCAGGCGCTTGGTCAGGCGGGTGAGCTCGGCCGCCGGGTCGATGAGACCGGCCATGGGCACCAGTAGGGTCATCTCGCCCACGACGGCCGCGGCGCAGGCCGGCGGCGTCTCGCCGCTGGCCAGTTCGCGGGGTGCATCAAGGCCGGCCAGGCGCTCGAGGAAGCCGCGGTGACTGGCCAGCAGGGCGCGGTCGGCGGGGCTCGCATTGCGCACCAGCAGCGGCAGCTTGCGCGCCGGGCTGATGTCCATCTCGCCGCGGATCTGGCGCACGCCCAGGATGAAGCCCTTCATCCACTCCACCTGCTGCTCGGCGCCCGCGTCGATCGGGTAGTGCTTCGAATCCGGCCACGGGGCCAGCATGATGGAGGGGCCTGCGCAGCCGGCCAGTGGCGCGACCTTCTGCCAGATCTCCTCGGTGATGAACGGCATGATCGGGTGCAGGGCGCGCAGCAGTGCCTCCAGCACCGTCAGCAACGTGCGGCGCGTGGCGGCCGCAGCGGCGGCGTCCTCGCCCTGCAGCACGGGCTTGATGAGTTCCAGATACCAGTCGCAGAACTCATGCCAGGTGAATTCGTACAGCGCCGTGGCGGCGTAGTCGAATCGGTAGTCGGTGAAGCCCGACTCCACCCGCGCCAGCGCCTGCGCGAGGCGCGAGAGGATCCAGCTATCGACGATGGAGGCGGGCGCCTCGCTGCTCGCGGGTGCGACCTCCTTCTCCTCGGTCATCATCAGCGCGAAGCGGGCCGCATTCCACAGCTTGTTGCAGAAGTTGCGATAACCGCCCACGCGCCCCAGGTCAAAGCGGATGTCGCGGCTCTGCGTGGCGAGCGCCGCGAACGTGAAGCGCAGGGCATCGGTGCCGTGCGACTCGATGCCGGCAGGGAACTGCTTGCGGGTCGCCTTGTCGATGGCCGGCGCCAGGTGCGGCTGCATGAGGCCGCTCGTGCGCTTGGCCAGCAGGGCCTCCAGCTGGATGCCGTCGACGATGTCCAGCGGATCCAGCACATTGCCCTTGGACTTGGACATCTTCTGGCCTTCGCCGTCGCGCACCAGCCCGTGCACGTAGACTTCCCGGAACGGCACGTCGCCCATGAACTTGATGCCGAACATCATCATCCGGGCGACCCAGAAGAAGATGATGTCAAAGCCCGTGACCAGCACGTTGCCCGGGTAGTAGCGATCCAGCTCCGGGGTCTGCTCCGGCCAGCCCAGGGTGGAGAAGGGCCATAGCGCGGAGGAGAACCAGGTATCCAGCACGTCGGAGTCGCGCCTGAGGACCACGTCGCGGCCGTGCTTGGCGTAAGCGGCGGCGGCGGCGGCCTCGGCATCCCGGGCGACGAACACGTTGCCGTCCTCGTCGTACCAGGCAGGCACCTGGTGGCCCCACCACAGCTGGCGGCTGATGCACCAGTCGCGGATGTTGCGCATCCACTCGAAGTACGTCTTGGACCAGTTCTCGGGCACGAACCGCACGCGGCCGCTCTCCACTGCCTCGATCGCGGGCTGGGCCAGCGGCTCGATGCGCACGTACCACTGGTCGGTGAGCAGCGGCTCCAGGATCGCGCCGCTGCGGTCGCCGCGCGGCACCATCAGCTTGTGCTTGTCGATCCGCTCCAGCAGGCCCTGTGCCTCAAGCTCCGCCAGTACCTGCTCCCGCGCGACGCTGCGGTCCAGCCCCTGCAGGTGCGCGGGTACGATCTCGTTGAGCTTGGCGTCGGGCGTGAGGATGTTGAGCATCGGCAGCTGGTGGCGCTGGCCGACCTCATAGTCCGTGAAGTCGTGGGCCGGCGTGATCTTCACGCAGCCGGAGCCGAACTCGCGGTCCACGAAGTCATCCCCGATGATCGGGATGAGGCGGCCGGCGATGGGCAGTCGCACCTGCCTGCCGATCAGGTGCCGGTAGCGCTCGTCCTCCGGGTGCACGGCGACGGCGCTGTCGCCCAGCAGGGTTTCCGGGCGGGTGGTGGCCACCACCAGGTGCCCGCTGCCATCCTCCAGCGGATAGCGCAGGTGCCAGAGGCTGCCTTCCTCCTCCGCGGGGAGCACCTCCAGGTCCGACAGGGCGGTCAGCAGTACCGGGTCCCAGTTGACCAGGCGCTTGCCGCGGTAGATGAGGCCTTCCTCGTAGAGGCGTACGAAGACCTCGGTCACCGAACGCGACAGCGGCTCATCCATCGTGAAGCGTTCGCGCGTCCAGTCCACCGAGGCGCCCAGGCGGCGCAGCTGCTGGGAAATGGTGCCGCCGGACTGCTCCTTCCACTTCCAGACGCGGGCGATGAACTCCTCGCGCGTCAGGTCGGCGCGGCTCATGCCCTGGGCGTTGAGCTGGCGCTCCACGACCATCTGCGTGGCGATGCCGGCGTGGTCGGTTCCCATCTGCCACAGCGTGTCGTTGCCACGCATGCGGTGGTAGCGGATGAGGGAATCCATGATCGTGTCCTGAAACGCATGCCCCATGTGCAGCGTGCCGGTCACGTTCGGCGGGGGGATCATGATGCAGTAGGCCGGGCCCTGGCCGGACGGGCGGAAGTAGCCGCGCGCCTCCCAGTCCTGGTAGATCCGCTGCTCGATATCCTGGGGCGTGTAGACCTTATCCATTGCCGATCTGCGATTCGCTGTCTAGGTTGTGATGGGAGGGGGCCAGGCCACGTTCGCGATACGCGCGGAACCGCTCCCGCCCCTGCTGGCGACGTGCATCGTCGCCATCGATGATCTCAATAACACGACCGGCACCCGTGCCGTCCGGCACCGCGTCCCCGCGCAGGTTCACCACGACGTCGAAGGCGCCGCTGGCAGCGGCGGGCAGCGTGCCGTCGGCGCTGAGCTGCACCGGGGCCTCGCTGCCAGCCGGATCGGCGCCCAGCATCTCGTGCGGCACGAAGGCGCGGTTGCCGAACGTCCACAGCAGCGCATCGAAGGTGGCCAGCTCCGCCTCGTCCTGGCCGATCACCAGCACCCGCTGGCCGGCCAGGAAACTCTGCTCGATCAGGCGGCAGGCAAGCCTCAGGCGCGCAGCGTCCGAGGCCTCCTTCAGGACGTAGAAATCGACCTGCATCATGGCTGCACGGGGCAGCCCCTTAGCCGCCGTGGCCGGAGCGCCGGATCAGGAAGTCTGCCAGCAATGGCACCGGACGGCCCGTGCCGCTCTTCTGCGCCCCGGAGAGCCAGGCCGTGCCGGCGATGTCCAGATGCGCCCACTTCATGCCCTGGGTGAATTTGCCCAGGAAGGCCGCCGCGGTGATGGCGCCGCCATCGCGACCGGCCACGTTGGCCATGTCGGCGAAATTGCTCTTGAGCTGCTCGGCATAGTCCTCGGTGAGCGGCATGTGCCAGGCGCGGTCGTCGGCGCGGTTGCCCGCGTCGGTCAGTTCGCGCGCCAGGTGGTCATCGTTGGACATCAGGCCCGTGAAATGGTGTCCCAGCGCGATCACGCAGGCGCCGGTGAGCGTCGCGATGTCCACGACCGCGGCAGGCTTGTAGCGGCGCGCGTAGTCCAGCGCGTCGCACAGGATCAGCCGGCCCTCGGCATCGGTATTGAGGATTTCCACGGACAGTCCCGCGGCGCTGGTGACGATGTCGCCCGGCTTGGTGGCACGTCCGCCAGGCATGTTCTCCACGGCCGGGATCAGGCCGACGATGTTCAGCGGCAGTTTGAGCTCGGCGGCGCTCTTCAGCGCTCCGAGTACGCTGGCGGCGCCGCACATGTCGTACTTCATCTCATCCATCGCCGAAGGGTCCTTCAGCGAGATGCCGCCCGTGTCGAAGGTCACGCCCTTGCCGACCAGCACGACGGGGGCCGCGCCCGCCTTGGCGCCGCGGTACTCCAGTACGATGAAGCGCGGCGGCTGTGCGCTGCCGGCCGTCACCGACAGCAGGCAGCCCATCTTCTGGCGCTTGATGGCCGCCTCGTCGAGGATCTTGACCTTGATCGAGCGATATTTCTGGCCCAGCTCCTTGGCCTGGGTCGCCAGATAGCGGGGGGTGCAGACGTTGCCAGGCAGGTTGCCCAGATCCCGCGCCAGGTTCATGCCACCGGCCACGGCGGAGCCGTGGGCCAGGCCCCGGCGGGCGCTGGCCACGCCCGCCTCGGTCAGCGGGCCCGCCAGCACCGTGGCCAGGGCCGCGGGCCGGGGCTTGCGGCCGGACTTCAGGTCGTTGATGCGGTACAGGGCCGAGTGGGTGAGCTCCGCCACCGCGCGCCCGAAATAGTAATCGTCCAGGTGCAGGCTGGCCGGGCGGTCGATGCCCAGCGCGAGGCTGGTCGAGCGCGTGCGCAGCACCGCCGCGAGGACCGCGGCGACGGCCTTGCGCCAGGCGCGACGGTCGAAGCTGCGGGCGGCGCCGAGCCCCACGACGACCAGCCGTGTGGCCTTCATGCCCGCCAGGTCCACCAGCAGCTGGGTCTCGCCCAGCCGGGAGGAGAGGTCCCCGCGGGCCAGAAGCGTCTTCAGGCGCCCGCCCAGCGCCTTGTCCAGGGCCCGGGCGGACGGCGGCAGCTCGCCCGCGTCGTAGATGCCGACCGCCACGCATTCCGCGCGGACCGTCTCGAGGGGAGCTTGCAGAGTTTCCAGGCGCATTAGAGGGTCTCCAGCCTGCACAAACAGGCTATGCCAATAGGGTAGAGTTTAGCCGAATGCGCGTCCTGGATCGGTACATCGTTAAGACCCTGCTCGCCGCAGTCACCGTGGTCACCGTGGTGCTGCTGGTGCTGCTCGGCCTGTTCCTGTTCATTTCCCAGCAGGGGGAGATCGGCACGGGCGGCTATACCAGCTCCAAGGCGCTCTGGTACGTGCTGCTGAACATCCCCGACCAGTTGTTCCAGTTCCTGCCCATCAGCGCCATGATCGGCGGGCTGATCGGCCTGGGCGGCCTGGCGCGAGGCAGCGAGCTGACCGTCATGCGCGCCTCCGGCGTATCGATACGCCGCATCGGCCTCTCCGCCGCGATCGCCGGCCTGGGGCTCTCGCTCCTGGCCCTGTTGGTGAGCGAGTTCGCGGCCCCGACCCTCGGGCAGCTGGCGCGCGAGCAGAAGGCCCTCGCCAAGTTCGCCAACATCAGCTTTGCCGGACAGGGCGGCGCCTGGGTGCGTGACGGCGACCTGATCCTGAAGGTCGAGCACCAGTCGGGGGATGGCGCCTTCGGCGGGTTGCTGGTGTTTGATCTCTCGCCCAGCAACACCCTGGTGAGCGTCGGGCGTGCGGCCAGTGCGCTGGAGCAGCCGCGCTCCGGCTGGGCGCTCAGCGGCTATGCCGAGTCGCAGTTCAGTGACGCGGGAGTCCAGGTCAATCGCGAACCCGTGCGTAGGCTCGATACGCGCATCAGCGGCGCCTTCCTCGGCGTCGCGACGGCCGATCCTACGCAGATGTCGGTACGTGCCCTGCGCAGCCTGATCACCTACTTGCGCAGCAACGGACAGGAGACGCGCGGCTTTGAATTCGCGCTGTGGTCGCGCATCGCCAAGGTGGTGGCCGTGTTTTTCGCCATCTTTCTGGCGCTGCCCTTCGTCTTCGGATCGGTGCGATCCGGCGGCGCCAGTGCTCGCGCGGCCCAGGGCCTGGTGCTGGGCCTCGCCTATTTCCTGCTGGAGAAGATGGTGGAAAGCGGGACGCTCGCTTTCGGCCTGAACCCGATCCTGCTGGCCTGGGCGCCGACGATGCTGCTGGCCATCCTCGTCGGCGCGCTGATCCTGCGCCTGCGCTAGGAGCCGCCCTACAGGATGGTCTTGCTGCCTACGTTGGACATGGCACTCTCGGCACCCGCGCTGTTGTAGGCGGTGATCGCAAAGTAATAGGTGCCGCTGGTGAGATTGCTCACCACGTAGCTGGTGAGACCCGCATTGGCGAGCTGGATGGAGGTGGTCAAGGCCGTGGCACTGGGGCCGTAGTACACGCGGTAGCCGGCGAGGTTCCCCAGCGCGCTGCCGTCCGTGTTCTGGGTGGGCGGCGTCCAGGACAGCGTCGCGGAGCCGGTGGTCACGCCACTGACCGCGATGCCAAACGCCGCCAGGGCCGTGCTCACCGTACCATCGCTGACGCTGATCACGATGTTGCCGTAGCTGCCGACGTTGGCGGCCGTGGGCGTGCCGCTCAGGCGGCCGGTGGTGGCATCGAAGCTGGCCCAACTCGGCTTGCCGCTGACCGCGAAGGTCAGGGTGTTGCCGTCCGGGTCGGAGGCCGTCGGCGTGAAGCTGTAGGTGCCGCCGGCCACGACCGTGGTGGCGGGGGTGCCGGAAATCACCGGCGGTTGGTTCGGAGCCGCCTGCACGGTGAGCGTGAAGGCCGGCAGGCTGGTGGTCGCCTGGCCATCGCTCACGCTGATGACGATCCCGGCAAAGGTCCCAACGCTGCTGCTCGTCGGCGTACCGCTCAGCGTGCCGGTCGCCGTGCTGAAGCTTGCCCAGGCGGGCTTGTTGGCGATGCTGAATCCCAGCGTCTGCTGGTCGACGTCGGCCGCGGCGGGCGTGAAGCTGTACGCACTGCCTGCCGTCACGCTCGTGGCCGGGTTGCCGGTGATCGTGGGCGGCGTGTTGGGCGGCGCGGTGACCTGGACGCTGAACGCCGGCAGGGTCACCGTGGTGTTGCCGTCCGTGACGCTGATGCTGATGCCGGCGTAGGTGCCGACCTGGGTGCGTGCGGGCACGCCGGTGAGCTGGCCCGTGGCCGTGCTGAAACTGGCCCAGCCGGGCTTGTTGGCAATCGCAAAGGTCAATACGTGGGAGTCCGGGTCATTGGCCATCGGCGTGAAGCTGTAGGCGGAGCCGGCGACCACGCTGGTGGCGGGGCTGCCGCCAATGGTCGGGGGCAGGCTGCCGGCCGGCGCCGTGGGCGGGGCGCTGACGCGGGCGTTGATGGTGATGCGAAAGGCCGCGAGCGAGGCGCTGGCCTTGGTATCGGAAACGGAGATGACGATGTCGGCGCTCTGGCCGACGTCCGCGTCGGCCGGGATGCCGGTCAGGTGCCCGGTGCTGGCGTCAAGGCTGGCCCAGGTCGGCAGGCCCTGGGCGCTGAAGGTCAGCGCATCGCCGTCTGCGTCGCTCGCGGTGGGCTGGAAGTCATAGGCAGTGCCCACCGTTACCGCGGTGGCCGGGGTGCCGCTGATGACCGGCACCTGATTGGCGGCGATCGTCGTGGTCGTGGGGGCCGTGGGGGCCGTGGCCGCGGCCGGCGTGATGGAGGCCGCGTTGGCCGATACCGAGCCCGAGGCACCGGAGCCATCGGCGCCCCCGCAGGCAGACAGGGACAGCACGGTCACGAGCAACGGGGCTAGCACCAGTGTCCTGATCGCGCGTGGGGTGGCCATGTCTGCATCCTCCTAAGTGGCTGCAAGGCCACACGGTGGGAGGAATGCGAGAGTTCCCAATGGAACGGGATGACGGCGACGTCTCGTATACGGCACGAGTCTGAGCCGGCAACCCCGCTATCGGTAGGTCTCGAAGACCGTCAGACCGGAGGCTTTGCGTCCCCGCCTTTCGACGGGTTTGCTAAGTAACGATGTTCACATTAGGGCAGAACGGCTGCTTTTAATGTGAACCAGTACCGAACTTTATGTAATGCGGACCTACTTTTTGATCCATTCCGCAGCGCCCTATTCGAGCCGGCCCCAAACTGTGAAATCCGTCGCAGTACGCGAGTCCTCGCGCTTGGCGCTAGATGGACTTGCTGCCGACGTTTGAGAGGGCGCTTTCGACGCTGCTGGCGGTGTACGCGGATATGGCGAAATACGTCGTGCCGCGGGGTAGCCCGGTGACGGAGTAGGACGTCAGCCCCGCGTTGTTTACCTGGATGCGGCTGTTCAGCGCCATGGGGCTGTTGCCGAAATAGATGAAGTAGCCGGCCAGGTTGTCCAGCAGGCTGCCGTCGGTGTTCTGGGTCGGCGGCGTCCAGTTGAGCAGCGCGGTGCCGCTCTGCACGGGGGCCGCAGCCACCGTAATGGTAAAGCCTGCAAGGTTCGCCGACAGCCCGCCGGAGGATACCGTGAGCGTGACCTTGGCATACGTGCCGATGTCCGCCGTCGTCGGCGTGCCCGAGAGCTGGCCGGTGGCCGGGTTGAAGCTGGCCCAGGAAGGCTGATTCCCGATCGAGAACGTCACGGCGCCCGCGGCCGCGACGGTCGGGGTGAAGCTGTAGGCCGTGCCCGCGGTCACCGTGGCCGTACCATCGCCGGATATCGCCGGCGTAGCCACTGCAGCGGTGCCCGAGGAGATAGTGCTAGCGCTGGCGTTGGAACTGTTGGCGCTGGTGACGCTGGAGCTGGCGGTGTTGGAGGCGTAGGACTGCGTACTCACCACGCTGGCGGGGCCGCCGCCGCAGGCGCTCAGGAGTGCCGTGTTGAGCAGCAGTGCTGCGATTAACGTCAAGGGGTTAGCCCACTGCCATCGCATCATCAGTACCTCGTGTGATAACCCCGCTATCTGGCGAGCTCGAAAAAGCCCTTCAGACCGGAGGCGTTGCGTCCCCGTCTTACGACGGGTTTGCCTTGGTTAACGCGAGGGAGCATTTCACTGCGTGTGCGCAAAGCCCGCAAACTGTCTGCGTTTGCTTACACGCGCAGGCTGGCGACTGTCGGCATTTGGTGACACACGCATGGTCAAAGTGGCGTGTGACGTAGGGACTTCAACGGCTCTTGAAGTCTTCCGGCACGAGCTGGTGACGTCCCAGCAACTTGTAGAAATCCGTGCGATTGCGCTTGGCAAGGCGTGCGGCCTGGCTCACGTTGCCACCGGTGACCTGCAGGATCTGCGAGAGGTAGCTGCGCGTGAATTCATCACGCGCCTCATCGAAGGAGGGCAGTCGCCCCGGCGCGCCGCCCAGCGCCTGCTGCACCAGTTCCACGGGCATGATCGGAGTTTGCGCGACTGCAGCCGTCTGGCGTACGACGTTTTGCAACTGGCGCACGTTACCGGGCCACTCGGTCGTGGCCAGCAGTTCCAGTGCCTCCGGCGCGTAGATGCGGCGGTTGCCGGTCTCCGTGGCGATCTGCGCGAGGAAATGGGCGATCAGCAGCGGGATGTCCTCGCGACGGCGCGACAGGGGAGGCATCTCGATCTGCACGACGTTGAGCCGGTAGAACAAGTCCTCGCGAAATGCATTGGTGGCGATGAGCGCCTGCATGTCGACCTGGGTCGCGGAGATCACGCGCACGTTCACCTCCACGTTGCGCGACCCGCCGATGCTGCGGATCGTGCCCTCCTGCAGGGCGCGCAGGAGCTTGAGCTGCAGCTTCATCGGCAGCTCGCCGATGTCGTCCAGCAGCAGCGTGCCGCCGTCCGCAGCCTCGAAGAGTCCCTGGTGCGCCGTGAGCGCGCCGGACCAGGAGCCGGCTTCGTGGCCGAACAGCTCGCTGTCCAGCTGCTCATCGGAGGCGACGCTGCAGCTGACCGAGAGAAACGGCTTGTTGCGGCGGGGACTGGCCTTGTGGATCGCCCGGGCCAGCAGCTCCTTGCCGGTGCCGCTCTCGCCGCTGATCAACACGCGCGCGTCGGTGCCCGCCACCATGTGGGCTTGGGAGAGACGCTCCTCCATCAGCGCGCTGCGCGTGATGAATTCCGCCCGCCATTCCTCCGTGGTGTCGGTGAACCCGGAGATCTTCAGCGCGCGCTGGATCTGGTCCAGCAGCTCCGCCTTGTCCACCGGCTTGGTGAGGAAGCCAAAGGCGCCCATCTGGGTGGCCTGGACCGCGTCGGGAATCGTGCCGTGCGCGGTCAGCAGGATGAGCTTGAGGCCCGGCCAGCGGTTCTGCAGTTCCTTGAGCAGGCCGATGCCGTCCATAGGCTCCATCCGCAGGTCGCTGATCACCAGGTCAGGGCGGAAGCGGCTCGCGGCGGCCAGCGCCTGGGCGCCGCTCTCCACGGCCTCGACCTCGTAGTTCTCGGCCCGCAGGCGGATGGTCAGCAGGCGCAAGAGGCCCGGGTCATCGTCGACGACCAGTATCCGGGCTCTGCGCTTGGTTGTCTGGTTCACGGCCTGCGTCCTTCGGTCGGCGTCTTGCGATCGGTGCTGTTGCGCTCGATGTTGGCGATGGCGTCGAGCTTGGCGCGCGCCTCATCCAGCGCGCGTCGCAGCTTAGCGTTCTCGTCGATTTCCGCCTGTAGTCGCTTGGTGGCGACAGCGGTTACCGTGGGGTTGCGATCGCGGCTGCGCTCGCGCTGCAGGGCATCGGCCAGGCGAAGGTTCTCCGCCGTCAGGCGCACTTCGGCATCCATGCGCTGCAGCTCGAGCAGCGCGAGCCCACGTTCCACCGGCGCCAGTCGCTCCGGCGTCGCCAGCACCTCGCGCAGCAGGCGTTGTGCGAGCAGCGGATTGCGGCTGGGATGGCCGGGCGCTGCCAGCGCCAGGGCGTAGCGGAACGCCGCGGGCAGCTGCCGACCCTGCTCGTACGCCACGCGCAGGCGCGACATGATCTCCGCCTGCTCGGCCGGGTTGCCCTGGATCAGCTGCTGCAGCAGGTCGATCTGGCTGGCCAGCAGAGTTGCCGACTCGCTGCTAGTGGCGCTGCTGGCGTCGGGGGCGCCTGCCTTCTGCTGCGTAGACAGGGACGCACAGCCGGCCAGCAACAGGCAGCCGAGCCCCAGCGCACCCAGCGCGCGCGGCGTCCAGCGGCTCTGCAGTTCATGCGGCATTGGCATCGATACTGTTTGCATCGCGTTCGACAGGGGCTTCCCCGACCTCCAGGGGCATGCGGATTCGAAAGTGGGCTCCCATGCATTCGCCGTCGACAATCTCGATGGTACCGCCATGGGCGGTTACAAACTCCAACACGACCGACAGCCCGATGCCCGTGCCCTTCACGTGCCCGTGGGGGGCCTTGCCGGTGTAGAAGGCCTCGAAGATCTTGGCCCGCTCGTCGGGCGGGATGCCGGTGCCGGAATCCCCGACGTCCAGTAGCAGCTCCTGCTGCTCGGCCTGGGCGCGTATCAGGATCGTGCCGCTGCGCGGGGAGTACTTGATGGCGTTGGAGAGGAGGTTTTCAAGTATCAGGCGCAGCTTCCCTCGGTCGGCCCGCAACACCAGGTCCTCCACCGTGACGTCGAGGCGCACGCGCTGGCTCAGGAGCGTCAGCTGCTGGTTCTCGATGACCTGCTTGATCAGCGGACGCAGGCGAAATTCGGAGACATCCAGGCCCACGCTGCTGGTCTGCCAGGCGCTGAAGCTCAGGAGGTTCTCGATCAGGCGCTGCAGCTTGATGCTGTTTTCCCGCAGGATCCCGGTGACCTCGCGCTGGTCCGCATCCAGCTCGCCCACCGCCCCGTCCATCAGCAGTTCGGTGCCCTCGCGGATATTGGCCAGCGGGGTCTTCAGTTCGTGGGACATGTGGCGCAGGAAACGATTGCGTTCCTGCGCCAGGTCCAGCAGGCGCTGGCGCAGCCACTCCAGCTGCCTTCCCAGGCGCTCCAAGTCGACGGGGCCGATGACGCGGATCGGCCGGAACAGCGCGCCGCGCCCCAGTTCATCGATGGCGCGGTCGATCTGGCGCAGGGGCCGGCCCAGGCCCAGCGAGAAGGCAAAGATGGCAATCGTGGTCAGCGGGATCAGCAGCGTCGCCTCCCAGAACAGGCGCTGCTGCGAGCGGCGGGTCTGCACGCGCAGGTTTTCCAATTCGGCATCGATCTGCGCGTTGCCGCGTAACGAGACGTTGGTGGCCGCATCGTCCAGCAGGCCGAAATCCCTGAGGATCGCCTCGAACTGCAGGCTGGGGCCGGTGCCGCGCAGGACCCGGTCCGATACGCCGGCCCGCAAGCGGCTGTAGCGGCCGATGGCGGCGCGGGCCTCCGGGCTGCGCAGGTGACTTTGCAGCTGCGTCTCGATGGTCTCTAGGCGCTTGTCGTGCGCCCGGTAGGCATCCAGCAGGGTGGCGCCGCCGATGACCTGGTAGAGGCGCAGGCTGCGCTCCAGGGAGGCGGTCTGGGCAAAGAGGTCCTGCGCCAGGCGCGTGGACTGCACGGCCTCCACGACCAGCCGCTCGCTACTGTCGGAGAGCCGGCGCAGCTGCACCGCAGCGGTCACCAGCGCGGCCAGCAGGGGCACCGCGATGATGGCCAGTCCCAGCAGCAGGCGTCCGTTAAGCGATCGCGGGCGAGGGATGGCCATGGGTGGAAGGGTGCCCCCTTACCAGGGCTCGCGCGCCAGTTTCTCTTCCCAGCGCAGCGAACTGGTCACGATGGTGTCCAGATCATCCAGGGCCGGCTTCCAGCCCAGCACCTGGCGGATCCGGCCGGCGTTGGCGACCAGTGTGGGCGGATCGCCCGCGCGGCGCGGCTCCTCGCGCACCACCAGCGGCCTGCCACTGACGCGTTCGACGCTGCGCAGCACCTCCCGCACGCTGTAGCCATGGCCGTAGCCGCAGTTGAGGATCTCCGAGCTGCCGCCGCCGCGCAGGTAGTCCACGGCATCCAGGTGCGCCCGGGCGAGGTCCTCCACGTGGATGAAGTCGCGCACGCCGGTGCCGTCCGCCGTGGGGTAGTCGGTGCCGTAGATGCAGAGCTGTGGGCGCTTGCCGATGCTCGCCTCGCAGGCGACCTTGATCAGCAGCGTAGCCTTGCGGGTCGACTGGCCGATCCGGCCCTGCGGGTCGGAGCCGGCGACGTTGAAATAGCGCAGCGCCACGTAGCGCAGCGGGGTGGCCGCCGCGACGTCCCGCAGCATCCATTCCGACATCAGCTTGGAGGTACCGTACGGGTTGATGGGGGATAGTGCTGTGTCCTCGCCCGCCACGCCGGAGGGCGGCATGCCGTAGACCGCGGCCGTGGAGGAGAAGACGAATTGGCCGACGCCACCGGCCACGCAGGCGGCCAGGAGGCTGCGCGTCTGGCAGGTGTTGTTGCCGTAGTACTTGAGCGGGTCGCTGACGGACTCCGGCACGATCGTATGCGCGGCAAAGTGCACCACCGTGTCCACGCCATGCTCGGCGATGAGCCGGCCCACCAGCGCGATGTCGCCCACGTCGCCCTGCACGAACGTCGTGTCGCCGACGGACTGCCGAAAGCCGGTGCTCAGGTTGTCCAGCACGACCACCTGGTCGCCGCGGCCGCGCAATTGCAGCACCGTATGGCTGCCGATGTAGCCGGCACCGCCGGTAACCAAAATCGTCCGCTGCTTGCGCTGTTGCATCAATTTATTCCTGGCCCATGCTTAGCCGTATGATCCTGCGAATGATAAACGCTATTACCAACCCTGCTGTGACAGCGATATCGGTTCCGGCCGGATGAGCGCACTGATTCCGGCCCTGCCGTTTGGCGATTTGGGCCCGGATGCCGTGCTGGCGGCGGTGGAAGCCACCGGGCTGCAGGCGGACGGGCGGCTGTTTGCCCTCAACAGTTATGAGAACCGCGTCTACCGGGTGGGACTCCTGGACCCCTTGCACGACGGCTCCGGCCCACCGGGCGTGGTGGTCGATGCCGTGGTGGTCAAGTTCTACCGGCCCGGCCGCTGGAGCGATGCACAGATCCGCGAGGAGCACGAGTTCGGCCTGGAACTGGCGGCTGCGGAGCTACCGGTTGCCGCCCCCGTCGTGCTGCAGGGGGAGACCCTGCACGTCCACGACGGCTTTCGGCTGGCGGTGTTCGAATGCCGGCGGGGCGGCGCGCCCGAGCTGGATGCGCCGGGGGCGCTGGAACTGCTGGGGCGCACCCTGGGCCGGGTCCACGCCGTCGGGGCCACCCGCAGCTTCCGCTACCGCGAGCAGCTGGCCGACCAGCGCTGGGGCGAGCGAGCGCGCCGGTCGGTCCTGGCCCTGAACGTCGTGCCGCCGGAGTCCCGGGACCGCTATGAACGGGTCACGGCCGAGCTGGTGAGCGCCATCCAGGGGGCCTTCGAGGACAGCGGCGGCCTTCGCCAGCTGCGGTTGCACGGGGACTGCCATCTGGGGAACATCCTCTGGGATGCGACCGGACCGGTCTTCGTGGATCTGGACGATTGCGTGCTGGGACCCCGGGTGCAGGACCTGTGGATGTTCCTGCCCGGCGGGGAGCCGGATGCCCAGCAGGCGGCCTGGAGCCGGCTCCTGGAGGGCTATGAGCAGTTCGCCAGTTTTGATTTTCGTGAGGTTGCGCTCATCGAACCGCTGCGAGCCCTGCGCATGATGAACCATGCGGCCTGGCTGGCGACCCGCTGGGCCGATCCGGCGTTCCCGCGGGCGTTCCCGTGGTTCGCCGAGGGGCGGTATTGGGAGCGTCACGTCGCGGATCTGGTAGACCAGTTGCAGGCGCTGCGGGATCCGCCGCTGCAACGCACAGGTTAGTGTTTTTGGACGCAATGGGACTCAGGGGTGGTCAATGACTCATGGATCGAGTGATCGTCGGGCTATCACCAGCCTGGTTCAGATGACCTGCACGCTGGTAGCGGGTGCGGCCTTGTTGAGCGGCTGCAGCAGTTCTGAGGAGCCCGTGGCCGGCGCCAAAAGCGCGGCGGCCGTGGCGGCCGCCAGAAAGCCCTCGCCGGATGCCGACCTGGTGGCCGCCGTGCCCACGGGCTCTGATCCCGCCGGGGCTTCGCTGCGGTTTGAATTGCAGGAGCGGCCGGCACTGCACCAACCCTTTCACGTGCGCGTCGTCACGGCCCCGAGCAAGGACGTGGAGAAACTGCAGGTGAGCTTCGAGGCCACGGGGGGGCTGCAGCTGACGGATCCCTCGCCGCTCTTTGAGGTAGCCAACGTGGCGGCGGGGGAGGCCCAGGAGCGCGTGCTGACACTGCGGGCCAACAGCGAAGGGGCGTTTGAGATCCGCGCGAAGGTGACCACCGAGGGCCTGCTGGCCAACGCCAGTGCGACCTATGCGATCCCGGTGCTGGTCATGCCCGCCGCCGCGCCGCCCAAGTAAGGGCGATCGCGGCGGACAGGGGCGGCTTCAGACGAAGCCGGCCCAGCGTCCCGTGGCGATGACGCCACTCCACAGGATCAGCGAGGCCCACCCGGCGAACCGCGCCGCTCCCGGCGGGCGGCCGGCATCCCAGCTCGCCACGGTGCGGTAGGTCACGAACTGGAAGTACGCCATGTTCAGGCCCGCTAGCAGCAGCAGGACCGCCTTCATGCGCAGCGGCGTGTTGTGGTAGTAGCCGCTCGCATTGGCCATGAGCAGGCTGCCACCGGTGATGGCCGCCAGCACGAAGGCCCTCCAGGTCCACGGGAGTACCTGCTCCGACAACTGCGTAAATCGCAGGTGCTTGGACGCCAAGCCCACCAGGCGCAGATCGACGATGAAGATCGTGCCGGCCACGACCGTCAGGGCGACCACATGGGCGCACTCCACCATCGGGAAATAGGTCTCGCTGATGGCGGTGCCATACGCCGTGCTTTGCATCCAGTCGAAAAAGGATTCGATCACTTCCGTGTCCCCTCAGGTGGTGTAGGCGATGTAGCGGCCGGCGACGATGATCGTCATCCACAGCAGCATGGAGAGAATCGCCAGGGCGACCGGCAGGCCCGTCACGGGCTTGGCGCCCCGCGCAAAGCCACGCAGATACAGGGTCACGAAGATCGCGAGAATCAAGCTCACCATCTTGAGATAGAAGGAGGGATTGGTCAGCGTGCGGCCCGGTTCGGCCACGATCAGCAGGACACCGGTGACCAGCAGGATCGGGATGCACACCCAGATCGGGGGGATAAATCGATCCGCGACGGCCCTGAGCGACTCGGATTTCAGGCCCGTGCCCAGCACGCGCAGGTCCACCATCAACGCCGAGCCCCACAGGACCGCGATACAGATGATATGAACGGTTTGCAGAGAGGGTATGAGCCCGTCGGTGGTCTGTATGAATTGGCTTACCGCGGTTGCGGAAAGCGATTCGCTAAACTCGGCAATGGTCATGCTGGTGTTCCCCCTGGGCGCTTGTGCCCCGGTACGGGGCTCGCCTTGTGCTGATTCAGGCCTAGTATAGTCACGTGGCCATTTTGGAGTCGAGCCAGCTACAATGTGCGCTCCCGGGATCCAGTTGTTGATTTCTCAATGAAAGGCGCCGCCATGAGGCTTAACAAGTCCATAACCGCCGTCCTGCTGGCCATCCTGGCCCTGCTGCCGGCGGCCGCAGCACTCGCACATCACTCTTTTGCCGTCTATTTCGATGATTCCAAAATCATCAGCGTGCGCGGGGAGGTCACCGAGTTCCAGTTCCGTAACCCCCATGGACTGATTCGCTTGACGGTGCGGGACGCGGGTGGTGCTGAGCAATTGTGGAAATCCGAAACGAACTCACCGTCGATCCTGGAGCGGCGCGGCTGGACCAAGGACAGCCTGAAGTACGGCGAGGAGATCATCGTGGAGGGCTGGCCTGCCCGCGACGGCTCGCACTACCTGCGCATGCGCAAGGTCTCGCGGGCCGACGGGACGCCGGTGGGCGTGCCGTTCGAGCAGGCGGAGCAGAAATGAGTGTCCTGAACGCGATGCGGCTGCGGCGGGCATTGCTTGCTGCTGTGCTGCTGTGCGCAGGAGCGGGCCCCGCGATGGCGGCCAAGGCACCGCATCCCGACCTCTCCGGATTCTGGATGCTCTCCCGCGCCCGACCCATCGAGGACCCGGTGCTGGCCGCGAAAATCGCCCCCGGCACCGTCGTGCTGCAGGACACGGGACCGGTGGAGTACGGCAGCATGAATTTCGGCGGCCTGAAGCTAAAGCCCGCGGCCCTGGAGCGGGCCAAGCACTGGAACATCAAGGAGGACATGACGGTGGCCAATGCCTGCCGCATTCCGTCGATCGTCTATGCGCTGCAGGGTCCGTTCCCGATCGAGATATTCCAGGGCACCGAATTCACGGTGATGAAGCTGGAGTATTTCGACATGGTGCGCGTGTTGTTTACCGACGGTCGTGGGCACTTGCCGGCCAATGGCCCGCATTCCAAGACGGGAGATTCGATCGCTCACTGGGAGGGCGACACGCTGGTGGTGGATACGACGCATCTGAAGGAGGCGACGATCACCAACAATGGGCTAAGCCATAGCGATAACGTTCACGTGATCGAGCGGTTTCGCCTATCCACCGACAAGCGGCAGCTGCTGGCCACGCAGGAATTCGAGGATCCCGAGGTGCTCGACAACCGGGGCGCGCGTTTCATTACCTGGGACAGGGTTGAGGGCGACCATGTCCATGCGTATGACTGCGACCCCAGCTTTGCCGAGAACTACGCCGGCTAGCGTACGCCGCGGGTCGCGCCGGCCAGCACCAGGTCCAGCAGCCGGTCGATGAAGCCCTTGTCGATGGGCATGTGGGTGACGAGCACTCGCTGAAAGATCGGGCCCCACAGCGCGTCGGCCAGGACCTCCAGGTCCAGTTCCTTGCGAACCGCGCCAGCCGATTGCGCGCGACGCAGCGTGACCATCGCGGCCAGGCGCCGTGGTTGCATGAAATCCGACACCAGCAGCTTGTTCGTCTCGGAATCGGCCTGACCCAGCGCGATCAGTTCGCGCACCAGTTGACCCGCGCGGCCGCGGTAGATGGTGGCCGCCAGATGTACCTGCCTGCGCAGGTCGGCGATCGGCGAGGCTGTCTCCTTCACGGCGTCCATCTGGGGGGCCACGGCTACCAGGAATGCCTCGACGGCCAAGGTGCCTTTGCTCGCCCACCAGCGATAGATCGTCGCCTTGCCCGCCCCGGCGCGGGCCGCAACGCCCTCGACGGTAAACTGCGCGAAACCGCCTTCACGCAGGAGCTGGTAGGCCGCCTTCAGGATGGCCGCGCGCGACTCATCTGATCGCGGACGACCAGGTGCTCGACCGGAGGAGGACTTCTTTTTCTTCGCCATGTTTCGAAATTCCAGTCTGCCGGGAGGTGTGAGCGCGGGCCGGCGTTGTCGTCCCGTAATTTCACATTCTACCTGTGACCGGGGGCGGACTCACGTGTCTGCGAGGGCTTGGGGGAAAATGTATGCCTCACAGACAACGCCCGTACCCGCGGAGTTCCCCTACGCGGCGATCCGGAATGCAAAATCGGGCATTGCGGTCTGCGTGTGCGCCGTGGATCCAATCGCTTGCACCGACAAGCCATCGCAGATCCCGGACGGTCGCAGGGGTGATGAGGGCGTTCGCGAAGCGGCGGCTGCCCTTGCGGGATGTATCGGCGTGGTCGTGAGCTCCGGTTCGCGAGGGGTCCGCGAAGCCGCGGTGCAACGGCAACCGTGAGCCTACTTTGGGTCGCCGCTGCAATAGAGCTGGTGCAGCGTCCCGATCAACTCGCGCGCCGGTCCCCCCGGGAGGCCGTAGTAAATCGTCTGGGCTTCGCGCCGCGTGCTGACGATACCGTCCTCCCGGAACACCGCCAGGTGCTGGGACAGCGCGGATTGGCTCAGGTCCAGCAGGGCGTTGAGTTCGCCCACGGAGCGTTCGCCTTCCACCAGCAGGCAGAGGATCTGCAGTCTTTTCTCGTTGGCCAGCGCCCTGAGCAGGCGCGCGGCCTCGCCGGCATGCCTCTGCATGCGGGCCGGATCCCTCTCCACGCGCTTCTCGCTGGGCGTCGACATGGTGCTGCTCCCCACCGGCTCAGGAGGTGTGCGTGGTGAGGCTGAGTCCGGCTTCGATACACGATCGGATGCCTCCCTTGATGGATTCCACATTCGAATACCCCGTGTCCTGCAGGGTTGCCGCTGCCAGCGCCGCGCGGCCGCCGCTGAGGCAGTACACGACGATGTGGCGCGACCGGTCGGCCAGGGCGGGGTCCGTGACATTGGCCACGGCGGGGTTTGCGGCCACTTCGAATTCCAGAACGCCGCGGGGAATGTTGATGGCGCCGGGAAGGTGGCCCGTCGCGTACTCGGCGGGTTCCCGTACGTCGATGACGGCTGCCGCGCCGGCGCGTTCCTGGAACTGGGAGGGGGTGATTTCGCGAATGCCGGCGCGGGCGCGGGCGACGAGGTCTGCAGCGGTCAGGGTCATGGCGCGGTACTCCAGGGCAAGGTCGGAAATTACGGGTTGCATTCGTATAAGAGAATTCCAATATAAGGCATAGCTAATGTAAAGAACGCCAAGCGCGCCCGGCTCGTATCGGTCGATGGAGTCCCCACATGACCCGCAACGTCGTCATCGGCGTGATGCCTGCGCATGCGCAGCTGGGCGCCCAGTTCCCGGCCAAGTCCCTGATTGGCATGATCGCGCGGGCCGACATCATCGTGCGCAATTCCATACTGCTGGTGGACTTCATCAACCAGTCCGTGGCGGAGGGCGGTGCGCTGGAGCGGGCCGTGGTCGACGCCGGCGCGGTGCACGCCAAGCCCATTGCCCTGACGGGGCTGGCACCCATGATGGGGGCCTTCTTCATCCTGGATGACCCGATATTCAACGGCCTCGCGGTCTGGCTGATCTTCGGCATTCGGGTGAGCATCGTGTTGACGCTGGTGGTCATCCCGTTACTGTATTTCTCGAACCAGGCGCACTGCGCCCCGCAGAGGAGCCCGACATGAGTCCATCCATCGTCCTGCCTTGCCCGTCCTGCGGCGGCCTGAGCCGCGTCCCCGAGGGGCGGCTCGCCGAGCAGCCGCGCTGCGGGCGTTGCCATGGCCCGCTGTTCACGGCGCATCCCCTGGTGCTGACGGAGGGCAATTTCGACCTGCACGCCGTGCGCAGTGAGCTGCCGCTGTTGGTGGACTTCTGGGCGCCATGGTGCGGGCCCTGCCAGGTGATGGCGCCGCATTTCGAGGCCGCGGCACGGCAGCTGGAGCCCCGCCTGCGGTTGGGGAAGGTCGATACCGAAGCCGAGCCCGGCCTGGGTACGCGCTTTGGCATCCGCAGCATTCCAACGCTGGTGCTGTTCAAGGGCGGGCGGGAGCAGGCCCGGCAGTCGGGCGCCCTGAGCAGGGAGCAGATCCTGCAATGGGTTGGTGGCATCCTCTAGC
>CAIPVV010000044.1 GCA_903868595.1 uncultured Pseudomonadota bacterium
GGCCCTGGCCTACAACGTCCGCCGCCTGGCGGTGCTCACCGCACCGGCTTAGGCCGATCGGTTAGGCTTTTGCCCTCAAAATCTTAAGCCTCCTCAGCCTGACGCTCCGCTCACGAAGCGTCAGTCCGACAGGCTCCTAGGTGAGCCAGCCGGATCCTGTCCGCCGGGACCTGTCGACGGTGCGGCTGGCGGGTGGTGGGCGGTTTCGTGAGGCGCGCGGCGATGCGCCCCGGGGCACATCAGGAAGATCGACGGTGGCCGGGCGGGCACTGGGGCACCTATCGACCCGATCAGGCCGCGGGTTCGGTCGATGACTGGGCCGCGAATAACAGTATTGAGGCTTGGGGTACGGGGGCAGGGGAATGCGCATGAGCGGAGCATGGTTCAACTACGCACGAAGGCTGGCCGGTGCCTGCGTGCCCGTCGTGTGGCTCGCCCTCTCGGCCGAGGTAGCCGCGGGCGTGGAAACGGTGACCCCCGCGGCCGGCAAGGAGTACGCGGGACTGATCGATAAGTACTGCCTGAAATGCCACAACACGCAGGACTGGGCGGGAAGCCTGGCACTCGACACCCTGGATGCTACCCATGCGGGCCAGAACCCGGACGTCTGGGAGAAGGCCATTGGCAAGCTGCGCGGGCGACTCATGCCGCCGGCCGGCGCGACGCAGCCCGGCCAGGCCGATGTGGATGCCTTCGTCGGGTACCTGGAGACTTCGGTGGACGCGTCCCAGCAGGTCCACCGTGTCGGCCATGTCCCCATCCAGCGTCTCAACCGGACCGAGTTCGCAGCGTCGGTGAAGGGCCTGGTCGGGGTGGACATCAACGCCAAGCAGGTCCTGCCCACCGAGATCGAGGTCGAGGGGTTCAATAACATCGCCGGTGCCCTCGGCATCTCCCCGTCGTTCATGGAGCAGTACCTGTCGGCCGCGCGTCGCGTCGCGCGACGCGCCATCGGTGAACCGGTTCCCAAGCTCGCCAGCGTTTTCTATGCCGGCGGCGGTGGCGGCGGTGGCCAGCGCGGCCCCGGTGCCGGGCAGACCACGCATCGGGACGGGTATCCCCTGGGAACGCGCGGCGGCATGCGCTTCACGCACGTGTTTCCCGCCGACGGGGAGTATCGCTTCAACTTCCTTGACGCCGACAACGTCGATGCGGGCCTGTATCCGCGCGGCATGGAAACCGCCGCCACGCTCGTCATCCTGGTCGATGGCAAGGAAGTGGCGCGCAAGGTGATCGGCGGACCGGAGGACATGGCGCTCACCGAGCGGGATGGTCCCAAGGGCCGCGAGGCGATCGTCGCCAAGCTGTCGGGCATCCCGGCGCAGGTCACCGCCGGCTCGCATGAGGTGACAGCCACCTTCATCGAGCGCTCCTGGGCGGAGAGCAATGACCCGACCGGCGGCGGCCGGGTCTCCGGCATGCCCATCATCCGCGACGGCGTGCAAGTCGTAGGACCCTATGCGCCGCATGGCCTCTCGCTCAGCGAGAGCCGTGCCAAGATCTTCGTCTGCCAGCCCAGCAAGGCGGCGGAGGAGCGCTCCTGCGCCGAGAAGATCACCCGGCACCTGGCAGCCCAGGCGTTTCGCCGGCCGGTGACCGATGCGGACGTGAAGCTGCTGATGAAGTTCTACGATGCCGGGCGCACGGAGGCGGGCGGCTTTGACGCCGGCGTGACCGAGTTGGTCACGGCGATCCTCTCCAGCCCCGACTTCCTCTACCGCGTGATCCAGACGGCCCCGGCACGCGAGGCGTCCCGCCCGCTCAACGACCTGGAGCTGGCCTCGCGCCTGTCGTTCTTCCTCTGGAGCCAGGGCCCGGACGCCGAGCTGATCTCGCTGGCGACCCACGGCCGCCTCTCCAATCCGGCGGTGGTGAACGCGCAGGTCCAGCGCATGCTCAAGGATCCGCGCGCCCAGGCGCTGGTGGAGAACTTCGCGCTGGCCTGGCTGAACCTGGGCACGCTCGAGCAGGTGGAGCCCCTGGATCCTTCGTTCAACGCGGGGATGCGGACCAACTTCGAGACCGAGATCCGCCTGTTCCTCGCCAGCGTGCTGTTCGAGAACCGCAGCGTGAGCGAGCTGCTGAGCGCCAACTACACCTTCCTGAACGAGTCCCTCGCCCGCCAGTACGACATCCCCGGCGTGCTCGGTCCGCAGTTCCGGCGGGTAACGCTGAAGAACGAGAATCGCTGGGGCCTGCTGGGCAAGGGGGCCGTGCTGCTGCGGACTTCCTATGGCGACCGTACCTCGCCCGTGCTGCGCGGCGCCTGGGTCCTTGACCGCCTCCTGGGCACGCCGCCCACGCCGCCGCCGCCCAACGTGAGCACGGACCTCTCGATCCGCGAGGGCCAGGCGCCGACCACCGTGCGCGCGCGGCTGGAGCTGCACCGCACGAACGCCAGCTGTCAGGCCTGCCATGGGGTGATTGATCCGCTGGGGCTGGCGCTGGAGAACTTCGACGTCACGGGACGCTGGCGCGATGTCGATGCAGCGGCCAAGGCCAAGATCGATGCGACCACGGAACTGACGAGCGGCGTCGTGCTGCACGGTCCGACGGACCTGCGCCGCCACCTGCTGAGTCATCCCGACCAGTTCCCGACGACCGTCACGCGGCGCCTGATGATGTACGCGCTGAACCGGGAACTGGAGTACTACGACATGCCCCAGGTCCGGCAGATCGTGCGTGCGGCTGCGGCCAACAACTACACGTTTGCCTCGCTCATCACGGGCATCGTCACGAGCGACGCCTTCCGTCGCCAGGGCGCCGAGGTGCACGCAAACAAAGTCGCGTCCCGTGCAGCAAGCGGTACCGATGCAATCCAGCAGGGACAGGGGAGATAGTCGATGGCAATTTTCCTGACGAAGAAGCATCTCTCCCGGCGCGCGTTCCTGCGCGGCGGCGGCGTGGCCATGGGCCTGCCGTTTCTGGATGCGATGGTTCCTGCCGGCACGGCGCTGGCCCAGACGGCGGCCGCACCGAAGACCCGTGCAGGATTCTTCTACCTGCCGCATGGCGCGATCATGAACAACACGCCCTACGGCAAGGAGGTCGATGCGTGGACCTCCAGCGGCAAGGGCGCGGACTTCAAGCTCGGCCACACGGTGGCGCCGCTGGAGCCGCTCAAGCGGTACCTGACGACGTTCGAGAACCTGGAGAACGTTGCTGCGGGCGGGTCGGTACATACCCTCAATCCGGCGACGTGGCTCTCCTGCGTGCGGCCCGATACGGCAGCCAAGGAAGCCAGCATGGCGATCACGCTGGACCAGGTGATCGCCCAGCGCCTGGGCCAGAAGACGGCGTTGCCATCGCTGGAAGTCTGCTCGGAGACCACGATCCAGGTGGCCGCGTGCGGCGGGGCGGGATGCTACTACGCCTCCACGACCTCCTATGCGGGCCCCAATTCGCCGTTGCCGATGGAATACAACCCCCGCAAGGTGTTCATCCAGCTGATGGGTGAAGGCGATACCGCGGCCGAGCGCGATGCGCTGCTGCGCAAGAACTCCAGCGTCCTGGACATGGTCTCCGAGCGCGCGAAATCGCTGCGCGCCAAGCTCGGCCCGGGCGACCAGGCGGCGCTGTCGGATTACCTGGACACTGTCCGGGAGATCGAGCGGCGCGTCTCCATGGCCGGCTCTCGCGACCTCTCGGGCATCAAGGTGCCCGATGCCCCGGTCGGGGAGCTGGAGGACTTCGACAAGCAGGTGCGCCTGATGTTCGACCTGATCGCGCTGGCCTACCAGGCCGACCTGACGCGCGTGGCCTCCTACGTGATGGTCTCGGAAGGCACCAACCGCACGTACAACCACGTGGGCGTGCCGGATTCCTTCCATCCCGTGAGTCACCATACGAATGACCGGGAGCGGATCCGCCGCCTCACGATCATCCAGCGCTACCACATGGAGCGGTTCGCCGACTTCCTGCAGAAGCTGGCCAATACGAAGGAGGGCGAGGGCAGCGTCCTCGACCATTCGCTGTTCCTGTACGGCTCGAACATGGGCAACAGCAACCAGCACGACAACTACCCCATTCCCGAGATCCTGGTCGGCGGCGCCAACGGTGCGCATGTCGGGGGCAAGAACGTCGTGTTGCCGGCGCGGACCCCGCTGGCCAATTTGCACCTGACGATCCTGAACAAGCTCGGGATCAAACAGGCGAGCTTTGCCAACAGCACCGGCCTGCTGGCCGATGTCTGAGTGGAACGTGTATTGGAGCAGGACATGAAGTCGACCGACCGCAGAAGCTTCCTGCAGGCCGGCCTGGGTGGGCTGGCCGGGCTGGCCTCGCTGCCGCTGCTGGGCAGCCTTGCGGGTTGCCAGCAGGTCCCGTCCCGGCCGGACGCCGGGCCGCTGCCGAGCGAGAAACTTGCCGACCGCGTAAGGCTGATCAGCGGCGCGCCCGGCAACGTGGTCTCGCTGGTCTCCAGCGACGGCATCTTGCTGGTGGACAGCGGCGCGGCAGATAGGGCGCCGGCCGTCCAGGCGAGCCTCGCGGGTGCCCGCGTGCGCACCTTGTTCAACACCCACTATCACGCGGACCAGACCGGCGGCAACGAGCTGTTCGGCAAGGCCGGGGCCACGATCCACGCGCACGAGATAACGCGCCAGTGGCTCTCCAGTGACTATTACGTGCCCGCCGAAGATCGGTGGGTCAAGGCGCTACCCGAGGTTGCCCGGCCCACCGTCACCTTCCGCCAGAAGGGCGAGATGAAGGCGGGCGTGGAGCGCATCGAATTCGGCTACTTGCTCGAGGCGCATACGCGCGGCGATATCTACGTGTTCTTCCGGGACTCCAACGTCCTGGCCGTCGGTGACGTGGCCTCGCCGCTGCGCGACCCGGCGCTCGACTGGTATGCGGGCGGCTGGCTCGGCGGCCGGGTCGATGCCATGGACCATCTGCTGGCGCTCGCCAAGCCGGACACCCGTATCGTGCCCGCCTACGGTCCGGTGATGACCCGCGCCCAGTTGCAGGGCGAGCGCGACATGATGGCGCACCTGTACGAGCGGACGACGGAGCTGACCGACCACGGGCGCAGCGCCCAGGACATGCTCGATGCCGGCGTGATGAAAGAGGTGGACCGCAAGTTCGAGGATTCCTACCGATTCCTCTACGACGTCAGCAAGGGCCTCTGGGCCCACTACACGAATTTCGGGGGCAACATTGTTTAGGATGTCCGTCCGCGTTCAGGCCGTGCTGGGGGTGCTGGCGCTTGGCGCAGCGGCCTTCTCAACCGCTGCATCCGCCCAAGAGACCCTCGCGGGGCTCGCCCGCACCGGCCATCGCGAGGCCGTGCTCGCCGCGATCACCTCGCCCGACCTCGACGTCAACGTCGCAGAGCCCGATGGCTCCACGGCGCTGCTGTGGGCAACCTATGCAGTGGACCACGAGCTGGTGCGTGCGCTGCTGAAGGCCGGGGCCAAGGCCAACGTCACCAATCGCTATGGCTCAAGCCCGCTCTCCGAGGCGGTGAAGCTGGGCGATGTCGAGCTGGTGGGCACGCTGCTGGACGCCGGCGCGGACGCCAACTCGCCCAACCAGGATAATCAGTCCGCGCTCATGCTGGCCGCCAGCATCGGGTCGCAGAAGATCGCGGAGCAGCTCATCCGGCACGGGGCGCAGGTCAATACCGTGGAGCGCTTCCGCGGCCAGACGGCCCTCATGTGGGCCGCGGCCGGCAACCATCCGGAGGTCGTCGACCTGCTGATCGCCCAGGGTGCGGACGTCACGCTGCGCGCGATGAGCGACGACTGGCCGCGGCAGATGACTTCCGAGCCGCGCGCCCAGTTCCGCCAGACGGGCGGGCTCACGGCGCTGCTCTACGCCACCCGCTCGGGTTGCCTGCGCTGCGCCGTCTCCCTCGTCAAGGCGGGGGCCGATGTGAACCAGCCCAACCCGGATGGCATCACCCCGCTGATCAACGCGCTCGACAGCCGCTACTTCGACATTGCGATGTTCCTGCTCGACCAGGGCGCCAACCCCAATACCTGGGACATGAATGGCCGCACGCCGCTGTACGTCGCGGTCGACATGAACTCCTACCGCGGGGGCAGTGGCTTCGGGAGCGGCAACTTTGCCGGCTTTGGTGCCGCGCCAACGCCGCGGCAGCCGAACGCCACCAAGGCGATGGATGTGGTGAACCGGCTGCTGGGGATGGGCGTTGACGTGAATCACGAGCTCACGCGCATGCGTCCCAACGGCAACGGCAGGGGACGTTTCGCGGACTACATGATGCGCGGCGGCACCGGTCCGCTGATGGTGGCGACGCTGAGCTATGACGACGTGGCGATCCAGGCGCTGCTGGCGCATCACGCGGAAGTGGATTTGCCCAACGTGTTCCAGATCACGCCGCTCATGGCCGCAGCGGGCATGAGTGGCTCTGCGCGGGCAGGTGGAGGGGCTCCGCCGTCGCCCGACATACAGCAGCGTGCGATCAAGACCATCGACCTGCTAGTGGATGCCGGCGCCAACATCAACGCACGGGTCGTCGACAGCCATACCCACACGGCCAAGATGCTGGCCTACATCCAGGGCCGCGACCATGAGGGTCAGACGGCGCTCTTCTCGGCGGCCGAGGCCGGGTGGGATAAGGTGGTCAAGCACCTGCTGGAGCGCGGTGCCGATCCAGTCGCACACGACGCCTCGGGCAAGACTGCTCTTGACTACGCTCGTTCGCCCACCCCCTCCGGACCCGGTGCCCCGGCCCCGGAGAGCGGTAAGGCGGCCGAAAGCCGGGCGGCGACAGTGGCGCTATTGGAGCCTCTTGTGCCGAAACCTGCGGTTCGGGGTGAGACTGCACTGGTCAAGTAGGGCGATGAGCCAGGGGCGAGACAGGCCCCTGGTGTGGCATCACCTGTTGCCGGCACGTCGCGGGTAACATCGGGGAAAGGACTAGGAGCCTGTCGGACTGACGCTTCGTGAGCGGAGCGTCAGGCTGAGGAGGCTTAAGATTTTGAGGGCAAAAGCCTAACCGATCGGCCTAAGCCGGTGCGGTGAGCACCGCCAGGCGGCGGACGTTGTAGGCCAGGGCCA
>CAIPVV010000045.1 GCA_903868595.1 uncultured Pseudomonadota bacterium
GTAACTTCAAGTTCAACTAAACAGGCCATCTGTCCGGGCCCAAATAGGGCGCGCCCACCGCAAGGTGGGCGCGCCCTTTGTTTTGGTTGTTCACCCAACTCCGGTAACGCTGCCCCGATCTTGAGGAAGAGGTAGGCGTCATCGCGGAAGCCGAGGCCAGGCGCGTGATGATGACCGTGATCTTGTTGGCGATGCCCTCGATGAGGTGGGTGCCCAAGAGAGGGTGGCGGCAGTGGGCGAGGATGCCAGGCAGGTAAGGCCCGAGCTTCTGGGGAGGTGTCAATTGCGCCTTGAAGGACCCGATCGCGGGCCGCCTATCTTGTGTTTGTGCCGGCGCAGATACGCAACGCCCGCTGGCTGACGATATAGCCGCACTCGAGTTCATTATCGCCAACCGCGAAATCGCGCTGCCATTCAATGAGTTCTGTGCGCTGGGGTACCGAGCATACGTGGCGCGGGAATTACATTGGGCTCTTGCCCCGGTCAAGCTGAAGGAGCGCAAAATGGCGTCGAAGCCCGGAAAATCTATCATCGGCAAGTTTGCGCACCTTGTCTACAGCCCGAAGGGCGCCGTAGAAGGCGTCCTGCTCGATGTCGGGCGAAAGCCGGCGCAGATCGTATTCGAGAAATGCGATGAGCAGTCGGCACGTGCCTTCGAGGACCTTAAGAAAGGGCAGAAGGTGGTGCTAAAGGCGAAACGTCTGGGGCCATCGCCAAAAGGGGAGGCTGAGCACCCTGTCTTCAGCTATATCCGCCTTGTCTCGGTCGACGGCATCAAACCAACTGCGCGCAAGCGTGCCAAGGGCACGACATTCAGCGGCACCGTGGTTCGATTCAATTATGCACGGCACGGCGCCCGCAACGGCGTCGTGCTGGACACCGGGGACTTCGTCCACACGCGCCCGGAAGGACTGGTCGGCCTGAAGATTAAGTTGGGCGACAAAGTTAGCGCCGACGGTGACACACCGCACAAACCCGCATGAATACTGAATGTGGTGTCGAAAGCGCGCGCGAGGCAAACAGAGAAAACTGCGAGCAGAGAGACCGCCAACGTGCAAAAACTGGTGCGGTAGCGCAGGTGACGCGCGCGAGGCAATGGCCGGAAACCGCGCCAACACTGGGGCTTCGGGCAAAAAAAATCCCAACCGATAAGAGTTGGGATTTCAAATTATGGTGGAGGCGGGGGGAATCGAACCCCCGTCCGCAAGCGCGCCGCTCTTGGTTCTACGTACGTAGCTGTCTCTTTGTTTTTCTCGCCTCGCACTACCCGAGCAGCAGGGAAGATGCTTAGCCAGCTGCGGTGTCTCTTAACGATGGACCCCGTAGCACGGTACATCGCGATCCTATGAGCGCGTCCCCCGGTTCAGTCGCATAGGCACGAGCTGGTCGAGGGTTAAGCCGGGTTAAGCGGCTAGAGCGTAGTTGTCGTCGTTGGCAACTAAAGTTTGCACAAAAGTTTAACGAGGACTCATGCACCTCGGTACGCCCCTCAAGTTTTGCAACCCACGTCGAAACCGGTCGCCCCCAGAGAGAGTGATGGGACTATACGCCTTTCCGGAGTCGCTCGCGACCGGCGCCCAGGGGCCGGCAGAATGCAGGCGCACAGTAAGCGTGGCGTTATCCCGGCCGCCGTCAGCCCCGGGACATCGCTCACCCGGTTGCTGGGGGCCCGGGGCCAGCATGCCGAGGAAATGCAGGGTCCACAGTCCGGCGCCAAGGACCCGCGACCCAGGGCAGGCAGTCCGATGCGCGACTTGCCGCGGCGCGAGCGCCTCGTTGCCCTTCCCAAGGCGCAGATCGAGGCGAAGATAGCGATGCTTGCGGGGGGTGGCCAGCGGTGCGTCGTACCTGTGCCCACCGGCGTCAACCGACAGTTCCGGAAGACTGATGAAGAAACTGCCGATATCCGCGCTCAGGGGCAGGAAACGCTCGCCATGCGATGGGACACGATCGCGTACTGCGCCAGCGTCAACGCGCTGCAGGGCAGGAGAAGGGCCGGTTATGGTTCGAGCGTGGCGGGGAATTTCCGCCCCACGGGCGGCCGAGTTTCCGGCACTGGCTCCGGGGAGGCGTAGCCGGGGCCTGCGAGGTGGCACCGCGGCAACTGTTCCGGCGGCAAGTCCGCCGCGCGATGACGGGCTGCGGCTGTTCTTCAGGCTCTCGCCACGCCGGGCTTAGCCATACTGAATGGCCGAGCGCACGGGCAGGCCGTTGATCGTCGGCGGGGCTCCTTTGAGGCGCAGGTCCGCCAGCACGATGAGGGCTACGACGGTATGTCCGGCCTGTACGCAGAGATCGGCGGCGGCCTTCAGCGTGCCGCCGGTGGCATAGACGTCGTCCACGAGCACGATGCGTCCGTGGCCGGGGTGCATCTCCAGCGTCGCCATGCCGTATTCCAGCGCATAGCTGCGCTGCTGCACGGGCGGCGGCAGCTTGCCGGCCTTGCGGATGGGGATGAAGCCCAGCCGGCGGCGTGCCGCAATGCCCGCTCCCAGCACGAAGCCCCGTGCATCCACGCCCCCGATGAGGTCCACCCGGGCCCATTCGGCGGGACTCAGCAGGGCGTCCACGGCATCCAGTGTTTCGCTCAGGTGATCCCGCAGCAGGGGACTGAAATCGCGGAACAGGATGCCCGGCTCCGGGAAATCCTGGGTCTCCACGATGTGGCGCTTCAGGTGGTTCAATTGGCGGCTCCCAGGTAATCAAGGCCCTGCGTCAGGCAAATCTGGCAGCGGGGGTGCGTTGGCAGCACCGTGGCGGCGCACGCCTCGCTCAGCGAAGCACCCAGGTCAAGGCGCGGCTCATCGTCCACCAGCGGGCAGGGCGCATAGCGCAGTTGCCCATCCCGGCGCAGCAGCATGCGACTGCGACTGCAGGCGGTCGGGGGAAGGGGGGCGCCCGGGTCGCCACGTGGGATGGCGGCCTGCATCGGCCTGCCCTGCGGGCGGCCCAGCTCCGGTACCGCGACCACCGGCAGGTCCTGCGGCAGCAGGTGCTTGCGCAGCAGCTGGCGATAGCGCTGCGCAATGGCCGCCGGTTGCTCATCCACCTCCTGCTGGCGCGTGATGCCGACCGCAAAGCCCGCGTCGCAGAGCAGCTTCAGGCCCTGCAGCGCCTTTCTGAAGTTGCGCAGCCCACGGCCTGCATCATGGCGGGACTCATCCGGGTAGTCGATGCTGACCCGAAAGCTCAAGGGGTGCGGCAGGCCCTGCAGCTGGGCCAGGTGATGCGGCCTGCGGATCAGCGGCGCGGTGCCGTTGGTCAGCAGCAGGCAGGGCCTGAGCGCAAGCGCATGGCGCAGGATCGCAACGATCTCCTTCAGGATGAGCGGCTCCCCGCCCGTGAAGGCAAAGCGCTCCACCCCCGCGGCCGCCGCCGCCTCCAGCTGCGGACGCAACGCTTCCAGCGTCACGGCCTCCAGGCGTCGGTCGCCCGGCTGGGAGCCCTCGTGGCAGAACGGGCAGCTCAGGTTGCAGGCGGTGCCGGTGTGCACCCAGAGCTCACGCAGGGCGGTGAGCCGGATTCCGGCACCCGGGATGGTGCCGGATGTCATGGCTGCGGAGTCTGGCGCAGGGCGGCCTCAGGCGTGGCCGGCTTGCCCGCGCAGTACCCGTGCGCGCACGCGCGGCTAGCGGCCACGCAGGATGCGTCCCTTGTGGCGATCCCAGTCGCGGTCCTTCTCCGTCGCGCGCTTGTCGTGCTGCTTCTTGCCCTTGGCCAGGCCCAGTCGCAGCTTGGCGCGTCCGCGCTTCCAGTACAGCTCCAGCGGTATCAGCGAGTAGCCCTCGCGCTCCACGCAACCGACCAGGTGGTCGATCTCCGAGCGGTTCATCAGCAGCTTGCGGTTGCGCGTGGGGTCCGCGACCACGTGGCTGGAGGCGGAGTTCAGCGGCGAGAGGTGGGTGCCCACCAGGTAGGCCTCGCCATTGCGGATGTGCACGTAGGATTCGGTGAGCTGCACGCGGCCGGCACGCAGGCTCTTGACCTCCCAGCCCATGAGCGCCAGCCCCGCCTCGTAGCGATCCTCGATGAAGTACTCGTGCCGCGCCTTGCGGTTCTCGGCGATCAGGGCCGGGACGGGCTTAACTTTGTTGGTGCTCACCCGCGCATTGTAGCGGCTTGCGGTGCTTGAGCGGGCCGGCACCATCCCGGACAATGCGACCGATGCGACAGATCAAACGCTCGGCGCTGGTTCCCGAATCCCCGGGGCGGATGTTCGAGCTCATCAACGACGTGGAGTCCTACCCGCAGTTCGTGCCCTGGTGCGTGGCTGCGCGGCGGGTGTCGAGCGAGGGGACGCAGGTGGTGGCCTGCCTGGAGGTCAAGCGGGGCCTCCTGAAGACGAGCTTTACCACGCGCAACACGCTGGAGGAGGGCTGCCGGGTCCGCATGGAGCTGGTGGAGGGGCCGTTCCGGGCCCTGCAGGGCCTGTGGACCCTCGCCGCGATCACGGATCCCCAGGGGCAGAGCCTGGGCTGCCGGGTGACGCTGGAGATGCGCTTCGAGTTCGCCAACAGCGTGACCGCGCGGCTCCTGGAGCCGGTGTTCGAGCAGACCGTCGCGTCCCTCGTTGACGCCTTCGTCGCGCGCGCCCGCCAATTGCGGGCCGCGCAGGTGCCCGCGGCTCAGTAGCGGTGGTGGACGCCGATGTGCGGGGCCTGGCCGGTGTCCGGCCCGGTGACCACGCGGGCGACCTTCTCATCCTTGAAATACACCGTGACGCGGCGCGTGTCGGCAGCCTTCAGCCGCTGATCCTTCAGGTAGTAGAAATAGTCCCAGCGGTCGTTGTCGAAGGCCGTCGGGATCATCGGCGTCCCCAGCAGGAACGCGACCTGCGAGCGGGTCATGCCGTTCTCCAGCTGCGAGACCTGGGCCGGATCCAGGAAGTTGCCCTGCTGGATGGCCATGCGGTAGACGCAGCCGGAACTCCCCGCGGCGAGGCCTAGGGCGAGGAGCGTGCTGAGCGCGAGGCGGCGGAATGATGGTCGCATGGGATTCTTGTGAGGGTTAGACTCGTGCATCATAACAGCTAGTAGTCCGGGAGCAGACGACGGTGGAAGGCAAGGATCTCCGCAAGGCGGGCCTGAAGGTCACGCTGCCCCGACTCAAGATTCTGGAAATCCTCGAGGCCGAGGGGGGTGCGCGGCACAAGTCGGCCGAGGACATCTACAGGGCGTTGCTGCGCTCCAACGAGGACATCGGGCTGGCCACGGTCTACCGGGTCCTCACCCAGTTCGAGGCCGCGGGACTGGTGACCCGGCATCATTTCGAGAACGGCATGGCCGTCTTCGAGCTCAACCAGGGCGCGCATCACGATCATATTGTCTGTCTGGACTGCGGCCGCGTCGAAGAGTTCGTCGACACCGGCATCGAGGATCGCCAGCAGGCCGTGGCCGACCGGCACGGCTTTGAGATCCAGGACCACTCGCTGATCCTCTACGGGCGCTGCCGCCGCGCCAACTGCCCCTCCGCCAAGCCGCCCGAATCCAACTGACCCCGGGGGTGCCCGCCGGGGGCTAGGCCCGGGGCTTGGCGCGCTTGGCGCGCGGCGCGGGGGACTGGGCCGCGGCCGGCACTTCCCCCGCGGCGAGCATCTCGCGGGCATGCTCCTGGGCGCGGGCCGTGACCTGCACGCCGCCCAGCATCCGGGCGATCTCCTGCACGCGCTCCTCCCCGAGCATTGGCGCAATGCTCGTGCGGGTGCTGCGCCCGTCGCTGCGCTTCATCACGCGAAGGTGCCGGTGGCCTTGCGCAGCGACCTGCGCCAGGTGCGTCACGCACAGCACCTGGGCCTTCGCCCCCAGCGCGCGCAGTTCCCGGCCGATCATCTCCGCCACCGCGCCGCCGATGCCGGAATCCACTTCGTCAAACACCATGCAGCGCAGCTCGCCCGCCGTGCAGGCGACCTGCACGGCCAGCGACAGGCGGGCGAGCTCCCCGCCGGAGGCCACCTTGGCGAGCGGGCGCAGCGGCTGGCCCGGGTTGGCCGTCACCCGGAACTCGATCTGGTCCAGGCCCTGCGGCTGCGGTTCGGTCGACTCGTCCGGCTGCACCGCCACCTGGAACCGCCCGCCGCCCATGCCCAGGCCCTGCATGCGCTGGCTGATGTCCTGGCTGAACGCGCGCGCGGCCGTGGTGCGCTCGGCAGTCAGGCGCAGGGCCAGCTCCCGGTAGGCCGTGAGCGCCTCGGCCTGCTGGCGGCGCAGCGTCGCCAGGTCCGTCTCGATGCGCTCCAGTCCCGCCAGCTCCTCCTGCAGGGCGAGGCGGCGCGCCGGCAGCTCCTCCGGCCGCAGGCGGTGCTTGCGGGCCAGGTCCTCGATCGTGGCCAGGCGCTGCTCGACCTGGGCCTGGCGGCCGGCATCCAGGTCCAGCGAATCCCCATAGCGCGTCAGCGCGCGCGCGGCTTCGCTCACGCGGATGGCCGCCTCCTCCAGCAGGGGGAGGATCGGGGCGAGCGCGTCGTCGTACTGCTGCAGCGGGCGCAGCAGTGCGAGCGCCTGCGCCACGGCCTGGTGCGCGGTGCCGCTGTCGCCCTCGTACAGCAGCTGCACGGCGCCCTGCGCGGATTCCAGCAGCCGGCCGCTGTGGGAGAGGCGCTGGCTCTCGGCCGCCAGCGCCGTGAACTCCCCGTCCTTCAGGTCCAGGGCGGTCAGCTCCCCGGCCTGGTAGCGCAGCAGCTCCAGGCGTGCATCGCGGTCGCGGACCTGGGATTCCAGCTGCAGCAGGCGATCCCGCAGCGCGATCCAGACGCGGTGCGCGGCGCGCACCTGGCTGGCAAGGGGCTCCAGGCGCCCGTAGGCATCCAGCAGCTCGCGCTGCGCGACCGGGCGCACCAGGGACTGGAATTCGTGCTGGCCGTGGATATCCACCAGCGTGCCGATGACCTCGCGCAGCAGCTGCAGCGTCACGGTCTGGCCGTTCAGGTAGGCGCGCGAGCGGCCATCGGCCGTGATCACGCGCCGCACGATCAGCTCCTCCGCGGCCTCGATCGACTGCTCCTCCAACAGCTCGCGCAGCACGCGCGTGGCGGCCCGGATGTCGAAGCTCGCCGAGACCTCCGCCCGCTCCGCGCCGGCGCGGATCTGGTCCGCGCCCGCGCGTGCACCGGCGGCCAGGGTGAGCGCGTCCACCACGATGGACTTGCCGGCGCCGGTCTCCCCGGTGAGCACGGTCAGTCCGGGGGCGAACTCCAGTTCCACCGAGTCGACGATGGCGAAATCACGGATCTGCAGGTGCGTGAGCATGGGGTGGCGTCAGCGCTTGTGGTCGAAGCTGCCGCGGCCCCAATGCAGCTTGGCGCGCAGCAGCCGGAAGTAGTTGTAGCCCGGCGGGTGCAGCAGGGTGATGCGCGCCAGCGACGGGGTGATCCGCAGTTCATCCCCGGGGCGAAGCTCCCCCAGTACCACGCCGTCGCAGGTGACCTGCGCCTGGGTGCCGACGCGCTCGTGCAGGCGGATCCCGATCGTCGCGTGGCGGGACACCACGATCGGGCGGTCGGAGAGTGTGTGCGGGCAGATCGGCACCACCACCAGCACGTCCAGGTCCGGCGCCACGATCGGGCCGCCGCAGGAGAGCGCGTAGGCCGTGGAGCCGGTGGCGCTGGCCACGACCAGGCCGTCGCCGCCGTGGCTGTTCACGTAGCGCCCGTTGATGTGGGTCTCGAAATCCAGGATGCGGCCGGTCTCCCACTTGGAGAGCACGACGTCGTTGAGCGCCAGCTGCTGCCGGTCGGGTTGCCCCGGCGAGCAGATGCGCGCCTCCAGCAGCGGGCGGTGGTCCACCTCGCAGCGGCCCTCCAGCGCGGCATCCACGCAGGCCACCATGTCCTGGGGCATCACGTCGGTCAGGAAGCCCAGGCGCCCGCGGTTGATGCCGAGCAGCGGCAGCCCGCTGGCGGCCACCAGGCGCGCGGCGTACAGCAGCGAGCCGTCGCCGCCAATCACGATCCCCAGCTGGGCGCGCGCCAGCAGCGCCGCATCGTCCACCGGCGTGACCTGCTCGCCCAGCGACCCCCAGCCCGCGTCGTGCTGGACCAGCGCGGTCAGGCCGCGGCTGGCCAGGTGGGGCAGGAGCATGGTGGCGCATTCGGCGACGTTGGCGTCCTCGAAGCGACCCAGCAGGGCGCAAGTGGTGATACTGGGGCTCATGCGCGCCCGAAGCTGTGCTGCATGGGCGTCTTTGTAGCATGGGCGGGAGGCGTCGCCAAAAGGGAGTTACGCTGTCGCCACCACGCCATGGCCCCTTGACGTTGCTTGACGATCGTGGAACCGCGGCGCTAGCTTGCAAGCTCTGCATCACCAGGCCCTTATGACCGACCTTCGCGATGACTCACCGCTCGGAGAGCGCGCCCAGCAGCTGCTGAAGGTGCTGGTGGAGAGTTACATCCGCGACGGCCAGCCGGTCGGCTCGCGCAGCCTCTCGCGGGACTCGGGGATGAACCTGAGCTCCGCCACCATCCGCAACGTCATGGCGGACCTGGAGGAGGGCGGGTTCGTGACCTCCCCGCACACGTCGGCCGGCCGGGTGCCGACGCCCAAGGGCTACCGCTTCTTTGTCGACACGCTGCTGCACGTGCAGCCGCTGGCGGAGGCCGCCCAGGCCGACATCCGCCGCCGCCTGGGCCGCAACGAGGATTCCCGGGTGCTGGTGTCCGCCGCCTCCCAGCTGCTCTCCAACATCACGCAGATGGCGGGCCTGGTGACCCTGCCCTCCACCCAGTCCGCCTCCGTCACGCAGATCGAGTTCCTGCCGCTGTCGGACAACCGGGTGCTGGCGATCCTGGTGTTCGACGACCGCGAGGTGCAGAACCGCATCCTGCAGCTGGAGCGGGCCCACGCGCCGGAGGAGCTGCGCCGCGCCTCCCAGGTGCTCAACGAGCAGTTCCGGGGCCGCACGCTGGAGCAGGTGCGCCAGGCGCTGCTCGACGAGCTCTCCGATACGCGCGAGCGGCTCAACCAGGGCATGGGCAATGCGATCTCGGTCGCCCAGCAGCTCTTCCCGGACGCCGGGGCGCCCGCGGGCATGGAGTACGTGATCGCCGGGGAAACCAACCTCATGGGCTTTGCCGAGCTCTCCAGCGTCGACAAGCTCAAGCGGCTCTTCGAGGCGTTCAACGAGAAGCGCGACCTGCTGAACCTGCTGGACCTGAGCCTGAAGGGCGAGGGCGTGCAGATCTTCATCGGCCGCGAGTCCGGCTACCAGATCCTGGACGATTGCAGCGTCATCACGGCCCCCTACAGCACCGACTCCGGCGCGGTGGGCGTGATCGGCGTGATCGGCCCGACGCGCATGGCCTACGAGCGGGTGATCCCGGTGGTGGACCTGACCGCCCGCCTGCTCGGTTCGGCGTTGAATTCCCGCCGCTAGCCCCCATACTTCGCAGCACTACGCGTGCCTGATTGTGAAATCCACATCAGGAATCTGCTGTAAGCATTTGATTTAGGAGGTATTCAATGGCCAGTTCCGATTCTACGGATTCGTCGGGTCACGGCGCGCCCGAGGCGGATGTGGAGTCCACGACGGTGCTGCCGGAGAACCCCGCCGCGCCGGACGAGGCCGACGCCCTGCGCCTGGCCCTGGAGGCCGCCGAGGAGCAGGTCCGCGCGAGCCGCGACCAGGCGCTGCGCGCCGTCGCGGAGCTGGAGAACGTGCGCAAGCGCGCCGCCCGCGACGTCGAGCAGGCCCACCGCTACGCGGTGGAGAAGCTGGCCCAGGAGCTGCTGCCGGTGCGCGACAGCCTGGAGCTGGCCGTGGCCAACGCCGGCCGCGGCGACCCGGCCAGCCTCGTGGCGGGCCAGGAGGCCACCCTGAAGCTGCTGGCCAAGGCGTTCGAGCGGTTCTCGATCCAGGTCCTCGACCCCGTCGGCGAGCCCTTCGACCCGGAGCGCCACGAGGCGATGGTCCTGCAGGAGTCGGCCACGGCGGCGCCGGACTCCGTGCTCACCGTGGTGCAGCCGGGCTACGAGCTCAACGGCCGCCTGCTGCGCCCGGCGCGCGTCATCGTCGCTCGCGCCCCGGCCTAGGGACTTTGCGCAAGGCCTTGAAAGCGCGGCGCCCGGACCCACAGACAGGCTCATCTACACTTTATTTGTTCTAGCGGGGAATTCACCATGTCAAAGGTTATCGGCATCGATCTGGGCACGACGAACTCGTGCGTTGCGATCATGGAAGGCGGCAAGCCGCGCGTGATCGAGAACAGCGAGGGTGATCGCACCACGCCGTCCATCGTCGCCTTCACCAAGGATGGCGAGGTCGTGGTGGGCCAGTCGGCCAAGCGCCAGGCGGTCACCAACCCGAAGAACACGCTGTTCGCGGTCAAGCGCCTGATCGGTCGCAAGTTCAAGGACGAGGTCGTGCAGCGGGACATCAACATGGTGCCCTACAAGATCCTCGCGGCCGACAACGGCGACGCGTGGGTGGAGGCCCAGGGCAAGAACATGGCCCCGCCGGAGATCTCCGCGCGCGTGCTGGCCAAGATGAAGAAGACCGCCGAGGACTACCTGGGCGAGCCGGTCACCGAGGCGGTCATCACCGTGCCGGCGTACTTCAACGACTCCCAGCGCCAGGCGACCAAGGACGCCGGCCGCATCGCGGGGCTGAACGTCAAGCGCATCATCAACGAGCCGACCGCGGCCGCGCTGGCCTATGGCCTGGACAAGGCGGGCGGGGATCGCAAGATCGCCGTCTATGACCTGGGCGGCGGCACCTTCGACGTCTCCATCATCGAGATCGCCGAGGTGGACGGTGAGCGCCAGTTCGAGGTGCTCTCCACCAACGGCGACACCTTCCTGGGCGGCGAGGACTTCGACAACCGCATCATCAACTTCCTGGCCGAGGAGTTCCTGAAGGAGTCCGGCGTCGACGTGCGCAAGGACCCGCTGGCCATGCAGCGCCTGAAGGAAGCCGGCGAGAAGGCCAAGATCGAGCTCTCCTCCAGCCAGCAGACCGACGTGAACCTGCCGTACATCACGGCGGATGCCTCCGGCCCCAAGCACCTGGCGGTCAAGCTCACGCGCTCCAAGCTGGAGTCGCTGGTGGAGGACCTGGTCAAGCGCACGATGGAGCCCTGCGGCATCGCCCTGAAGGATGCCGGCCTCTCCAGCGGCGAGGTCTCCGAGGTCATCCTGGTCGGCGGCCAGACGCGCATGCCGCTGGTGCAGAAGTACGTGAAGGACTTCTTCGGCAAGGAGCCGCGCCGTGACGTGAACCCGGACGAGGCGGTGGCCGTGGGTGCCGCCGTGCAGGCGGGCGTGCTGGCCGGCGAGGTCAAGGACGTGCTGCTGCTGGACGTGACGCCGCTGTCGCTGGGCATTGAGACGCTCGGCGGGGTGTTCACGCGCCTCATTGAGCGCAACACGACCATTCCCTCGCGCAAGTCGGAAATTTTCTCCACGGCCAGCGACAATCAGCCGGGCGTGGAA
>CAIPVV010000046.1 GCA_903868595.1 uncultured Pseudomonadota bacterium
AGCGATTTGGCGATTCACATACTCGAACGCGACACGTCGAAAACAAAACTTTCCGGATTTCTGGTTTGCCTGACGGCATTAGCGAACGGGAACCACCCGATCCCATTCCGAACTCGGAAGTGAAAACGTTCTGCGCCGATGGTAGTGTGGCTTCAGCCATGTGAGAGTAGGTCACTGTCAGGCTCTTATTGAAAAACCCCGGTAGCGCGAGCTGCCGGGGTTTTGCTTTTTTTGGCTTCCGTTGGGACGTCCTGGCAGGTGTTGCTTGGGTCCCGCCGAGGCGAGCCTCCCGTCATCCGGGTGGGCTGTGCTGAGGACCCTGGGCGCCGGCGTGGCCCGACTCCGGTTGCCCAACCCGCCAAGGCGGCCCTCCTGTGGCTTGCCTGCGGTGGTGCTGCGGCCCGCGTCCGCAAGGCCAGCGCCCCCCCCTTATCTTTCCGCAGCCCGCTGGGCTATTGTCTCGTTGCGATCGCATCACGCGACGCGGAAGAGGGGACTTCATCATGGTATTTCGGCATGGCCGCGGGCTCGCAGTAAGCCTGCTTTTGGTCCTGGTGGCCGCGCTGGCGTCGAGCGCCCGGGCGGCGGTTCCCTCCGCAGCGGTGTTGCTCGCCAGAGCCCAGCAGCTGCAGGACACCGTTGAGATTAAGCGCCTGCAGTCCATGTACGGCTACTACCTCGACCAGTCCAACTGGGACGGCGTGCTGGACCTGTTTACCGACGACGTCGTGGCCGAGTACGGCAACAGCGGCGTTTTCTCGGGCAAGCCGCAGGTCCGCGCGCTGCTCTACGCGATCGGCTACGGCAAGTCGGGCCTGCGGGTCGGCCAGCTTCGCGATCACATCCAGTTGCAGCCCGTCATCGACGTGGCGCCCGATGGGGCCACGGCCCGCGGCCGCTGGAGCGCACTGGTGCTCCTGGGCCAGTACGGGGAGTACGCCCGCTGGCAGACCGGTCCCTACGAGAATGCGTACCGCAAGGAAGGCGGCCGCTGGAAGATCAGCCGTATCCACTGGTTCGAGACCTTCACGGTCCCCTACGAGGGCGCGTGGACGGTGGCGATGAAGCAGAGCAACGTCGCAGACCGCGCTTTCCCGCCGGCCGATGCGCCGCCCACCTTCAAGGCGGATGTCTGGCCGGCCGTGACGCTGCCGCCGTACCACTACCCCACTCCCGCCACCCCCCGTGCCGCGGCCGTCACCCCGACGGTTGCTGTGAAGCCGGGCGATGCGGGTGAGCAGCTGGCCGAGGCACGCCGCCTGATGGGCCTGGTGCGCGACGACCACGAGATCCACGTCCTGCAGCGCACCTACGGGTACCTGGTGGACAAGAACCTGTGGACGCAGATCGCCGATCTCTTCACGGACGACGGCACGCTGGAGATCGGCGGCCGAGGCGTGTTTGTCGGCAAGGCGCGCGTGCTGCAGTACCTGAAGTTCCTGGGCCAGCCGCAGCGCGGCAAGCTCTACGACCACACGCAGATGGAGCCCGTGGTCACGGTCGCGCCGGACGGCAATACCGCCAGGGGCCGCTGGCGCGCGCTCATCTTCGGTGCGGATACCGACAAGAAGATGGACTTCCTGGGCGACGCGATCTACGAGAACGAGTACCGCAAGGAGAACGGCGTCTGGAAGATCGCCAAGCTGCATGCGGTGTTCGTGCTGTACACGGACTTCTCCCGCGGCTGGGGGGTCACGTTCTGGCAGCTGACCGCGCCGGAGGTGGCCCTGCCGCCGGATCGCCCACCGACGGCGCGCTACGAGATCTACCCCGGCAAGACCTACGTGCCGGCCCACTATGAGGGCGCAGCCGCCGACGCGCCGGCGGCACCGTACGTGGCGCCGGTGCCGGCCTCGGCGCTGCGCAGCGAGGCGGCGAAGCTGGCTAAGGACCTGGAGCACCTGGAGGACATCGACGCCCTGGAGAACCTGCAGAACGCTTACGGTTACTACCGCAGCAAGTGGCAGTGGGACGACGCGGCCAAGCTCTTCGCCGCCAATGGCACGCGCGAGGTCGCGCAGCGCGGCGTCTACGTCGGGCGGGACCACGTGCGCCGCAGTTTCGAGCTGCAGGGCGCCGCGGGCCTGCACCAGGGCGCGGTGGACGAGCACTTCCTCTACCAGCACGTCATCCATGTCGCGCCGGACGGGCACACGGCGCGGGCCCGGGTGCGGGAGCTGACGCTGGCCGGGGAATTCGGCAAGCAGGCGCAGATGCAGGGCGAGGTCGCGGAGAATGTGTACGTGAAGGAGGCCGGCGTCTGGAAGATCCAGTCTGAGCACCAGTACACGACGTTCTGGGCCGACTACGCCAAGGGCTGGTCGCAGGGCGCCAAGGCCATCGCGGGACCCAGTGCCGAGATCCCGGCGGATCGCCCGCCGACCGAGGTGTACAAGTCCTTCCCGGACTACTACATCCCGCCGTTCCACTACGCCAACCCTGTCAGCGGCAGGCCGATTCCCTGACGGCGGCACCCCGCGAGGGCCGGGCCACTGGCCGGGCCCTCGTGATCCGGACGACCTACTTGCCGATGACCTTCATGCGCTGGGCGCCGGTCGTGGGGTCCGTGTACTCGCGGTTCTCCTCGCAGACGTACTCGTACATTTTGTAGTTCGGCCGGCGCTGGTACACCCACTTCCAGGTCCACGGCTGCGTGAGGTAGGCCGGGTCGGTGATGGTGACGGTGTTCTCGAAGTGGTCCGGCGTGAGCTTGCGGATGCGCTCATGGATGCGCATCTCGGGGGAGTGCGGTGCGTTGCGAAAGCGCACGTAGTCCTTGATGCCGATGGTGTCGACGACCAGCGTGTCGCCTTCCCAGCGGCCCACCGAATGGCCCCAGAAGCCCGGCTCTGCGTCATCCACGTCCGGCAGCTTCCCGTTCATGTAGATGCGGCGAACCTGGTTGTAGGCTTCCTGGATGATGGTGACCTGTCCCTTGGACTGCAGCACCTCCATCGGGAACATCGCCATCATCATCGTGGGCATGCCATCGGGCTGGCAGTTGGTGTAGCCGTTGGACAGCGGCACACCCCGCTTGTTGGCCTCGGCGATCTTCTGGGTCTCGGCGTCGAACTCGGCCTTGAACTGCGGCTTCAGCGGCGGCGACGGCACGTCGCTGGGCAGCGGCACCACGCTGGGATCCAGGCGCGAGTCGGTGGACTGCGGATAGCGGTCCCAGGTGCCGCTGAAGTCGCGGCGGTCGAAGTTCTGGGTCTTGGCCTTGGGCAGCGGGCCCGTCTCCTGTGCCAGCGCCAGGCCAGAGCCCAGCGCCAGCAGCACGGCTACGCCCACCGCGAATCGGTTGGATGTCATCACGCGTGTGCTCCCGGATCGTGCTTATTCGATGTTCGGCGGGCCGGCGGGACCGCCATTGCCGAACTTGCGACCGTCGGCGAGCGTGACCTGCTTGAGCAGGGCACCCGGCTCGCCCGTGCGCAGCGGCGCCACGATCACGGTGATCTTGTCCTCGGCCTTGATCATGTTGAACTTCCAGCCGATGCGATTGAGGATGCCCGGATTGGCACACTCGATCGTCCAGGTACGCACCTCGCCCTTGGCGTCCGGCGCCACCAGCTCGATGTACACGTGCGGGTTCTGCCAGCGGAAGTCCCTGACCGACCCCGTCATCTTGACCTGGTGGTCATGGTCGAACATGGCAAAGGAATGATGCGCCAGGGCTTCCCCGGCGCTCACCAGCAGGGAAAGACCTGCCAGCAGTGCAGCGATACGTTTACCCATCTCGGAATGATCCCCCGTCTGTACTGTGGCCTCGATACGGGCCCAGGCTTCTCGACTGCCAGTGGAAGCGTCGCCACCATGCCACAAAGCCACCGCCAGCTCAAAAGGCAAACCGCCCGGTGCAGGCCGTCAGCGCGGCGCGGCAGGGCGATAGACGCTGCGCAGGACCAGGTCTGGCATCGAGGGGCGCTCGATGGTGCGCGTAACAAGCAGGTTCCTGGTCTTTGGATCCAGCGCATAGGTCTCGCGGTTGCTGCCCTTGCGCTTGTAGTTCTCGCGGACCACGAAGGCGCCGCCCTGCCATTTCACCGTGATCTGCGCCGTGCCGTGGTCGTCCACGCGCGAGTACGGCTCATCCGGCGTGAAGCGCCGCGGGCCGCCATGGCCGATATCGATCAGCATGTCCTCGCCGTCCTGCCGCAGGGTGAGTTGCGGCGGGATGACCAGCAGGTGGGTGAGCTCGGTCTTCAGGTCCTCGCGCACCGGGCGGGCGCGCATCGGGCCCAGGCTCTCCTCCAGCTCCGCCTTGGCCATGCCGGCCAGGTCCGAAGGGGTGCTGCGACGCCGGCGCAGCTTCTCTTCCTTGTAGGCACCCACGGCGGTGGCGATCGCCGCGGCCGGGTCGCCGCTGGCCTCGGCATCCAGTTCCCAGTGGGCGCAGAGCGTGCCACAGGCCTGTGTGGACGCCTGGGCGCCACCGCAGGCGGCCAATGCCAGCCCGAGGCCAGCGCCGCGCAGCCAGTCCGCCAAGCCAAACGATCTCGTCATGCTTGCCCTTCCCGGTCGCTGTGAATGCCCCGGGCGGCCGGGCCTCGCGCTGCGAGGACAACCGGCCGGGACGGAGCCTAGTCTGGTCATTCTCGCACGCAAGTGACTGAACGACCACGGCTAGGGACCCAGGGCGGCCGGCTTGGTTCACGCCTGGCAAGGGCGTTTGCACGGCTTGCCGCCGGCCAGGCACGTTGACGGGCCTGGTCTTCGCCATCGTCACGCATTGCCCCACGTTTGGTGGCTACGCCGCCGCAACTGCGGCCAAGCCGAGCCGCTCCCTTGCCGTGGTGCCCCTGCAGGTCCTTGATTTTACGACCACGCCCGATCCTCTGAATCCAGGCGCAACGACCCTGATAAAGCTCACGCGGGGTGCCGAGGTGTCGGGGCGGACCCATGCCTGTGCGGTCGCCGGCACACAGACTTGGGACACGATGAACGCGGTCAACAAGCTGTCGCTGTCTTGGACGCTCTCCGCGGGCGCTACCGCTATGAACGATGCGCAGTTCCTGACAGCTGCCCCGGCGTTGACTTCCCCGCTGACTCTGCCGTCTGCTCAGCCGGGCCTCGTAGGGTACTGGGGCAGGCAGCGCGGCGGCAGCCCCCTTTCTGAACGTGCCCCTCTGGCATCGGCCAAGTGCGAGAAAGCGTTTGAACGATCTCGTGGACAGCGGGCGGCTAAAACCCGTCCAAGCCTGCGGCCCGCCGAGCCCTGCCGCTACTTGTGACCGACTTCACGACCCTCTAAGTCAAGATAGACAGTAGGGTTGATGACGTCGCATTGTTCAAAGAATGTCGTCTACAGCGCAGACCGGAAAAACCAACGGCGCGCCAATCGCGTCAACCCATACCGCACCGGTTCGTTGCAAAAAGCGTGACTCTGCTTAAATCCCCGGGTCCGCAAGCGCGGTCTCGTGTAGACCTCTATCAAAGGACGTAAACCATGCTCGTTCGTAAAATAATGCTGGGCGCGCTGCTTTTCGCGACCAGCTTCGCGACGTTTGCCCAGACCCCGACCACCCCTGTGGACAACGCAGCCATTCAGGCGGACAAGGCACAAATAGCGACCGATATCGCCAAGCGCAATGCCGACAAGGCCCAGCTTCAGACGGACAAGAAAGCGGACAATGCGCCCGCCGTGGGCGCAGACAAGCAGGTCCTCGCTGCCGACAAGGCCGCGCTGAAGGCGGATAAAGCGGCTATCAAGGCCGCCAAGGCCGCCCGGCACGCTGCGAAGGCCCACCATAACAAGTCCTGAGCGGATGCGGCGCGAGAGTCGTCGGCAGCCATATTCGTGGTTGAGGCGACTCCAGCTTGTGTTCGGCAGTAGGTAGGCTGGTTTCAGCCTTGTCAGATTCCGTCGAAGTGTATGAAAGGGACAGCAGATATGGGTATCAAGGTCTTGGTGATCGGTGTGTGCGCGACCAGCTTGTTGTGGGCTGCCGGCGCCAGTGCCGAGGATGCGGATTCGACTGACTCGGTCAGCGGCTCGCTGGCTTCGGGCTACAGCCACAGTTCCGGGAAATACGGAACGGCCAGCACCACCACCATCGAGACGATACCCCTGCTTGCCTCCGTGTCGTTTGGCGACTTTACGTTCGACGCGGATGTGCCGTACCTCAACGTCAACGGTGCCCCTAACGTCATCCCGGGCGTCGGCAAGGTCACCAACACGAACCCCAAGAAGCGTGGCAATGGCGCGGCCAAGGGATCGGGCTCCGGCATCGGTGATGTGGTGCTCTCGGCTTCCTATGACTTCTATACGAGCGAAGCCGGGAAGTTCGGTTTCGACATCACCGGGAGCACGAAGCTCGGAAACGGCGACAAGAACCAGGGCTTGGGCACCGGCGCGACGGATTACACCGTCGAACTGGGCGCCTACAAATTGCTGGGCGACCTGTCCCTGAACGGCAGCGTCGGTTACACGGCCGTCGGCAGCAGCAATTACATCAAGCTGAAGAAGAACGTCGTACTCCTCTCGGGTGGCGGAATCTACAAGCTCGACGACAGCTGGTCCGTTGGTGCGAACGTCGGTTCGGGCGGCCAGGGCGCGCAGTCCCCCAAGGTGCTTCGAGCGACGACGGGAACGTCGACCCGTGAAGCCACGGAGTTCGTCTCCTACAAGTTCTCGAGCAACTGGAAGCTGCAGGTTTACGCCAGCGAAGGATTGTCGAACGCGAGCCCGGACTTTGCCGGCGGCGCCACGATTACGCTGTCCTTCTAGAACCACGGATTCTGTTGGGCAGGCTGGCGCCTTCGCCGGCGTTGGTGGGCGATGCTGGGCGATGGTGGCGGTTCGCCGGACGGACTCGTTGGGAGCAGGGAGGCCCTGCCCTCACTGTCGTCGCGCCGCAGAAATGCTGCGGTTAGACGAAGTCGATGTGCGAGAGGGTTCTGTTCCCTCAGCCGTCGGCCCTCCCGGGGAGCCGCGAACCCCACGGACCGTTGCAGCGGCAATTGTTTCTGGCGTAACGGAGCCGGCCGAGCGCGGCATTGCGCTCTGGCTTTCACAGGGCACAGGTGATCGTGATTTCGGCCGCGTAGCACTACGTGTTTCTAAGCAACCTAGGCATCGCCGTTCAAATCAGTGCCGTCGAGATCGAAATGCTTGCCGCCGTAGATGGGATCCTGCTTGAGCAGAACGACGCATGGGCCGTCCGGCGCTCCCGCTGCATGACCCGGGAATCCGTGATGCCCGTGAGCGATGATTCCTCCGTCAGACCGCCCGCCGTGGCCGCCGGACCGTTCCGGCCCAAGCTGGAGATCGCGGTGATCACACCGCCGTAGCTACACCACGGGTTGGGGCACCATCCGGGTAGTTGGCCAGCGACGTTGGGAATAGTGCCTCAAGAAATGGGATTGCCGGGCGTCTCCCGCCGGACTTGCTGATATTCGAAGGGCGGGCTCGTGGCATGCGGTCTAACGCATTACTTCAGAGCGACAGTTTGCCGATGCCTGAATGGGCTAAATACGGGTCGCTACGGCTGAAAGCCCAGCTCTCGCTGATGCCGAATGGCCAGCACGCGCACTTGATCCTGGGATGCCACGAACCGGTACAGGGCTACATAGCCTGATTGCCCATAAGAAATGATCAACTCCCGCAATTCGCCTTCGATACGGCGGCCAATGAACGGATGTGCAGCGAGGCTGTCGACGGCCGACTGAATCGCGGTTACCGCATGCGAAGCGGCCGTTGGATTCTTGTCGCGCAGGAACTGGAAAGCGCGTTCGATGTGATCCAGTGACCGCGCCGAATAGACTACCTGCGCCACGGCTTCGGTCGCGCTGCTGATTCGCCGACGGCAAGTCGCTTCATCCACGCATGCACGTCATCAGCGCTATAGACCTCACCGGTCTTGTCTATGTCGGCATCGGCAGCAAGCGCTTCCTTGACGAGGCTACGCATCTGTTCTTCGTAGTCGGCGTGCCGTTCAACGGCGTCCACGATAAGGCTATGAGCCGAACGCCCGGTTTGCTTGGCCAGGGCGCTTATGCGCGCCCGCAACTTTGGCGGCAAGCGGATGGTGGTGGTTGCTGCCATTGGCGCGCTCCCTTTGCAGATATAGCACTTTTATAGCACAAGACCGGGGGCGTCACAATTTGGAGGAAAAGGGGCATGCGGATCAATGCTTGAAGGCGGACGTTCGCAAGTGTCCGCGGGGAGGAAGGTTCGGGGCGCGCCGGCCAAGGCTCTGGTGCCCCCACTCGGAATCGAACCAAGCTCTGCGGTTTACAAAACCGCTGCATCACCACAATGCTTTGGGGGCGTGTGAACGCAAGTATAGCGTCCAGGGCGCCTACGGGCAGGTGGCCGTCACCAGGTCCGGCGAGGTCAGCCCGAGCTTCACCAGGCGCTCCGCCGGGAGTGTTTGCAGGGTCTCGCCCGGCACGTCCAGCCAGCGCTGCTGCACGGTGCGGGTCTGCTGTTCGATGCTGGCCTCCAGCTTGAGGGCATGGACGCGCAGCGCGCGCTGCTCGGCGCCCGTTCGCTCGGCGAAACTGCCCGCCAGCACGACCGGGGGCGTGCCCTCGGTGGCCAGGCGCGCATCGACAAACCCGGCGCGCTTGAGCGTTGCGAGCGCCGCCTGCTGGGCGGCCGCATCGCGCAGCCCCGTGATCACTACGGCAAAGCCCGTCGGCTGCTGGAGCGACTCGGTGCGTGGACGGGGCTGCTTGCCGGCGGCCCCCAGGATCCCGGCGGCCTGCGCGAGCGCGTCGGCATCGCCGAACGGTCCGACACTGGTGCAGGCGGCCGGCAGCGGGGGGGAGGCAGCGGCCGACGCGGTCTTGCTGCTCAGGGTCGGGGGCGACTGCAGGCCCTGCTCCGGCGCAGCCCAGTGGACCCACGCCAGGAAGAGCAGGTTGGCCGTGAGCAGCGCAAAGAAAATAGTCCGCAGCATTGATCGAAAAGACTACCAGTCCGGCCAGGAAAAAGCGTGAACCTCGCTAAGGCGCCTCCGGGCCACGGGCCAGGATCGCCAGGCCTTGCAGCACCAGGTCCGGCGCATCGACGAAGCGAATCCCGATCAGGGACTTGAGTTGCTGCGCGCCGCCGCCGGTGAGGAACACCTGCGTGGCTGCGCCGTGTGTGCGCCGGGCTTGCCGGGCGGCTCGCTCGATCAGGGCCACGGTGGACTCCAGGGCGCCGGCCAGGATGGCGCTGCCGGTATCCGCGGCCAGCGGTCCGGCACGCCGGCGCGCTCGGCCCTGGGCACGCAGCGCGATGCCGCGCGTGCCCTTCAGCAGCGCCGCGACCATCAGTGCAGGGCCCGGTGCGATAAGTCCCCCCTGGTGCTGGCCGCTGGCGTCCACGACGTCCACGGTGCTGGCGGTGCCGACGTCGATCACGCAGACCGCGCGTCGCCGGCCCGCCGCATGCCAGGCGCCGATGGCGGCGACCCAGCGGTCCGCGCCGAGCCGCCAGACGTCGCGGTAGCCGTTGCGCAGGCCGGCGGCCTCACGGCTGCTGGTCATGAAGCGGGGCGAGGGTCGGCCAGCGGCGCGCAGCGCGGCCTTCAGGGCGCGCTCGCGCGCACTGCCGGCGACGCTAACGACCACGACCTCGCGCACGCCGCGCGCGCCAGCGGCAAGGCGGGCAAAGGCGTCGGCGCCATCGCCCGCCAGCGGGAGCGTTTGCTGGCGGCCCAGGCCCTGTGGCCGCAGCACGGCCCACTTGATGCGGCTGTTGCCGATGTCGATCAGGAGGGTGCTCATGGGGAGGGCTGCGGGGCTCGTCGGACGGAGACGTCGCCGGAGACGATACGCTGCAGGCCGTCGGCTGTGCGCACCAGCAGGGCGCCGTCCGCCTCGATGCCCTCGGCCCGTCCGTCCAGGGACTGCATCGCGCCACTGACCGTGACCGGCTCCCCGGCCAGCACGTCAGCGGCCCGGTATTCGGCGATGAAGCTGTCAAAGCCGGAACCCGCGAACTCCCGCAGGCCCGCCACGCCGCAGTCCACCAGCGAGGCTACCAGTGCGTTTCGATCCACGCCCTGGTAGCCCAGCGCCTCCAGGTCCGTGGCCCGGTTGCCGGTTGCGGCCACGTCGCGGGTCGTGGCCCCGCCCAGGGACACGTTGAGCCCGATACCCACGACCAGCTGCGTGGGGCCGCCCGACTCGGACTTCAGTTCAATCAGGATGCCGCCCAGCTTCCCCTGCTCCGTCACCAGGTCGTTAGGCCACTTCAGGCGCACGCCCGCGATGCCACAGCGCGCGAGCGCGCGCAGGGCGGTAACCCCCACGGCCAGGCTCAGCGCGCTGCTCTGCGGCGGCAGGACGTCGAAGCAGTAGGACCAGGACAGGCAGATCGCCCCGCCCGGCGGCGCGAGCCAGCGCCGGCCGCGCCGGCCGCGGCCCGCGCTCTGGTACTCGGCCGTCAGCACGTCGAACTGTCCGGGCTCCAGGCCACCCTGCGCGAGCAGGTCCGCGTTGGTGGAGCCGGTCATCCAGCGGCAGTCGGCGCCCCGCAGGGTGGCAAGGCTGGCGGCGGAGAGCTGCGCGCGGAGGCGCTCCGGGTGCAGCAGGCTCACGCGGCGGCGCAGCCGATACCCTTGGCGCGGCAGGGCCTGGATCTCCACGCCCAGCTCCCGCAGCTGGGCCGCGGCTTTCCACACTGCGCTGCGGCTCACGGCCAGCTGCACGGCCAGGTGCTCGCCGGAGCGAAACGGCGCAGGGCCCGACGCGGCGGTGTCGCTGCCCCGTGCCAACGCTTCGAAGAGTCGCTGGGTGAGCGGGGGCGGGGTCATCAGGCCGGGACCTCGGCCAACATGCAGCGCACGCTGCCGCCGCCCAGCCGCTCGATCGTGGGTACGGCGGCGACGACCACCTGGCCGGTGCCGGCGCGCAGCACGTCGTGCTGCGCAGGAGTGAGCGCATCGGCGGCGGTGGCGGACATCACCAGCACGCGGCCGCCGCCCGCCGCGGCGGGACGGGCCAGTTCCAGCATGTTGCCGGCGAAGCGCAGCAGCGCGCGCTCCGGCAGGTCCAGCACCGTGCGGCCGCTGTCGGCCAAGCGCGTGAGCACCCGCTCGCGATCCGCCGCCGCAATCCACTGGCTGCCGATGCCGCAGAGGCTCTCGCCGATCCACAGCAGCACGTTGGTGTGGTACACCGGCGTGCCGTCGGGGGTGGCGGCGTCGAAGAGGACGGGCTCGTAGTCCATGAGCCTGCACCACTCGCGCACCAGGGAGTCCTCCGTGCGCACCGAACGGTTGGCGTAGGCCAGGCGTGCGCGGTGGTCCAGCACCAGGCTGCCCGTGCCCTCCAGGAACTTGCCCTGCGCCTCCTGGGCCGTCAGGTCGATGCGCCGGCGCACCACGAACCCCAGTGACTCGCAGGCCGCCGCGATGAGGTCCGGACGGCGTTCCTGGCGGCGGTTGCGTGTGGCCATCGGGTACAGCACGAGGCTGCCGTCGGCATGGAAGCTCAGCCAGTTGTTGGGGAAGAGCGCATCCGGCTTCACCGGTGCCGGCGTGTCGTCCGCGACGCAAAGCCGCAGGCCCGCTGCGCGCAGCGCGGCCACCAGCGCATCGAATTCGGCCAGCGCATCGCGCGCCTCGGCCTGCGTCCGGCGGCCGGGCAGTTGGAATCGATTGGTCACCGCCGTCTGGGGGTTGTAGCCGAAGGCGGCGGGCCGGACGAGCAGGGCGGCGGCGGCGCACTGGGGCAGCGAGGCGGGCGGGTAAAGGGGGGCGGGGGGACTCATGCGACGCGCATTATGGGCGGCGCGGCAAGCGAATTGACAGTCGCGGACGCGGGCCAGCAGACTCATTCCACCGTAGGGGGCGGTCGCGCGAGCGCGGCTTGATTGATCCTCCGGCGAGTCAATGCGTTCTCGGGCTGCCTTGATTGCAGGAGGATGGGATGCCAATCGACCGTCGAACGGTACTGCTGGCGGCGGGCGGCACGGGTGTCTCCGCGATCCTGGGAGGCAGCAGTGCGGCGGCCGAGGCGCTGTCGCCCGGGCTGCCCAAGATCGAGCTGCGCTATGCGTTCTCCGTGTCGATCTTCTTCAAGGAGCGTATCTCGATCCGCTCCAACCGCGGCCGCGCCTTTGTGCCGGCCGAGGGCGGCGAGGTCTGGGGCCCGCGCCTCAAGGGTCGCGTCCTGCCCTACGGCGGCGCCGACTACGCCGCCTCCAGCATCCTGGACGCCCACTACCAGTTGCAGGCCGACGACGGCACGCTCATCTACATCAACAACCGCGGCACGATGAAGCGGCTGAGCTCCCCGCCGAACTCGCCCCAGCCGGTGGTGCCGCTGCAGGCGGGCGAGAAGCTCAGTCAGGTGATGGAGGGCAGCGCGGCGGCGGACGTGCCGCTGCGCATGCGCCTCACGCCGATCTTCGATGCGCCGATCGGGCCGCATGACTGGCTCAACAGGACGCTGATCGTGGGCCACGGGGCGCGCTACGTCGGACCCGACCACACGATCTTCAGCTACTACGAGGTGCTGTAAGCCATGCGCGAGTTCACCGTTCCTCCGGTCACGACCCGCAACGAGCGCGGCGAAGTCAAACCCGAGTACGCCTTCCAGCTGCGAGCCCGTTTCGAGCCGGTGTACGAGACTCACACCTCCCGCGGCACGCGCCTCTACCAGGATATCGCGGCCGGCGAGCTGACCGGCCGGATCACCGGCAAGGTCTACCCCGACAGCGGCGGCGAGTACGGGCTGCTGCGCGCCGACGGCGTGGAGGACATCAACCAGCGCTTCATGATCAACACCCGCGACGGCGAGTGGATCTATATCGCGCACTCCGGCTACCGGCGCCGCAAGGATGGCTACTACCGGGTGCAGGCGAACTTCGACGCGGACCTGCGCGGCAACTACGCGTGGCTGAACGACGCGGTCTGGATTGCGGCCGTGGAGCGCTCCGCCGACGGTAAGTCCTCGACCTACACGTACTTCGAGCTCACCTGAGCGCATCCAAGACCCCGTCGTGAACATGCTGTCGGTCATCCTCATCACCGCGCTGCTGAGCACGGCGGTGACGCTCGTCATGCTCAACCTGATGAGTGGCGTGCACCGCCTGCTGCACCGGCCACGCCGCCTCTACACGCTGCGCGACGGCGACTTCCGTCGCGCCATGGGCGTGCTGCTGGGGCCGGCGATCCTCCCGGGCAACGAGGTCGTCACGCTGACCAACGGGGACGGAATCTTTCCGCCCATGCTGGCGGCCATCCGGGCGGCCCGGCACTCCATCTGTTTCGAGACGTTCATCTACTGGTCGGGCCAGATCGGGGAGGAATTCGCGCGGGCGCTGGCCGAGGCCGCGCGGCGCGGCGTGAAAGTGCACGTGCTGTTTGACTGGGTGGGGACCCGCCGCCGGGCGCCGCTGCTGCTCAAGGAGCTGCGCGCCAGCGGCGTGCAGGTGCAGCTCTACCACGAGCTCTCCTGGCTGTACCTCTTGCGCATGAACAACCGCACGCACCGCAAGCTCCTGATCGTCGATGGGGTGCTGGGCTTCACGGGCGGCGCGGGCATCGCGCCGCAGTGGCAGGGCAACGCGCAGGATCCGCAGCACTGGCGCGATACCCATTTCCAGGTCCGCGGCCCGGTCGTGGCCCAGATGCAGGCCGTGTTCCTCGACAACTGGATCAAGGCCACCGGCAACGTGCTGCATGGCGAGCAGTACCTGCCGCCGCTGGAGGCCGCCGGGGAGATGGATGCGCAGATGTTCGGCAGTTCCCCCTCTGGGGGCTCGGAGAACATGCAACTGATGTTCCTGCTGGCCATCACCGCGGCGCGGCGCTCCATCGAGATCACCAGCTCCTACTTCGTGCCCGACGGCATGACCATCGGGGCGCTGGTGGACGCGGCCAACCGCGGCGTGGTGGTGCGCATCCTGGTGCCCGGTCACTACAACGATGTGCCGCTGGCGCGGCGTGCCTCCCGCGCCCGCTGGGGGCGGCTGCTGCGCGCGGGTGTGGCGATATTCGAATACCAGCCGACAATGATTCACTGCAAGATCGCGGTAATCGATGGCTACTGGACCACGGTCGGTTCGGCGAACTTCGACAACCGCTCCTTCCGCCTCAACGACGAAGCTAACCTCAATGTCTTCAGTGACGCCCTGGCCGAGGAACAGCAGCGGCAGTTCGAACAGGACCTGGCCCTCAGCCGCCGCGTCTCGCTGCGTGCCTGGCGCCGCCGTCCCCCGTGGGAGCGACTGCAGGAGGCCGTCATCGTCCTGCTGCGCTCGCAGCTCTAGGGGCCGCCCGCAGTGAGCAGGCCACTCCCCGAGCCCACCGCCCAGCAGCTGCTGGAGGCCCTGGCCACCCAGCAGCAACAAGGGGAGCAGCTGCGCGCCGGGCTTGCCCGCCTGCTGCACGATGAGCTGGGCGCCCTGCTCGCCGCGGCGCGCCTGGAACTCTCGCGCCTGCGCCAGGGGCAGCCGCAGGCCGTCGCCGCGGCGCTGGGGGCGGTGGAGCGCCAGCTGGTGCAGGCGCTGGAGATCAAGCGCCAGAGCGTGGAGGTGCTGCGTCCGGGGTTGCTGGATCACTTCGGGCTGCTGGTGGCGCTGCGCTCGCGGTTCGAGCAGCGCTGCGGTGCCGAGGGCGTGCCCCTGCGCTGCCAGCTGCCACCGGGCAGCGCGCCGCTCGCACCGGCGCACGCGGTGGCGCTGTACCGGCTGGCCGAAGCGGTGCTGGAGTCGGCGCTCGGAGCCGGCGCGGGGGCGCTGGCGCTCTCCGGGGAGGTCGCGGGCGGGATCCTGCAGCTGCAGATCGCCCGCGAGGGAATCGCCGCGGAGCTGGAGCGATCGCCGCTGGCGCTGGGGCTGATCCTGGGGTTGCGGTGGCTCGGCGGCAGCTACGCCCAGGGGCCAGGCCCCGGGGGCGGCAGCCAGTGGCTGCTCGCGGCGCCCCTGGCGCCGCCGCCTAGCTGATCAGCCCGCTCTTGATCGCGTAAGCGGTCAGATCGGCATTGGTCTTGAATCCCATCTTCTGCAGCACCCGCGAGCGATAGGTGCTCACGGTCTTCACGCTGAGGGAGAGCTGCTGGGCGATCTCGGTGCTGCTCACGCCCTGCGCGAGGTTGCAGAAGATGTGGAACTCGCGCTCCGAGAGGCTCGAGTGCAAGGGGCCCTCGTTGCGCTCATCCAGCCCGTTGATCAGCATCTCGGCCAGTTCCTGCCCCACGTAGCGGTTGCCACGCGCCACCGTGCGGATGGCGCGGAGGAGCTCGGCGCTGTCGGCGCCCTTGCTGATGAAGCCACTTGCGCCGGCGCGCAGCACGTTGATCCCGAACTGGCTCTCCGGGTAGCCAGAGATCACCAGCACGGCGACCTTGGGGTGGTGCTGGCGTACCTGCCGCAGCACGTCCAGCCCCGACATGTCGGGGAGCGAGAGGTCCAGGAGCAGCACGTCGCAGGGCTGGATCCGCAGGGCGGCGATGGCCTCGCGCCCCAGCTGGCATTCGGCGCGGATCTTCAGCCCCGGCTCCGCGCCTATGGTCTGGCGCAGCCCCGTGCGGACTAGCTGGTGGTCATCGACCAGGACAATGCTGAGATCGGTCACCGATCAACAAATATCATCGGACGGCGTGGGTTTCCATCAGCAGGCCCGTCCCACCACCGGAAACATGCGCGACGATGGCCGTGCGCCGGTGCAGTTTGGTGACCACGCCCAGATTGATGGCGAAGGCCAGTTCCACGCGCTGGCCCTTGCGAAGGCCCAGGCTCGTGGTGCGCAGGAACACGCCGGTGGCGCTGAGGTTCACGGCCTTGCATACCCGCCGGCGACCGCCCGGCAGCATGATGTAGACGACGGTTCTCGCCCGATGACGTGTGTGCAGTCTGCGTTCCACTGTGGTCCCTGAGCCCCTACCTCACCCCGGCCATTATGCCAAGCATCCCGCGGCTTCCGCACCCCAGTGGACTTAAGTGGGACGCAATCGTTGCCCTGCGTGACTGACGCCCTGCCCGGGACCCCGGGGCCGCGTCACGCGGCGCCCGGGCAGCGGCCTGGGCCGGGAAGGCCACCCCGGCGGGACGCCGGTCCCCGCGGGCGGCTCGTCAGGCATTCAGGAAGCGGCGGATGGCCGCATCAAAGCGCGGCAGGTCGACCAGGAACGCGTCATGGCCCTCGATGCAGGGCAGGTGCGCGAACTCCGTCTGCACGCCGGCCTTGTCCAGCTGGCCCGCGATCCAGGCCTGCTCGTCGATGGAGAACAGGAAGTCGGACTCCACGCCGATGACCAGCGCCGAGGTAAGCCCGGCGCGCCGCAGCACCTCGCTGGGCTCCCCGTGGCTGGAGAGCTCGAAGCAGTCCATCGCGCGCGACAGGTACAGATAGCAGTTGGGATCGAAGATGCGCACAAACCGTTCCGCCTGCGCCTCCAAGTAGCCCTCCACCGCAAAGCGCGGTCCAAAGCCCTCGGGCAGCTTGACCTGCGCCTTCTGGACCGCGCGCAGTCCCTGCTCGCCCAAGGGCGCGCGCGCGAAACGGTTGCGCCACTCATCGGCCGAGCGGTAGGTGATCGTTCCCAGTTTGCGAGCAATCCGCATGCCGGCGCGCGGCCCCTGCGCGTTGCTGGGGTACTGGCCGCCCCGCCAGTCCGGGTCGCTCATCACCGCCTCGCGCTGCACCGAGCGCAGCGCGATGGCGAACGGGGAGGCGGCGGCGGAGCCGGAGATGCTGATCAGGCGCCGAGCCTTGCCAGGCATGCAGGCGGCGAAGGCCACCACGACCATGCCGCCCAGCGACGGGCCCACCACGGCGGAGAGCTGCTCCACGCCCAGGGAGGCCATCACCTCCCAACCACTGCGCGCGAGGTCCTCCACGGCGATTTCCGGGAAGTCCAGGCGCCACGCCTTGCCGGTGCCCGGGTTGATGGAGGCCGGTCCCGTGGAGCCGAAGCAGCTGCCCAGGGAGTTCACGCAGACGACGAAATACTGGTCGGTATCGATCGCACGGCCGGAGCCGATCATCTGCTCCCACCAGCCCGGATCCCGGTTCTCGGGACTGGAGGCGGCGTGCGCGGTCGGGGAGAGGCCCGTGAAGAGCAGGATCGCATTGCTGCGGTCGGCGTTCAGCGTTCCCCAGGTCTCATAGGCAATCACGGCGTCGGGCAGTGAACCGCCGCGCCAGAGCGCAAATGGATTGGGGAGCGCTGCGGTCTTGACCGCGCTCATGACGGGTTCACGTGCTTTCAGGGCCTTCAGGTTCAAGGTTCGATGTCGGAGCCGTCCGCGATGCCCTCGAACAGCGCCGTGGAGAGGTAGCGCTCGCCCGTGTCCGTCATCATCGCCAACAGCACGCTGCCCTGGGGCGCCTCGCGCGCCACCTTCAGGGCCGCGGCAATGGCGCCGCCGGAGGAGATGCCGCAGAAGAGGCCTTCCTGGGCTGCCAGCGCTCGCGCGGCGGCGATCGCCTCCGCGTCGCTCACCGGCAGCAGCAGGTCGGCCACGGTGCGGTTCAAGACGGCCGGCACGAAGTCCGGGGTCCAGCCCTGGATCTTGTGCGGCGCGAACGGCTTGCCCGCCAGCAGGGAGGCATTCTCCGGCTCGGCGACGGCGATCTTCACCTCCGGACGGGCCAGCTTGAGCATCTCGCCCACGCCGGTCATCGTGCCGCCGGTGCCCCAGCCGGTCACGAAGTAGTCCAGGCGGCGGCCGACGAAGTCGGAGAGGATCTCGGGGCCCGTCGTGCTGCGGTGGTAGGCGGGGTTGGCGGGGTTCCTGAACTGGTTGGCGAGGAACCAGCCGTTCTTGGCCGCCAGCTCCTCGGCCTTGCGCACCATGCCGGTCCCGCGCTCGGCAGCCGGCGTCAGGATCACCTTGGCGCCCAGCATGCGCATGATCTTGCGGCGCTCGACCGAGAAGGTTTCCACCATCGTGGCGACGAAGGGGTAGCCCTTGGCGGCGCAGACCATCGCCAGGGCGATGCCGGTGTTGCCGGAGGTGGCCTCCACAACGGTCTGGCCGGGCTTGAGCGCGCCCGTGCGCTCGGCGTCCTCGATGATCGCGATCGCCAGGCGATCCTTCACGGAGGAGGCGGGGTTGAAGAACTCGCACTTCGCGTACAGCGTGATCCCCGCTGGGGCCAAGCGCTGCAGTTTGACGATCGGGGTGCGGCCAATGGTGCCGAGAATGCTGTCGTAGATCATGAAGCGAGCTCCGGCCGGCGTGGGCCCGGGACTCTAATGCCTCATAACGTAGCGCGATAGATGATCTGCGCCTCTGTCATTGATTGATAACAAATTGTTATGATGCCCGTCCCACCGGACTTGGCCCCTCCATGAACTTCCACCAGCTCCAATACGCGATCGCGATCGCCCGCCATGGCCTCTCGGTCACCCAGGCGGCTTCGGCCCTGGGGACCTCCCAGCCGGCGATCAGCCGGGCGCTAAAGGCACTGGAAAAAGAACTGGGATTCGACCTGTTCGTGCGCGAGGGACGCGCCTTTGCCCGCGTGACGCCGGAGGGCGCCCGGGTGCTGGAGTTCGCCGGCCGGGCGCTGGCGGAGATCGAGAGCCTGAAGGCGGTGGCCGCCGACCTGAACCAGGACGCCCGCGGCACGCTGGCCATCGCCACCACCCACACCCAGGCGCGCTACGTGCTGCCGCCGGTCGTGCAGGCGTTTCGCAAGCGCTACCCGGAGGTGGACCTGCACATGCACCAGGGCACCTCCGAGCAGATCTCCGAGATGGTCGCCTCCGACCGCGTGCAGCTGGCCATCGCCACCGGCTCCGAGGCGCTGTTCCCCGAGCTCGTGCTGCTGCCCGTGTACCGCTGGCACCGCCAGGTCATCGTACCGCGCCACCACCCGCTGGCCCGCCCCGGGGCCGGCCGCCTGACACTGCAGCAGCTCGTGAATTTCCCGCTGGTGACCTACGTTTTCAGCTTCACCGGCCCCTCCTCGCTGGAGACGATTTTCGCGCGCGAGGGCCTAAAACCCCGCGTCGCGCTCACCGCGCGGGACTCCGATGTGATCAAAACCTACGTCCGGCTGGGCATGGGGGTGGGGATCGTGGCCAGCGTCGCCTTCGACCCCCAGGAGGACCAGGATTTGGTCATGGTCGATGCCTCCCACCTCTTCCCCATCCACACGACCTGGGTGGGCTTCCGGCGGGGCACGCTGCTGCGCAACTTCGCCTACGAGTTCCTGCAGCTCTTCGGTAGCCACCTCACCCGGCGCCTGGTGGATCGGGCCATCGATGCCCGCGACGCCGAGAGCAAGGGGCAGCTGTTCTCCAAGATCACGTTGCCGGTCCGATGAGCGAGCGCATCCAGAAACTGCTGGCCACGGCCGGCCTGGGCTCCCGCCGCGGCATCGAGGCGTGGCTGCGCGACGGGCGCATCCAGGTCAACGGCCAGGTGGCCAAGCTGGGGGACCGGGCCAGCGCCGCGGACACGATCCTGCTGGACGGCCGGACGGTCCGCCTGCTCGCGCCGACCCCGGCTGCCGTCGCCGCGGGCGGTCAAATCCTCTTGTATAACAAGCCAGTAGGCGAAGTTACCACCCGTAGCGACCCGCAGGGTCGGCCGACGGTGTTCGAGCGCCTGCCGGAGCCGACCCAGGGGCGCTGGGTCGTGGTGGGACGCCTGGACGTCAACACCTCCGGGCTGCTGCTGTTCACCACCGATGGCGAGCTGGCGCACCGGCTGATGCACCCCTCCTTCGAGCTGTCGCGGGAGTACCTGGTGCGCGTGCGCGGGACGCCGCCGCAGGCGGCGCTGGACTCGCTGCTGCGGGGCCTGCCGCTGGAGGATGGACCCGCCCGGTTCGATCAAATCCAAAGTCAGGGTAAATCAGAGGGCCATAGCTGGTACCGTGTCGCGCTGCACGAGGGGCGCAATCGGGAAGTCCGGCGACTCTGGGAGGCGGCGGGCTACGAGGTCAGTCGCCTGAAGCGGGTTTCTTACGGACCCTTTGCGCTGCCGGAAGACCTTCCGGCCGGCCAAAGCCGCCTGCTGAGCCCCGCTGACGTGCTGCGGTTGCGTGCCGCGGTCCCGGAAGGGCCCGTAGCGCGCCGCCCGGGTCCGTCAAACAGGTAGGGGCCCTGGCCCAAAACCTGCATTGACACGGCAGCGCTGCGAAATCAGAATACGCGGCTCGTTTTTGCGGAGGGGTACCCAAGCGGCCAACGGGAGCAGACTGTAAATCTGCCGGCTTACGCCTTCGTAGGTTCGAATCCTACCCCCTCCACCATCGGGGCGGCGTTGACGGCGAACATCGAGTGTTGGGAGCGACTTGGCGGGTGTAGTTCAATGGTAGAACCTCAGCCTTCCAAGCTGATGACGTGGGTTCGATTCCCACTACCCGCTCCAGGGCTCCCGACAGCTGATGTCCGTGCGTTTGCGCAGCATCCGGTTGGCGATTTTTGAGTACAGGTACGCGTTATAAGGTCGGACTCGTCCGTGCCCACGTAGCTCAGTTGGTAGAGCACGTCCTTGGTAAGGACGAGGTCAGCGGTTCAATCCCGCTCGTGGGCTCCATCGACCAGCCAGTA
>CAIPVV010000047.1 GCA_903868595.1 uncultured Pseudomonadota bacterium
CATCGAGAAGCACCTGCAGATGATCGGGCTGCTGCGTCCGGTGGGCCTGGACGTGCACCAGCAGAAGCTGGTGGACGAGAAGCGCGCGGAATTCGAGGCGCGCCAGAAGCAGCAGGACGCCTTCTCCAAGTCGCATTTCCCCGAAGGGGCGCAGCTGTGCGCCAAGTGCAGCACGGCGGCTGTCGTGATGATGGACGGCTGCATGACCTGCCTGAACTGCGGCGATTCCAAGTGCGGTTAAGTCGCCCGATCGCCCGCGCCTGAGCACCGCCCCGGGGTAAAATCCCGGGGGCGCCCGGGCCCGGCCGGCGCAGGGCGGCACGCCACCGCCCCGACCGCCGCAGCGTCCTCCCGTCGCGCCCCTACCACTGCTCCGGCAGCACTGGTGGTGTGGCCACATGGCCGGCGCCGCCGGGCAGCGCCTAGCGCCTGACAACCCGCGTGAGCGCCTATATGCTGGCCCGAACGATCGGGGGGGAGCCGCCAACTTGGGCAATGCCCGTCACCACCAGCCGCGGATAGTCGCGCGGGCGCTTGCTGGCCTGCTGTACGCGATGGCCGGTTCAGGCGCGGCGTGGGCCACCGAAATGCGCTACGTGTACGACGCCCCGGAGTCCGCCTCCGACACGCGCTATGCGTATCAGTGGAAGATCCTCGAGACGGCGCTGGAGAAGACCAGGGACGAGTACGGCCCTTACTGGCTGACGCCGTCCAAGGCGATGTCGGAACGGCGCCAGGCCTACGAGCTGGTGCACGGGACCGGCAAACTGACCGTCATGTACCTGAGCACGACACCGGAGTTCGAGCGCACCCTCATCCCCGTGCGCATTCCGGTCGACCGAAACCTTGGGGGCTATGGCGTGTTTCTCATCCGCAAGCAGGATGCGGGGCGCTTTGGCGCCATCAGGACGCTCAATGAACTGCGGCAGTTCAGCTACGGGCTCGGGCTGGACTGGATCGATGTCGGGATACTTCGCGCCAGTGGCTTTCGGGTCGTCACGGGATCGACCTACGAGGGGCTGTTCGAGATGCTCGAGAACAAGCGCTTCGATGTCTTTCTGCGGGGTGCCGTCGAGGTGCTGGACGAATACGAGGCTCGCAGCAGGATGCTGCCGGACCTTGAGATCGAGCCCAGCCTCATCCTGTACTACCCACTGCCGATGTACTTCTGGTTCCATGACTCGGCCGACGGGCGGCAGCTGGCCGCGCGGGCCGAGGCCGGCATGCGCAAGATGATCGCGGACGGATCCTATGACCGCATCTTTGCCGAATACCAGGACGAGAAGATTCGCCGACTTAATCTGCGCGGCCGCCGGATACTGCGCATCGAGAATCCCAACCTCGGCAAGGAAACGCCGTTCGCCGACCGCCGGCTCTGGTTCGATCCCCAGACCTATCGGCCCGTCCACTAGGCTCGTAGACGTAACGCCCCTATGCCCTACAAGAAGATCTCGGTAGCCAATGTGGTGGACCTGCTGCTGGTCATTACCATGACCGCGGTGCTCGTGGTGTTCGCGACCCTGGAGTACAACTCCGAGAAGACGCGCCGGACCGCCCGCCTGCACAATGACATGGTCACCTGGGCCGAGCAGATGGCCGTCAGCCTGCAGCTGCCGATCTGGAACTTCGATCATGCGCAGATCGACAAGATCATCGAAAGCAGCATGCGCGACAACACCATCGCGGCGGTGGATGTGCTGCTCGCCGACCAGGCATCCTCGCGCCACGTGCACATCCGCGACGAGTCCTGGGGGATTAAATCCGCCGACCGGGCGCCCGTTACCCACGATGGCTGGGCCACGTCCCGGGACGTCATGGCCGATGGTGAAAAGCTCGGTACCGTGACGGTCTACGTGACGCCGAAGTTCCTGCAGGCGGCGCTGACCGCGACATTTTATCGCACCCTGCTGGCCATCGCGCTGCTGGACGTGGTGTTCACCGCGTGCCTGTACCTGCTGCTGCAGGCGCTGGTGATCCGGCCGCTGAAGAAGCTGGAGAACCATGCGCTCGCCCTGAGCGGCGGGGCCGGCGAGATCGAGGCACTGGAACAGTTGCGGTTTCGCGGCGAGATCGAGAGCCTGCGTCGCTCGGTGGCCACGATGGTGCGGCAGCTGCGCAGCCGCTACGCGGAGCTCGCACTCAGCGAACAGCGGTTCCGCTTACTGGTGGACGGCGTGCGCGACTACCTCATCGTCATGCTCGACCGCGAGGGCCGCGTAACGACCTGGAATGCCGGAGCCCGCCGCATCACGGGCTACGAGGCCGAGCAGATCCTCGGACAGCCGGCCGAGCGCTTCCTGCTGGCAGGGGAGCTGCCCGGAGGGCTGACCGAGCATCTGGCGCTGGCGCTTCGCACCGGTCGGGCCGACTGGACGGGATGGCAGGTGCGGAGCGACGGCACCCGGTACTGGGGCGACGCGGTACTGACGGCGTTGCAGGACACCGGGGATCTGGCCGGCTTTGCGGTGATCGCGCGCGATCTCACCGCCCAGCAGCAGGCCCAGGAGCTGCGCGACCGGCTGGAGTCGCAGCTACGCCAGGCGCAGAAGACCCAGGCCCTCGGGACGCTCTCCGGCGGTATCGCGCATGATTTCAACAACATCCTGGCGGCGATCCGCGGTTTTGCCACGCTGGAGCTGGAGGCCGAAGACCTGCCCGAACTGCTACAGGAGTCCCTGCGGCAGATCCAGCGCGCCGCGGAACGCGGTGCCGCGCTGGTGCGGCGCCTGCTGACCTTCGCGCGGCCCGAGGAGCCGAAATTGGCCGCGGTAAGCCTCGCAGCCGTGGTGGGGGAGGTCGCGGCACTGCTGCGCGCCACGCTGCCGGCGATGATCAGCATCGAGACTCGTATCGACGAGGCGGCCACCTACGCCCTGGTGGACGGCAACCAGATCCACCAGGTGCTCATGAACCTGGGCACCAATGCGGCCCATGCCATCGGGGGCCAGCCGGGACAGGTTCGCTTCGCGCTGCAACGGGCCATCGTGCACGAGTCGGACGGTGCGCCGACCCACGGCCTCGCGCCGGGCACCTATGTCTGTATGACGGTCAGTGACACCGGCAGCGGCATGGACCCCCAGACGGTGGAGCGAATCTTTGATCCCTTCTTTACCACCAAGTCGAGGGAAGGCGGCACCGGCCTCGGGCTGTCGGTCGTCCAGGGCATTGTCAGGAGCCACGGCGGTGCGGTAACGGTCCACAGCGAGCCTGGTGTGGGCACGAGCTTTCGCATCCTGCTGCCGGCGGCCGGCCGGGACTTGGCCCCGACCGCGGCCGGCGCCGGCGCCCCGCCGGGCCCAGCGGCAGCCGCGGGAACGGGTCATGTGCTGTTCGTGGACGACGAGGCGCCGCTCGTCGCGCTGGTGTCCCGGGCGCTGGAGCAGCAAGGCTACCGGGTGACGGCAATTACCAATCCAGTCCAGGCGCTGGCGGCCCTGCGCGCCGCAGCCGATGGGTTTGACGTGCTGGTGACGGACCTGGCCATGCCGGGCATGTCCGGTCTTGACCTAGCACGGGCGGCACGCGAGCTGCGGAGTGACCTGCCCGTCGTGGTGTCCTCCGGCTACCTGCGGCAGGAGGACCTCGACGCCGGTCGCGCCCAGGGGGTGGTGCACTTCATCCTGAAGACCGACCTGCTGCAGCAGATCGGGCCAATCCTGGGCAGCGTGCTGGCTAGCACCCCGCGCGGCCAGCAACGGCCAGCAGACGGGCCCTGACCCCCACGTCGCGACGACCCGACGGCCCCTTGGAACGCGCTCTGGCAGCCCGCTGGGGCGACCGCCGTCCAGGGCAACGAACCGCCCGGAAGGGCCTATTGGAGCCAGCGGCCGAGAAAAGGGATCCATTAGCCCTTCGTGGGGCCCGTGGAGGAGATTCGACGTTGCGCGGCCTGGAGGGCAAGACGCGCCGGAGTTCACGCAGCGCGAAGGACGCCTGGCGGTCCTGCTGGCGCGCCGCGCTGCCGCGATTAATGTAAGAGGTGCTGGGGACTGCACCGGGTGCAATCCGCTGGCGCCGCACCGGTAGTCCGCGCCCCGGAGGGCCTTGCCGCCCCCGCCGATGCGGTCGGCCGGCACCGAGCGCAGGGCCGTTCGCCCGCGCGGTCCGGACGGGTCGCGGCGCGCCAGGCCGGACCGATACCCGCCGCACGCCGTGCACAACCATCGCCTGCCCACACTACGTCGGCCTTTCTGGGCCAGACGGCTGCCTCCCCCGGCCGGGTCACCGGGACATCCCGATCCCCGGTCGACTCGCGTGCCGCGCCGGGACACTGCCCGTCGATGCGCTCACGCAACATCACTGTCCGGGACGTCAACTTCTTCAACGACCAATACAATCCGAATACAGCTCGTATCGTATTTGACCTATTAACTGTAATTCTGCAATGATCCCGCCCGGCGCGGCTCGGCCGACGCCAGTATCAAGAAAACAACAGCTCGGGGGGAGCCATCCATGAAGACCGTCATAACGACGGCGGCCAGGTCCGGTCGTCCGTCAATTTTCCTACGCCAGGGAGCGATCGCAATTGCGGTTGCGGCCGCCTGCGCGTCACCGGCTTTCGCCGACCCGGACGCCAGTCGCGCCCCGGCCGCGGATGACTCTGTGGCCGAGGTCGTCGTAACGGGTTCGCGCATCCTGCGCCGCGACTACGAAGCCAACAGCCCGATTACGTCTGTCGACGAAACGTTCCTGAAGAATTCAAGCACCGCGGGCATCGAGACCAATCTGGCGAAACTGCCGCAGTTCCACGCGGTGCAGACGCCCGCGCAGGGCGGTGATATTCAGGCGACCGCGACCAACACACCGGGCGCCGCAACGATCTCGTTGCGCGGCCTTGGATCCAATCGTGACCTGATCCTGCTGGACGGCCGCCGGGCGACCCCGGGCAACGCCTCGCAGGTGGTTGACATCAACACCATCCCGTCGCTCGCCATCGAGCGCGTGGAGACGATCACCGGCGGCGCTTCGGCGACCTACGGTGCGGACGCCGTCGGCGGCGTCGTGAACTTCATCATGCGCAAGAAGTTCGAAGGCGCGCAGGTCGACGCACAGTACGGTGGCACGGAGCATGGCGGCGGCGGCGAGTACCAGGTCGGCGGCATTCTGGGCTCCAACCTGGCGGACGGGCGCGGCAACGTGATGCTGGCCTTCTCGCTGAACCATCGCGACTTGGCGCTGCACACCGACCGTCCTTGGTTCGCGGCGCTGGACAAGAACCCGAACGTGGGCCTGTCCGAGAACGACATCGACTACTTCCCGGTCTTCTCGGGGTATGACCCACAGGGGAACAACCCGAGCCAGGCCGCGATCAATTCGGTGTTCCCGAAGGCCGCCCCGGGCTCCGTGCCCACCTCGACCTACCGCTACTACTTCAACCCGAACGGCACGCCGTTCACGGGCTTCTTCCAGAGCTTTACGCCGGGCGGCACCGGCACGACCGCCTTCACCGGAGACACCACCGGCCTGAAGTGGACCAAGACCGTCGATGGGCAGCTCAAGCAGAACTTCCTTGATGCCACTGCCGTGCTGCCGCTCAAGCGCGACAACTTCCTGACGCGCGGCAACTACGATTTCAACGACTACGTGAGCTTCTTCGGCCAGGCGATGTTCAGCAAGGTCGAGACGCAGACCTCCCAGGCACCGGCACCGTCGGTGAATGGCTGGTCGGCGGTGGTCCCGGTGGACGGACGTGCACTGCCCGCGGCGTTGGCTACACTTCTGGCCAGTCGCGTGGTGGATCCGGCGAACCCGACGACCACGGGTCCGAATGCGCCGTGGAAGCTCGTGTTCGACCTGGCCGGCGTTCTGGGTAACCGCGTGGCGACGGTGGACGTCTTCACGTACAACATGCAGGGCGGCCTGCAGGGCAAGATCCCCAACAGCACCTGGACCTGGGAGGCTTATGCCTCGACGGGTGAGTCGGAGACCAATTCCCTGACCACTGGCAACGCCTCCCTGGAGCGCCTGCGCGCCGTGGTGGCCGCGCCGAACTGGGGCGCGGGCTTCTCCCAGCAGGGCAATCCCTCGGCTGGCGGTTTCGGCGCCAACAGCGCGACCTGCACGAGCGGGCTGGACCCGTTCAACCTGTCGCTCGTCGTCAGTGCCGACTGCAAGAACGCCATCGGTACGGATCTGAAGACGCGCGCGTCGCTGCAGCAGGACATTGGGGAAGTCAACGCCCAGGGCGTGCTCTTCAACCTGCCGGCGGGCGAGGTGCGTGCGGCGGTCGGCGCCACGCATCGCGAGGACAGGTACACCTTCCTGAATGACACGCTGACCACCCAGGGCCGCTCGTTCCTGGACCAGTCGGTTGGCATTTACCCCAGTGGCAACTCCTACGGCAAGATCTCCGTCAAGGAAATCTATGGCGAGGCGCTGGTCCCGGTGCTTGCGGGTCTGCCGTTCGTCAAGAAGCTCGAGCTGGAGCTGGGTGTTCGCAAGTCTGACTACAACACCACCGGTGGCAGCACGACCTGGAAGGCGATGGGCAACTGGGAGACGAACGACTATCTGCGAATTCGCGGCGGGTTCAACCGCGCCGAGCGCTCGCCGAACATCGCCGAGCTCTACCTTGCTCCGCAGCAGACCTTCACGTTCAATTCGACCGGCGATCTGTGCTCGCTGACGAATCCGTCGCCGTTGTCCGCCAATCCGGCCAACGGCGCCAATGGGGTCAAGGCTCTGGCCATCTGCAAGGCGCTGATGGAGGCGTCAGCTCCCGGTACGGCCGCTGCGTTCTACAACAATGCAACCAACCAGGTCGCCGGGCCCACCTACGCGTTCCCCACGCTGCAGGGCAACCCGAGCGCCAAGCCGGAAAAGGCCAACACCTTCACCCTGGGTGCGGTGATCAGCTCGCCGTTCGAGAGTGAAATGCTGCAGACGATGCGGCTGTCGGTTGACTACTACAGCATCAAGGTCGATCAGGCCCTGGGCGCGCAGACGGTGGATCTGGCGCAGCGCCAGTGCTTTGATGTGGCGTTCAACCCGACGTTGAGCGCGACTTCGCCGTACTGCGTGGGTATCAACCGTGTCGCGCACGACGGCGCGCTCGGCAACATCATCACGACCTTCCTGAACCAGGGTCGGTTTGAGACGAGCGGCATCGACACCCAGTTCGACTGGTCGTTCCGTGCCGGTCCGGGCAAGTTCAGCCTGAACTCGGTCTTCACGTACCTGATTGACGAGAAATCGGCGCAGCTGCCCACCGACAAGCTCGTCGAGTACGCCGGTACGCTGGGCCCGAACGAGAACGGCCTGGACCCGGGCGCGTTCCGCTGGAAGATGTTCAACACCTTCGGCTATCAGCTGGGTGACTGGACGGCGTCGCTGCAGTGGCAGCACCTGCCGGCGATCGCGTCAGCGACCGCGGCAACGCAGCCGAACACGACCATTGGTGGCGCCGGGGCCTATGACCTGTTCGGACTGAACGGCACCTGGGCCGTCAGGAAGGACGTGTCGGTCCGCTTCGGCGTCGACAACGTGCTGGACAAGGCGCCGCCGCTGGTGGAATCCGACACCAAGGCCGCGCCGGGCACTCTGGCCGGTGGGTACATCAACGACCGCCTGTACGACGTCAATGGCCGTCGCTACTACGTCGGTGTGACTGCCAAGTTCTGATCGGCTGTCCCCTCGCGCCGCGTGGCGCGGGGGGATACCAATTAGTTCGCGTGCGAGGCCGGGTTCGACCCGGCCTTTTTTATTGGTTGACCGCTTGGCGCGGGCCGCCCGCGCCGCGTGCCGTGGGCAGCGAGAAGTAGAAGGTCGCCCCTTCGCCGGCCGTGGATTCGGCCCAGACCCGGCCGCCGTGGCGATGCACGACGCGCTGCACGATGGCAAGCCCGACGCCGTTGCCCTCGAACTCATCGGCGCCGTGCAGACGCTCGAACACCCGGAACAGCTTGTGCGAGTGGCGCATCTCAAAGCCGGCGCCGTTGTCCTGCACAAACCAGTGGGTCTGCCCGTCGAGCAGGCAAGAGCCGACCGTGATACGCGCCTGCTGACTGCCGCGCGTGTACTTGATGGGCGTTGGAGAGGTAGTTCGTCCAGACCTGCCGGAGGAGGCTGGCATCGCCCTGGCAGGGGGCCAGCGGCTCGATGTGAAAATCGATCGAGCGGCCCTCCCATTCGGAGCGCAACGCCTCCAGCGCCTCCCTGACCAGCCGGTCGTTGTCGACCGGGCCGCGCGTAAGTGTGACGTGGCTCAGGCGGGCAAACGCCAGCAGGCCGTCGATCAGCTCGCCCATGCTGCGCCCGGCGGTGCGGATCCGCTCCAGGTGCTGGTTCGCTTCCGTGGGAAGGTAGGAGGCGAAGTCCTCGATCAGTATCGAGGAGAAGCCGTGCACGGTCCGCAATGGCGTGCGCAGGTCATGGGAGACCGAGTAGCTGAAGGCCTCCAGCTCCCGATTCAAGGCCTCCAGCTCCTGCGTGCGGGCCGCGACGCGCTGTTCAAGCTCCGCATTGAGCTCCCGCACCGCCTGCTCGGCCCGGCGCCGGTCGGTCACGTCATACAGTATGGAGCGTGACATCGCGTAGGCACCGTCCTCGTCGCGGACCACGTTGGCGGTGATGCTTACGCGCCGGGTTTCCCCTGTGCGCGAGACCAGGTCCACCTCCAGCCCCTCCAGGTGCCCGCTGGCACGCAGCCGCGGGTGATGGATCAGGAACGCCGCCTGGCCTTCCTCGGTCAGGAACTCGGTGATGGAGGCCTTGCCGATCAGCTGCTCCCGCGTCGCACCCAGCCATTCCAGCTCTCGCTTGTTGATATTGAGGAACACACCCTCCGGGGACAGGGAGTGGTAGCCGCAGGGCGCGTTGTCGTAGAGGTCGGACATGTCGTGGGCGAGCTTGGAGAGCTCCCGCTCCAGCTCCTTCTGGCGGGTGATGTCCCGGCCTACGCTCTGGATCTCCAGCAGCCGCCCGTCGACCGCAAAGCTGCCACGGATCACGAACTGACCCCAGCGCTGCTGCCCGTCGGCCGTGCGCACGCGATTCTCCAGTACCACGACCGGGTTGCCCGGTCCCAGGATCGCCAGCTCGTCCCGGATGTAGGGCAGTTCCTCCGGGCACACCAGGGCGTCAAAGTTGGTACCCACCAGGCTGGACTGGTCGGGGGCGAAGGAGCGCCGAAACGCCTGGTTTACGTAGATCAACTTGCCATCGGCTCCAGCGCGGGCGATCCAGTCGGTCTGCTCCTGCAGGATCCGCTCGTAGAGCTGCCCGATGGTGGCTGCCTCGAGCCGATAACGGTGCAGCTTGCCCACGATCCAGCCGACCAGCAGCGTCGAGGCCGCATACATGAACAGGGCCAGGCCGCTGGCGAACGCGGTCGCACCGGAGGTGTCGTGGGGCCAGAAGAGCGTAAAGCCCAGCGCGCAGCCCAGCGTCGCCGCCGTGATGCCCGGGCCCGTTCCCAGCGCATAGAAGGCCACGGTGGAGGCCAGGAAGAAGGTGATGAACGGAAAGCCGGCTGTGCCAGGCAGCATCATTACGCGCAGCAGCAACCCGAGCAGCACCAAGCCCACGGCCAGCCCGTATCGCAGGGAGGCCCCCAGGTGGTCGGAGGGCGCGGTGGGGAACGGCTTGGTCAACTCTTTTCCTTCGTCCGTAATGGTACCTGCGGCGATCGCCGGTGCGTTGCCTCCCGGTCGGTCGCTGCTGCCTTGCCAGGCCGAAGGTCGCAGGCCGATCCGGTCCGGCACGGCAGTTCGCGACGCTTCGCTATCCGTGACGACTGCGCCAGCAACTACCGCTACAGGATGCACCGGATCTTGGGGGTGCCGCGGCGCGATCTGCAAGAGCCGCGCGCCAGTCCGCACGGGCGCCCTGGCGCGCCCGCGCAAGTGCCCTGCGCAGCCTGACCGGCGCTGCCGGCTGCGCGGTGTGCGCTGGGATGCGCAGATCACCACTGCGGGGATGAAATGATGTGTTGTGAGCGACACACGGCGTCGCTATAGTTTTCCCGACTGAACTTAATGCCTTGAATCCAAGGCGCTCTGGCACGGCCGCAAGGCGGCTGTGCCCCTCCGGGGTGACGGTGCGCGAATACGGCAGGATGCGAGGGGACGGACGGCGGGCCTGGCAGGCCTTGCTACTGGTGGTGGCCGCCTGGTTCGCCAGCGGCCCGGTGCTGGCCGAAACGGTCATGCCGCGCCCGGCGGAGCTGGAGCGGGACGTCCAGTTCTGGATCCGTGTCTACACCGAGGTCACCACCAACGAAGGCTTCCTGCACGACGAGCACAACCTGGGCGTCGTCTACCAGCCCGTGCATTTCGGCCCGGAGGCCACCCCGGCGCAGCGTCACGAGCAGGTGGACGGGCTGCGCGAGCACTATCGCGCGACCCTGCGCCGCCTGGCCCAGGGGGCTGATGACCTCACCGAGGACGAGCGGCGCATCCGCGACGCCTTTGGCAGCGAGGCCTCGCCCGAGCGCTTCGAGCAGGCGCAGTCCGAGGTTCGCTTCCAGCTGGGCCAGGCCGACCGTTTCCGCGAGGGCCTGACGCGTTCCGGCATCTGGGAGGCGCACATCGCCGATACCCTGGCTAACCTGGGACTGCCGCCGGAGATCTCGGCCCTGCCGCACGTGGAGTCCTCCTTCAACCCCGCCGCTTATTCCAAGGTGGGCGCGGCGGGGCTGTGGCAGTTCATGCGCTCCACGGGTCGGCGCTTCCTTCGCATTGACGATGCGGTGGATGAACGCCTGGACCCGTTCCGCGCGACCGAGGCCGCGGCGCAGCTGCTGGACTTCAACTACCGCCTGCTGGGCACCTGGCCGCTGGCACTCACGGCCTACAACCACGGGGCGGCCGGCATGCGTCGCGCCCGCGACGCCCTGGGAACCAGTGACATCGCGCTGATCGTGCGCCAGCACAAGAGCCCCACGTTCGGCTTCGCATCCCGCAATTTCTATGTTTCCTTCCTGGCCGCGCTGGAGATCGACCGCAATCCCGAGAAGTACTTCGGCCCGATTGCCCGGCAGCCTGAGTCGCGATTCAGGGAGGTCGAGGTGCCGGCCTACGTGTCCCTGTCGGCGCTGGAGCGCGTCGTGAAGGTTGACCGCACGCGTCTGGCGGCGCTGAACCCGGCCTTGCGGCCGCCGGTCTGGAAGGGCCAGCGTCGCGTGCCGCAGGGCTACCGGCTGCGCCTGCCGGCCGAGGCCGGCGAATGGACCAGCGCGCTGCTGGCCGCGAAGCTCAGCCCCGGCGAGCGTTTCGCCGGCCAGCCTCGCCCCGCGGTCTACAAGGTGAAGTCCGGCGATACGCTGGCGAGCATTGCCGCCAAGCAGGGCTACAACCTGACGGCGCTGGCCGACGTGAACGGCCTCAAGATGGCCGCGAAGCTCAAGCCGGGCCGCAGCCTGCAGCTGCCGGAGAACAGCCCGCAGCTCCTGCCGCGCGGCGCCGAGTCCGCACTGGCCGCAGCGCCCAAGCCGGCCGATACGGTCTATGTCGTGCGCGCCGGGGATGTACTGACCGACGTGGCCACCCGCGTCGGCGTGCCCGTGGCACAACTCGTGGCCGTCAACCAGCTCTCCAGCGCCGATTCCTTGTACGAGGGGCAGCGCCTGCGGCTCAGCCCGGCAGCGGGCGGTAGCGTGGCCGCCAGCGCCGCCACCGCCGTGAGCACCGCGAACTCCGCCAGCGAGGTCCTCTCCGAGGAGAAGGCGGAAACGCGCGCCGCGGCCTCGGAGGAGCGCAAGCCCGCGCGGCGCAACGAACCGGTCTCCGGTTCCCAAGCCGAGGCGCAGAGCCCGGCCGTGTTCCCGGCCGCGGTCCCGCAGGCCAGCGACCCGGTGGACTACTCGGTCGGGGCCGACGACAGCATCCGCGTCGCGGCGGCCGAGACGCTCGGGCATTTCGCCGATTGGCTGGGCACCAGTGCGGCACGCCTGCGCGAGCTCAACCACCTGAAGGCCGCGGCCACGGTGGTGATGGGCCACAAGCTCAAGCTGAGCTTCGGCAAGGTCGCCAAGGCCGACTTCGAGCAGAAGCGGCGCGACTACCACCAGCAGCTGCAGGCGGCCTTCTTCGCGGGACACCGCATCATCGGCACGGAAGTCTATGTGTCGCGCCGTGGCGACTCCCTGTGGGCGGTGACGCAGCGCTTCTCGCGGCTGCCCGTATGGCTGCTGCAGCAGTACAACCCCGACGTCGACTTTGCGGATCTGCACTCCGGCGTGCAGATCGTCGTGCCGAGGGTCGAAGAAGTGCCCGCGGTGTGATGGATGCACGGTCAACAGGAGCCTCGACGGTGTCTATAATCGGCTCCATGTGTCGTCGACTCATCATGCCGGGGTTGATGGGCCTCATCCTCGCGCTGACCGCGATGGTGGGGGCGCCCCTGCGTGCCGATGAGTTGCCGGCGGCCGACCGCGTGGTCGTCTACAAGGCCGCGCGCCGGCTGGAGTTGCTGCGCGGCGACGAGGTGCTGCGCAGCTACAAGGTCGCGCTGGGCCTGCAGCCGCAGGGCCACAAGGAGCGTGCCGGGGATTTCCGCACGCCCGAGGGCAGCTACCGGCTCGTGCGGCGCAACGCCCGCAGCGACTATTTCCTCTCGATCCAGATTTCCTATCCGGGCCCGGATGACCTCAAGGTCGCCAAGAAGAACCACTGGGAGCCGGGTGGCGCGATCATGATCCACGGACTGCCCAACACGCTCAAGCGCGAGCCGACCTACTACGAGACCCGCGACTGGACCGATGGCTGCATTGCCGTCTCCAACTCGGATATGGTGGAGATCTGGATGCTCACCCAGAACAACATTCCCATCGATATCCGACCCTAAAGATCTTGCAAGCCGTCATAGACCTACCCGACGTTGTCGACGCGAGCGTCGGTCCGCGCGGCAGCCTTGAGAACCTCTCCCAGTCCGAAATCGAGATCCTCCTGAACTCCGGCGGCGGGGGCATCCATCCGCTGTTCCGGAAATGCGCCCTGGCGGTGCTGAATTCCGGCAGCGATAACGACAACGCCAAAGAGCTCTTCGACCGCTACCGGCACTTTGACGTGCAAGTGGTGCGCCATCCCTGGGGTATTCGCCTGGAGATCCGCAACGCGCCGGCCGGCGCCTTCGTCGACGGTCAGATGATCCGCGGCATCAAGGAGCACCTGTTCGCGGTGCTTCGAGATGTGGTGTTCATCACACACGAGATAGAGCAGGGTGCGCGGTTTGACCTGCAGCAGCCGGCGGCGATCACCAATGCCGTATTCCACGTGCTGCGCAACGCGCGCATGCTGGATCGCAAGATCAAGCCTAACCTGGTGGTCTGCTGGGGCGGCCATTCGATCAACCAAGTCGAGTACCAGTACACGAAGAAGGTGGGCTACGAACTCGGCCTGCGTGGCCTGGACGTGTGCACGGGCTGCGGCCCGGGCGCGATGAAGGGCCCCATGAAGGGGGCCACGATCGGCCACGCCAAGCAGCGTATCGCCACCGGCCGCTATATCGGGCTCACGGAGCCGGGGATCATCGCGGCGGAACCGCCCAACGCGATCGTGAACCAGCTGGTGATCATGCCGGACATCGAGAAGCGCCTGGAGGCCTTCCTGCGCCTCGCCCACGGGGTGGTGGTGTTCCCGGGCGGCCCCGGCACGGCGGAGGAAATCCTCTACCTGCTGGGTATCCTGCTGGAGCCGCGCAACGTCGAGCAGGTCCTGCCCGTCGTGCTGACCGGACCCGCCGAGAGTGCGAGCTACTTTGAGCGGTTGCGCACGTTCATCGGCGGGGCGCTGGGCCAGGAAGCCCTTTCGCGCCTGAGCGTGATCACCGGGGAGCCCGGCGACGTGGCCCGCCACATGGTCAATTCGATGAGCCGGGTGCGGGGCTATCGCCGCGCCAGCAATGATTCCTACAATTTCAATTGGCTGCTGCACATTCCCGAGGATTTCCAGCACCCCTTCGTGGTCTCGCACGAGTCGATGCGCGGCCTGCAGCTGCACCGCGACCAGCCTCTGCACCTGCTGGTGGCCAACCTGCGCCGTGCGTTCTCCGGCATCGTTGCCGGCAACGTGAAGGAGCAGGGCATTAGAGCCATCGAGGCACACGGGCCGTTCGAGCTGCGCGGCGACCCGCAGATCATGGGGCTGCTGGATGAACTGCTGCGCGGCTTCGTGGCGGGTGGCCGCATGAAACTGCCCGGTACCGCCTACGTGCCATGCTACCGGCTGGTGGATTAGATTCCGCGGCGCAGCGTGGGTCGGCCGTACGGCCATGTGATCCAGTTCCTGTCGAGCGTACCGGGTCGCGCCGTAAGCTCTCGCATCGATGCCCCATCTCGGGGCAATGGCTGACAGCCAAGGCCGATCCGCATGAGCAGCCCCGAACTCCCCGTCGAAGACAGCTCCCCGACCGGTGAATTTCGCCTCGCAGGCGGCGCCGAACTCTATGCCGACTGGGTCGCGCGCGTGGAGCGCGGTCGCGGGCGCCAGGCGGCCATCAGCCGCGACCTGGGAAGCCTTTCCAACTACAAGAACTGGGCCGCGAAGGTCCGGGACAGCTGGGACGCGGATACCGCGCCGCCGGCTCGCAAGAAATAAGGCGGCGCCCCGTGTCCCGCCTGGCCCTGCTGCTGGACGAGTTGGATGAGTACCTGTCCTGGGGGCGCCAGCTCACCGCCGGCGCTCAGATCTGGCGGCGCCGCAACCGCTCCTGATGAGGTCCTTAAAAAGGCGCTTGATATAACGCCCTCCTGACCCCATCTCCGGCGGACGTTTCCCTTCCGTAGCCGGAGTCCGCCATGACTGTCGATGCGCCCAGCGCCCCTGCGTCCGAAACCCGTGGCTTTAAGGCCGAGGTCCGTGAGCTGCTGAAGCTCATGATCCACTCCCTCTACAGCCACCGGGAGATCTTCCTCCGGGAACTGATCTCCAACGCCTCCGACGCCAACGACAAGCTGCGCTTTCTCTCCCTCGCCAACCCGGAGCTGCTGGGGGAGGAGAAGGAGCTGGGCATCTGGATCGAGCAGGACGAGAAGGCCGGGACGCTCTGCATCCGCGACAATGGCATTGGCCTCACCCGCGAGGACGCCATCGCCCACCTGGGCACCATCGCCAAGTCCGGCACGGCCGAGTTCTTCGGCAAGCTCACTGGCGACGCCCAGAAGGACTCCCAGCTCATCGGCCAGTTCGGCGTCGGCTTCTACTCCGCCTTCATCGTCGCGGACCGCGTCGAGGTGCTCTCGCGCCGCGCCGGGGAGCCGACCTCGGCCGGCGTGCGCTGGCAGTCCGCCGCGGACGGGGAGTTCACCGTGGACACCGTGGAGCGCGCCGAGCGCGGTACCACGGTCATCCTGCACCTGAAGGCGGATGCCAAGGAGTTCGCCGACGCCTGGCGCCTGCGGGCCCTGGTGCGCCGCTATTCCGACCACATCGCCTTCCCCGTGCGCATGGCCAAGCAGGGTGCGGCGACGCTGGAGTTCGAGGTGGTCAATCAGGCCCAGGCCCTGTGGACCCGGCCCCGCACCGAGATCCAGGACGAGGAATACCGCGAGTTCTACCGCCACATCACGCACGACGGCAACGAGCCGCTGTCCTGGAGCCACAACAAGGTGGAGGGCAAGCGCGAGTACACGAGCCTGCTGTACTTGCCTGCCCAGGCACCCTTCGACCTGTACCAGCGTGACGCGGCGCGGGGCCTGAAGCTGCATGTCCGGCGCGTCTTCATCATGGACGACGCCGAGCAGTTCCTGCCGCTGTACCTGCGCTTCATCAAGGGCGTGCTGGACTCCAGCGACCTGCCGCTGAACGTCTCCCGGGAGCTGCTGCAGAAGGACCCGGAAGTGGACGCCATGCGCAGCGCGCTCACCAAGCGCGCCCTGGACCTGATCTCCCGCCTGGCCAAGGAGGAGCCGGAGAAGTACGCCACGTTCTGGAAGGAATTCGGGCAGGTGCTCAAGGAGGGCGTTGGCGAGGACTACGCCAACCGCGACAAGCTCCTGCCCCTGCTGCGCTTTGCCAGCACCCACGAGGCTTCCGACGAGGACCGCACGGCCCTGGCGGACTACGTGGCGCGCATGAAAGAGGGCCAGGAGCGGATCTACTACGTGCTGGCGGAGAGCCGCTCGGCCGCCCGCTCCAGCCCGTTCATCGAGCGCCTGCGTGCCAAGGGCATCGAGGTGCTGCTGCTGGGTGACCGCGTCGACCCGTGGATCATGGGGCAGCTGCAGGACTTCGAGGGTAAGCCGTTCCAGGACGCCGCCCGCGGCGACCTGGATCTGGGCAAGCTCGCGGACGAATCCGAGAAGCAGGCCGAGGAGGCGGCGAGCGAGGCCCACAAGGACCTCTTCGCCCGCATGGGCGCGGCGCTGGGCGATGCGGTCTCCGAAGTGCGGGCCAGCAGCCGCCTCACCGAGTCCCCGGCGTGCCTCACGCGCGAGGAGGACGACATGAGCGAGCAGATGCGCCGCATGCTGGCGGCAGCCGGCCGCGACGACCTGCCGCCCGGCAAGCCGCGGCTGGAGGTCAACCTCGCGCATCCGCTGGTGGTGCGCCTGGAGGCCACCCAGGGCGAGGACTTCAACGAGCTCTCGCAGCTGCTCTTCGACCAGGCGCAGCTCACCGAGCAGGGCCAGGTCGCCAATCCCGGCGAGTACGTGCGCCGCCTGAACCGCCTGCTGGTGAAGCTGGTGGGCGGTGCCACGTGAGCAAGCCCAAGCCCACCAGCGAGGAGCTGCGCCGCCGCCTCTCCTCCCTCCAGTACCACGTGACCCAGGAGAAGGGGACCGAGCGGGCCTTTTCCGGCCAGTACGCCGCGCACACGGCCGGCGGCACCTATACCTGCGTGTGCTGCGGGACGGAGCTGTTTCGCTCCGACACCAAGTTCGACGCCGGCTGCGGCTGGCCGAGCTTCTGGCTGCCGCTGGCGGGGGAGCGCGTGAAGACACACCGGGACACCAGCCACGGCATGGTTCGTACCGAAGTGACCTGTGCGAACTGCGAGGCGCACCTGGGCCACGTCTTTGACGATGGACCGGAGCCCTCCGGTCTGCGTTACTGCATCAATTCGGCATCGCTCGACTTCCTGGCCGACGCCAAGTGAGCCCGCCGCAAGCGCGGCGGCTGGAGATTGAGGGGCCGGCAGGCCCGTTGCAGGCGGTACTGGAGGATCCCCGGCCGAGCGGAGCCGGGGAGCCCTCGGCCTACGCAGTGGTCTGCCACCCGCATCCCCTGCACGGCGGCACGATGGACAACAAGGTCGCCACGACGCTGGCGCGCAGTTTCCAGGAGCTGGGCGTGCCGACGCTGCGGTTCAACTTCCGCGGCGTCGGCGAGAGCGCCGGCAGTTTCGATGAGGGAGTGGGCGAGACCCACGATGCGCTGGCCGTCGTCGCCCAGGGCCATGCACTCTGGCCGGGCGCAGCGCTCTGGCTGGCGGGCTTCTCCTTCGGCGGACACGTGGCGCTGCGCGCCGCGCGCCAGCCGGGCGGCGAGGGGGTGCAGCGCCTGGTGACGGTGGCACCGGCCTTCACCCGCTACTACGACTCGCCGGCTGCGGTACCGATGCCGCGCTGCCCCTGGCTCATCGTGCAGGGCGATGCGGATGAGGTGATCGCCCCGCAGGAGGTCATTGACTGGGCGCGGGCGCTGGAACCGGCGCCGGACCTGCAGGTGATGCCCGGCGTGGGGCACTTCTTCCACGGCCGGCTCAACGAGCTGCGCGAGGCCGTAGTGGGCTGGGCGCGACCCACCTAGGTTATTGATCAGGCAATAAAAAAGCCCGGAAAACACAAGGTTTTCCGGGCTTTGTGGCTCGTCACCGAGCGCACGGCGGGTCTTAGTTGACCATCGCCTTCAGGTTCTTCAACGGCAGTGCGCGAACCTTCTTGCTCGCCGGCTTGGCCTTGAAGATCTGCTTTTCCTTCGTGAAGGGGTTGATGCCCTCACGCGCCTTGGTGGCGGGCTTCTTCACGACCTTCAGCTTCAGCAGGCCCGGCAGCGTCACGAGACCGTGGCTGCGAAGGCTCTTGCGGATGATGAGGTGCAGCGAGTCGAAGACCGCGCTGACCTGCTTACGAGACAGTTCCGTGTCCTTGGAAATCGTCGCCAAGATGTCCGACTTGGTCGGAGCGCCACCCTTTTTCGCCATTGCCGATACTCCTGCGAGGTTTAGTTGGTCTTTTGCGGGGAACATCCCCGCAGAAGCGATCGGCGCGAAACATAACATATGGAATACGCGGCGCAAATACATTTCGTGCGCCAGCGCATGCCGAAAAACACTTGTTTTCTAGGCTCGGGAGGCATGCGGCAGGAATGCGCCGTGCCATCGCCAGGGTTCGCTATGTCATCCTAAAGCACAGGGATGTGCCGGAAACGCCTTGTTTCTATGGCTTTTTGTCAGCGAATCAGCAGCAGCAGGGCCTGGATCGCGATGACCGCCCAGAGCGGCGATAGGTCCAATCCACCCAGCGCTGGTATGTGCCGGCGGATCGGACGCAGCACCGGTTCGCACAGAGAAGTCAGCAGCGACTGGCCCGGCGAGTAGCTACCCTGCGCGAAGAAGGAGAGCGCGGCGTAGAGCAGGATCGCGAAGAAGTAGGTCTGCAGCACCAGGCGAGCCAGTTCCACCAGCAGCAACCGCGCCAGCGACAGGGGCGGGGGCAGCGGCAGGCCGGAGAGCGCCAGCAGCATCAGGATCTTGGCGGCCATCACCGCCACCACGGCCACCACCGAGGCAGTGTCCACGCGGCCGACGGGCGGCAGCACCTTGCGCAGCGGCAGGATCAGCGGGTTGGTCAGCTGCACGACACCGCGGGAGAGGGGGTTGCGGAAATCCGCGCGTACCCACTGCAGCAGCAGGCGCAGCAGCAGGACGAACAGATAGAGCCCGACCAGCGTATCAACAAGGAAAATCAATGCTTCCATGGGGTCGTGGCGCTCCGGTGCTAGCCCTTGCCAAAGAGGTCGGCCAGTTCGCGGCTGCGCAGCGCCGCTGCGTCCATGGCCGCGCTGACCGTCTCGGGCAGGCCGCGGGCGGCGAACGTCGCCAGCGCCGCCTCGGTGGTCCCGCCCTTGGAGGTGACCTCCGCACGCATGCGCGCCAGGTCCGCGTCCTGCTCGGCCGCTACCAGCTGGCCTGAGCCGGCCAGCGTCTGGGCGGCGAGGGCGCGGGCGGTCTGCGGCGAGAGACCTTGCGCCGTGGCGGCCTCTGCCATGAGTTCCGCGAGGCGGAAGAAATACGCCGGGCCGCTGCCGGAGAGGGCGGTGACCACATCCAGCTGCTCCTCGGTCTCCACCCAGACGCACAGGCCGGTCGCGGCCAACACAAGCGCCGCCAGCTCCCGTTGCGCGGGTGACACAGCGGCATCGGCGTAGAGGCCCGAGGCACCGGCGCCCACCAGCGCGGGCCGGTTGGGCATCGCGCGCACGATGGCGACGCCGGGGCCGGCCCAGCGCGAGAGGTCCTGCGCACGTATCCCCGCCGCGACCGACACCAGCAGGGGCCGGGAGGCAGCGATCCCCGGCCGAAGCGCGGCCACGACCGGTGCCATCTGCTGCGGCTTCACCGCCAGGACCACCACGTCGGCGCCCTGCACAGCCGTGAGGTTGTCGCGGCTGGTGGCAACGCCGTAGTCCCGGGCGAGGGCGGCGAGGCCGGTCTCGTTCAGGTCCGCCACCGTGATCTGTGCGGCCGGCAGGCCCCGCGCGATCAGTCCACCGACCAGACCGCGTCCCATGTTGCCGCCGCCGATCAGGGCGACACGCAGGTGTTTGAGCTCTTGCATCGCTACATTCTACTCGACCGCCGGTGCGGCGATGCTGGCGTCCCGCGAACCGAACAGGGCGGTGCCGATGCGCACCACGGTGGCCCCATGTGCCACGGCCGACTCCAGGTCCGCGCTCATGCCCATAGATAGCGTGTCCATCGCAACGCCCCGCGCCCGGGCCTCCTGCAGCAGCTGGCGCAGGTGCCCGAAGCCCGTAGCCTGCTCGGCCGGGCTGGCCTCGTAGGGCAGGATGCACATCAGCCCCCGCAGCCGCAGGCGCGGCAGCTCGCGTACCGCCTCGATCAGCGCCGGCAGCGCCTCGGGCGGCACGCCGCCCTTGCTCGCTTCGCCCAGGACGTTCACCTGCAGGCAGATGTTGAGGGGCGCAACGAAATGACCGCGCTGGGTGGAGAGGCGCTGGGCGAGCTGGACGCGGTCCACGCCGTGGACCCAGTCGAACTGGCTGGCGATCGCCCGCGTCTTGTTGGCCTGGATGCGGCCGATGAAATGCCAATACAGGCCCAGATCGGTGAGCTGGGCCATCTTCGGCAGGGCTTCCGTGACGTAGTTCTCACCGAAGTCCCGCAGCCCCAAGGCCGCTGCCGCGCGGACACGTGCCGCCGGCTGGCCCTTGCTGACGGCCAGCAGCGTGACCTCGCCCGGATTGCGGCCGGCGGCCCGTGCTGCGCCGTCGATGCGCTCGCGCAGGCCCAGCAGCCTGTAATTAAGGCGATCGTTCGGTGAATTCTGAGCAGTGCTTAACATAGGGGGGGTGAACGGTGGGGGCTATACTGCGGCAAGCCCAAAGGGAGTCTCCATGGCCCTCGATATCGCGCAGCTCCTGGCGTTTGCGGTCAAGAACAACGCCTCCGATCTGCATTTGTCTGCCGGCGTTCCGCCGATGATCCGCGTCGATGGCGACATGAAGCGCGTCAACATGCCTGCCCTTTCCCACAAGGAAGTGCACAGCATGGTGTACGACATCATGAACGACAAGCAGCGCAAAGCCTATGAGGAGTTCTTCGAGACCGATTTCTCGTTCGAGATCCCCAAGCTTGCCCGCTTCCGCGTCAATGCCTTCAACCAGAACCGCGGTGCCGGTGCGGTGTTCCGCAGCATTCCGTCCGTGATCATGGGCCTGGATGAGCTCAACACGCCCAAGATCTTCCGCGACCTGTGCATGCTGCCGCGTGGACTGGTGCTGGTGACCGGGCCGACCGGCTCGGGCAAGTCCACCACGCTCGCGGCGATGATAAACCACTGCAATGACAACCGACCGGACCACATTCTCACGGTGGAGGATCCGATCGAGTTCGTGCATGAGTCCAAACGCAGTCTGATCAACCAGCGCGAGGTGCATCGCGACACGCTGGGCTTCTCCGAGGCCCTGCGCTCGGCGCTGCGCGAGGACCCGGACGTGATCCTGGTCGGCGAGATGCGCGACCTGGAAACCATCCGCCTGGCGCTCACCGCCGCGGAAACCGGCCACCTGGTGTTTGGTACCCTGCACACCAACTCGGCCGCCAAGACCATCGACCGCATCGTGGACGTGTTCCCGGCAGCCGAGAAGGAGATGGTCCGCTCGATGCTGTCGGAGTCCCTGCGCGCGGTGATCTCCCAGACCCTGCTGAAGCGGGTCGGTGGCGGGCGTGTGGCCGCGCACGAGATCATGATCGGCACCCCGGCCATCCGTAATCTAATCCGTGAGGGCAAGATCGCCCAGATGTACTCTTCCATCCAGACCGGGCAGTCTCAGGGGATGCAGACACTGGACCAGTGCCTGTCCGAAATGGTTTCCAAGGGCCTGGTTAGCAAGGAAGAGGCCCGCTTCAAGGCTCAGAATAAGGATGCCCTCTAGGGGCACTCAGGCACGGCAATCATGGATCGCGAGCAAGCCATCAAGCTGATGCAGGATCTCCTGCGCCGCGTCATCGAGCGCAAGGGGTCTGACCTGTTCATCACCGCCGGCTTCCCGCCGGCCGTGAAAGTCGATGGCGAGGTGCGTCCCCAGTCGGAGCGCAAGCTCTCGGCCGAGGAGTCCGCCATCCTGGTCCGCTCGATCATGAATGATCGCCAGGCCAAGGATTTCGACGCCTCCAAGGAATGTAATTTCGCCATCTCCCCGCCGGGTATTGGCCGCTTCCGCGTCAGCGTGTTCATGCAGCAGGGCCAGGTCGGCGCCGTGCTGCGCCTGATCAACGCGACGATCCCCACCTTCGAGGAGCTGGACCTGCCGCCGGTGCTGAGCGACGTCGTGCTCTCCAAGCGCGGCCTGGTCATCATCGTGGGCGGTACCGGCTCGGGCAAGTCCACGACGCTGGCGGCGATGGTTGGCTATCGCAACGAGAAGACCCGTGGGCACATCGTCACCATCGAGGATCCGGTGGAGTTCGTGCACCCCCACAAGGGCTGCGTGATCACCCACCGCGAGGTGGGCGTGGACACCGAGTCCTGGCAAGCCGCGCTCAAGAACACCTTGCGCCAGGCCCCCGACGTCATCCTGATAGGCGAGATCCGCGACCGCGAGACGATGGAATACGGCATCCAGTTCGCGGAGACCGGGCACCTGGTGCTGGCCACCCTGCACGCTAACAGCTCCAACCAGGCGCTGGACCGCATCATCAACTTCTTCCCCGAGGAGCGGCGCGAGCAGCTGCTCATGGATCTCTCGCTGAACCTGCGCGGACTTATTTCCCAGCGCCTGGTGCCACGCGAGTCCGGCGTCGGCCGCATCGCGGCCACCGAGATCATGCTCAACTCGCCGCTGATCCAGGACCTGATCTTCAAGGGCGAAGTGGCCAAGATCAAGGAAGTCATGGCCCGCTCCAACCGGCTGGGCATGAAGACCTTCGACCAGTGCCTGTTCGACCTCTACGAGGGCTCGTGGGTTTCCTACGAGGACGCCATGCGCAATGCCGACTCGAAGAACGAGCTGCGGCTGCGCATCAAGCTGGAGAGCAAGCGGGACAGCCGGCCTGCGGATGATGCAGCTGGGCTGACGCTGCTGAACGAAGAAGACGAGCATACCCAGACTTTCTGACATGTCGGCGACACCTACCTCAAACTCCGATGAGTACAAGATCGACACGCCGGGCGTGCCGGCGGGGCTGAACACACGCCCGCTGTTCAAGCTGATGGTGGATCGCAAGGCCTCGGACCTGTTTTTCTCTGCCAATGCGCCGATCAAGATCAAGATCGAGGGCCAGATCCACCCGGTCAACAAGAACATCCTCTCCCCGGACGCGGTCAAGGCCGCAGCCTTCTCGCTGATGACCACCGAGCAGCTGGAGTACTTCCGGCGCGAGATGGAAATCGACTTCGCGGTCTCCGAGCCCGGGCTGGGACGCTTTCGCGTAAACGTCTTCATGCAGCGCGGTTCGCCTTCGATGGTGATGCGCTACATTGCCGTCGAGGTACCCAAGCTGGAGAGCCTGGGCCTGCCGGACCTGCTGCCCGAACTGATCAGGCACAAGCGGGGACTGGTGCTGATGGTCGGCTCCACCGGGTCGGGCAAGTCCACGACCCTGGCGGCGATGATCAACCACCGCAACGAGAACTTCTCCGAGCACATCGTCACGATCGAGGATCCGATCGAGTTCTTGCATCGCAACAAGAAGTCGATCGTGAACCAGCGCGAGGTGGGCACGGATACGCGCTCGTACGAGCGTGCCCTGCGCGGCGTCATGCGCGCCGCCCCCGACGTCATCCTGATCGGCGAGATCCGCGACCGCGAGAGCATGCATGCCGCCATCACGCTGGCCGGCACCGGCCACCTGGTGCTGGCGACCCTGCACGCCAACAACTGCGCCGAGACGGTGGATCGCATCATCAACCTGTTCCCGCACGACCAGCACGTGCAGGTCATGCTGGATCTCTCGCAGTACCTGCGCGCGATCCTTGCCCAGCGCCTCGTGCCGGGCAGGGATGGGCGGCGTATCGCGGCGGTGGAGGTCATGCTCAATACCGCCCACATCGCCGAACGCATCAAGAAGGGCGACGTCATGGGGATCAAGGAAGCCCTGCGGGTGAGCGCCGAGCGCGGCATCCAGAGCTTTGACATGGCGCTCTTTGACCTCTACAAATCCGAGCGCGTCTCCCTCGAGGACGCACTGGCCTACGCCGACTCGCGCACGAACCTGGAAGCCAAGATCAACTTCGGCTGACGCGCCGGCCGTACCGGCGCGCGGCCTGTGGCTGACCGCCAATAGTTTGCCTCTTGAGCTGCATGCCTGGTGCGAACGGCTGATGCTGCGCATCGCCGCCGCGATCGCGCTGCCCTGCCTGCTGCTGGGCGCGCTGGTCTGACTGTTTGCGCCCGGGCGCCCGGCCCTGCCGGGCACCTACCTGCCGGTTGCGATGGTCGCGCCTGCGCTTGGCGCGGGCCGGATCGGACTCCTGCAGGTGCACCGGCGGATCGCGCTGTATGGGGTCGCCGGCGTGGTGCTGGTGGTGGCCTGGTACGTGGACCTGGTCCAACCCCTGTTCCTGGGATCCGCGCAGCCGCGCTGGGGGGTGGTCGCCGCGCAGCGGGCGCTGGCCGTGCTGCTGCGGGAGGTTGCACTCGTGCGCTGGCGGGCGGCCGACTGGCCGCGCGGCCAGGGCGTGGTGCCGCTGGCGTGAGGCCGGTGGCGTGGCCACAGCTGCCCGCCCGCGCCGCGATCCGGCTTCGTCACAGCACAGGGCCCGCGCTTCGGCGGGCCCTTGCTTGGCACGCAGGGGGCGTCCGGCTTACTTCTTCGGCTTGCGGAACTTGAAGACCGTCTGGTCCGTCATGCCGCGCAGGCCCGGCGCGAACACCAGCTGCGTGTGGTCGTCGGTCGGGTAGGCCAGCAGCTTGCTCTCCTCCTCCAGCTTGAAGCCCGCCGCGATGACTTCCTGGCGGATGACCGCCGGGTCAACGCGGTGCAGTTTCTTCACGTCGCGCGTGCCGGAGCCGGCCTCGGCATTGTGGTCGACGATGAAGAACACGCCACCCGGCTTCAGCGCCTTGAAGATCTTCGCGTTGAGCGCCGCCGTGTCGATCCCGTTGATGAACAGGTCGTGGTAGTACAGCACGTTGACCACGGCATCCACGTTCTGCGGCAACTCGACGCCGTTGTAGTTCACGAGCGTGTACTGCGTGTTCGGATGCTTGTCGACGAAGGCGCCGCTGGCCACCCCGGCGCGGGCGGCCGTGTAGGGCAGGTCCAGCATGTAGATGCGGCCCTGCGGGCCGACGATATCCGAGAGCAGTTGGGTGAAGTACTGGCCGAAGGAGGCGAACTCCACGACCCGGTCGCCAGGCTTGATTCCGGAGAGCATCAGCAGCTCGGCCGGCTTTCGGTTGGCGTCGCGTGCCTTGGCCTCGGCGCCGCGGTCGGCCGAGTCGATGGCGGAGCGGATGTAGGCCGGCGTGTTCGCCGGCAGGACATAGGGTACGGCGGCGGGGGCCGCGGCCGGCGTGGCGGCGGCGCCTTCGGCGGCGCCGGCACTCATCGCGGCCAGGCTGAGTGTTGCGCAGGCCAGCACGGCGGATACCAGGCGTGGATACATCTTGTTCACGAAAACCCCCTCGTAATGGTCTTTACTAGGTCTTGGACCGGAAAACACTGTAGGCGTCAAACACGGGACCATCGACGCAGACCCGCTTCATCGCAGGTCCCTTCGAGGTATGCACTTCGACGACGCAGCCCGCGCAGCCACCGACCGCACAGGCCATGAACTCCTCCAGCGATACCTGGCAGGCCACGCCGAACTGGCTGGCGAGGGCTGCAACGGCCCGCAGCATGGGCGTCGGGCCGCAGCTGAAGATCTCCACCTGCGCCAGCGCCGCCGGCTCCAGCTGTGCCAGCCAGCTGCGGGCAAGGTCGGTGACGAAGCCATCGTGGCAACCAGCGAAGCTGGACTTGCTGGTCAGGCGGCTGGGTACGCCCCAGTCCTCCAGCAGCGGCATGCTGGCGATCACGCCATCCGGCATGCCCGGCACCAGGATGCGGGAGGGCCGGGCGCGGAACGGGAAGGGGATCTCTGAGCCCATGATGACGAAGGGCCGGAAGCCCTCGACCGCGCGATCGCGCAGCACTTCCGCCAGGTAGACCATCGGCGGGATGCCGACGCCGCCACCTATCAGCAGCGCCAGGGGCTTCTCCGCATGCGGCGTGAACCCCTGGCCGATCGGGCCCAGCAGGTTCACGACGTCGCCGGCCTTGCGGCTGGCCAGGTGACTCAGGCCCTCGCCCATCACCTTGTAGAGGATCTCGATCCAGCCTTCCTGTGCATCGGCACGCATGATCGAGAGCGGGCGGCGCATCGGGATCGCCGGATCAACGGCCACGTGCGCGAAGCAGCCGGCGGTGGCGCGCGAGGCGCACAGCGGCGCTTGCAGCCGCAGGACGTACTGCCGGCCGGGGTGGCTCTCCTGCGAGAGGACGCGGGCGTCCTCCACGTAGATGGTGCCGCGGTGGGCATGCCGGTCTGGTGCGACTTCAGCCACTGTCACTTAGCTCCTGCGGCCGACCGCACGCGCGGACAGCGTTTCCAGGACCGCCATGCGAACGGCCACGCCGTTGGCGACCTGGTCCCGAATGACCGATTGTGGCCCGTCGGCCACGGCCGAGTCGATCTCCACGCCCCGGTTCATCGGCTGCGGGTGCATGACGATCGCATTCGGCTTGGCCAGCGCCAGCCGCGCGGGCGTGAGGCCGAAGCGGCGAAAATACTCATCGCCCGTCGGGATGGCGGTGTCGGCAAAGCGCTCGCGCTGGATGCGCAGCATCATCACCACGTCCGCATCGGCGATACCCCGCTCGATGCTCTCGAAACGGCTGCAGCCCGCAAACTCCCCGGCCGGCGGCATCAGCACGGGCGGGGCCACGAGGCGCAGCTCCTTCACGCCGAGCGTCTGCAGCGCCTGGCAGGCCGAGCGCGCGACGCGCGAGTGCAGGATGTCGCCCACGATGGCCACGCTCAGCTGATCGCAGTGGCGCTTGTGCTGCAGGATCGTGAGCGTATCGAGCAGGCCCTGCGTCGGGTGGGAGAGGTGGGCCTCGCCCGCCGACAGCACGCTGACCTCCGGGCCCACGTGGCTGGCCACCAGCGCCGGAACGCCGGCCTCGGCGTCGCGCACGACGAAGACGTCCACGTGCAGGGATTCCAGCGTGTAGATCGTGTCCAGCATGCTCTCGCCCTTCACGCGCGAGGAGAGCTGCATCTCCAGGTTCACCACGTCCGCCCCCAGCCGCTTGGCGGCCAGTTCGAAGGAGACTCGCGTGCGCGTAGAGGGTTCGGTGAACAGGTTGGCGACGGTCAGGCCGGCCAGCACATCCGAGCGAGGCGCGACCTCGCCGCGGCGGCGCACGTAGTGCTGGGCGCGCTCCAGCAGCGTCTCCAGCTCATCACGCGACAGACCCTCCAGGGTGAGCAGGTGTCGCAGGCTGCCGTTGGCCCGCCGTTGGTCGGTCATGCGCGTGTCCCGTGTGTTCAGTTCTGGTTCTGCAGCCAGCTGCCGAGGATCACGGCCGCTGCTGCGCTGTCGATGTCCCCCGGCTGCAGGCGCCGCTTGAGCTCGCCGCTGGCGCGCCGCGACTTCAGTTCGCCGGCCGCTTCCACCGAGGAGTAGCGCTCGTCCATGCGCAGGACGGGCAAGCCGCTGCGCTGGCCCAGTTCCGCCGCGAAGCGGTTGGCCGCGGGCGCCACCCGGGCCGGGGTACCGTCGTCATTATAGGGGTCTCCGACGATCAGCAGGTCGGGACCGACGCTGCGGATCTCCCGCGCGATAGCGCTCCAGTCCGGGCCGCTGGCGGGACAAATCAGGGGCTTGCGTGGGGAGGCGCTGCGGCTGACCGTGTCGCCGACGGCAACGCCGATGCGCTTGAGTCCGAAATCGAAGGCGAGGACGACGCGTGCCCGGTTCTGGGTCACTCAGGCGTGGCCCGGCACGGTGCTCACGCTGCCCACGTCCACCCCGAGCAGGCGCCAAGCCGCCTGCCAGCGGTCCTCGTGCGGCAGCTCGAACATCAGCGCCTCGTCCAGCGGCAGGGTCAGCCAGGCGTTGTCCTTGATCTCCTGCTCCAGCTGGCCGGCTTCCCAGCCCGCGTAGCCCAGGGCGATGAAGGCATCCTGGGGGCCCTCGCCGCTGGCGATGGCCGCCAGCACGTCGCGCGAGGTGGTGACCTGGATCTGGTCGGAAATGCGGTGGGTGGAGTCCCACTTGCCGCCCGGCCGGTGCAGGACGAAGCCGCGGTCCTGGTACATCGGGCCTCCGCGCAGCACTGCCCGATCGCCTATCGCCGCGGTGCTGGCCGTGAGCCGCATCTGCGTCAGCACTTCGCCAAGCTTCATCGGCAGCGGCTTGTTCAGCACGATGCCCAGCGCGCCCTTCTCGCTGTGCTCGCAGATCAGTGTGACGCTGTGGCCGAATTGCGGGTCGGATGACCAGGGCATCGCCACCAGCAACTGGTTGGTGAGGCTGCTCTCGTTGCTCATGCTCCGCAGTATGGGGTCGACTTCGGCCTTCCTCAAGGAACCGCCAGGGCGCCGGTGCCCAGTCGGCCGCCGACGAACTGCCACTCGTACGCGAAATGCAGCACCCGATAGCGGTCGGAGAGCTCCGGCGGGAAGGGGTCGAAGGGGCTGGCGAGCTTGAGGATGTCCAGGGCCGCGGCGTCGATCTCCGGGTACCCGCTGGAACTGCGAACGGCGGCCGACTCCAGGCGTCCGCCGCGATCGATCACGACCTCGATGACCGGGTTGCCCTTAAGTCCCCGTCGCTGCGCGGCCGAGGGGTAGTTCAGGGTGCCGATGCGTTCGACCCGGCGCCGCCAGCCGTCCAGGTAGGGGGCAAGGTCGGCGGCGCGCGTATCGGCCGTCACGTACAGCTCATCTCGCTTGCGCCCCCGCAGCGCCAGGTCCGCCGCGGCGTCCAGGCGCTGGGCGGCGGCTGGGGCGGCCCCCTGGCCGGGGCCCAGCAGCAGGGGCAGGTCCCGGGCCTCCGGGCGCTCCGCAGGAGGGGTCGGGGTCGATGCCGTGTACAGCACGCGGGCCCGCGGCACGGTGGTGGACAGCAGCTCGTCCGCTGCAGACTCGGTACGGCGGTCCGGCGGCGCGGCCGGCGGGGTGGCACCGCCCGGCGGGGCGCCGGGAATGCGCGCCGCGGTGCGCTCCGGGGTGTTGCCGGAACCCAGCTGGGTGCGCTGGGAGAGGTAGGTTGCCGTCTCGTTGTGCCGGGCCTCCGGCAGCTCTTCGGAGACCAGCAGGACCTCGAGCCCCTTGGAGCCGCTGCTGTCCTCGGCGAGGGGGCCGAAGGTCACGCCCAGGATGAGGATGCCGTGCAGCAGGGCCGCCAGCACCAGCATCGAGACCAGGCGGTCGCGGGCCGCCTTGCCATCGGCCTGGGCGTCGCTGCGGCGGCGCTGCTGCGGGTCGCCGGCCTCAAGCGTCACCGTGGAGGAGCCGGCCACGCGCCTAGCCCTGGGTCCGGGCGTCCAGGCGCCGGGTGATGGCGTTGATCAGCAGGCCGGCAATGTCGGTGCCGAACTTCTTGTCCAGTTCCCGTACCCCGGTCGGGCTGGTCACGTTGATTTCCGTGACATAGCCGCCGATCACGTCCAGGCCCACGAACAGCATGCCGGCCTCCCGCAGCACGGGCCCTATGCGGCCCGCCAGTTCCCGGTCGCGCTCGTTGAGCGGGCGGCCGACGCCGGTCGCCCCGGCGGCGAGGTTGCCGCGGTTGTCGCTGGCCGAGGGCATGCGGGCCAGCGCGTAGGGCACGGGCTCGCCATCCACCAGCAGCACGCGGGAGTCGCCTGTCACGGCGATTTCCGGCAGGTAACGCTGCACGATCGCAAACTGCGTCCCATACTGGGTCAGGGTCTCGAATACCACCGGCATGTTCTTGTCGCTGGGGTCCACCACGAAGATGGAGCGACCGCCCATGCCGTGCAGGGGCTTGCAGACGACCTTGCCGTGTTCTCGGGCGAAGGCTGCCATGTCACTCATGTCGCGCGTGATCAGGGTCGGCGCGCAGCACTCCGGGAACCAGGCCGTGTAGACCTTCTCGTTCATGTCGCGCAGGCCGCGCGGGCGGTTCACCACCAGCGCCCCGGCCACTTCGGCCCGCTCCAGGATGTACGTGGAGTAGATGTATTCCACGTCAAACGGAGGGTCCTTGCGCATCAGGATGGCATCGAACCCACCCAGGGGCTCCACCACCGGGTCCCCCAGGTCGTACCAGTGCAGCGGGTTGGCCTGTACGGTGAGGGCTCGGCCTCGCCCCAGGGCCACGCCATCGCGCAGGAACAGGTCGGAGAGCTCCAGGTAGGTCAGCACGTAGCCGCGGGCCTGGGCGGCCAGCAGCATGGCCAGCGTCGTGTCCTTGGCGTACTTGATGTCCCCGATGGGGTCCATGACCACGGCGAGGCGATACGGTAGGGTCATCGGGGGGGTACTCCTGCGGGAAACCGGAATGGTATCTCAGTCTTGAGAACTGCTCGTCGCGCTGCCAACCCAAACGCGGTTAACTGCGCTCAGCATCGCGTGGCGAGGGGTGCCCCAGTATGTTAAAAGATCCTGTGTTTCCAGTGCCATGCAAACCTCAGGGAGCGTAGCGGCCGTGACTGGCGAAAGCTCTGGCCTCAACGGCCTAAAAGTCCTCGTTATCGATGACAGCAAGACCATCCGTCGCACTGCAGAAACCCTGCTGGCGAAGGAAGGTTGCGAGGTCTTTACGGCCATCGATGGCTTTGACGCCTTGGCGAAGATCGCCGACCACCGGCCCGACATCGTCTTCGTGGACATCATGATGCCGCGCCTGGATGGCTACCAGACCTGCGCGCTGATCAAGCACAACAAGGTTTTCCGTTCTATTCCCGTGATCATGCTGTCCTCCAAGGACGGTCTGTTCGACCGCGCCCGCGGCCGCATCGTCGGTTCCGAGCACTACCTCACCAAGCCCTTCACCAAGGAAGAGCTGCTGGGCGCCATCGAAACGCATATTGGGAGATGAAGCAGATGGCCCTTATCCTCATCGTTGACGATTCCCCGACCGAAGTGCACGTCATGAAGCGCGCGCTGGAGCGCGGCGGCTTCACGACTGCGGTGGCGGGTGACGGCCAGGAGGGCGTTCGCCTCGCGCGCGAAATCCACCCCGACCTGATCTTCATGGACATCGTCATGCCCGGCATGAACGGTTACCAGGCCACCCGGGCGATCGTGAATGACCCGGACACCCGGGCCATACCGATCGTGATGGTCACCTCCAAGGGGCAGGAAACCGACCGGATCTGGGGCTTGCGACAGGGGGCCGTGGACTACATGGTCAAGCCGGTCTCCCCCGACCAGCTGGTTGAGAAGGCTCAAGCGACGCTGGCGGCCTGACTTGGCGATGGACGAAAGCCTCGCCCTGCGCGGACTGCGCGACAAGCCTTTCGAGCTGCTGGCGGCGCTGGAGCGCCGCGGGCGCGCGGCCACGGCGACGCCGGCGGACGTGGCGGCCCGCGAGTGGGTCGGCGTCGCCCTGCGCATGGCCGGGGAGCTGTACCTGATTGCCCGCGAGGAGACGCGCGAGGTCCTGAGCGTGCCCGCGCAGATCACCCGCGTGCCCGGCGCCAAGCGATGGATCCGGGGCCTGGCCAACGTGCACGGTGGCCTGCTGCCGATCATCGACTTGCGCCAGTACCTGGGCAGCGGCCAGACCCCGCAGACCCGCACCACCCGCGTCATCGTGGTGAACCACCGCGAGGTGCCGGCGGGGCTGCTGGTGGATGAGGTGCTGGGTTTCCGCCGGTTTGCCGATTCCGAATTCAGCGGCGCCGCGCCGCCCACCATCGTCCGCTGTGAGCAGTACCTCGCAGGCGCCTTCCGACGTGGACAGGAGCAGTGGCCCGTATTGAGCTTGCGCCTATTGGTAGAGAATCCGGGGTTCCTTGATGCCGCAGCCTGAAACGCCCACGACGGCCCGCAGCCTCCTGCTGATCGGCGCCACGGCGCTGCTGGTCATCGGCAGCGCGGGGTGTGCGGCCTTTGCCAACGGGAACACCGTCCTGGTCATCGTCGCCGGCGTGCTGGCGCTGATCGCGCTGGTGCCGCTGGGCCTGTTGTTCGTGACGCTGCGTGCCTCCGGCACGCAGGCCGTCGAGCAGCTGCGCGCGGCGCAGAACCAGCGCCAGGAGAACGAGCGCAACCAGGAGGCGATCCTGCGCCTGCTGGATGAGATCTCCGGCCTCTCGCAGGGCGATCTGACGGCGACCGCCACGGTCACCGAGGACATCACCGGCGCGATCGCCGACTCGGTCAACATGGCCGTGGATGCGCTGCGCAAGCTGGTTACGACGATCAATCACTCCGCCATCCAGCTGGATGGCGCGACCCGCCAGACACAGGCCCTCTCGCAGCACCTGGCCAAGGCCAGCATCGCGCAGTCGCGGCAGATCGCCTCGGCCACCGAGTCGATCGCCACGATGGCCGGCTCCATCGAGGAGGTGTCCGGCAACGCCGAGCGTGCCGCGGATGTCGCCCGTCACTCCGTGGACGTCGCCCACAAGGGCGGCGAGGCCGTGCGCCGCACGATCGACGGCATGAACACGATACGCGAGACGATCCAGGAAACCTCCAAGCGCATCAAGCGCCTGGGCGAGAGCTCGCAGGAAATCGGCAACATCGTCGAACTCATCAATGACATCGCCGAGCAGACGAATATCCTGGCCCTGAACGCCTCCATCCAGGCCTCCATGGCCGGCGAGGCGGGCCGGGGCTTTGCCGTCGTGGCCGATGAGGTGCAGCGCCTGGCAGAGCGCGCTGCCAATGCCACGAAGCAGATCGAAGTGCTCGTGCGCACCATCCAGACCGATACCAACGGCGCCGTCGTCTCGATGGAGCGCAGCACCACGGACGTGGTCGGCGGCGCGCTGCTCGCCGAGAACGCCGGTGCCGCGCTGGGGGAGATCGAGCAGGTCTCCAACCAGATCGCGAGCCTCGTTCACAACATTTCCTCCAGTGCCCGCGGCCAGGCCCAGGCCGGCCAGAGCATTGCGCGCAACATGCAGGTGCTGCGCGAGATCAGCTCCCAGACGGCCGATTCCACCACCAGCACGTCGCAGGCCATCGCCAAGCTGGCGGAACTCTCGGCGGGCCTGCGCACCTCGGTCGCGGGCTTTCGCCTGCCCGCCGCGCTGGATCCCACCGGGCTGCATCGCAAGCCGCCGATAGATCCGTCCGCTTCCGGCACCCTCCGCCGTGCCTCGGGGCAGGTCCGTGGCTGAGGCATTGGTCCAGGATTCACGCCCTGCCGTCGCCAGCCAGACGCTCGACGCCGTTGCGCGCGAGATCGCCGTGGCATTGGGCGAGGCGCGCATCGCGCTGGAGACCCACGTCGAGCAGCCGGACAATCCCCAGTTCCTGCAGCGCTGCGAAGCGGAGCTGCGGCAGGTGCAGGGCGTGCTGCGCGTGCTGGAAATACACGGCGCGGCGCTGCTGGCCGAGGAGATGTACCAGGTAGCCCGCTACCTGCAGGCCTCGATGGCCGAGCACAAGAACCAGTCCGAGGCGCTGGAAGCGCTGATGCGCGCCATGGTGCAGCTGCCCGGGTACCTGGAGCGCGTCGTGGCCGGCGGCCGGGACCTGGCGCTGGTACTGCTGCCGCTGCTCAACGACATGCGCGCGGTGCGCGGTAGCGCGCTGCTCTCGGAAGGCACCCTGCTGGTGCTGAACCTCAAGTCCGACCGCCAGGCCTCGCCCGCGCAGCCGGACACCGGGGAGGAGGGCATCACGGTGCCGCAGTGGGCGCGCCGGGTGCGGGCCCGCTACCAGGTGGGACTCATCGGCTGGATCCGCGGCGAGCGCGTCGACCAGAACCTGGAGATCCTCGCCAACGTCGCCAACCGCCTGGAGCACATCGCCACCATGCAGCCGGTATTCCAGCTGTGGTGGGTGATCGGCGCGATCATCGAGGCGCTGCGGGAGCACGGGGTGGATAGTGGCGTTTCGATCAAGCGGCTGCTGGGCCTGGGTGACCGCGAGATCCGCCGCCTCTACGAAGAGGGCGAGCAGCGCTATGCGCAGGATCCGCCCGTCGAGCTGCTGAACAACCTGCTTTATTACATCGCCCGCGCGAGCAGCAGCGGGCCGCGCGTCAGCGCCGTGCGCAGCTCCTTCCGCCTGGGCGAGTTGCTGCCGGTGGACGAGAGCATTGAGCAAGAGCGGGAGAACCTCTCCGCCCCCTCGGTCAAGCTCATGCAGACCGTGGCGGCGGCGATCCGCGAGGATCTCTCCAAGATCAAGGACGTGCTGGATATCTTCCTGCGTCGCGGCGGCGCCTCGCCGGATGAGCTGGCGCCGCAGGTGGAACTGCTGCGCAAGATCGGCGACACGCTAGGCGTGCTGGGCCTGGGCGAGCAGCGTGCACGCGTGCAGGCGGAGATCGCGCGGCTGGAGCAGTTGGTGGCCTCCGGCGAGCGTCCCGCCGACGGCGTGCTGGTGGATATCGCCGCCACGCTGATCCGCGTGGAAGACCACCTCGACGACGAGCTGGTTGGCATGATCCTGCCGCGCCGTGCGGACAGCACCGCGCCGCCGGTGGACGTGGACTTCCAGCAGGTGCAGGCCGCCGTGCTGCGCGAGTGCGTTGTGAACCTCGCGCGCGTGAAGGAATACGTCGGCCAGAGCGTCGGGGGCACGCTGGATACGGCGGGTTTCGACAACTGGCCCGACCTGGTGCGCGGCATCCAGGCCGGCCTGCTCATGCTGGACAAGACCCGCGCGGTCCAGGACCTGGAGCGCATCACCGGGCACCTGCGCGCCGTGCTGCAGCCGGGCGTTCGCATGGCCAATGCCTCGCTGGACCGGCTTGCCGATGCGATCGTCAGCATCGAGTACTACATGGAGACGCTGCAGTCCGGCCGCGCCGACCCGTGGTACATGCTGGACAACGCCGAGTCCGCACTGGATGCGGTCGATGCCGGTCCCGCCCCCGCGCTGCCCGTGGCGATGCCGGAGATGCCGGCCGAATACGAGCGCACCCAGTTCATCAATCCGCCGCATACCCACGTAGGTCCCGGCACCCAAGTGCTCGCCGGGACCCATCCGGCCTTCGCCCCCCCGCCGTCGCGGCCGGTGCCGCTGCTGGAGTCCACGGATCCGGAGCTCATCGCCCTCTATATCGAGGAGGCGCGCGAGGAGGCTGCGCGCATCGAGCAGCAGTTCCCGGCCTGGGACCAGAACCCGCTGGACGAAGACGCGCTGGTGCAGCTGCGCCGCTCCTTCCATACGCTGAAGGGCAGCGGCCGCATGGTCGGCGCCCGCGAGCTGGCGGATTTCTCCTGGGCGATCGAAAGCCTGCTGAACCGCCTGCTCGACAAGTCCGTGTCCCGCTCGCCGGTGATCCTCAACACGCTGCGCGACGCCGTGCGCGCGCTGCCGCAGCTGGTTACCCAGCTGGCCGAAGGCATCCCGCCGACCGTCGACGTCGCGCTGCTCGCGGCTCGCGCGCACGCGCTGGCGGCCGGGCGGCCGCTGGATGCCGTGGTATCGGCGACCCAGAGGGGCCTCGCGCTGAGGCCGGAGGCCGCCGCCGTGGCCGCGCCGCCGCTGGACCTGCCGCTGCCGGACGAGCCGCGGCAGTTTGCCCCGCACGAGGATCCGCCGACGGCGATACATCGCGTGGCGTCGGTCTTCGAGGCCGCCCCGCTGATCGCCCCAGACTTGGATTTTCAGGAAGTGTTCGGCGAGCCACCCGCGCCCGAGCCGGCAGGCGCGCCGGCGCCACCCGCCGCGCAGGCGGAAGAGGCGTCCGAGCCGGATACGACGCTGCGCGAGATCTATGCGCGCGAGACCGACAGCCACGTCGCCGTCGTGCGCGCTTACCTGACGCGCGAGGCAGGCCAGTCCGAGCCGCATGCCCTGCCGGAGCCCGTGTACCGGGCCTGCCATACGCTGGCCGGCAGTTCCAAGATGGCCGCTGCGCGCCACGGCATCCGCCTGGCGCAGCCGCTGGACCACTGGCTGCGCAAGGCCTTTGACAGCGGCGTCGGCCTGCTCGATGGGGATTTGAAGAGCCTTGAGGACTGCATGCAGGCGATGGAGAGCATCAGCCGGAACCTGGATGCGGAGACCGGGTTCTTCATGACGCACGAGGTCCTGCGCGATCGCATCGCGCAGGCTGAGCAGCAGCTGGAGCAGCGCATCTTGCTCGGCCAGTCGGTTGTCGAGCCGCCCAGCATGATGCTGCCGCAGAACCCCTCGCAGGGCGCGCCGCTGGCGGCAGCGCCGGCCTTTGCGCCCGAACCGGTACCTGAACCGGCTGCCGCTCCCGCAGCGGAACTGCCGCGTGAAACCGCGTCGGCGCCCGCGCCCGCCTTCGACTACGATCCCGAGATTGCCGCGATCTTCAGCGAAGAGGCGACCGAGCTGCTGGAAGCGGCGCAAGGCACCTTGGCCGCGCTGGGTCCGCACGACCAGAACCACGACGCGCTGATCTCGCTGAAGCGTCCGCTGCACACGCTCAAGGGCGGTGCGCGCATGGCGGGCGTGACGACGATGGGTGACCTGGCCCACGAGCTGGAGACCCTGATCACCCGCCTGGAAGTGGGCCTGGTCCCCTGGGGGCCGGCTTCCCACGAGGCCCTGCAGGCGTCGCTGGATGAACTTGCACGCATGCGTGACCTGCTGGCCAATGGCCGGCCGGTCGGCGAGGCGCGGACGCTGGTGGAGCGCGTGCACGCGCTCGGCGAACCGGCTTCGGCCGTGCAGGCGCCGCCCGTGCAGCCGGTTGCGGCCCTACCTGAACCCGAGCCCATGCCGGTGCTCCTGCCTGTCGAGGACGCGGTTCCGCTGGTGACGCCGGCGGAGGAATCGTTTGCGGAACTGCAGGTACCGGCCCAGCCGCCGGGCGAAGTGCTGCCGGTCAGCGAGCCGGCCGTGGCGGAGCCTGTGGCCGCGTTGCGGGGAGCTCCGGCGGCGGAGCCACCGGCAGCGTTCTGGCCCGCCGACCGGGCCTTCGAGACCGAGCCGCCGCCCGCACCGATTGTCCAGGCGCCGGCGCTCGCCAGCGTGCCCGCCGTCGCCGTGCACGAGCCGCCTTCGGAATCCGTGTTCGAGCCGGTGGCGCAGGCCGTTGCGGTCCCCCTGCCAGGGGAGCCCGCCGAGCCTGCGGTGCCGGACTTCATACCGATGCGCGCGCCGCTCCCGGTGCCGGCCCCGCCGCTCGCCGCGGCGCTGGTGCCGCCGGGCCGCGAGCCCTCGGTGCCCGGCGATCGGCCGGAGCTGGCGCGCGTGGATGCGGAGCTGCTTAACCAGCTGCTCAACAGCGCCGGTGAAGTAAGCATCGCCCGTTCGCGAGTGGAGCAGCAGCTGGGGTCCGTGGACTTTAACCTCGGCGAGCTCTCGCGCACGGTCACGCGTCTGAAGGAGCAGCTGCGCAAGCTGGAGATCGAGACCGAGACGCAGATCCTGCACCGCCACGAGGGCGAGGCGCCGCATCGCGGCGACTTTGATCCGCTGGAGCTGGATCGCTATTCCTCCATCCAGCAGTTCTCGCGCGCACTGGCCGAGACGGCCAACGACGTGGCGAGCATCCAGCAGCTGCTGGAATCGCTGACACAAGATACTCAGAACCTGCTGCAGCAGCAGGGGCGCACGATCACCGAGCTGCAGAACGGACTCATGCGCACGCGCATGGTCTCCTTCCAGCGGCATGTGCAGCGACTCTCGCGCATCGTTCGCCAGACGGCAGCCGATACGCAAAAGCAGGTTGAGCTGACCGTCGAGGGCGCCTCGGGCGAGTTCGACCGGCAGGTGCTGGAGCGCATGCTGCCGCCGCTGGAACACATGCTGCGCAATGCCGTGGTGCATGGCATCGAGTCTCCCGCCGACCGCCTCGCGCACGGCAAGCCCGAGACCGGCCAGATTCATCTCTCGCTGCGACGCGAAGGCGCCGAGGTGATCCTGGTGATCACCGACGACGGCATCGGCATGAATCTGGCTGCGATCCGCGAGAAGGGCATCAACCTGGGCCTGATCCAGGCCGGCCAGCAGCTCAGCGACGAGGCGGTGATGCAACTGGTGCTGGAGCCTGGCTTCTCCACGGCCACCCGCGTGACGCAGGCGGCCGGCCGCGGTGTGGGCATGGACGTGGTGGCCACCGAGGTCAAGAAGCTCGGCGGCGCACTGAACATGGAGACGACAGCGGGCCAGGGCACGCGCTTCACGATCCGCCTGCCGTTCACGCTGGCCGTGAGCCACGCGCTGGTGGTGCGGATCGGCGATGAGCACTACGCGCTGCCGCTGCCCACCGTGGAGGGCGTCGTGCGCCTCTCGCGCGACGAGATAGCCGCCCACCTAGGACCGGACGCGCCGCCCTACCTGAATGGCGGCCATAAGTACCGCCTGCAGCACCTGGGGCTGTTCGTGAGCCTGGAGCCGGCGCCCCTGCCGGAGCAGGACGTCACGCTCCCGGTCGTGCTGGTGCGCGCCGGCGAGCACTCCACCGGCCTGGTCGCCGAGGAGCTGATCGGCAGCCGCGAGATCGTCGTGAAGAGCGTGGGCCCGCAGGTCGCCTCGATCCGCGGCATCTCCGGCGCCACGATCCTGGGTGACGGCAAGATCGTGATCATCCTGGACATCGGCGCGCTGCTGCGCGCCGAGTGGCGCGGCCGGCCGTCGTTCACGGTGCCACGCGAGAAGGCGGACCGGCGCGTGGTCGCGCTGGTGGTGGATGACTCCATTACCGTGCGCCGCGTGACCCAGCGCCTTCTTGAGCGCAATGGCATGCGCGTGCTGACCGCGCGCGATGGCATGGACGCGGTGGCGGTGCTGCAGGAGACGATCCCCGACATCATCCTGCTGGACATCGAAATGCCCCGCATGGACGGCTACGAAGTGGCGGCGCAGGTCCGTGGCGACCCGCGCACCAGGGACGTCCCGATCATCATGATCACCTCGCGTACCGGCGAGAAGCATCGCGCCCGGGCCATAGAGCTGGGCGTGGATGACTACCTCGGCAAGCCGTATCAGGAAAGCCAGCTGCTGGACGCCATCGCGCCGCTGGTCGCGCATCGTCTGGAAGCCCTCGGTCTGCCACCGAGGTAGGGGATACATGAGCGAGCACGATGCCGAGATCTACTGCCTGCTGGTGCCGCTCGTCGATGAGCGGCTGATCATCCCGCGCTCCTGCGTGGCCGAGGTGATCAGCTACCAGACGCCGGTGGACATGACGGGTGCGCCGCCGTGGTACCTGGGCGTGGTGAACTGGAACGGCAGGCACGTGCCGCTGGTGTCCTTCGAGGGCTGCTGCGGGGAGAACATCCCGCCGGCCTCCAGCCGCTCGCGCGTGGTCATCCTGCACGCGGTGTCGCCGCGCGTTGAGAGCGGCTATTTCGCGTTGATCTCGCAGGGCTTCCCGCAGCTGGTACGCGCCAGCCGCGACTTGCTCAAGCCCGACTCCTCGCGCAGCTTCCCGGAACGCAGCCCGATCCTCTGCCAGCTGCGCCTGCTGAACGAGGCGCCGCTAGTGCCGGATCTGGTGCGGCTGGAGGCGATGGTCGCCGAAGAGACGACCATCCTGCCTCCCTAGGGACCGTGGGTTCCTAGCCGACCTGTGCCAGGGTTGGATAGTCGGTGTAGCCCTTGGCATCGTCCGCGTAGAAGGTGCTGAAGTCTGGGGGGTTGAAAGCCGAGTTCTGCGCAAAGCGGTGCGGCAGGTCGGGGTTGGCGATGAACAACTTGCCGAATGCGACGGCATCGGCCTCGCCACTGGCGATCACGGCGTTGCCCGAGTCGCGATCAAACCCCTCGTTGGCCACGTACTTGCCGCTGAACTGCTGGCGTAGCTGCGGCCCAATGCGACCTGCGCCCGTATGCTCGCGAGCGACGATGAAGGCGATGCCGCGGGCGCTTAGCTTGCGCACGACGTACCCGAAGGTGGCCAGCGGGTCGCTGTCCCCCAGGTCATGGGCATCGCCGCGTGGCGCCAGGTGCACGCCAACCCGGTCCTTGCCCCATACCGAGACGGTTGCGTCCACCGCCTCCAGCAGCAGGCGCGCGCGATTCTCCACCGGGCCGCCGTATTCATCCCTGCGGTGGTTGCTCTTGTCCTGCAGGAACTGGTCGAGCAGGTAGCCATTGGCGCCGTGCAATTCCACGCCGTCAAAGCCCGCGGCCTGCGCGTTGAGCGCGCCCACCCGGAACTGCTCGACGATCTGCGGGATCTCCACCCGGTCCAGCGCACGCGGTACGACGTAGGGCGTCGCCGGTCGCAGCAGCGTGACCTGCCCGGCGGGTGCGATCGCGCTGGGGGCCAGCGGCAGGGCGCCGCCCAGGAAGCTGGGGTGCGAGATGCGGCCCACGTGCCAGAGCTGCAGGAAGATACGGCCACCGGCCGCGTGCACGGCACGGGTCGTGAGCTTCCAGCCCTCCACCTGCTCGGCCGAGAAGATGCCGGGCGTGTTGGCGTACCCGGCGCCCAGCGGCGAGACGATCGTCGCCTCGCTCAGGATCAGCCCCGCGGAGGCGCGCTGGCGGTAGTACTCGGCCATGAGCGCGTTGGGTACGCGCTGCGGACCGGATCGGGCGCGGGTCAGCGGCGCCATCAAGACACGGTTGGGCAGGTCCAGGTCGCCCAGGCGCAGCGGGCTCAGCAAATCGGTCATGGCGGGGAACCTCCAGGTAGTTCGTTTTTATTGAACTAAACCGGTGGCCACCGGTAAAGCCATTAAACGCGAGAACCGGGCACCCGCGGGTTATCCGGCTGCGCCGAAGTCTCCGGCGAGGGCCTGCAGCGCGGCCAGGGCGGCCAGCGGTGCCGTCTCGGTGCGCAGGACCCGCGGGCCCAGCAGGCAACTGCGAAAACCCGCTTTCAGGGCGAGGGCTTCCTCGGCCGGATCCAGCCCCCCCTCGGGACCGATGAGCAGGCTGATGCCCCGCTGGAGCGCCGTGCCTGCCTCGCGCAGCAGCTGGGGCAGGGGCTGGGCGCCGTCGATGGCCAGCAGCAGCTTGAGCCCGGCCTGGTCGGCGGCACAGGCCTCGGCGACCGTCAGGGGCTCCAGCATCTGCGGCAGCGTGTTGCGGCCGCTTTGTTCACAGGCGCTGATCGTGATGCCGGCCCAGTGCGACAGCTTGCGCGCCCCGCTCTCGGCATCCAGCCGCACGTTGCTGCGCAGGGCGCGTACCGGGCGCACGGCGCTGACCCCCAGCTCGGTCGCCTTCTGCACGATCAGGTCCATGCGTTCCCCGCGCGAGACCCCCTGCAGCAGCGTCAGGCGCAGCGGCGACTCGCGCGTGATGGGGTGGTGCGCCCCGATGGCCAGTGTCGCCCCGCGCTTGGCCACGGCGCGGATCACCGCGTCGTATTCACCGCCGCACCCGTCGAAGAGGCGGACCGCTGCCCCTTGCTGCAGCCGCAGCACGCGCGTCAGGTGGTTGCTGGCCGCCTCCGGCAGGCTGATTTCCCCGCGCCCGGCCAGCGGCTCGGCCACGTACACCCGCGTCAGTCGCATGTGGCGGCCTCGATCGCCTCGCCGGCCACGCCGATCATGAAGTCGATCTCCGGCTCGGTGATCACGTAGGGCGGCATGAAGTACACGACGTTGCCGACCGGGCGCAGCAGCAGCCCCTGGGTCAGGCCGTGGCGGTAGACGCGCAGGCCGCGCCGCTCGCGGTAGTCGTAGGGCTCGCGCGTGCGCTTCTCGCGCACGAGCTCGACCGCCAGGATCATGCCCGTCTGGCGGACCTCGGCCACGTGCGGGTGGTCCACCAGCGCCGCCGCGGCTGTGGCCATGCGGGTCGCGAGCACGCGGTTGCGCTCGATCACCGGCTCGGTGGCGAAGATGTTCAGCGTCGCGCGCGCCACGGCGCAGGCCAGCGCGTTGCCCGTGTAGCTGTGGGAGTGCAGGAACGCGTTGAGCTTGTCGTACTCGTCGTAGAACGCATCGTAGATTTCCTCCCCGGCCAGTACCGCAGAGAGCGGCAGGTAACCGCCCGTCAGGCCCTTGGAGAGGCACATCAGGTCCGGCGTGATGCTCGCCTGCTCGCAGGCGAAGAGGGTCCCGGTGCGGCCAAAGCCCACGGCGATCTCATCGGCGATGAGGTGCACCTGGAATTCATCGCAGGCCTCGCGCAGCAGCTTCAGGTAGATCGGGTGGTACATGCGCATGTTGCCCGCGCACTGCACCAGGGGCTCAACGATCACGCCAGCCAGGACCCCGGCATGCTGCTCGAGCATCGCGCGCATGGGCAGGAACAGCCGCCGCGCGCAGTCCTCCCAGCTCTCGCCGGCCTCGCGCTGCCAGGCATCCGGGGTGGGGGCCGTGAACACCTCCATCAGCAGCGGCGCGTAAATGTCCTTGTAGAGCGCGACGTTGCCTACGGCCAGCGCCCCGAGCGTCTCGCCGTGGTAGCTGTTGGTCAGGGTGAGAAAGCGCGTCTTGCCGCCCCGGCCGCGGTTGCGCCAGTAGTGGAAGCTCATCTTTACGGCCACCTCGATGGCGGCCGAGCCGTTGTCGGCGAAGAAGCAGCGCGTGAGGCCCCGTGGCGCTACGTTCGTCAGCGCCTCGGCCAGCTCGATCGCCGGCTCGTGGGTAAAACCGGCGAAAATCACGTGCTCCAGCTGCTCCAGCTGGTCGCGCACCGCGGCGTTCAGCGTCGGGTTGGCGTGCCCGAAGAGGTTTACCCACCAGGAGCTGATGCAATCCAGGTAGCGCCGCCCCTCGAAGTCCTCCAGCCACACCCCCTGGCCACGGCGAATGGGAATCATGGGCATTGCCCGCTCGTGGTCCTTCATCTGGGTGCAGGGGTGCCAGACGTGGGCCAGATCGCGGGCGGCGAGGCGCTGGTTCACGGCGCCGCCAAGGGTTTCTTGAGTCATATCCCCTAGCCTACTGCACAGAGATTCCCATGCGGCCCCCACTCGCGGCATGATCGGCATGTTGCGAGAAAAACGTACCGCTGTTTTCCGGGGGGACCCTGCCGATGAGCCACAAGACTGGCCAGACTCTGCTGCCGCGCCTCGCCTCTGCCGCCCTCGGGCTGGCACTGGCCGCGCTCCTTGCCGCCTGCGCCCAGCAGAAGGCGCCCGCGCCGGTTGCCCAGGCCCCCGCAGGCCAGGTCGATCAGGATCGCCTGCTTGCCGCGGACCAGGAGCCCGGCTCCTGGCTGGCCAGCGGCCGAGACGCCGGCAAGACGCACTACTCGCCGCTGGACTCGATCAAACGCGAAACGGTCGGGCGCCTGGGCTTTGCCTGGGAGTTCCAGACCGGCACCAACCGCGGCATGCAGGCCACGCCACTGATGGTCGATGGGGTGCTGTACACCTCGGGCGTGGCGGGCCGCGTCTATGCGCTGGACGCGCAGACCGGCAAGCCCAAGTGGCAGTTCGAGCCGCCGCTGAAACTGAAGAACGCGCGCGGCTCCTGCTGCGACATCGTCAACCGTGGTGTGGCCGTGTGGCAGGGCAAGGTCTACGTGGGTTCCTTCGAGGGCATCCTCTACGCCTTGGACGCGAAGGACGGCAAGGTCCTCTGGCAGACCGACACCTTGATTGATCGCAGCCGCGCCTACTCGAGCACCGGAGCGCCGCAGATCGCCGGCAAGTACGTGGTCATCGGCAACGGCGGCGCGGAGTTCGACTCCCGCGGCTATGTGTCCGCCTATGACCGGGAGACGGGCAAGCTGGCCTGGCGCTTCTATACGGTGCCGGGTGACCCGTCGAAGCCGCAGGAGAACAAGGCCCTGGAGATGGCCGCGAAGACCTGGGATCCGAAGCGGGATCCGCGCTATGGCGGGGGCGGCAATGCCTGGGATGGCTTTGCCTATGACGCCAAGACGAACCTGGTGTACTTCGGCACGGCCAACGGCGCGCCGTGGAACCGGGCCTATCGCAGCCCCGCGGGCGGCGACAACCTGTTCATCGCCTCCATCGTGGCGCTGAATGCCGACACGGGCGAGTACGTGTGGCACTACCAGCAGACGCCGGGCGAGCGCTGGGACTATGACGCCACGCCGCAGCTGATGCTGACGACGCTGAAGCTCGATGGCGTCGACCACGACGTGTTGATGCAGGCCTCGAAGAACGGGTTTTTCTATGTGCTGGAGCGCGCCACCGGCAAGCTGCTGGCTGCCGACAAGTTCGTCGATGCGAACTGGGCCAAGGGCGTGGACCTGGCCACGGGCCGGGTCATTGAGAACCCGGACGCCGACTACACCAAGGGCAAGCCGGTGATCGTGTTCCCCTCCGGCGTTGGCGGACACAACTTCAATCCGATGTCGCGGTCGGCCCGCACCGGTCTGGTCTATATCCCGGCCGTACACAGCGGGATGGGCGTCGTCTCGGCGCCGTTGCCGGCGTACCGGCCCGAGCGCATGGCCGGCGGTACGCAGCTGGCCTTTGCCACGCAGTTGCTGGTGCCCGGGATGCTGCCGCCTGCACTGCGTTCGGTGACCACGCCGGCCTACCTGAAGACCGTGCCCAGCCTCGACATGCACGCCTCGCTCAAGGCCTGGGATCCGGTGGCCCGCAAGGTCTTGTGGGAGCACAAGTACGCCAGCTTCATGGACCACGGCGGCGTGCTGTCCACTGGCGGCGGCATCGTGGTCCAGGGCAGCATTGATGGCCACCTGCGCGTGTTCAATGACGAGACGGGCGAGGTGCTCAAGGACCTGGACACGGGCAGCCCGCTGATCGCCGCCCCCATGACCTATACGGTGAACGGCGTGCAGTACGTGGCGGTCCTGGCCGGTACGGGCGGTGGCGGCTGGAACTTCTGGATGCCCGAAAACGTCGCCTTCACCCGTGGCAATGACAACCGGGTGCTGGTGTTCAAGCTCGATGGCGGCGAGGTGCGCAAGCCGGACCTGCTGCCGGCGGTGGCCCCGATCCCCGAGCCACCCGCACAGGTGGGCACGGTGGCAGACATCGCCGCGGGCGCGGCCTTGTTTGGGCGTAACTGCGCGTCCTGTCATGGCAACGCCGAGCGGGGACCGGTGCCTGACCTGCGCCGCTCCGGCGTGATCCGCGAGTCGGTTGCTTTCCAGGCCGTGGTGCGTGGCGGCGCGCTGGAGAAGCGCGGCATGTCCAGCTGGGATGACCTGCTGACGGCAGCGGAAGTCGAGCAGATCCGCACGCACCTGATCTCGGTGGCGCGCGATGCCTATGCCAGTCAGCAGAAGGGAGGGACAGTTGCGCCGGCGCCGGCCGTTAAAGAAGGCCACCTGTGAAACTGATCCTGCCGCCCGGGGTGACCGCGGCGCGCTTTGAGCAGGCGATGGCCGCCTTCGCGCGCGTGCTCGGCAAGGAGTGGGTGCTCGCGACCGACGAGGATCGCGAGACCTACCTGGACATGTACTCGCCGGGGCGCGAGGAGAGCCACGCGGCGGCCGGTGCGCTCGCTCCGGCCAGCGTCGAGCAGGTCCAGGCCGTGCTGAAGGTCGCCAACGAGTTCCACATCCCGCTCTGGCCGATCTCGCGCGGCAAGAACTTCGGCTATGGCGGTGCGGCGCCGCGCCTGAGCGGCACGGTGATGCTGGATCTGGGGCGGCTCAACCAGATCATCGAGGTCAACGAGAAGCAGGGCTACTGCATCCTGGAGCCTGGCGTGGGCTTCTTTGACCTGTGGGACTACCTCAAGCAGAACAAGATCCCCCTGCAGATGGGCATTCCGGGCAATGGCTGGGGCAGTGTCGTGGGCAATGCGCTGGAGCGCGGCTTCAGCCCGCTGGGCGACCACAGCAGCAACATCTGCGGCATGGAGATCCTGCTGCCCACGGGTGAATTGGTGCGCACGGGCATGGGCGCCATGGCCAATGGCAAGGCCTGGCCGCTGTTCAAGCATGGTTTCGGACCGTCCTGGGACCAGATGGTCGTGCAGGGCAATTATGCGATCGTCACCAAGCTGTGCTTGTGGCTGAAGCAGGAAGACGAGGCGGCGATCACCGTCGACGTCAAGCTCGACAAGCCGCAAGAGCTGCAGTGGTACACCGAGGCGGTGACGCCGCTGCGCCTGCGGGGTGTGCTTGATGGGCTGGTGCGCATCACCAGTTATCAGTCGGCGGCCACCGTGCCGACGCTGCGCAGCGAGTGGTACCAGGGCAAGGACTCGATTCCCGACAGCGTCATCCCGCTGATGATGAAGCGCTTCAATGTGGGTTGGTGGAACGGCGCGCTGCGCCTGGCCGGCTACAGCGATGTCTGTGAGGCCAACCTAAGGCGCGTGCTGGACCGGGTGGCGAAGTTCACGAAGCAGGAATTCAAGGTCATCCGCGGTCCGGGCAATGCCTCCCCGGGACCGAGCACCTATCCGCTGCAGATGACCAACTGGTATGGCGGCCGTGGCGGACACATCGGCTATTCGCCCGTCATGCCGGCCGACGGCAAGCTGGTGCAGGAACAGTTCGAGCGCACGCGACGCCGCTACCAGGAGTTCGGGCTCGACTATTCGGGCACGTTCTACAACGATGGGCGCAGCGTGACCAACGTCAACCTGATCCTCTACGGCAAGGACGACGCCGAGCAGAAGGAGCGGGTGCGCAAGCTGTTCCTGGCGCTCATCGCCGACGCAAGGGAGCAGGGCTACGGTGAATACCGGACCCATCTGTCGTACATGGACGACGTGGCGGCGAGCTACGACTTCAACAACCACTCGCTGCTCAGGCTCAACGAGCGGGTGAAGGACGCGCTGGATCCCAACGGCATCCTGGCGCCCGGCCGCAACGGCATCTGGCCCAAGGCCTACCGCGCGCAGCGGGGCAAGCTGTGATGCGCGCCGCAAGCCTTCTGTTGCTCTCCGTGCTGCCGCTGGCGGCCCTGGGCGCGCAGACGCCAGCGCAGCTTGCCGCCCGCGGCCAGCAGGCGTTCGCGCATCGCTGCGGCATGTGCCATCGTGAGGGCGGTACCGGCACCTTCATCCTGGCGCGGCGACTCGGGGCCGATAAGTCCCTCTTGGAGAAGCGTACCGACCTGCAGCCGCTGTACCTGCGCACCGTGGTGCGCTGGGGCATCGGCAACATGCCGCGCATTTCCCGCGTGGAGCTGCCGGAGAGCGACCTGGAGGCCGTGACCGCCTACCTGACCGCTCCCAAGGGCCCGGCCGCCCCGTGAGCACGGCCCCGGCGCTGAGCGTCCATGCGCCGACCGGCCTGCTGGTCGGCGTGCGCCAGGTGCTCAGCCCGCACCGCGATCCCCGCCCGCCCGGGACGCGGGTGGACCTGGTGGTGCTACACGGCATCAGCCTGCCGCCCGGCGAGTACGGCGGGCCGTGGATCCAGCAGCTGTTCACCGGCAACCTGCCCACGACCCGGCACCCGTATTTCGCCCAGATCGCGGACTTGCGCGTCTCGGCCCATCTGCTTATCCGCCGGGACGGGGAAATCGTGCAGTTCGTCCCGTTCGGGCAGCGCGCCTGGCATGCCGGCGTGTCCGCGTGGAAAGGGCGCGAGGCCTGCAACGACTACTCCATCGGCATCGAGCTGGAGGGCGCGGATACCGACCCCTACACCACCGCGCAGTACGCCCGCGCTGCAGAGGCGATCACGGCGCTGTGCACGGCCTACCAGGACCTCAGCCCGGCGCGCGTCGTGGGTCACAGCGACGTGGCGCCGGGCCGCAAGAGCGATCCCGGCGAGGCCTTTGATTGGGGTGCCCTGCGCGCTCGGCTGGCGCCGAGCTGAGAGCGGCCAAGGCCCTCCCGCACGGCGGGCCGGCGCGCCAAGTGCTTGATCGGCCTGCGCTGCGGCATCACCAGGGAACCGATGGCCGCCGCGACGGACCAATACCGGGTGACGGTATGCAGCCTGGGAGTAACGCGATGAGGGCTCTGGACTCCAACGGACGGGTGATGCGGGCCTGGCAGCAGAACCGCGGCACGCTGCTCTTCCTGGCGCTGATGTTCTGCTTCCGCTCGGCCTGGGCGGACTGGGTGCGCGTGCCGACCGGCTCGATGAACCCTACGATCGTGGAGGGCGACCGGCTGATGGTCGACAAGCATGTCTATGGCCTGCGCGTACCGTTCACCCTGGCGCGGCTTACCGTGGGCCGCGATCCGCAGCGTGGCGAGATCGTGGTGTTCGAGTCGCCGCAGGACGGCAGCTCGCTGGTCAAGCGCGTGGTCGCCGTGCCGGGCGACGTGATCGCCCTGGACGGGGAGGCGCTGATCGTCAACGGCGTGCGCGCGCGCTATGAGCGCGGCGATGCGGAGCGCATCGCTTCGCTGCTGCAGGCAACGCAGGCGCAGGACCCGCAGATCGTGCGAGAGCGGGGGCTGGGGCCCGAACACGACATCCAGATCCTGCCGCACCGCGCGGCCCTGCGCAGCTTCGCCCCGGTGGTGGTGCCCGCGGGCGCCTACTTCATGATGGGTGACAATCGCGATAACAGTGGCGATTCACGCTACTTCGGCTTCGTGCCGCGCCGTAACATTGTCGGCCTCGCTTCCCGGGTGGTGGTGTCCTTCGATCCGGAGCACTACTACCGGCCGCGGGGCGACCGATTCCTGACGCCGCTGGGCTGAGTGGCGGCGCCGGAAGTCATCAGGTAGTTCAACGGATATCTGCGGCCGGGCAGCGCCGCTCCAGCGCCGCGCGTTTTTCGCTGGCCATGAGGCTTCATCGACAAGGGGGAGACCATGACAGATCAACGAGATTTAGACCGCCGCAGCTTCCTTGCGGCTGCCATGGGCACCGCAGCCGGCGTCGGGGCCGTGGGCTTCAACGCCGCCGCCCATGCCGCGGATGCCGCGCCGGGTGGCTCGGACCTGTCGCGGCCGCCCGCGGGCGCACCGGGCAGCGGCGGGCAGTTCTCGCTGCTGCGTGCGGAAGTCACGATCAACGATTGCGAAGTGGACGGCAAGATCCCGGCTGAACTGGACGGCGGCTTCTACGCGACCGGCCCGGATCCGCAGTACCCGCGCCTGCCGAACAACATCCTGTTCGACGGCGAGGGCCATGTGCGGATGTTCCGCATCCAGAACGGTCGCGTCGACTACCGCACGCGCTACGCCAAGGGCGAGCGCTACCAGTTGCAGGACAAGGCGCGCCGCTCGCTGTACCCGATGTACCGCAACCCGTACATGGATGATCCGAGCGTCAAGGGTAAGTCCCGCGCTACCGGCAACACGCACGTGATCAACCACAAGGGCATGATCCTGGCGCTGAAGGAGGATTCACCACCGATCGCGATGGACCTCAATACGCTGGAGACCGTGGATGCGATCTTCACCTTCGGCGGCGAGCTCCCGAGCACGCAGCCGTTCACGGCGCACCCCAAGGTCTGCTCCCTCACCGGCAACCTGCTGGGCTTTGGCTACGAGGCCGAGGGGCTGGGTAGCGACGTCGTGTCGGTGTTCGAGATCGACAAGACCACCAGCAAGAAGCTCTGGGAGACGAAGATCAAGGTGCCCTACGTGGGCATGATCCATGACTTCGGCGTTTCCGAGAAGTACGTGATGTTCTTCTGCGTGCCGATGACGATCGATATCCCGCAGATGAAGCGCGGTGGCATTCATTGGTCGTGGGACCGCAGCGGCAAGACGTACTTCGGGTTCTTCCGCCGCGGTGGCGACGGCAAGGACCTGAAGTGGTTCGAGGGTCCGACGCGCAGCGGCACGCACACCATGGGCGTGTTCGATGACGGCAAGAAGCTGTACTTCGACACGGAGATCACCGCGGGCAACCCGTTCCCGTTCATGCCGAACAAGGACGGCTCGCCGCCGGACTTCAAGGGTGCCGAGAGCTACCTGCACCGCATCTCGGTGCCGCTGAACGGCAAGGCGAAGAGCTACGACATCGAGAAGCTCTACCCGTTGTCGGCGCCGCTGCCGCGCCAGGACGACCGCTACAACACCGTGCCGTACCGCTACGGCTACGCGGCCTGTCCGGACCCGGCTGTCGACCGGCGCGCCGCCGGCGCCTGCTATGCGCGCATGGACCTGCAGACGCGGACCTACAAGCTGTGGAACGCGGGGACGAGGATCTCGCTGGCGGAGCCGGTGTTCGCGCCCAGGAGCGCCACGTCGCCCGAGGGCGAGGGGTACCTGATGGGCATCGCCTACCACCTGGACCAGAACCTGCGGTCTGATCTGGTGATCCTGGACGCGCAGCGGGTTGAGGCGGGGCCGATCGCCACGGTGAAACTGCCCGTGCAGGCCTCACCGCAGGTGCACGGCCTGTGGGTACGCGGGGACCTCTACCCGACCTGACCTGCTTTGGGGTGACCGCAGGCGCTTACTCGAAGCGCTTGCGGTTCCAGAGGATCTCGCTGCCGTGCTCGTGGCGCGCAAGCGCCCGCGACAACACGAACAGCAGATCGGAGAGTCGGTTCAGGTACACCAGGGCCAGGGGGTTCAATGCCTCGGCCTTGGAGAGCGTCCAGCAGCGGCGTTCGGCGCGGCGCGCCACGGTGCGCGCCACATGGCAGTGCGCGGCCGCCAGGCCGCCCCCCGGCAGAATGAATTCCTTCAGCGGCGGCAGGGCCTCGTTGAAGTGCTCCACGTCGGCCTCGATCTTATCGATATGCGCGTCGGTGACCATCGTGTAGCCGGGGACGGCCAGCTCGCCACCCAGGTCGAACAGGTCATGCTGGACGCGCAGCAGGCAGTGGCTCACGTCCTGCGGGACGCTGCTCACCGCCAGGACCACGCCCACGCAACTGTTGAGCTCATCCACGCAGCCCACGGCTTCCACGCGAGGTGAGTCCTTGGCGACGCGGCTGCCGTCGCCCAGGCCCGTCGTGCCGTCATCCCCAGTGCGGGTGACAATCTTGCTGAGTCGGTTTCCCATAGGGGAGAGATGCTACCAGCTTGGCGCCCGGCTGCGCTTCTGTCACCGTTGCGTCCCATGAAAAACCCTAGCCATACCCCCTCGCCCCAGCTGGCGGCGGCGCTGGAGGCGGCGCGGGCCGCCGATGCGGTGATCCGCCCGCTGTTTCGCAACAACCTGAGGGTGGAGATCAAGGCTGACCGCTCCCCCGTGACCGAGGCGGACCGCCAGGCCGAGGCGGCGATCCTCGCGGTGCTGGCGCGGCACTTCCCGGACTACGGTTTCTACGGCGAGGAGACCGGCCAGCACGCGATAAGCGCCGACTATGTCTGGCTGGTGGATCCGCTGGACGGCACCAAGTCCTTCGTCCGCGATACTCCGTTCTTCTCGACGCAGATCGCCCTGATGCACCGGGGCCGGCTCATCCTGGGCGTCTCCTCGGCGTGCGCCTACGGCGAGCTCGCCTGGGCCGAGGAGGGCGGCGGGGCATGGCTGGACGGCCAGCCCATCCAGGTGAGCGGCACCGCGCAACTGGCCGACGCGATCCTCTCCACCGGCAACCTGAAGACCTTGGCCGGCGCCCCGCAGTGGGCGAACCTCGGCCAGCTCGTGCGTGGCGTGAACCGCCTGCGCGGCTACGGGGATTTCGTGCACTACCACCTGCTGGCGCGCGGCGCGCTGGATGTGGTGGTGGAGTCGGACGTGAACATCCTGGACATCGCGGCCCTGAGCGTCATCGTGCGCGAGGCCGGCGGCCGCTTCACCGACCTCTCGGGCGGGCCTGTGGGGCTTGAGACCACCACGGTGCTGGCCAGCAACGGCCTGCTGCACGATGCCGCGGGCCGCGCAGTGGACTATCGCTACCACCCGGTAGCCTAGGCGCGCTCCACCGGCAGGCGCGGATCAGGCCCGGGACGCCAGTGCGCCGCCGCGTGCGATGGCCGACTGGCACGCGGGGCGCTGCTGCGTTCGGCGAGGCAGCGGTCGATGCCCGGGTAGCCGGCGGCCCGCGTCGCGCCGTGCTGGCCGCGAGCGCGCACTGTTGCAGCTCGGAAGGCAGCGCCCGTACTTCCCGCAGCCACAGGATGCGCTGGGACCTGGAGTTCTCCGGGTGATGGAGCGTGATCAGCGGTTCAACAGGTTCGCCGGCGAGTACTGGTCGGTCAGCACGCGGGCGCCGGCATCCCAGTCCACGCGGTTGGAGAACATCGTCAGCAGCGCCCCGGCGTCGACCCCGTAGGCCTTGAGCGCCGCCTCGTAGGTGGCGGAGCGCGCCTTGAGCTCCTCGGGCGTGGGCAAGCCGCCCAGGCGGGCCACCACCACGCGGTTCTCGCGCTTGAGGTTGTAGAAGCTGCCGTAGACGCTCGTATAGGTGGTGGACTCGTGGTCGTAGAGGTGGCTGGAGGAAAAGGTGTTGGCCACCAGCACGCCGCGCGGCGAGAGCAGGGCCTTGACCTCCGTCAGGAACTCCCGCGTCAACATGTGTTCGGGGATGTACTCATGGTCAAACGCATCCAGCAGGATCACGTCGTACTGCTTGCCCTCGCGGCCCGCGCGCTTGACGTAGACGCGGCCATCCACCTCCGCCACGTGCAGCTTGGGGCCGTCGCTGAACCCGAAGTACTGCTTGGCCACCCGCGTCACCGCCGGATCGATCTCCACCACGTCGATCTGCGCGTCGGGCAGGAGGTGGCGCAGCGCCGTGGGCAGCGATCCGCCACCCAGGCCGATGATCAGGATGCGGCGCGGGTCGGGGCTTGAGAACAGCGCGCCGGCCAGCATCATGCGTGTGTAGTTCAGCGCGAAGCGGTTGGGGTGCGTGAGGTCGATGCAGGTTTGCCGGCCGATGCGGCACTGGCGCGTAAAGCACATGCAGCGCTCGCCGTCCTCCTCGTACACCAGCACCTCGCGGTAGAGCGAGCGCTCGGAGTGCACGATGCTCATCTGGGCGCTGGCGGGTTCCCCCAGCAGGAGGGCGCCGAGCCCCAGTAGCGTCACCAGCAGAAGTTTCATGCGCGTCTCCGGCCGGCCAGTACGCCGCTTGCGGACAGCAGTACCGAGAAGCCCATCAGGCTGAGCAGGATGCTGTTCACTTCGAACCACAGCACCAGGTAGAAGGACGTGAGGATCGTGCCGGCGGCGCTGCCGAAGGTGGATACGAAGAACAGCTGGCCGGCCCGTCGCCCGGACGTGGCCTCTCCATCCACGACCAGCCGCACGCAATACGGCGAGACCATCCCTGAGAAGAACGTCGGTACGAAGAACAGCAGCGCCGCGGCGCTCAGCGAGCCAAAGCGCGGGTCCGGGATCGCGATGGCCAGTCGCTCCAGGGGCTCGCCGGCGAACAGCAGCACCGGCAGTGCCGTCACCGCGGCGGCCAGCAGCAGCAGCGAGAGGCGTTGCAGGCTGGGTCGCTCCAGCGACCAGCGACCGCCGGCCAGGTAGCCCAGCGAGAGCGCGAGCATGAACACCGTGATGATGGCGCCCCAGACGTAGATGCTGCTGCCGAAGTTCGGCGCGAGCAGTCGCCCGCCCAGCAGCTCGATGGCCATCACGAAGAAGCCTGACCACAGCGCGATCACGTAGCACAGCAGGCGCTCGGCGGACGTCGCGATCCCTGCGGTGCTCATGGCGGGCAGTGCGCGGCTAGGGCTGCAGGCGCGTTGAATGCCACGGGCCGGTGTGGGCGGAGCCTGCGGCGTCGAACGTGAGCTGCCGCGTCCAGCGCGCGCGGTCATGGATGCGTGCGTCGCCCTCCACCCACAGCTCCACCGCCGACACCCACAGCATGTAGCCGCCCCAGTGCGCGGGTCGCGGAATGCCCGCGCCGCCGGGCTGCGGCGCAGCCCCGTACTGGCGCGTGACGGCATCGAGCCTCTCGATCAGCGTGCTGCGCGAGGCGATGGGCTCACTCTGCTGGCTCGCGTGTGCGCCCAGCTGGCTCTGCCAGGCGCGGGAGGCGAAGTACGCATCGCTCTCGGCGGGCGTGCTCTGGCGCATCACGCCCTCGATACGCAGCTGCCGGTGGCTGTGGTCCCAGTGCATGACGAGCGCGGCGCGGGGGTTGCCGGCGAGTTCCAGTCCCTTGCGCGAGTGGTAGTTGCTCACGAAGTGCACGTAGCCGGGCTCGGCCACGATGTCCTTGCACAACACCACGCGCGCGGAGGGCTGGCCGGCGGCGCTCACGGTGGCCAGGACCATGGCGTTGGGGTTGGGCTGTTCGGCGCGGCGGTAGGCCTCGGCAAGCCACTCCGCCGCGATCTTGAGCGGATCCGCGGGCAGCGGTTCCGGCAGTACGTCATTCATTGCCATGGCGGCATCTTAGCCGTTTGCGCGTTCAGGGGTCATTCAGCGCTCGCAGCCTACCGTGATTTCCAGGTAGACAAGGAGAAGGGTTATGTTGCGTTCGATCCTGTTCTCGGTTTTGGCGCTCGCCGCGGCGGGCACGGCCCTGGCGCACGATGACGAGCGCTGGGATCGCGGCGGACACGAGCGCCAGGAGTGGCGCGGTGATCGCGGCGAGTGGCGGCATGGCCCGCAGGAATGGCGCCGCGAGCACTACGATCGCGATGACCGCTCAGAGGGTTACCGCGAGCATCGGCGGGTGGCGCGCTATTACGCCCCCAGTTATTACGCGCCCAGCTACTACGCCCCGGGCTATTACGCGCCCCCGCCGCGCTACTACCGCTACCAGGAGCCCTACGGCTACGGCCAGATCGTGGCGCCGGCGCTGGGCCTGAGCATCGTGATTCCGCTGCACTGATCTTCGGGAAATATCAGGAAGCGCTTGCCAGCCTCGTGACGCGTCGATAAAACGGAGCCCGGGCTTTCCCGCCCGGGTTCCGCCGTACGAGGCCTTGCCATGACTCTCGAGGAATTGCGCCGTCAGCTGGATGAGCTGGACGGCGAACTGCTGTCCCTGATCGCCAAGCGGCAGGCCGCGAGCCGGGAAATCGCCGCCGCGAAGCGCGCCACCGGCTACCCCACCCGCGACTACCAGCGCGAACGCGAGGTCATCCTGGGCGTGCGTGCGCGCGCCGAGAAGCTCGGACTGCCCGGGGAGCTGGCGGAGGACGTGCTGCGGCTGCTGATACGCTCCTCCCTGACTACCCAGGAGCAGGCGCGTGTCGCGGCCCAGGGTGCGGGCACCGGGCGCCAGGCGCTGATCATCGGCGGCGCCGGCAAGATGGGGGGCTGGTTCACCCAGTTCCTGAGCTCCCAGGGTTTCGCCGTGCAGGTCGCCGACCCCAATGGCGCCGCACCGGGCGTCCCGGTGGTGGCCGATTGGCGGGAACTGCCTGACCTGGCGAGCTATGACTTCATCGTCGTGGCCACGCCGCTGAGCGTGAGCGGCGCGATCCTCAGCGAGCTCGCGCTGCGCCGGCCGCCGGGGGTGGTCTTTGACCTGGGGTCGCTGAAGTCGCCCCTGCGCGGCGGGCTCTATGCCCTGCAGGCCGCAGGCGTGAAGGTCACCTCGCTGCATCCGATGTTTGGCCCCTCGACGGAGCTGCTCTCCGACCGCCACGTGATCTTCGTCGACCTGGGCTCTGAGGAGGCGCTCGCGGCCGCCCGCTCCCTGTTCGCCCCGACGATGGCCGAGCAGGTGGTCATGGGCCTGGACGAGCACGACCGCTTGATCGCCTATGTCCTGGGCCTCTCCCACGCGCTGAACATTGCCTTCTTTACGGCGCTGGCGGAGAGCGGGGAGGCTGCCCCGCGGCTGGCCAAGCTCTCCAGCACGACCTTCGATGCACAGCTGGAAGTGGCCACCGATGTGGCGGAGGAGAGCCCGGAGCTCTATTACGAGATCCAGGCGCTCAACGACTATGGCGCCGAGTCGCTGGAGGCGCTGGCCAAGTCCGTCGATCGCCTGCGCACCGCCGTGCTGTCGCGCGACTTCCCGACCTTCAAGGCTTTGATGCTGCAGGGCTTCGACTACCTCAAGGACCGTCGCGCGGTCGTGCAGAGACGGGCCTGAGGGCATCGGGCTGCAGGGCGTCAGCCGCGCCTTGAGCGCGGGGTGGCGCCCGGGTTAAAAGGGTTGCTATGAGCGACGTGATCGATCGGGACGGCTTTCGCGCCAATGTCGGCATAGTCCTGATGGACTCTGCCGGGCAGCTGTTCCTGGGCCGTCGCGCGGGAGGCAAGGGCTGGCAATTCCCCCAGGGCGGCGTGCGCCAGGGCGAGTCGCCGGAGCAGTCGCTGTACCGCGAACTGCACGAGGAGATCGGCCTGACGCCCGATGACGTGGAGATGGTCGGCCAGACCGAGCGCTGGCTGCGCTACCGGCTTCCCAACCGCTACGTGCGCCGCGACAAGCAGCCGCTGTGCATCGGGCAGAAGCAGCGCTGGTTCCTGCTGCGGCTGAAGCGACCCGTCGAGGCGTTTCGCTTTGATACGACCGGCGAGCCGGAGTTCGACCGCTGGCGCTGGGTGGACTACTGGCAGCCGGTTCGCGAGGTGATCTACTTCAAGCGCCCGGTATACGTGCGGGCGCTGCAGGAGCTGGGCCCGCTGGCCCGCCCGCAGGGACTGCCACCCTATCCGGCCTGGTGGGGTTCCCGCACGCGCGGCAAGGCCCCGACCGCCGCGCGTGCGGCCTCCTAGGGCGTTTGCCCGGGCCTGCCGGCCAAAGCCCCATGCAGTCCCGGCTCCCCATCCGTACCGATTCCCCGCTGCGCCGTGCCCTGGTGTTTGGTGCGGTGGCGCTGGTGCCGGTGCTGCTGTACCTGGCCTACGAGCTGGGTCGCTACCGCGCCGGCTACGACGTGCGGGAGGCGCTTGCCGCGCGGGCGGCGCTGCGCGCCCAGATCAGCGAGCTGGAGCGTCTCGACCACGAGCAGCGCGTGCAGCTGGCGGCGCTGGAATCCGCCGGCATCGGCCAGACGCGCGAGCGTGCCGAGGTGTCGCGCACGATCGGCGAACTGCAGGCCCAGGTGGCCCGCCAGGCGCAGGACCTGGCCTTTTACCGCGGCGTCGTGGGCGACAGCGGGCAGTCGCCGGTGAAGATCCAGCAGTTCAAGGTGCAGGCCACGGCAACCCCGCGCCGGTTTGTGCTCAAGCTGGTGCTCGGTCGGCCCGTGCGCCCGGAGGACATGGTCGGCGGAGCGCTGGGCGTGACGGTGGAGGGCAGCGAGGGCCTGCTGCCCGTCCGGCATGAGCTCGCGGATGTAACGGTCGATAAAAAGCGCGAAATACCATTCAACTTCCGCTATCTGCAGTCGATCGATGTGGAAATTGATATTCCGGGCGTGTTCCGCCCGGAACGCGTTACCGTCGAGCTGCGCCCAAACCGCAAGGGCGCAGCGCCGTTGCGGCAGACTTTCCTGTGGAACCCCGAGCCTGCCTAGGAGCATCGCGCCGGTTCACTCGCGCAGCGCGGCCTGCCGGCCGCGTGGCTACCCGGATCGGGCCCGCGAGACGCGTCCGGGGGGGGCGGGTTTCAGCGGTGGCCTGCACCGGGACGGCCAGGTCCGCGGCACCGTGGAAGCTCCCGAGGGGCCCCCTCTGCCTCAGCGCGCAGGGCACCCTCACCGGCTCGGTCCGAGTCCCGCGGGTGGAGGTGGGGGGTTGCGTGCGCGACGACCTCTACGCGGCGTCGCAACCGGTGCGGGGCCCCACCGCGCGCGTACACGGCGATGTGCTCTACGGGGCCATTGAAATGCCCCCGGGGGCCCGCATCAACGGTAAGCTGGTGAGCCTGGCTGGACCGATGTCCGGGCAAAGCCTAGAATCGCGTTAACCCGTTGTCATATTTGGGTTTTTTATGAGTGCCGAAGCAGACCACAGCCACGACCACCACAGCCACGGCTCCAGCGAAGTTGCGCCGAACGGCGACCTGCTGATCTTCACCGACGCGGCGGCGACCAAGGTCGGCGAGTTAATCCGCGGCGAGGGCAACCCGGCGCTGATGCTGCGCGTCTTCGTGCAGGGCGGCGGTTGCTCGGGCTTGAGCTATGGCTTTGAGTTCGACGAGACGCTGCAGGATGGCGACACGCTGGTGGAGAAGCTCGGCGTGAAGCTGCTCGTGGACCCGATGAGCTTCCAGTACCTCAGTGGCGCGGAGATCGACTATCGCGAGGGCCTTGAGGGCGCGCAGTTCGTCATTCGCAATCCCAACGCCACGACGACCTGCGGCTGCGGGTCTTCCTTCGCGGCTTGAACCGCCAAGCGACGCGGGTACCGGACGTACTCGCGGCGGTCGATCTCGGCTCCAATAGTTTTCACATGGTCGTTGCGCGTCATGTCAACGGCCAGCTGGTGATCATCGATCGCCTGCGCGAGATGGTGCGCCTTGCCGAAGGCGTGGATGAGGACGGTCGCCTGGACAAGACGGTGGCGGCACGCGCGCTGGCCTGCCTGCAGCGCTTTGGCCAGCGTCTGGCCGACATGCATGCCGATGGCGTGCGTGTCGTCGGCACCAATGCGCTGCGCCGCGCGCGGCGCAAGCAGGCGTTCCTGGAACGGGCGCGCGAGGCCATCGGCTATCCCATCGAGATCATCGCGGGTCGCGAGGAAGCGCGCCTCATCTACTCCGGCGTCGTGCACACGCTGCCGCTGGATGCAGGGCGCCGCCTGGTGGTCGACATCGGCGGCGGCAGCACTGAGCTGATCATCGGCCAGGGTCTTGAGCCCCTGGACCTGGAGAGCCTGCACCTGGGCTGTGTGACGATGAGCGCGCGCTACTTCGGCGACGGCAAGCTCTCGGCCAAGCGCTTCGAGCGCGCGCGGGTCGCCGCCCAGCAGGAACTGGAGCCGATCCAGATGGCCTACCGCGCCCGCGGCTGGGACGGCGCGGCGGGCAGCTCCGGCACCGTCAGGGCGATCTTCGATGCGCTGCGCGAGCTCGACCCGCAGTGCACGAGCATCACGCTGGAAGGCATGGAGCGGCTCATCGAACTGCTGGTGCGCGCCGGCACCAATCGCGCGATACCCCTACTCACCGTCACCGAGGAGCGCCGCGCGGTGTTCGCCGGCGGCCTGGTGATCCTCACGGAGGTCTTCGCCCAGCTGGGCATTCGCCAGATGCGGGTCGCGGACGGCGCGATGCGCGAGGGCCTGCTCTACGACATGATGGGCCGCTACTCGGCCGAGGATGCGCGCGAGCGCACCGTGCGCTCGATGCAGGGTCGCTACCACGTGGATGTCGCCCAGGCCGCGCGCGTCGAGGAGACGGCGGTGGACTTCCTGCAGCAGGTGCGCAAAGCCTGGGGGCTGGAGGATCCACTGGCGGAGCTGGCGCTGCGCTGGGCTGCGCGCCTGCACGAGATCGGCCTGGATGTCGCGCACAGCGGCTATCACCGCCACGGTGCCTATCTGCTGGAGAACGCCGACATGCCGGGCTTTGCGCACGAGGAGCAGCTGCTGCTGGCGCGCCTGGTCGGTGCGCACCGACGCAAGCTGAGTCTGGAGGGCGTCGAGGACCTGATCCCGCCGTGGGACAGCCTCTCGCTGTACCTGGTGCTGCTGCTGCGCCTGGCCGTGCTGCTGCATCGGGGCCGCAGCGGCGTGTCGCTGCCGGGGATTGAGCTGATGCCGCGGCCGCGCACGCTGGAGATGCATTTCAAACTGCGCTCGCTGCGTGACCACCCGCTGACCTCGGCGGACTTGCAGCAGGAAGTGGAACACCTGAAGGCGCAGGGCCTGCGCCTGAGGATCTTTACGTCGTAAGGCTGGTCTGGGCAGCCGCTGCGTAGCGCTCGGTGAGTTCCTGCTGCGCGCTGATGCGGCCCTGTCCTGGAGGCAGGACGCGCTCGAAGCGGCCCTCCGGCCCCAGCAGCCACGCCTGCCGGTCATCCCGCAGGTACAGCTTCAAGTCCTCGATGATGCCGTCGCGCAGCTCCCGGTCCAGGATCGGGAAGGCCACTTCCACGCGCCGGAAGAAATTGCGCTCCATCCAGTCCGCGCTGGAGCAGAAGAGCTTGGCGTCGCCGTCGTTGCCGAAGCAGTAGACACGCGGGTGCTCCAGGAAGCGCCCGACGATGGAGCGCACGCGAATATTCTCCGACACGCCGGGCAGTCCCGGCTTCAAGCAGCAGACGCCGCGCACGATCAGGTCGATCTGCACGCCGCCGCAGGACGCGCGGTACAGCGCCTCGATGATCTGCGGCTCCACCAGCGCGTTCATCTTGGCGATGATGCGGCCCGGGCGGCCCTGGCTCGCCAGCTGCTGCTCGCGCTCGATCAGCGCGAGCAGCCCCTCGTGCAGGCTGAACGGGGCCTGCAGCAGCCGGCGCAGCGTTGGCGTGCGCGTCAGGCTGGTCAGCTGCAGGAAGATCTCGTGCACGTCGGCGCCGATCTCCTCCTGGCAGGTGAACAGGCCGTAGTCGGTGTAGGCGCGCGCCGTCTGCAGGTGGTAGTTGCCTGTGCCCAGGTGGCAGTAGCGGCGCATGCCGTCGCTCTCGCGCCGCACGACCATGCAGAGCTTCGCGTGGGTCTTGTAGCCGACCACCCCGTACATGACGTGCGCGCCGGCTTCCTGCAGGCGGTTGGAGAGCTCGATGTTGGCCTCCTCGTCGAAACGGGCCCGCAGCTCCACGATGACGGTCACGTCCTTGCCGGCATGGGAGGCGGCCACCAGCGCATCCACGATCGGCGACTCGGCGCCGGTGCGATACAGCGTCTGCTTGATCGCCAGCACGTGGGGGTCGGCTGCGGCCTGGCGCAGGAAATCCAGCACCGGCGCAAAGCTCTGGAAGGGGTGGTGCAGCAGCAGGTCCTGCTGGCGGATCGCTGCGAAGAGGTCCGGCGCGGCGAGCAGCCGGCGGTGTACCGCGGGTGTGAACGGCGGGTACTTCAGGTCCGTGCGCGGCACCAGGTCGTACAGGGCCGAGAGGCGGTTGAGGTTCACGGGTCCCGGCACGGCGTAGTGATCCAGGGGCTCCAGCGCAAACTGCTGCAGCAGGAACTCAGTCACCTCCGTCGGGCAGTCCTCGCCGGTCTCCAGGCGCACGGCGGCGCCGTAGCGGCGATGTGCAAGCTCGCCCTCCAGCGCGCGGCGCAGGTCATCGACCTCCTCGTCATCGACGAACAGGTCGCTGTTGCGGGTGACCCGGAACTGGAAGCACCCGCGCACCTCCATGCCCGGGAACAGCAGGTCCACGAAGGCCTCCACGATCGTGGATAGCAGGACGTAGCCGCCGTCGGGGTTCGCGGGCAACGGCACCACGCGCGGCAGCGACCGCGGCGCCTGCACGACCGCCAGCTCGCTGTCGCGGCCGAAAGCGTCCTTGCCGGAGAGCTGCACCGCAAAGTTCAGGCTCTTGTTCTGGATGCGAGGGAAGGGGCGCGCGGGGTCCAGTCCCAGGGGACTGAGCACGGGCTCCACGTCATGGCGGAAGTATTCGCGCAGCCAGTCCCGCTGCTCGGGGCTCCACTCATCCGCCTGCAGCAGACGGATGCCCTCGCGCTGCAGCGCCGGCAGGAGCACCTCGTTCAGGCACTCGTACTGGTCATGCACCAGTTGCAGGGCGCGGCCGTGGATGGCTTCCAGCTGCGAGTCGATCGGCAGCTGGTCGGTGCCGATCAGCAGGGTGCCCAGATCCAGCAGTTGCTTGAGGCCCGCGACGCGGATCTCGTAGAACTCATCCAGGTTGCTGCAGGAGATGCACAGGAAGCGAAAGCGCTCCAGCAACGGCAAGGTCTCATCCTGCGCCTGCGCGAGGACACGCTGGTTGAATTCCAGGAAGGAGAGGTCGCGGTTGCTGTAGTAGCTCGGGGACTTAAGGTCGCTCGAATCCATGGCACTTTTGAGGTTTGAGGTCATGTTGCGCAGCAATTATTACAGCGACGTGACGAGGCCGGGGTACAGGGCGCCCAGCACGCGGGGGCCCCGCGCGCCGGTCACGGCCGGCAGGTTCCCCGCGAGGCGCTCGATATGCCGGTGCGCAAGCCACGCGAAGGCCGCGCCCTCCACGTGCAGCGGGTCGATGCCGTAGGCGGCGGTGCTCTCCACGGCCACGCCGGGCAGCTGCGCCGCGAGCCGGCGCAGCAGCTGGCCATTGAGCACGCCGCCACCGCACACCAGTACCCGTGCGGGCTGCACCGCGGCCAGGTCGCTGATCGCGCGGGCGATGCTGACCGCGGTGAACTCACAGAGCGTCGCCTGCACGTCGGCCGCGCCCAGCGCACGGCCCGCCAGGGCCGCCTGCAGCCACAGGCTATTGAAGAGTTCGCGGCCCGTGCTCTTGGGCGCCGGCCGCGACAAATAGGGTTCGGCCAGCAGGTGCTGCAGTAGCGCGGCATCCACCCGGCCGGAGGCGGCCAGGGCGCCATCGCGGTCGAAGGCTTGCGGCCCCAGCGACTGAATCCACAGGTCCATCAGGCAGTTGCCGGGGCCCGTATCAAAGCCGGTGACCGCGCCATCCGCCGCCAGCACCGTGATGTTGGCGATGCCGCCGATATTGACCACCACGCGCGCTTCGCCAGGGTGCCCGAGGACCGCAGCGTGGAAAGCGGGCACCAGGGGTGCCGCCTCGCCACCGGCCGCCAGGTCGCGCCGGCGAAAATCCGCCACCACGTCGATCCCGGTCTGCTCGGCGATCAGGTTGGGGTCGCCGATCTGCAGCGTGAACCGCGGCAGGCTGCGGGGGCGGTGCAGGAGGGTCTGGCCATGGCTACCGATCGCGCGTACAGCGGCGGCATCGGTCGCCGTGAGGCGCAGCAGCGCCTGCGTGGCCTGGGCGAAGGCCTCGGCCACGAGGCAATCCAGCTGGCCCAGCTCATCCAGGCCCGCCTGGACCGGATTGGCGACGGCGCTGCGCAGTCGCTGCGTCAGGCCGGCGTCGTAGTCCACATGGGTCGCCCCGACCACCTGGCAGCCTGCTGCCGTGACTTGCAGCAGGACGGCGTCGACGCCGTCCATGCTCGTGCCGGACATGAGGCCGGCGTACAGGGTCATGGCGGGGCCTCGTGCACGGCGGCTCAGCGAGCGGCCACGGCGCGCGTGGCCGTGACCGGTGGCACCGCGGGCGGCAGCGGCAGCGGCGAGCCGTTGAGGCTGGCCAGCAGCGGCCCGGACTGCCGCTGGAACGCCGGCCGCAATGCCGCTTCCAGCTGCGTGGCCTCCGCGCTCTTCACCGCGGTCTGCGGGTTGCGCTGCTCGCCGTGGACCAGGTATTCGAAATGCAGGTGCGGCCCGGTGGCCAGGCCCGTCATGCCGACGTAGGCGACCACCTCGCCCTGGCTCACCTTATCGCCGGGCCTCAGGTTCGCGGCGAAGCGGGAGAGGTGGCCGTAGCGCGTGGTGATCTTGCCGGGATGCTCGATCTCCAGCACGTTCCCGTAGCCGCCCTTCTGCCCACGGAACACCACGCGGCCATCGCCCGCGGCGCGCACCGGCGTGCCGCTGGGAGCCGCGTAGTCCACGCCCTTGTGGGCGCGGATCAGGTTCAGTATCGGATGCTTGCGGGCCGCGGCGAACACCGAGCTGATGCGCGAAAACTCCACGGGCGCCTTCAGGAAGGCCTTGCGCAGGCTGCGGCCGTCGGGCGTGAAATAGCGCGCCTTGCCGTCCTCGCCGATGAAGCGCACGGCCTCGTAGGTCTTGCCCTGGTTCACGAAGCGGGCGGCCAGGATCGCGCCATCGCCGAGCCGCTCGCCCTCGCGGCTGACCTGCTCGTAGGTGACGGTGAAGTCATCGCCGCTGCGCAGGTCCAGCACGAAGTCGATGTCCCACCCGAACAGGTCCGCCAGGGCCAGTGCCGTCTGGTCGCGCAGGCCGGCCGAGGCGGCTGCCTCGAACAGCGAGGAGCGGATCACGCCGTGGGTGGTGACCGGCGTGCGGGTCAGCGGCGTCTCCTCGACGTGGGCGATGAAGCCGGCTTCCTCGTCGCGCTTGACCTTCAGCGTCTCGCTGGGCGTCAGGCGGCGCTCAAAGCCCATCAGCTCCCCGGCGCGGTGGCTCAGCGTGAGGACCTCGCCGGGTTTTAATCTATCCAGCATCACCTTCAGGCCCTGCATCGCCCGCAGGTTGGCCAGGTCCGACATCGACAGTTCCAGGCGACGGAAGATCTGGTCCAGCGTGTCGTTGCGGCGGACGATCACCTCGATCCGCGACAGGCCTGCCTCGGCAGCCTGCATCGCAGCGCCGACGTTGGCGGGGGAGGCCGGACGCAGGGCGGGCTCCATGACATTGAACGCCGCCTCCGCCAGGTGCAGTGAAGGATCCGAATCGGAGGTGGCGCGCACGCCCGCCCAGGCGACCACCGCGCAGCACAGCAGCTGCAGCGCGCGTACGCGCGCGGGGCCACTGATGATGCCGGGCATATGGTGGATATGGCTGCTGAAAATCAACGTGAAAACCTTCCGGAATCAGAACTTTAGGAAGTGGCCGGCAACCGTAACCGACGCCACCAGGTGGGTCAATGAAGGGGCCCTGCGCACGCGCCAAGTTGGGACTTCCTGCACGCGCGCGGTTATTCTTCTATAAGAGGCTCTGCGCGAAAAGGCGATGTCCGCCCCAGGGCGCGAGACATTTAATCGCCATGACCCATACCCCGGACCCCACGGTCCTCGACCCTGTTCTTGCCGACCAGCTCGCGGAACTTCGCCGCGGCGCACAAGAAATCCTGACCGAAGCGGATCTCATCAAGAAGCTTTCGCGTCGCCGGCCCCTGGTCGTCAAGGCCGGTTTTGATCCCACCGCGCCCGACCTGCACCTGGGCCACACCGTCCTGATCAACAAGATGCGGCAGTTCCAGCAGTTCGGCCACGACGTGGTATTCCTGATCGGTGATTTCACCGGGATGATCGGCGACCCCACGGGTCGCAACGTCACCCGGCCGCGCCTGACCCCCGAGGAGATCAAGGCCAATGCCCAAACCTACCAGCAGCAGGTCTTCAAGATCCTCGACGGCGAGCGCACCAAGGTGGATTTCAATTCCCGCTGGTTCGGGCCGATGGGCGCCTCCGGCTTGATCGAGATCGCCGCGCGCCACACTGTCGCCCGGATGCTGGAGCGGGATGACTTCAACAAGCGCTTCAAGGGCAACCAGCCCATCGCGCTGCATGAGTTCCTCTATCCGCTCGTACAGGGCTATGACTCCGTGGCGCTGCAGGCCGACGTGGAACTGGGCGGCACGGACCAGAAATTCAACCTGCTGGTCGGACGCCAATTGCAGGAGCACTACGGCCAGGAGCCGCAGGTGGTGATCACCGTGCCGCTGCTGGAAGGACTCGACGGGGTTAATAAAATGTCCAAATCCCTCGGGAATTACGTAGGAATCGCAGAAGACCCGGAAACCATGTTCGGCAAGCTCATGTCGATTTCCGACACGCTCATGTGGCGGTACTTCGAGCTGCTGAGCTTCAGGCCCCTGGGTGACATCGCAGCACTTCGCAAGGGCATAGAGGAAGGGCGCAATCCGCGCGACGTGAAGTTCGAGCTGGCAGCCGAGATCGTGGCGCGCTTCCACGATGCAGCCGCGGCAACGCGCGCGCAGGAAGCCTTCATCGCGCGCTTTGCGCAGAAGGTGCTGCCGACGGACTTGCCGCTGCAGTTCATCTCCGCGATCGACGCCGGTGGTGCGAGGCTCGCCGCGGCGTTGAAGGAGGCGGGCCTGGTGGCAAGCAACTCCGAGGCCTCTCGTAAGATCGCCGAGGGCGCCGTGCGCATCGATGGCAACAAGGTAACCGACAAGGAACTGCGCCTAGCCGTTGGCGCCCAGCACATTCTGCAATTGGGTCCGCGCCGCTTCGCGCGCGTGCAGGTCTCCGCGCCGGCCTGATACGCCGGTGCGTGCTGGCCGCCCGTCCCGGTGCGGCCAGCTCCCTCAACGCTTCCCGTCTCGATTCCCTCGCGCTGCTGCAAGGCCGCAACTACGTCATTCCGGGTGGATTTCCGCAACCAGGGCCACCATCAGCCCCCCGCTGGCGTGCCGTCTCGAAAACCCGTTCGGGCCACGGCGTATCCGATACGGCACGTTCCGGCTCCCGCAGCGGACAAGGGATACCCGGTACTGCGCCGGCCCGCTGCGGGGCAGGGCGCCAGGAGCCCTCCCCACCCGAGCCCCCCCCTGCAAGCCCCCGTACCGCACCCGTAGCACTGCGTATAGACGTCCCCGGCGTACGCGAGGTCCACTGCCTTGCCTGGGAGGACTGCTAAAGGCCCCTCCGGACCCCCAGTCGCGGAAGAGCAAGCAGCGGCTGGCGGGAAAGGCATGTTTTTAATCAGGTTTCTAGCAACTAAAACTTTTTTGTGACATTGCGTTGACAGGCCTTTCCGTCTGGCTATACTGCGCGCCCCGAGTTGCTCCGGCCTCGCTGAAAAGCGACACGACGAAGCGACGAGGGAACGAAAAAATAGGGTTGACGAAGCGCAGCAAGTAGCTATACTTCGCCCCCCTCGCCGGGCACCTAGAGTGACCGGCCACCCGGCCCCAGCGACCGGGACGCTTTTTAAAAATTCGGTAGATAATTTGTGTGGGGACTCGCGTCAATGCGTCTTTGATGCAAATGACCGAGTGACCAAAGAAGTCCAGCAATGGGTTTTGAGTTCACTCTTTTTAGTTGAAAGTTCAAAAGCTTCAAGTGAAGAGTTTGATCCTGGCTCAGATTGAACGCTGGCGGCGTGCTTAACACATGCAAGTCGAGCGGCAGCGCGGTAGCAATACTGGCGGCGAGCGGCGAACGGGTGAGTAATGCTTTGGAATCTGCCTTTTAGTGGGGAATAACTTGGGGAAACTCAAGCTAATACCGCATACGACCTACGGGTGAAAGCGGGGGATCGCAAGACCTCGCGCTAAAAGATGAGCCAAAGTCGGATTAGCTAGTTGGCGAGGTAAAGGCTCACCAAGGCGACGATCCGTAGCTGGTCTGAGAGGACGACCAGCCACACTGGAACTGAGACACGGTCC